>JAFZIL010000072.1 GCA_017554385.1 Prevotella sp. | reverse complement strand
AATCGAACATTGTTAAATTTAATAATTGTAATTCAAAATGGCACATCCTAAAAGAAGACAATCAAACACTCGTACTGCTAAGCGTCGTACCCATGACAAGGCCGTAGCTCCTACACTGGCTGTATGCCCCAACTGTGGCGCTTACTACATCTACCACACCGTATGCCCCACTTGCGGTTACTATCGCGGTAAGGTGGCTATCAAGATGGAGGACGAAGCAGTAGCTGAATAATGAGTAGAATCAACGCGATCATCACAGGCGTTGGCGGTTACGTGCCCGACTATATCCTGACTAACGAGGAGCTGTCGCGCATGGTCGACACCAACGACGAGTGGATTATGACGCGCGTGGGTATCAAGGAGCGCCGAATCCTCACTGAAGAGGGTCTCGGCACTTCCTATATGGCGCGCAAGGCGGCCAAGGAACTCATGCGGAAGACGGGCGCTGATCCTGACAGCATCGACGCACTGATCGTGGCTACGTCGACGGCTGACTACAAGTACCCGTCGACAGCCAGCATCGTGCTCGGCAAGCTGGGGCTGAAGAACGCCTTCGCCTTCGACCTCTGGGCTGCATGCTGCGGTTTCCTGTACGCACTGGACCAGGCGGCCATGATGATTCAGAGTGGAAGGAAAAAGAAAATCATCGTCATTGGAGCTGACAAAATGTCGTCGGTCACCGACTACAAGGATCGCCAGACTTGTCCGCTCTTCGGCGACGGTGCTGCTGCCGTGCTCGTCGAAGCTTCTGAAGAAGAAGGTGTCGGCATCATGGATAGCTTCTTCCGCTGCGATGGCAAGGGCCTGCCCTTCCTCCACATGAAAGCTGGCGGCTCCGTATGCCCACCAAGCCATTTCACCGTCGACCACCGTCTGCACTACACCTATCAGGAAGGACGAACGGTGTTCCGCTATGCCGTGACAAACATGAGCGATGACTGCGCACTGATAGCAGAGCGCAACCAGCTCACGAAGGACAACATCAACTGGATCGTTCCCCATCAGGCCAACATGCGCATCATCGAGGCAGTGGCCAAACGATTAGAGGTCCCCATGAACCAGGTGATGGTCAACATCGAACGCTACGGCAACACATCGGCTGCCACCATACCTCTTGCCCTCTGGGAATATGAAGACCGCCTGAAGAAGGGCGACAACCTGATCCTCACCGCCTTCGGAGCCGGCTTCGTACACGGAGCCAGTTATCTGAAGTGGGCGTATTGATTAGGAGTTGAGAATTTAAAATCTAAGAATTAAAAATTATGATTAGTTTTGCCGCATGTGTGCAGCAAGTCTAACCATAATTTTTAATTCGTTTTTATAGAAAAGCACTTATGCATAAAGCCGGATTTGTCAACATCGTAGGAAACCCCAATGTGGGAAAGTCGACGCTCATGAACCAACTCGTGGGTGAGCGCATATCTATTGCGACATTCAAGGCACAGACCACACGCCATCGCATCATGGGCATTGTCAACACCGATGACATGCAGATTGTGTTCAGCGACACGCCTGGCGTGCTCAAGCCCAACTACAAGTTGCAGGAGTCGATGCTCGCGTTCTCAGAGAGCGCTCTCGTCGATGCCGACGTGCTACTCTACGTCACCGACGTCGTAGAGAACCCTGAGAAGAATCTGGACTTCTTGGAGAAGGTTCAGAAAATGACGATTCCTGTCATCCTGCTCATCAACAAGATTGATGAGCTGTCCGGACAAGCCGGAAATTCCGGAAATTCCGGAGAAGCCGGAGAAAACGGCAAATCCAGCCAACAACTCCTTGGCGACATCGTAGCCAAGTGGCACGCACTGCTCCCAAACGCAGAGATCCTGCCCATCTCGGCAAAGAACAAATTCGGCACCGACATACTGCTGAAGCGCATCAAGGAACTGCTGCCAGAAAGCCCGGCTTTCTTCGATAAGGACCAACTGACTGACAAGCCTGCACGATTCTTCGTCTCGGAGATTATCCGTGAGAAAATACTGCTCTACTACGATAAGGAGATACCCTACTCGGTCGAAGTGGTCGTAGAGCGCTTCAAAGAAGACGAGAAGAAGATACATATCAACGCTGTCATTTACGTCGAGCGCGACTCGCAGAAAGGCATCATCATAGGCCATCAGGGCGTAGCGTTGAAAAAGGTATCGACAGAAGCCCGCAAGACATTAGAGAAATTCTTCGACAAGCACATCTACCTGGAGGTCTTCGTTAAGGTCGACAAGGACTGGCGCTCATCGCAGCGTGAACTCGACAACTTCGGCTATAACCCCGAGTAGAAACCACAAGCTCATGTTTAACCTAAAAAAAGAAAAGCGATATGAAAAGAATCGTGTTATTCACAGCCATCCTGATGGCAACCATCGTCGCCAAAGCCCAAGGCGAAGAGGGCGACTTCACCATACAGCCAAAAGTAGGTGTAAACCTGTCAAGCCTGTCGGATGCTGACAAGGCCATCGTGGAAGCCAATTTCGGCTTCGAGGGCGAGTATATGCTCACCGACCGTCTCAGCTTCGCAGCAGGTGTCATCGTGTCGAATCAGGGTGCCAAGTACGACAGCAGCAGTGCAGGCTCGTACACCGCCGACTTAGACTATGCCAACGTGCCCGTTGTGCTGAACTACTACGTGCTGCCAGGCCTGGCCATCAAAGCTGGCGTGCAGCCCGGTTTTAGGGTGAAGGCCAAGGCAAAGACTGACGGTGCGTCCATGGATCTGGATGAGGTCTATAGTAGTATCAGCACATTGACAGGAGAAGAGATAAAGATCAGCAAGTTTGACTTCTCCATCCCTGTCGGCATCTCTTACGAATACAAGAACATCGTACTCGATGCACGCTACAACTGGGGTCTGGTTAAGTTGGTCAACGTAGGCGACGCATTCTACAACCGAGTGTTCCAGCTGACCTTGGGCTATAAGTTCAACATCGACCTGTAACACCAAGTATCAAAACAACTACAAAGATATGGGAAACTTAGTAGCCATCGTGGGACGTCCGAATGTCGGTAAGTCCACATTATTCAATAGGCTGACCAACAGCCGTCAGGCCATCGTCAGCGACGAGGCAGGTACAACACGCGACCGCCAATACGGCAAATGTGAATGGAACGGACGCGAGTTCTCAGTTGTCGACACAGGAGGCTGGGTAGTAAACAGCGACGATGTGTTCGAAGAAGAAATACGCAAGCAGGTGATTATCGCCACCGAAGAAGCCGACCTCGTACTCTTCCTCTGCGACATCAAGAACGGTGTTACAGACTGGGACATGGACGTGGCACAGATACTTCGTAAAGGAGTGAAAGGGAGTGAAAAGGGGGTAAAAGGAAGTGAAGGGGACAAATCATTGCTTCCTCCAGTCATTCTTGTGGCCAACAAGGCTGACGACGGCAAGGATCTCTACGGACAATACGACTTCTATAAACTCGGTCTTGGCGATCCTTTCTGCGTCAGTGCAGCCACAGGCAGCGGCACAGGCGACCTGCTCGACAAAGTTCTCGAGATGCTACCTGAGAAGCAGAAGGACGATTTGGAGGATGGCATCCCCCGCTTTGCCGTCGTAGGCCGTCCGAACGCAGGCAAGTCAAGCATCATCAACGCATTTATAGGAGAAGACCGACATATCGTCACTGACATTGCCGGCACCACACGTGACTCTATCTACACACGCTACGACAAGTTCGGCTTCGACTTCTATCTCGTCGACACCGCAGGTATACGCCGTAAGAACAAGGTGTCGGAAGACCTCGAGTTCTACAGTGTGATGCGCTCCATCCGAGCCATTGAGAACAGCGATGTATGTATCCTGATGATCGATGCCACAAGAGGCATCGAAGCTCAGGATATGAACATCTTCCAACTCATACAGAAGAACAACAAGTCGCTGGTCGTTGCCGTAAACAAATGGGACCTGGTTGAGGACAAGTCGCAGATTGCCATATCAACGTTCGAGAATGCCATCCGACAGCGTATGGCTCCATTTGTCGACTTCCCCATCATCTTCACTTCAGCCTTGACCAAACAACGCATCTTCAAGGTCTTGGAGACTGCCAAGCAGGTGTACTTGAACCGCAAAGCAAAGATAGGCACATCGAAGCTCAACGAGGTGATGCTGCCCATCGTCGAGGCGACTCCACCACCCTCAATAAAGGGCAAATACATCAAGATCAAGTACGTCAGTCAGGTGCCAGACACACAGATTCCCACCTTCATTTTCTACGCCAACCTGCCACAATACGTGAAGGAGAACTACAGGCGATTCCTGGAAAACAAGATACGAGAAAACTGGACGCTGACAGGCACACCCATCAATGTCTTCATCAGACAGAAATAACTCCTCTGATAAAGTATATAAACCAGTATCAGTACAAATACATGATAACAAACAGTAATCCTTTTTCTGTAGGCAGCGGCTTAGCCGCTGCTTTGCGTTATTCTCGTAACAATCTTCCGGCACTCCTCCTGGCTATGTCCATATCTTCATGTTCCAGCGAGCTCACGCCAGAAGAACGAACACGCATAGCGTTAGAAGCAGCTGGAAAAGAGGCTGCCACAGCATACCAATACCTGCTTGAAGCCGACTACGATCGTTTCCTTTCCTCCCGTGCAGGCATGGATACCATACCCGAAAGCTACCGTGCAGAGCTCCTCGATGCCTGCAAGCAACACATGCAGCAATTCGAGGAAAAGCATAAGGGCATCACTTCCTTTACAATTAGCAACGCCCGGATGGATTCTACCCTCAACCTCGCCCAGATATTCCTGCTCCTCCAATTGGGCGACGACAGCCAGGAGGAAATCGTTGTCCCAATGATTGAGCACAACGGACGGTGGATGATGAAGTAATCGAACTGAAAAGACAATCATCAAAAAAGAATGCTGTATGCTATTCGCATACAGCATTCTTTTATAATATTCAAACTTCTTAAGATTCGATTAGAATGTAAGCAATGGACGAATCAGATATTGACTTTCTTTGTCAGCACCATTGTCTAAGAAGAACATCACACCGTCACTGTAATTAGGTACGGGCTGATATTTAAACTCAAAGCTCATTGCCTTTGTCAGTCCAACCTCTGTACTTGTCCAATAACGGAGACCATTCTGCAACTTATGGCGGTCTAAGTGTCCTTCAAATCCAGGATCAAACATCCAGAACTTCTCAGAGTTATTTGATTCAAGATTCTCTATCATAGAGCCTTCCACTTGTCCTGTCAAAGATGGATAGAACACTGTACCATCTGCAATTGTAGAACCAGCAATAGCGTCAGCAATATCAGTACCTGATCCACCACCAAACTTTTTACCAACCTGATCGAAAATCAAGGCCCACTCTCCAAATGTACCAATATGCCATCTGCCTTTTGATCCAACTCCAGCTGTAGAATATTGTGAGCAATCCCATGATGCCCAATAGTTGTCAGTTTGGGTAGCTGGTATCACCGTCCATCTATTGAACAGTACATTCGTATTATACTCACCGTTCAAATCATTCTCGTATGCTTGTGCAAACGTCGTGCAGTTAGGTAACTCGGTAAAATCTCCATAAGGTCCCCAACGGTTATACTTAGTTGAGAATGGATAAGAAGAGAATGTATGAGCAGTGTTCTGGAAAGCCATTACCAGACCGTGTTTTGCAGTTCCTTTGGCACCAGTCGCAGGATCATATGTGCCTACTTTGTCGCCAAGATAAACAATGACACCAATGGGAACAGCACCAGTATCATGAGTATTATCCTGACCCCAAGTACCATCACTATAATAGAAATCACCGATCTTTGGTGCTTTGATTACGTCAAAGTGGAGTTTTTTACCAAGTGTAATAACAACGTCACTGCATTTACCATCTTTAGTCTGAATATTAATAGTGTTAGTAACAACACCGTTATAAGGTTCCATCTTATCAGCAAGAACCTGATATTCAAGAGTAACTTCTACTTGTTGAGGAGTTTCAACAACTTGATAAGGTATAAAGAGAAGACCTTTCTTTGTTAGGAGTGTTACACCATCACTTCCGGTATTAGTTGAAGTGATACCATCGTTAGCATTATAATATGCCTGATCATCGTAGTCATCAGTTGCTGCAAATGATGGATCGACAGACACGATATCGCTCTCCTTGATGGTTACAGTACGATTAACTGTCAATTCACCAGAAACAATAGGTTTCCAGTTAGGAATACCCTGTTTACTATTAAGAACAAGTTTTGCCTTACGAGTCAAGTTCTTATAGTTCATGGTAATAGAACGGATATAAAGTTTTGCATTTGAACTTCCATCGAGAACAGCTTGAAGTTCTGGTGTAACCTTGATACGAATCTTATCTCCGATAATACCAAGCACATGCTTGAAAGTGAAATTCATCTTGTCAGTAATATCAGATTTTTCCTGATCGTACCAGGGATTATCATAATTGGCAGCATTCACGCCAATGAGTAAGTCACACTGACCTTGATTCAAAGCAGGATTGGAGAAAGGATAAGGAGACAGAACGTAGACAAGCCAAGGATCACCCTCTTCACCAGGTTTCGACATGTCTGCAATACAAGAAGTCTTCCAAGGTTTCTCATAGTCAATCTTATTATGATCGACATAGGGAGCATAGGCGAAGAAGGTTGTCTTACCTTTGTTTGGCCAATATTTTACAGGATTGTAAGTCCAAACGTAATCAGAACCTACCTTCTGACCATTTACCTGCTGGTTATACATAAAGTCAGGAGTAACCGTAGAACTCTCATAGACTAAATCACCAGTATAACAACCAAATACGCCGAAACCTTGCTTTGCAATCAGCAAATCATTGTCATCAATGACACCCAAAGCATTACCAGGAGTAGCACGTGTTGTAATTTGAGTAGTCTCAACTCCAAACTGCACACTGCCATCATTAAGTAGTGCCGACTCGTTCACATTGTCGTCATCTGAGCAGCCAGCCATAAAGAGGGCAAGCCCAAACAATGCAAGAAATTTCGTTGTTTTCTTCATATTGATATTTTATTTTTATTATTATCGTCGTTGATTGATGCGTATATATTGTTATATGAATAATCAATTTCAGTGGTCACCTAAAGGCAACGGGGTGGTCAAGTAAAGACCTGTTGTTTTATGCGGCACGCCGCAAGAGAATAATAGAAAATAATTTTTAAAGAAAGCAGGAGCCGCAGGCTGACGGCCAACGGCTCCTGCCCTTAGAGTATATTAGTCTAAATAAGACTTTTTCAATGATTAATCCTGGTTATCAGGCAGGTTAGCAATAGCATTCTCAGCCTCAAAGTCAGTGACAGTAGCGGTGAACTTAGCGCTTGTCATACCAAGAATGAGATGAATGGTGTAAGCCTTGCCATCTTCCATTTTCGTAGCAGAACCGAAGATTTCAGCGCTGGTCTTGCTAATGGTGTTCTTAATCATAGAACCGTGAGTCTCACCGTCAGAGAGGAAATCCTTCAGAACAGGATCAGCAGTCAGGACATCGTACTCAATCGTAATGTCGATAGGATCACCAACAGGAATCACATAAATAGGATCAGCTGCTGCAGCAGTACCATCACCAAAGAGATTCTGAGCATCCTTTGTTACACCGCTGTTCTTATCATTAGTCCAAGCGGTGCTACCCCAAACGTCGTTCACATAGTTCTCAAGAAGCAGAGGATTCAGGCCAGTGTAAGACTCGTTGGGATTCTCACCAGACTCAGTACCTTCTTTACCATCCTTACGACCATCGAAGAACTTGGTGTTACCACTCCAAGAAAGAGCTGACTTACCATCGATATCTTTCCAAAGAGCCTTACCACGATATTTATCGGAACCGAGATCATAACGATCAGTGCTATTCAGGTCGAGAGCAGCCTTCATCACGAAACCACCAATGGTGATAGAACGGATGTAAATACGAGTCTCATCAGCATCGATATTCTCAGAAGTGCCAGACGGAGTCAGAGCATCAGCAATGTACTTCACATCAATGTTCAGCTTCGAAAGAGCATGACACATGTTGAAGTTAAGGACACCACCATCAGCTGCAGTAGGCTCATTAGGCTTCACCAGATTCAGGAAAGGCTTACCAGGAGTAACGGTAACTTTAGAGTTGCCATTGTCGATAGCAACGTAGCGAGTAGCTGCATTGTCAGCTGCAACACCCCAGAGAAGGTCAACAGAAGTAGCAGGATTGGTATCTACTACATACTTCACAACAGGATCACCAGAAGCGGTGTTCTTAGAAATAGCAATGATATTCTTCTCACCTGTGGTTACCAGAGTCTTGTCAGTCTTCCAGTTAGCCTGATCAGCATAAGGAATACCAGTGGTATTGTCAACTTCCACATAAGGAGCATATGCAAAGAACGACACACGGTCAATATTCTCGGCAGAAGCATTCTTAAACTCGTTAGGCCAGTACATTACAGGATTGTAAGTCCAAGAGGTACCAGACTTAGTCACCTGAGTGTTGTACATGAAAGAAGGAGTAGACTTGTCAGCATCATAAGACTCATCATCTGTGTAATAAGCCAAGATACCAAAGCCACGTGTGGCCAAGTTTGCAGTGTTCATTTCCTGAGCGGCACCTGCACGTGTGACAGTGCGCGGTGTGTAAACGCTGAAGTTAATGGGAGTCTCACCAGACTTCTGCTGGGCGAACTCCGTGCCTGCCAGTTCCTCACTGGAGCAAGCTGTCAGCAATGCAGCAGCTGCTGCGAATAAAAATATCTTTTTCATAATTATTTCGCTTGTTTTAATAATGTTATTCTCTCAGTTAAGTTTAAAAGCACGGAGATAATTAGTTGTTGGCAGGAAGCACAGCAGTACCCTCATTCACCGGACCATCCCAATCCTCAACCTCAGCCTCAACCTTCACGCTGGTCATGCCAAGATGAATCTTGATGGTGTAGAACTCACCAGCCTGCATAGTAACAGGTTCAGTTGTATTAAAGATCTGAGCACTGGTCTTCTTAATCTTATTCTCAATGCTGAGGCCAGGAACGATGCCGTCAGAAAGCTTGCTGGCAAGCTTCGGGTTGACAGTCTCTACGTCATAAACGATTTCAATATCAATGGCCTTGTCGTTAGGAATAACGAAGATAGGATCAGCAGCCGTAGGTGTGGTGTTGGTATTAGCGAAGAGGTTTGCAGGAGTAGCGAGCACACCCTTCAGGTTCTTAATCTGAGTAGGATACTCCACGTCATCAACTTCGTAAGGCTCGGTCTGAAGCAGATCAGGATTCAAGCCAAGGAAAGACTCGCTGTCAGCAACTGCATCAGAAGCACCTTCCTTACCGTCACGACGACCATCTTTGAAAGTAACCATCTCATAAACGAGATCGTTCACACCGTCATATGCCTTCCAGTTAGGAACAGGCTGTGTAGTGTTAGGATTAGCACCATTAGCAGTATAGAACTTAGGTGTAGCTGCATAGTTGTTCAGGTTCAGAGCACCCTTCATGCTGAAACCACCAATCTTAATCTCGCGGACAAAGACCTTGGTCTCTTTAGAAGCTTCCAGAGCACCAACACCAGGGCCAGGAGTATTCTTGTCATCAACATAGTCGATCTGAACGTTCAGCTTAGCAAGAGCGTGACGGAGGTTGAAATTAACACGGCTGTCATCTCCAGCTGCACCAACGGGATGGTTGGGCTTAAGCAGGTCAATGAAAGGATTACCAGTCAGAACAGAAGCGGTAGCGGATCCCCATGCAGTGCTGTAGTCTGCACCTGCAACACCCCAGAGAAGGTCAACAGAGGTCTTCGGGTCAGTGTCAACAACATACTTGATGATAGGATCACCAATACCATTATTACGTGTCATAGCCGTAATATTCTTCTCATCTTCCTTAGCTGAAGGCATAACACCTGTTGAGGGATCAACATAAGTGTAAGGAGCATAAGCGAAGAATGTAACACGGTCGACATCATCAGAAGTTGCACTCTGACCATACTCATTAGGCCAGTACTTCACAGGCTCATAGGTCCACTCGGTAGGATCAACAGCACCATTACCATTTCCTTTAACCTGCTGGTTATACATGAAGTTAGGATAAGTGTTAGCCTCGGTATACTTCTGGCCATTGGTATAATAGCCAAATACACCAAATCCAGACTTTGATACATCACCAACAATCTTGGTGGTGAGCGTACCAGCCTCACCAGCACGGGTGATGCTACGCGGCGTGTACACACTGAAAGCTACTGGAGCCTCAGCGTTCTGCTGTGCTACCTCCTGATTGATCAGCTCCTCAGAAGAGCAGGCTGTCAACAGAGCAGCGGCAGCTGCAAATAAATAAATCTTTTTCATACAGTAGATGATTTTGATTAAGTTAATAAAATGATTTATAATTATATTCAAGGAAATTAGAACTGTACATCGACGGGATCCTCAGGAGCCCAAGGAACAACGATACCACCAAATTCCATACCATTGTAAGCTTCTACGAAAGGCAAATTCGGCACTCGGACGTCATCTTCCATCAAATCGATACGCAGTGCATATTCATTTCTAAAGACATTGACCATATCAGCAACATCGAAATGGTAGTAGACTGAAGTCTTACGGTCACGCAATAAGAACCTCAAGTTCAATCGCATCTCATCAGGATTGCGTGAAGACAACTCCTCATAACTGTAACCATCGATAGCTGGTAAATTAGTGTAATCACGTTGACTCTGAGGACGCTGTGGTGTATGAACATCCCAGTTACGATTCTCAAAGTTCATCGGTCCCCATGTCTTAAAGGTCTTAGCAATATAACCCACATTGTCACCTGTGATATATACTTCCCAATCATCAAGTTTCAAAAGACAAGGTGTAGAAGAACTTTTGCAGTCTACGAGATAATAGCCATCAGCAACTCCGGCCAAAGAAGCCTGAACCTTCCAAAGGTAATAGATGCCCTTAACATAGATACGTACGCGCATATTCCAAGGAATAATCAGCGGCTCCATGTTGAACACCTGATTGACCAGTGTCTGCTGATAGGTATCACGTTCCTCGTAAGGAATATAACGGTCATATTTACCAGACTTAATGTCCATGAAGACCGTATCACTTGCAATGTCCTCAGGTTCGTTAGCAATGGTATAATAACCATTAGCATTCACGTTAGGCAATTGATGAGCATAGCATAATGATCCAAAAAGGTCAGGGATAGAGTCTGCCTGATAGCTGGCAGGAGTTGACTGCACTTTGGCAGTATTAGCAAAGTCCATACCGACAAACTCCTGACGTCCATACTCCTCAGGTGAATAATCGATAACCACTCCGTCATATTTATCCTGTGAAAGATAAACGCTGAAGTGACGTACCTCGGCCGTGGTATAACGGAAGGACGTGCGTCCGTCGCGGGGGAAGAACCAAACTGTCATACCATCAGGATCAGCAGCTGGCAAGATGGAAGGGTTGCCAGGTTGTGTTCCAGCATAACCCGTAATACCCCATTCGCGATAGTAGTTACGCCAATCGATATTAACTTCAACCTGCTGATAGTTGTCCTGGAACACCCAAAGATCACGACGGCAGCTGTTGGCCGTGAGCAAAACAATTGCTGCAGCGGCAAGCGGCGTAAAGCGCCGTAGGCAATTCTTATATGTCATAATCGTTTTCATTTCTCTACGTCGTTTACTAATCGTTAGACTTTGCAGCCTTGGCAGCAGCCTTGGCAGCTTCCTTCTCAGCCTTTGCGGCAGCCTTAGCCTCGGCAGCAGCCTGCTTGGCGGCAGCCTTCTCAGCCTCAGCGACAGCCTTAGCTTCAGCCTCAGCAGCCTTAGCGGCAGCCTTAGCCTCTGCTTCTGCATTCTTAGCGGCGGCCTTTGCTTCAGCCTCAGCAACCTTGGCAGCTTCCTTCTCAGCCTTTGCAGCGGCCTTAGCCTCAGATTCAGCTAACTTAGCAGCAGCCTTAGCCTCTGCGGCAGCAACCTTAGCAGCCTCCTTTTCGGCCTTCTCCTTTGCCTTTGCCTCTGCGGCAGCAGCCTTGGCAGCAGCCTTATCGGTCACCTCTTCGGCTTCCTTCTCGACATTCTTGGCAGCAGCCTTCGCAGCTTTCTCTGCATTCTTGGCAGCTTCCTTCTCAGCCTTAGCAGCAGCCTTAGCATCCTCTTCGGCAGCCTTTGCAGCTTCCTTCTGTGCCTTGGCAGCAGCCTTAGCATCCTCCTCGGCAGCCTTGGCAGCAGCTTTGGCATCCTTTTCAGCCTGTTTAGCAGCAGCCTTTGCAGCCTTGTCGGTATTGCCGACTATTTCTGTAGAAGCCTTTGCTTCAGCCTTAGCAGCTTTTGCAGCAGCTTTAGCCTCAGCCTTATCGGCCTTTTCACGAGCCTTGGCATTTGTTTCCTCAAACTTGGCGCTTTCTTTTTCAGCGCGACGCTGCATCTTCTGATCCTTATAATAACGATCGATATCATCAAGAGTCAGCGGCTCCAACTTGGTGCGCTTGCTCTTCGGACGCGGATCGAACATATAGGCGATAGTGAGGTTTGCGTGGGTGAGACCCAGGATGTGACGCCACTGTGTGCGCTGCCACATCAGGTGCTCATCGTACTCCTCTTCATATCCTTCGGGGAATACAGAGCTACCGAGGTACTCACGGTACTGTGTCGGGATGTAGCCGAGACCAACACCGGCATCAAATGCCCAGTGGGTGCTGATGCGCTTTTGCCAACCGAAGTTCACGTAAGTATTAACGTACTCGCCCTGATAACCGTGGCTGCGCTCCCACTCGAAGTCATAGTAACCCATGGCTACAGCAAGACCGATGTGCCATCCGTCGAGCGTGTGATGACGCTCACGGTTGCCCAACCAGTAGCGAAGCTCCAGTCCCCAGTCGAAGAACTGCTCGGCATGTGCATTGTGACTCCAAGTCCACCAAGGCAGGAACACCTCAGCCTCAACACTCCAGCGGTTCTTGTGTCCGAGAGGAATCTCAAGCTGCACATTGGGTGCAATGACGCCCCAAAGCAGCAGGTTGGTCTTCACGGCCCAGAACGGACGATGGTCTATAATCTCTCCAGGTATAGGCTCAGGGAGATAATAGATGGTATCCTTATTAATAATGACGATGGTGTCCTTTTGGACTTCGGGGATAGAAGCGATTACAGCCATACCCGAAGCACGAAGAACAGGGAGATAGCGCTGATCGAGCTCACGCCAGACAGCACCATTCTTCAATTTACGGAGCTGCTGTTCGCGGGGGTCAACACGCCAGTTGTCCTGAGCGGGCTGCTTGCTGAGGATACGCAAGACATCCTCACGCCACTCCTCATTGCTCTTGTCGACCATCTGATAGAGTTCACCCCAACGGGCACCCTTATTGACAACAGCCATCTGGGGAGCTTGATCACCGAGTCTCTGCTTCAGTAAATTGCGCAATGCAACACCACGTTGCTCACCAAGCCTCTTGTTAAGCTCGGTAGGTCCTTCGGGCGAGGCGCCCGTAAAGATATCGAACTTCAGCTGGCTCATGGGCACGCTGGCGTAGTATTCCTTCACTAGCCGAGTAAACTCAGCGATGCGCCGTTCGTTGTCGGCGTATGACAAGTCGATGTCACTCTGTCCCACGCGGAATTTTACTTCGAGCGTGTCAGTCCGCTGTTCTGCGAAAGCCCCCTGCACCGATGATGCAAGGAGTAGTGCAAAGACGATTAGTGGTTTGATCTTGTTTCTTTTCATACTGGCGGCAAAATTACATAATTTTATTTAACGGGGCATCTTTTTTTACATTTTAAACCGTCCGATTTGTCACATCCAACCGTCCGATTTGTCACTCATCCTATTCAAAACCTCGTTTTTTATGGTTGGAAACACCTTACACCTTATTATATATATAGAACTTTCGCATGTATTAGGAGGGTAGAAGTGGAGAAGTTCAGGAGTGGGAATCCCATGGCTTGCTGGCCCGGTATTCAGAGGGCGGCATGCCATGGAACATCTTGAAATAACGCTTGAACGACGTGTTATTCATTCCACATGCGTCGCAGATGGCCTCGAGTGTCCATTGTGGATATTGCTTCATAAGCTGGACGGCATAGTTGACGCGCTTGCGGTTGATATACTCGGAGAGGTTGGTAGCACCGCTGTACTGACGCATGATAGTTGTAAAGCGGTTCCTGCCCACAGAGATTACGTCACAAAGCATTTCACGCGACAAGTCGTGCCTGGTAAAGAGCTTTTCCTGCTCGATGATATCATCGAGCTTGATAAAAAGCTGATGGTTGATGGAATCAACGTCATATATCAGCCCATCATACCTTGACTGTTTGTCATCTATTTGGTCATTCTGTAGAAAGTGCATGACTGAAATCGATATTATTTCATGAACTTACAGCCGACGCGAGTTCCCTCGTCGTTGGTAGCGCGGGCGACATAGAAGCCCTGGGGCAAGTGTGCGACATTCAGACGCCCGATGCCGCCAACAATTACGATATTCTGGCGCTCTATCATACGGCCATCAGTAGTAAAGAGCTCAACAGTGGCGGGGCCATCCTCGTCGCTCTTGACCAGCAACTGCTGTGCACCATAGCGTATGCGGAAACCATTGGCTGAAGCAATCATGTTCCGGTGTATGCCTGTAGGATCATCCTGTGCGACGCTGACCACATAGCTGCTCAGCAGATTGCTGCGCTCAATGGTCGGCACATTCATCACGTAGACCTCACCTGTACCGTCGGGATAGCGTCCGACAGTAGAGTTGCCGTCATGGGCATCGTAAGTCAGCTTGTCCTTCCAGCTGCGATCGGCGGCTGTCAGCATGATGACTCCTCCATCGGCACCTACCTTGAACGAGGCATGTAGTGCACTGTTGGTCGTCTCGCGTTTGTCGCACCATACGATCAGGTAGCCGTGGGCGGGAATCTTGGTATTGGCACGGGTGCTGCCCTTCGTAATCTGGTATTTCTCGGGGTTCGCCTCGTCATCGCTCAGGAACATACCCTCGACATCTATTTCATGGTCGGTGGTATTGTAGAGCTCTACCCAGTCATCTTTCTTTCCATATTCATTTATGAAACAGCTGTTGGCACCACTCACCTCATTTACACGCACAGGCGAGATTCCCTGCTGTGCACGTTCAGCATCAGTAAGCTGGCGATAGCTTGCAATAAACTGCAGGCTGCTGCCATTGGGGAGGCTTATCTCGGCATCGGTCGAATAAAACTCGGTCGACGTGTTGGCCAACTGGGCTATGATGGCAGCATCCCAGATGATATCGGTAGAATTGGCGTTGTTATTGTGTACTTCAACAGCAATGACGTTGCTGCCTTTACGGAACAGGCTGGCAGGCAGGTCGAGCGTACCGGTGGGGAACTGGTCGCCATAGGTTGTAGAGAAGGTATTATAGTTCACATTGCCTGACGGCATGTTGAAACGTCCTGCCTCAGATCCGTTGACGTAGACAATAAGTCCGTCGTCAACATAATAGTCGAGCGAGAACATATCACCGCTGATAGGAGCATTCTCTAAGTTGACCGTAGTGCGGAAATAGTAAGTAGGTCGCTTGTTGTTGCTGTCACCGCCGTAGTCGAGCAGCGTGTTCATAGTCTCTTTGTTTGAATAACCGAGCGGTGCTTTGCCCTGTTTCCAACCCGAGGTGCTGTAGGAGGGAGAAGTCCAGTTCTTCCCGTCGAGCGAGCCCTGGTCGTAATAGTACCACGACGTGCCCTTGGCTTTCAGCGTAGTGCCCATAGAGCCAGAGTTGCTGAGCCATCCCTGGAAAGCATAGCCGGCAGGTGCAACGGCCTTGAGTGTGACAGGCTGGAACATGTTACCGTCGAAGCGCCCCGTAGGAACCTGTTGTCCGTTGATGAGCAACTGTGCGCCTTCGGCATTGCTGGAGAGTTTTACGCGTTGGGCATTGGCCGATGAAAGGTCGAAGCGCCAGTAGTTCTTCAGCATGTTCGTGGCGGTACTCAGTCGGCTGCCTAACTTATTTTTCCAATCGTTATAGGAGTTATATGCCGATTCTCCATTGAGTTGCATAGCCGGCTGCACATTGTTATAGAGTTCGTCACAAATCTGCTGTGCACGGGATGCCTCGAAAACGCTCCCCCCCATGAGCGAATAGGCATCGATGAAGCGGCGGCGGAAGTCACTATTCTGCAACAGGTTACTGAACAAGGTAACAAAGCGGATTTCAGCCGTGATATGTCCCGTTCCCCTTGGGTAGAGCTCATCGAAAGAATAAACATTTTTGTTCATGAAGAGGTTGAAGGCATCGCTGGAGTTGAATGCAAAGTCTACATCAAAGAATACGAAGCGCCACTTGCCTCCATCCACGTGGCGGAAACCCTTCACGTTGTTCTGTGGCCAGTCGGTACCACCCAAATACAACTGGGCGGCCATGTAGTTGGCGTATGCATCGATGTCGAGCATCTGGCAAATCTCGCTATAGGTCTCACTATTGGCTGCACTCTCCGAGAGATTCACCAGTTCCTCGAAGTTGTCGGGAGTACCACACTTCTGTACATAGCCTGAGTCGGGCGACATCTCGAACTGATCGATCTCGTCTTCATCCCATCCGTAGTTGGCATAGACATAGTGCTTATTGTTCGGCTCACGCATATTCAACACGCCCATGTACTGGCCGTTGATGAACTCGTGCACAGGCTGATAACTTTGCACGTCAATATCGACACCTGAGTCCCAAATCATATATCCGAGGGCAGGATCCTTGAAACGACAGCCGTTGTCGTTACCGCCATTGCGTATCTGGAGGGTACGGTTGCGTATGTAGGGTTTCTGCGTAAAGAAGGGGTAAGGCAAGTTCTTGTTGCCCCCCATCTCCTTGGTTCCTTTCAGTTTGAAAGAGCGAGGGCTCCAAGCCCGGCTCCATCCACCGCACATCTCGAGGTTCACGTCCTGATTCAGGGCCATCTCTCCGTCGGCAGTGATATAACTGAAGTTTACGGGTCGATCCCAGTCCATGTTCCAGTTGCACTTATCAGCCTGGCCGTTGCCGGGACGTCCATTAGGACCTTTCTGGAAGACTCCGATTTCAGAGCTATAGAGGAAGTCCTGGTCAGAAACTACCGAGATGACGGGCAGGTAATAATCACGATCCCGATAAATATAGGAACGCGTGGTGACGGGCGATGCCAACATGTTATTGGCAAATAGCCGGAAGCGGTAACAGGTAGTGCCGTCAACACGGAACTGTCCGGGGCCTGTTTTTCCGTTGGTAAGCGTAGGCAGCGAGCCATCGGTGGTATAGCGAAGGGTACAGCCGGAAGGAACGGTGACGTTGACACTCAGCTGTCCGGAGAACAGCTGTGAGGGCTGGTCGACGACGGGTGCGGCCAACTGCTGCTCGGCAAACTTACGCCCATTGTTCGAGGCTCCGGGCGTGGCCGACTGGGTAAATCCCCAAGTGCTGGCATTGTCTGAAGTGCGTGCATAGCTGATGCGTTCCATGCTGGCAGGATAAGTCTGGGTATCGATAACCTCACCAGAGCCGTTGCTCAGGGTGATGGTTCCACCGTCAGTATCGAGTTTGAATGGTGCGTTCTCTGGGGCGATATTGTTCGAGTCGAACCAGATGCACTTGTACGAGTGTGATTCAATGACGCCCAATTCTGTCGGGAGCGTCCATCGGTTACCATCGCCATCGCTCAGTACCAACCCCGTAAGCCCTATAGTGAGACCAGTGGTGTTATACAGTTCTATCCATCCGTCGAAATTAAAGGCCGGTGATATAAATTCGTCGACATTCGATGCCATAATCTCGTTGATAACGATTGAACCGGCTGCGACGTCGTTTTGACTAACGGTCAGCGTGACAGAAGCTCGTTTATTCGAACCATCGGTGGTCGTGGCAGTGATAGTGGCCTGTCCTTTTTTGACAGCCGTCACCAAACCATTTTCATCGACAGTAGCCACGGAAGAGTTGTCGCTAGTCCACTTGACCTTCTTCTGAAGGGTGTTCGCAGGCAACACCGTAGCAGTAAGCTGCAGGGTCTCACCCACAAGCAGATTGGTATGGTCAGCGCTGACAGTGACGCTCTGGGCCTTCACGGCATTGCCGCTGAACTCCAGTTTGAAGTTGGTGAAGATGCACCAGTTGTCATTGCGATAATTCTCGTTTTCCAGTCCGATGACAATATCACCTTCGGCCTCAAACTCAAGCTGGTTCCAATAGGCTCCGTTGCCGAAGGCCACACTGGCACTCTCCATAGTGTTGGGGAAGTAGTGCCTTTCACCGCCACCCCACCAGCCACCGGAATTGTAGGTCCAGCAACCGTCTACAGCTTCTGGGAACTCATAGGAATAAACGCTCAGCAGCGATTGTTCATGGGTGTCAGCATACATGATTGCCGTCAGGTCTTCCGTGCCCTCTCTGTAGGCGGAATAGGCATAATCATTGCTACCAATGCGATAGAACGCCTGCACACTGAAGCGGTATTTACCTTGTGGAAGCCCTGTCAACTGCTGCCAGAAGTTGAAAGTGCCGTTCCAGAACTCCATGCATTCCGCCCGACAGGTCTGGGAAGTGGCACCGCTTTGCCATGACCAGCCATCATTATTATTGTTTTTGAAGTCGGGATTGGTGACGAACACATCAGTCACGTCAATCCACTCCTGTGCATTGATGGTGCTGCACAATGTGAGCAGCAGAACAAGGCATAAGGTCTTAATCTTTTCCATTTTAGCCATAATATTTGTAGTTTCTATCGAGTAGTCGGCTGCAAAGTTACGTAAAATTGTCGTAATAACAATCATTTTTCAAAAAAATAACACCCCAGCAAGCAGTTCTGTGCTTGCTAGGGTGATTATTAGGGGGTAAAACGCTATCGGATTATCCCTGCATCATCTTGTTGAACTCTTCGATGGTCACCTTCTTGACGTTCAACTTCACGGCCTGCTTCAGGGCATTGGTGAGCTTCACATCAATGGCACGATCGACGAACTGCTCGACATTCTCACGCTTCTTCAGCTGTTCCTCAGCGTAATTGTCGAGGATATCTTCGGGCACTTCCTGCATGCCATACTGGGCAAACTGTGCACGGATGGCCTGCTTGGCAACGGCTTTCAAGTCGGCATCCTCGATCTTTACTCCTGTCTGAGCAACCAGCTGCTCCTTGATGAGATGCCAGCTCAGCTCCTTGATAGAGCCTTCAAAGTTCTGCTCCACATAATCCTCGCCCTTGTCCTTGTTGGTGTTCTTCATCACGCGCTTCAGAAGAGCCTCGGGGAACTCGAGCTTGCCAACCTTCTCCTCCATGTACTTGCGCACGTCAAGCAGGAACTTATAGTCGCTGTTGCCAGCAAGCTGGGGCTTGATGCTGTCGGCAATCTTCTGGCGGAACTCGGCCTCGGTCTTCACGTCCTCGCCGAACACGCGCTCGAAGAGCTTCTCGTCGACCTTTGCAGGCTCGAAGTGACGGATCTCGGTAATCTGGAAGCTGAAGTCGCTATCCATGTCCTTCACGGCATCCTTCTCTACCTTCAGCAGGGCAGCCACCTCGGCATCGTTCTCGGGATAGGCCTTCTTCGGGTTGAAAGTGATGATGTCGCCGGGCTTGCAGCCTTCGAACTTCTTCTTCTCTTCCTCACCTTTGATATAGCTGGGCATAATCATGCCACCCTCAGTGGTAATGCCGCCCTCGAGGGTATTACCATCGGCATCGAGCTGACGGAGGTCGCCTTTCAGCGTATCGTTGCCGCTCCATTCCTGAGCCTCTACAAACTCACCTGCCTGCGAAGCATACATCTGCACCTGCTGGTCGATGAGTTTATCATCAACGGTAATGTCGTAGTAGTCAATCTTGTCCTTGTCGGTCAACTCGGCCTTGAACTCAGGAGCCACAGCAATGTCGAAGACGAACGTGAACGGTCCGTCACCCTCTAAGTCCTGGGGTACCTGTTTCTCACTGGGAAGGGGTTCGCCCAGCATTTGGATATTATTCTCGCGGATATACTCATAGAGTTTCTCGCCCAACAGGCGGTTCACCTCGTCAACCTTGATGGCAGTACCATACTGCTTCTTGATGAGCCCCATGGGCACCATGCCGGGACGGAAACCCGGTACATTAGCTTTCTTGCGGTAGTCTTTCAGGGTCTTCTGGACCTTCTCTTCGTAGTCGGCCTTCTCAATGGTGACAGTCATCAAGCCATTCACCTTGTCGGCGCATTCAAATTGGATGTTCATTTCTCTTTTTATATAAAATGTGATATTGTTAGTTTTTGGGCTGCAAAATTACTCAGAAAAGGCGTAAAAACGGCATGTTTACCATTTTTTAACGCTCATGCCTTAGCTCTCGCTATCTCTTCCTCTTCTTTCTTTCTGCGTTCTTCTTCCAACAGCTGGAAGTCCTTTTTCCTCAGCACAAACGAGTTGGTCAGGTATTTCTCACGTACAACGGGGTTCGTGGCCAGCTCTTCAGGTGAGCCGTGGAACAAGATACGACCTTCGAAAAGCAGATAGGCACGGTCGGTGATAGTGAGCGTCTCGTCGACATTATGGTCAGTAATCAGTATGCCTATGTTACGGCGCTTCAGGTTCCACACAATAAACTGGATGTCCTCAACGGCAATGGGGTCAACGCCGGCAAATGGCTCGTCGAGCATGATAAACCTCGGGTTGATGGCCAGACAACGTGCTATCTCACAACGGCGGCGCTCTCCACCACTGAGCTGGTCACCCTTGTTGCGCCGCACCTTATTCAAACGGAACTCGTGGATGAGGTCTTCCATCATAAAGTATTTCCAGTCATACTCTGAGAAGTCGGGGTATTTCTCCAGGAATTCCTTCGGTACTGAGGGCTTTACCTTTCTCATCTCCAGAACCGAGAATATATTGTCCTCGACGGTCATCTTCCTAAACACCGACGCCTCCTGGGCCAGATAGCCTATGCCCACTTCTTCCTGTGCACGTTTGTAGACAGGATAATCGGTAATCTCCTTTCGTCCCTGGCCGTCGTTGATGAACACTTGTCCACCATTGGGCAGCACCAAACCCGTTGTCATATAAAACGAGGTGGTCTTGCCTGCACCATTAGGACCGAGCAGACCGACAATCTCGCCCTGCTTCACGTTGAACTTTACGTCGTTGACCACGGTGCGCTTGCCATACTTTTTCACTAGCCCCTCGGCCTCGAGCGTATAGCTACCCTCCATACGGGCCACCAAATCAAGCTTGCCGTTGTTTTTTTCCAACAGGTTATTAAACAGTTCTGTAATCTCGCTTTTCTTCATCTTCGTCCTTTCTTCGGAAATGCGGCTGCAAAGTTACAAAGAATTAGGCAGTTTGAGCAGTCAAACGAGTTAAAGGGAGTTAAAGCCCTACCGTTTTGCTGCAAATGTTGTACCTTTGCACAAAAATATATCAGACAATTCCAACCCTATAGCCCAATGTTTCTCACAAAATGGCTGACCGTATTCGGTCGTTATCTCATCCTCATGGGCCGCACGTTTTCCATCCCTGAACGGTTTCGCATGTTCTGGAAACAGTATGTGAAGGAGATGGCTCAGCTCGGTGTTGACTCCATCGGCATCGTGCTGCTTATCTCGTTTTTCATCGGTGCTGTCATCTGCATCCAGATGAAGATGAACATCGAATCGCCGTGGATGCCCCGTTGGGTGGCTGGCTACACTACCCGCGAGATCATGCTCCTTGAATTCTCGTCATCGATCATGTGTCTGATTCTCGCCGGCAAGGTGGGTTCAAACATCGCCTCCGAGCTTGGCACGATGCGTGTAACCCAACAGATTGATGCCCTCGACATCATGGGTGTGAACTCGGCCAGCTATCTCATCCTGCCCAAAATTCTCGGATTGCTCACCATCATGCCCTTCCTGGTCATCTTCTCGTCGGTCATGGGCATCATCGGTGCCTATGCCACTTCGTATATCGGCCACATCATGCCACCCGATGACCTCACCGTCGGC
Source organism: Prevotella sp. (assembly GCA_017554385.1). Classification (GTDB taxonomy): domain Bacteria; phylum Bacteroidota; class Bacteroidia; order Bacteroidales; family Bacteroidaceae; genus Prevotella. The sequence continues at coordinate 6,456 of JAFZIL010000072.1, read as the reverse complement.
TTGCAACACGACTTCGTGCCCTGGTTCATGTGGATGTCAATCATCAAGAGCCAGTTCTTTGCCTTCATCATCACCAGCGTTCCAGCCTTTTGCGGCTATACTGTCGAGGGCGGCTCAGTGAATGTGGGCAAGGCTTCGACAGATGCCGTGGTCACGTCCAGTGTGCTCATCCTCTTTAGTGACGTATTTCTCACACAGCTACTCAGTTGAGTGAAAAGTGAATAGTGAAAAGTGAAAAAATTGCTACCGCAATGATTGAAACAAAGCATCTCACCAAGTCGTTCGACGATCATATCGTCCTTAATGACATTTCTACCATATTCGAGGACGGAAAGACCAACTTAATCATAGGCCAAAGCGGCAGCGGAAAAACCGTTCTTATGAAGAACCTCGTGGGGCTCTTCGAGCCTACCTCGGGGCAGATACTCTACGACGGGCGCGACTTTGTGGCCATGTCGAAGAGCGAGAAAATACACATGCGCCGCGAGATGGGCATGATTTTCCAGTCGGCAGCCCTGTTCGACTCGCTCACCGTCCTTGAGAACGTAATGTTCCCACTTGATATGTTCTCGTCAATGAACCTGCGCGAGCGTACCAAGAGGGCCATGGACTGTTTAGACCGCGTCAACCTGATAGGTGCCGAAGAGAAATATCCCGGCGAAATATCGGGCGGTATGCAGAAACGCGTAGCTATCGCCCGAGCCATTGCCTTGAACCCGAAATACTTGTTCTGCGACGAACCGAACTCGGGCCTCGACCCTAAGACTTCACTCGTCATCGACGAACTGCTCCACGGCATCACCCATGAGTTCAAGATGACCACCATCATCAACACCCACGACATGAACTCGGTCATGGGTATCGGCGAGAACATTATCTTCATCTATGAAGGACACAAGGAATGGCAGGGTGTGTCGGCCGACATCATGGGTTCGACCAACAAGCGCCTCACCGACTTTATTTTCGCCTCAGACCTGCTGAAAGAGATGCGTGCAGCGGTCACCACAGGCCACTAACCAGACGACCCCTATGGGCGAGCGAGTGCACAGAAGCGTCATGAACATGAAGGTGGGAATGTTATTCTACATTCTCTCGTTACTGTTAGCGTTCTTCTCGCGCAAGGTATTCCTGGACTGCCTCGGAGCAGAGTTCATCGGCATGACTGGCATGCTGATGAACATCATGTCGTTTCTCAGCGTAGCCGAACTGGGCATCGGAACGAGCATCGTCTACTTCCTCTACAAACCACTACAGGAGAACGATCACGAGAAAATCAACGAGGTGATGTCGATGCTCGCCTTTCTTTACCGTTGCATCGGCGGCATCATAGGTGCAGGCGGACTAATCGTAAGCCTCACATTCCCTTGGTGGCCTGACGGCATTTCGTCGAACCTCGGACTGACCTACTTCGCCTTCTATTCTTTCCTCGCCACGGCCATGGTGGGATACATTTTCAACTACAGGCAATTGTTAGTGTCGGCTAACCAAAAGCAGTACTTGGTGAACGCCTACTTCCAGACCATTGCCATCACGCAGAGTGTGGTACAGATTGTGCTGGCATGGTACTACCGCAACCTGTACCTGTGGGTGGTCGTAGGACTGGTATTCACCGTCATCGGCTGCATCGTCTTCAACCACCGCATACGAAAGCTATATCCATGGCTGCGCATTAGTCTGACCGAAGGACGCCAAAACCTGAAGCGCTATCCTCAGGTACTGCAAAAGACACGACAGATATTCGTACAGAAGATCAAGGACTTCATTCTCTACCGAAGCGATGAATTGCTGGTGGGATGGTTCGTTTCGGTAGTACAGGTAGCCTACTACGGCAACTATACCATCATCACCAACAAACTGGTATTCTTAGTAAATATCCTAAGCGACGGCATGAACGCCGGCATCGGCAACCTGATAGCCGAAGGCAATGACAAGAACACGATGAAGGTATTCTGGGAGCTGACAGCCATACGCTTCCTCATCGTGGGCATCGTCATCTTCGCACTGTTGCTGTTCGTACAACCGTTCATCGTTTGCTGGGTGGGTGGTCAATACCTGCTGAGCAACCTCATCGTCTACCTGTTGCTGCTGAACATCTTCATCATGCTATCGCGAGGCGTGGTCGAGATGTATATCGCCGCCAGCGGACTGTTTCAGGACGTATGGGCATCGTGGACCGAGCTGGCACTCAATCTGACGGTCACCATCTGTCTGGCACCGTTCCTCGGCATCGCCGGCATCCTGATAGGCAAGATTGTCAGCGTGTTCTTCATAGCCATGTTCTGGAAACCATACTTCCTCTTCACACGAGGACTACACAAGAGCGTTGCCGTCTACTGGCGGGGCATGGTCACATATTATGTTGTATTTGCAGTCTTCTGTACCGCAGCCGTCATACTAAAAATATGGCTCGTCGACGACAAGGTTGACTCATTACCCATGCTCATCGGCTACAGCATACTACTCTACCCCACCCTGCTCGCGGCCTATTTCCTCACACTCTTTGCCACTACACGCGGTATGAAATACTTCGTGGCACGCAAACCTGCCATCTACAACCGACTGACAAGAAACAACCACCATGAGAATCATCTGTGACGCACCAGGACAGACATGCAACCGTCTGTGGACCTATGTGGCCTCCGTAGCCCAGTGTATTGCCGAAAAACGGAAAATGGTCATCATCTTCTTCGACTGGACCATCGAGGACTTCCCCAACCTGCTCCACGCTCCCTTCGTCTCCTTCCCACTATGGCACAAATGGTACTTAGAGCGAGGCAACGGATGGAATAACTATAAAGGACTTACGTGGAAGGTGACGCACAACAAGACATGGGACAAGATCTTTAAGTTCTTCGGGTGTACTAAGGGATGGCAGACGCGCACGGATACCCATTATCTAACCCAGACATTACCTCAGTTGAAACATATCTTCCGCCCAAAGGACGAGATTATGAACAAGGCCGAAGGACTCATCAGGGAGATGCGACAGACCGCCGACATCGTGGTAGGTGTACATATACGACGCGGTGACTATGCCACATGGCACGACGGGCGTTTCTTCTACAAACTGGAAGACTACCACCGGTTCATGGTCAGCATCAAACAGCTGTACCATGACCGGCGGGTGTCGTTCTTCATCAGTTCGAATGAAGACTTTCCACTTGATATCTTCGAAGGGTGCGAGTGTCGGCGCTTCGGTCGCGAACCGTCAGGTGCCATTCTCGATCTCTACACGCTGAGTCTCTGCGACCGCATCATCGGTCCCTTCAGCAGCTATTCGCGATGGGCATCGTTTATCGGTGAGGTACCACTCTGCTTCATCGAGTCCGCACAACAGCAGTTCACCGACGAGAGTTTCTCAAAGATTGTCGATTTCTTCCATTTCGAAAACGGGAAGGAGATTTTCGACTGGTAACTCGTTCAGGAGTCAGAGATTATTCTTTTGTCCCAGTGCATTATAAACTGCACCGTTGCGCAGAATGATCAAGCGTCCGTCACGCAGGAACTTAGCTACACGCCCCGTTGCTGTTGTCACATCATCTATAACTGTAGGATTGGCATCGGGCACACGGACATACATGTCGTAAAGGCGCACCTCACCACCCGAGTTGTTGTTCAACAGCGACAGCGTCCTGATTTCCGTGGAACGTTCCGTAAGTCCTGCCTGTTCCAGTACATCCCAGTTGCAATAGGTGCCTTTGCTCATCTTTGCCACGTTGGCTGTTCCAGTGCTGCCGTCGGCAAGTGTGTAGTTGATCTTAAAGGTACGACCACCAGTGATGTGTAGGTTGACAAGCAGTTGCAACACGCCCTGACCAAACGTCCACTGCACGCCACCGCTATTGCGGGCCATGACCAGTGCGCCCTGCGTACAGCCGCCGGGAACATTTCCGTCACTCTCCTTATATTCAGGATCGATACGCGAGATATTGTTCGACTCACTTCCGTTGATAAGCGTGATGACATCCTTCAAGTCATCGGGCAGGTTGTCTTGCGCATCCTGGAAGTGGTACCAGTCGCCCGTCAGTACCCGGAAAGGCATGACACAGGAGATGATTCCAGTAGCCGTCACCTCCTTGGGACCACCCGTCACGACAACCTGATAGGTGCAACCGGTCTCGGGCACACCACTGATAGTGATCGTGTTTACATCAACACTATACGTCAGTCCCTCTGACAGTCCCGTCACCGTACATCCAGTAGCTGCACCGCCCATCTCGTAAACAATGTCGACTATAGGCTGACCCGTCATCACCTCCTGTACCGAATTGGCTGTAACGCATACCAGCGTGGCCTTCTCAGGCACGACAATATCGGCAGGAACACCACTCAGCTCGAAGGCACCGAAGTCGGGCGCAGCATCATTATAGCCGAGGTACAGGTCATCGGCCACGACAAGCTCCAACCCTGCATTAGCAGCCTCCTGGGCCGTCAGGTGACGCTCTGGGGTGAAGCCCACAATGGGCATACCCTTATCCTTCATCACACTGTTCTCCTTCAGCCGGGCAAAGTTATTGCGGGGCAGCGAGCCATCAACTTCACGGGGAGCAAGAAAGTCGTCAACACTCAGCGACAGGAACTCACCACTGTAGTCCTTCGTCATGATTTTCTCCTTACCCACCTTTACTCCTTCCTTATAGGGATTGCAGCCGTCGAGTGTTGTCCAAGAGTTATAGTCGGTATCAGGAACGACAGAACCTTCCTTGTCCTCCGAGAGGAACTCGTGGTTCAGCGTCCTTGCACCCCAGCCTATGCAGTTGCGGATGGTCATGCCTCCGAACTTGAACAATGTGGGGAAGCGGTAGTTAAAGTCATTGCCCCAGCCCGTACAGTTGATGATGTACATGCCCTCGTAGGCATTGTTCTGGTCGTAGCCTTTCTTCAGGTTGTCGAACGACACACAGTTGGTCACCACATGAGCACCCAATGACTGGTCGAAGGCTGCTCCACCTGACGAGCCGCCGCCACCAAGCTTGAAGCCATTGCCATTGCCCACAGCAACACCGTCGGGCGTATAGCCGGCATGCCAAGACCAACAGCTGTCTATAACCACGGGGTGATAGACCATATAAAGGTCCCAGTTATCGTCACTGTTCGTCCAGGCACGGCATCCGTGGAACTCAGTGCCCGGTCCTGGAAACAGCTTACAGGCGAAGCCATCGGCATCGCCACCGTCGTCTGTGCCATTATACGTGCGCGAATCATAATTATTATATGCATCGCAATTGATGACCTTGTTACCCCGACAGAACTGATAACCAGGATTGAACTGAGGTGTACCGGCAGGTAGTGACTTTGTCTCTTCGATGGAGAAGTCCTTGTACATACCTATTTGCAGACCTGTATCATTGTTGTCGTGGAAAACGCACTGCTCTATGATGTTATAAGAACCCTCAACTTTCATACCATTGTCCTCGGCATTGCAAAGCGTCAGTCCCTTAAAGTGCCAGTAGTTAGCCAAGTGGTTCACGTAGATACAACGTCCCATCTTGAAGTCCTCCATCTTCGTGTGGTGCATGCCCGAACCATCAATGATCACCTCTTCTCCAGGAACAGCCCAAAGATAACACCGCTTTTCTGCCGATGTAGCCTTCTCAGGAATCTTGATGCGTTCACTGATGACATACGTGCCACCGTGCACCCAGATAGTGTCACCAGGCTCAGCCTGCTCCACGGCCTTATGGATGGTCAGCAGCGGTGCCTCGGCTGTACCAGCATTATTGTCGTTACCTGTCGTAGCCACATGTATGGCACCTCCATTCGTCGTTTCAAGAATCCCTGCCTTCATACCCGTAGCAAACAACAGGAAAAGGCTGGTTTGTAACATTCGTAAAAAACTGTCCATTGTAACTGATTTTGTTTTAACGTTGACTATCTTAGTTCGTTTTCGGAGTTTCGAAAAGCTGGGTGCAAAATTACTATAAATTGTCAACACAAACAAATTTTTTCCACAACATTTCTTGTCATCCTCCACCCGCTGTTCTGCAGGCGCTGTTCCGCACCCTCTGGCAACCATCTGGCGAGGCTCGTTTCAGGGAAGCCGATGTAGGCCACCGGCCTATCAATGCCCTTGAACGCCCGCTTGTCCACAAGTTATATTTTGGTGAAGGTAGCTATAAAAGGACGAAAAAAAACCGCTATCCTACACCAAGCACTCATTTTCAATGGGTTAGAGACAAATAATCCGCAATTTATCCGCAATTATCCTACACCAAATCATTAAACTACAAGTCAACGTGAATTAAAAATTAAGTTTAACCGGGTCAACCCTTATCGCAAATAAGACTCCAAGTAGTCAACTAAATCGTTGAACTACACAACTAAGTGATGATAAAAAAATAACTTGGTACAAATAATTAATGGAACACGAAGATACGAAGATACGAAGTTTTTCGTTCTCGTGAAATAATCTTCCTTTCTTCGTTTCTTCGTGTTTAGTTAAAATCATACCCACTT
>JAFZIL010000071.1 GCA_017554385.1 Prevotella sp. | reverse complement strand
GCCACCCCTCCCCTTGAAGGGAGGGGAGTGGCTGCGCCTCCCGTTGCGGCAGTATGTGGACTTTTTAAAGTGGACTCAGTGTTGAATGAACAAAGATTCTCTGTTTCTGATGCTCACTCCTGACAAATCCGTATTTCAACAGATAGTCTTTTATCTCTTTTGGTTCTCTGCTGAAGGCATAGCAAAGTGATTCGAGGCTGTCAAACTCTGGTGCCCTCCACGACACACTCGTTAGTCTCGCGGACTCCTCCCTTCCCATAGAAGCATGTTGACACTCGAAACCAGTATTGCAGGATCTTTCGGCAGATAGTCAATAAAACTTAGTCCTTTATCTCTTCCAATGCTCCCGTTTCAGAGTCGATGATGAAGCCTCTTACCACAATATCCTTGGGAACAAGAGGATGGGTCTTGATGGTCTCAACAGTCTTGCGGACAGATTCGGGGGTGTCCTTGAAGCCCTCTAACCAATGATGCCTAATATCCGAGGCTCTCTCCAACGAGCACTACGACATGACGGCCTCTGGGGGAGTTTCTAAGGAAGTGGACGTAGTTGCAGATGGATTCTGGCGAGTTGCAGTTGTGGCATACACCGTCTGTTTGGCATGGTGTCTTAATGTCGAACCGGGCAGCATTGATGGGTGATGCCGTTCCTCTTGCTCTTGAAAGTGCTGCCTCTACCGTCTGGGCCACTTTGTTCAAGCCGATAACAAAGATAACCTTTTTCGGTCCCCAGGTGATTGCAGCCACACGATTGCCATTGCCGTCGATATTCACGATAACGCCATCCTCGGAGATCGCGTTGGCACTGGTCAGGTAGACATCCGTAGAAAAAGCCCTGAGATACATGGCCTGCTTTTCCTCGGGAGTCTCTACCAAGTCACGGTCAAGCACCTCCAAGGTTCCCCGGCTTCTTAGCGCATCAGGTATGCCCAGATCGCGGACAGTCATCGTACCGCCCCACGTCACGGAGCTACCATCTGCTATCAGTTCCGATACCTTCTTTACAGCTTCCTCGTCAGTCGGACAGTAGAAACCCTCGATGTGGCGACGTTGCAGGTTCTTGATGATCCGTTCTGCAAGTTTTGCGTTTCTTTCTTCAATCGGTGTCATTATATATCCTTATAGATGTCTTTCATCTGGCATGGGAACCAGAAAGTTGCAACATTTTTCTTGTCTTGTCCCGAATCCAGGTAGAACTCACCTCCGAACATATCGACAATGGCTCTGCTGATAGCGAGTCCGAATGAGGTGGACTTGCCGGCATCTTTCAGCGCATCATCTTCCTTAAGTATTGTGAGGATGTCGCCACTCACATGCTCGGTTTGCTCTATGCCTGTATAGCTGATAGATACTTTCAGGCCCCTGCGTTCACAGCTATATCTGATGAAGATGTCGCCCTCGGTCACGTGTCTTGCGGCAATCGTCAGCAGATGCATCATAAGCTGGTGCATGAGATTGGTGTCGAGTATAGCCCTGCAGTGAGGCGACAGGTCTGAGGTGACGCGGACAGCGATTTCGGGCTTCGTATAGTTCATGGCCTCTCGCCGATAAGACGCCATGAGCTCAGTAAGGTTGACCTCTATGAATGTGAAGGATGGAGTGATGCCCTCGAACTTTGACATTTCGTGAAGCTCCTTGACGAATTCGAGCAATTCCTTTGAGTTGTCGGAAATGTCGGTCACTAATTTTCTTACTTGTGCCGGTTGCATGTTGTCGCCTTTTTCCTCGAGAATCGTGTTGCAGGATCCTGCTATAGCGTTCAATGGCGAACGGAGGGTACGGCTGATGTTCTCAATAAACACCGACTTTAGCTGTTCGCTCTTCTGGGCACGCCTGACAGCAACATCCAGTTTCTTTACATACCGATGGCGAACAAATAAGAAATAAAAGCCGAAGGCAATTAATAATAGAATTAGAATCACAATTACTACACTCATAATGTAACCAAGTTGTTTGATGATTAGCTAAATATTTACATTTATTGTGCAAAGGTACTGCAAAAGAACGAGATTATCAAGAAAAACGAGACTTTTTTGATGATAGATGGACAAACAGGGCCTCATTCCCGCTTTGGCGATGTACACTCGTTGACGAGATAGACGATGCTTATGTAGGGAATGCCGGTGTTGGTCTCGAGCCCTATCTCGCAGGTGCGGCTGTTCGAGTAGCCCACCTCGATGTGGTTCTCCTCTATCTGCGGGCGCAGCTTACGTAGTCCGTACTTGTTCAGTTCCGGGAACGTGAAGCCACGGTCTCCGGCAAAGCCGCAGCAGCCCACGCCCTCGGGCAGGAAGACTTTCGTAGAGCAGAGCTTGGCGAGGTTGATGAGGTCGTCGGCCACTCCCATCTGGCGTGTAGAACAGGTGACATGTAAAGCGATAGGCCGATCAATGGGATGGAAGTCGAGTCGCGGTACCAAGTATTTCATAATGAACTCGGCAGGTTCGTAGAGCTTTATCTTCTTCATCACCTTTTTCATGCGGTGCAGACATGGGCTCTGTGCGCAGAGCACGGGATACTTGCCTTCCTCGGATGCCTTCCACAGTGCGTCTTCGAGCTCTGCACTCTTGCGGTCTGCAATATCGAGCATACCTTTCGACTCCCAGATTTGTCCGCAGCACATGCGCTCCATACCCTCGGGGAAGATCACCTCGTAGCCTGCCTTGTGAATCAGTTCGCATATCTCGTCGACGAGCGGCTTCTTCGCGGGCGACTTTTTGGAGAGTCCCATTGTCTGGTTGATGCAGCTGGGGAAGTAGACAACTTTAGGAGCCTCCCCCATCCCCTCCAAAGGAGGGGCGTTGTGAGACAGTGACTTTTCGATGATGAACTGTGTAAGGTCAGACTTCTTTGGCTGCCGTTTTTTCTTGGGCATTGCCGTTGTCCAGAGGGGCAGTCCCATCTTGTTCATGCCACGGCATACACTCGACATGAGCGACGGTCCTAAGGTGATATGTCCAAGGTGTGCCACATCGAGTACCACGCGCAGGCCGCTCTTGATGCCGGCCATGTGGTTGGCGGCAAACTCGCCAATCTTGTATCCTACAGGGCTGTCGTTCATGTTCATCTGACGGATGAGATGCGTCAACTCGCCTGTGTTGATCTTCATCGGGCACGAGGTGGAGCAGAGGCCGTCGGTAGCGCAAGTCTGGTCGCCGTAGTATTTATACTGCTTCTTCAGTGTAGCCAATCGCTCGGCAGCGGCTGTACCGGTGGTAGAACCGCCGGACGCGCGGACTGTTGCTTCTAAAGCCCTGATTTCGCGCTGAACGGCAATACGCATCCTTGATGAAAGTGTGAGGCCGCATGACATGCAGTTGACCTCGCAGAATCCACATTCTATACACTTGTTGGCACGCTTCACCTGCTCAATGGTCTCCTTGGCGGTTGAGTAGGCGGGCTCCATCAGGTAATGGCCACCATCGGGCACGCTATCGAAATCGTAGTCGAGCACGGGCAGCGGCTTCAGGCACTTGATGAAACAGTCGGGATCGTCGTTGAAGATGACACCCTGGTTCAGCAGTCCCTCTGGGTCGAAGATGGCCTTTAGCTCCTTCATCACCTCGTAGGCCTTGTCGCCCCACTCGTATTTCACGAAGGGTGCCATATTGCGGCCGGTGCCATGCTCGGCCTTGAGCGAACCGTCGTAGCCTTCGACCACGAGCTTGGCCACGTCGCGCATCATCTCGGCATAGCGGGCCACCTCATGCTCGTCGGCAAAGCTCTGGTTCAGGATAAAGTGGTAGTTTCCCTCGAAGGCATGACCGTAGATGCAGGCATCTGAGTAGCCGTGGTCGGCAATGAGTTTCTGCAGCCTTACTGTGGCCTCGGGTAGGCTCTCGATGGGGAAGGCCACGTCTTCGATCAGGCACGATGTGCCGACGGGGCGAGTGCCGCCTACGCTTGGGAAGATGCCGCTACGGATGGCCCAGTACTTGCCGTAGACAGCTGGATCCTCGGTGAACTCTGCGGGGATATACAGTCGGAACTGGCCCAGACACTCCTTGATTTTCTCTATCTTCTCAAGCAGCTGTTCGTGGGTGATACCCTTTGTCTCGGTGAGTATGGCAGTCAGGTTGTGATAGTCACCAGGCTCTACTCCTTCAATCCTGCCGGCATCCACATCTTTCTGATACTGCAAGTAGACCGGATCGTCGACGCTACTGAGCGACTTGTAGTCGAGCATCTCGGCACTCTTCACCATCAGTTGCTCGGCACTCATTGCCAGATCTTCCTCGCCTGCCTTCAGCTTCTTCATAGCCACCACGGCCTCACAGCTCTCCTTCATCGTGAGGAAGTAGACCATCGCTGAAGCCTTGTATGGGTAGTCGCGTAGCGTCCTCATCGTCACCTCCGAGAGGAAGGCCAGCGTACCCTCGCTTCCCACCATCGAGTGGGCGATGATGTCGAACGGATCGTCGTAGGCCACCAACGGGCGCAGGTTCAGACCCGTCACGTTCTTGATGCTATACTTCTTTAATATACGTGTGCTGAGTTCCTCGTCGGCTCGTACTCTGTCGCGTAGGGCCTCGATTTTCTTCAGGAACTCCGGATGACTCTGACGGAAGGCGGCCTTGCTTTCTTCGCTGCCGGTATCGAGCACGGTGCCGTCGGTCAGGATGATACGTGCTGAGAGAAGCATGCGGTCGCTGTTGGCATGTACGCCGCAGTTCATGCCCGAAGCATTGTTGATGACGATGCCACCTACCATTGCACTGCCGATGGAGGCCGGGTCGGGTGGGAACACACGTCCGTAGGGCTTCAGTATCTGGTTGACGCGAGCACCCACGATGCCGGGCTGAAGCTTAATTCTTAGTTCAGAGTGTAGAGTGGAGAGTGTAGAGTTTGCTTCCGCAGGTGTTTTTGGCACGGTAGCCGCTCGGCCTTTGGACGCTTGCATGGCAAGAAACTCTCCATTCTCGGTTCTACATTCTACACTGTATTTTTCCCAATGCTTGCCGGCTACGATGAGCACGGAGTCGGTACAACTCTGTCCGGAGAGTGAGGTTCCGGCTGCACGGAAGGTGAAGGGCAGCTTGTGTTTCTGGCATGCCCGGACAATCTTGGCGATTTCCTCCTCTCCATCGCTTCGGATGACGACTTTGGGAATCTGTCGATAGAAACTGGCATCGGTTCCCCATCCGAGGGTACGAAGCTCATCTGTATAAATACGGTCAGACGGTACGAACTGTCTGAGGTCTGTAAGAAATTGGCTCAGCATAACTCTTAACTCTTATTCGGCGAAGCCGACAACTCTTAATTCTTGACTTTTAACTCTTATCTCAGAAAACGTGTAGTCCAAGGAAGACCATGAGGCCGTTCATCAGGATCCAGAAGATAGCAAACGGTATCGTCTTGCGCATGATGTCTCCGTCCTGTCCCTCCATGTCGCAGGCTGCAGTGGCGATGGCGATAGACTGCGGTGAGATCAGCTTGCCTCCTTCAGAGCCGGCACAGTTGGCAGATGCCAGCCAGTTGGTCTCATTTCCGCTGATGCCGAAGAACGTTCCCTGATTGACGAGTCCGAGGTCGGAAGCGGCTGTTGCCTGGAGCTTTCCAAAGAGGATGTTGGCATTTGTGGCACTACCCGTTACGAAGGTGCCAATAGAACCTATCAGGGGTGCAAAGAACGGGAATGCGGAGCCTGTCAGCAGCACCAGTCCCTTGGCAATATCATTGGTCATTCCAGTATTGTTCATCAGCATGGCCATGGCCACAAGGCAGCAGATGGTAACGACTGTCTTCTGCAGGTTGATAGTGGTCTTGGCAAGCAGTTTCATCAGTCTGCCAAAGCTCATGCCCTGTATCATTCCGCCAATCATCGCACCGAGGAATATCATCAGGCCGGCATTCGATAGCCAACCGAACTTAAAGGCGTTGCCGGTAACGGGCAAATCAATTTTGGTGACTAAGGTCGTGTTGAGCAATTCATTAATAGGGGGCACAATCTTGCTGCTTATAAGGATGAAGAAAATGATGAGTCCATAGACGCTCCAGGCTTTGAGGGTCTTGGCCAGGCCGAATTTTTTCTTCTCGACCACTACCGTGTCAGCAGGCGCTTCGTTGCGGATAAACAGCTTGTTGTAGATGAGCATGGCGATGATGGCAGCCACGGAGCCCAGGATGGCAGGTGTCTCAGGTCCAATCCAGTGGGCGCAGCAGAACTGTACGACGATAGAGAACGTGCCTACAAAGAGGGCGATGGTAATGTTCTTCACGATTTTCGTGCGGTCGGTCATCATCAGGATGAGGAACGGGGTGATGAAGAACATCAGCGAGAGTTGCAGAATGATGAACGTAGCTACCTCGCAGAGCTCTTCTGGCGTAGCCACACCACTGGCCGCCACCTGATTGGCGAGCGTCGTAGCGGGCAGGCCTACGGCTCCAAAGCCTACGGCTACCGTGTTGGCAACCAGACAGATGACTGCTGAGAACATCGGTTTGAATCCCAGTCCGATCAAGATGGCCGCAGGGATTGCCACTGCCGTTCCGAAGCCGGCCATGCCTTCAAGCACGCCACCGAGGCCCCACGTCAGCAGCAGTACCAGCAGTCCCTTGTCCGAGGTCATCTGTATGAACTGTGTCTTGATGGTCTCAATCTCCTTCGTCTCGCAGAGGATGCTGTAGCTGAAGATGGCGAAGATGATGATGAGGATAATCGGAAAACATGCCTTGAGCAATCCTTCTACTACCGACCACAGGGTGATGCCATAGATGGATATTCCCGCATACTTCTCTGGCATGATGCCCATCGAGGGAACGGCAAACAGAGCCAGAGCGATTGTTACGACAAGAGTAGCCACAGCACTCTTGTATCCGGATACTTTAAACCCCATCATCAGTACGATGAGTAAAAGGATTGGGATAACAGAAATGAGAGCAGTCATAGGTTATTTTGTTTAGGTGTTAGTAAATACAATCCAGGATATCCAGGCATTTCTACAATGTCTGCTGCAAATATACACAAAAAAGCCGAAAGTACAAAACTTTCGGTTCCCTTTTTTCTTAGATTCGGCTTCTTTGTTGGATAAGTCTTCTGACGAGTAGTGCTATTCGAGCGTGGCGACCACGTACTCTGAGCGTGTGCCGATGCGGTACTTGCCGCCCCAGATGCCCATGCCCGAGGATACATAGTAGCGCGTCTTGCCGAGTTGGTACGGACCGTAGGCGCACTCATAGATGCGTTTCGTGATCCACGAGATGGGCCACACCTGTCCGTAGTGGGTGTGCCCGCTTAGTTGGAAGTCGATGCCTGCCCGCTCTGTCCGTTCGAGGTGGTAGGGCTGGTGGTCGAGGAGGATGGAGTATTTGGAGGTTTGAGATTTGAGGTTTCTTTCTGAGGAAAGCGTCCCGTTGAGCCGAGCGGAGATCTGGGATTTGAGCTGCACCACGCTTTTGCGGTGAAGATTGGTACGGTCGTCGCGGCCGATGATACAGAGGTCACCCACAAGGGCAAAGGTGTCGCGCAGCAGGTGGATGTTGGCGTCGCGGTAGAACTGCTGTGCCCGTGGTTCGCCGGTGTAGTACTCGTGGTTGCCTAAGCAGGCGTAGACAGGCGCTTCTATGCGGCGCATCTCCTCGGCCATGTTCTCCTCGACGAGCGGTCGCATGCTCCCGTCGATGATGTCGCCGGCGATGAGTACCACGTCGGGCTTCTCCTGATTGATCATGTCTACCCATCGTGCCAGCTCCCGTCGCGGGTTGTGGTAGCCTAAGTGCAAGTCGCTCAGCATGACGAGCTTCATCGGTTTGGCCAACGGTTTGTCGGAGGTCAGGTGGAGCTCTACGCGCGCCTTATTATAATAATGTGTGTTTCCATAGAGGAACAGGACGAAGAGCCCGATGGCAATGCAGGCGCTGATGGCGAAGTTCTGGTGCAGCCATTCGGGTCGGATTAGACGGACAAGTCGTCCCAGATCGAGCAGCAGGAAGATGATGACGAGGTAGAGCAGCACGAAGACCGACGAGTTGCCCACGTCGTAGACCAGCCGTGCCAGCGGCAGGGGTAGCTTGTCGGTAGCGCGTCCGAAGTTGGCGAAGATCAAGAGGAATGACGCTACGCCCAGTATGATGAGGGTTATACGCCAAACGGCTGGCAGCGGGACGAGCGTCCACACATGCCAGCCGATATAGGCAAGCCCCAGGAAGGGCAGTAGAAGGAATATGATCATCCACATGATTCTTTGTAGTTTGAGGAAAACAATGAAGCTTGTTTTTTCTCTCTTTAAGTTTAGGGCGCAAAATTACAAAATTTATCGGCAACAGTAACCATCCCGCTCATTTTTCTTCTGAAATCACATATATTTTAGCACTTTTTGGGTGCGAAGAGTTGGTAATACGAGTTTTTTTACTATTTTTGCAATCGTTTAATAACGACGTTCAATTGCCGCACTAGCGTATGGCAAATTGGACTACTTGGTAACAAATTAAAATGTAAGGCGATAAAGCCTCCTGGCTTGCTTACCAATAGCAGGCTTGGAGGCTTGTTGTGAATGCGGTGCTGCTGCTCAAACCACTTCCTTGTTTGTAAAATAAGCGAAAGTTTTATATCTTTTATGTAGATTATTTGGTAGTAACAGAAATTTTGCTTACCTTTGCAATATGAAACAGGAAAAGGATATATTGCAGATGTATACTACGGAGATTGTAGCCATGCTGGGCAGGCGTTTCAAGGACTATCGCATAGGCAGCGACCTGACCCAGCTGGAAATCTCAGAGAAGTCAGGCGTGAGTATTGTCACCATCCGTAAGTTTGAGAACGGCAACCTTCGCAACATCACGTTAGGCACGTTCATTGAACTGCTGCGGGCCATTGACTTCATGCAAGGGCTTGACGACGTATTACCTGAGATACCCGTGTCGCCCTACGAACTGGAGAAGATACAACAAGGAAAACGAAAACGAGTAAGACATGCAAAATAACATCGTCAGAGTGATGCTTTGGGGAAAGGAAGTGGGCAGCCTGTTTTGGGAAGACAGGCGTAAGCGCGCTGTGTTCAGCTATCATCCCGACTTCTTTCGCGCAGGTATCGACATCGCTCCACTCTCAGCATCCATCAAGAATCCCCGTAACCGTCTGCCTATCTATGGACTGGCCAACGACGATATCTTCTGCGGACTGCCCGCTTTCATTGCCGACTCGCTGCCCGGCAGGTGGGGTAATGCCGTGTTTGATGCTTGGGCGGCAGAGAATGGCATCCGTCCATCGGAGATTACGTCTGTAGACAAACTGCTGTTTATTGGTAGACGCGGTATGGGCGCGCTGGAGTTCGAACCGGCAGAAAAGATTGGACAAGAGCGTAGCTTTCAGTTGTCAGAGCTCTACAAGAAAGCCCTGGAGATTCTGCAGGGGCGCGAGAATGTCATGGTCGCAGATGAAGACCTGTCGCTCAACGCCCTCTACGAGGTGGGCACGTCGGCAGGCGGCAACCACTCCAAGGCGGTCATCGCCATCAACCACGAGACGGGCGAGATTCGTAGCGGACAGGTGATGCAGCCCGCAGGATTCAGCTACTATCTGCTGAAGTTTGCCGAGAGCAAATATTATCCGCTGACACGCATTGAAATGGTCTATGCCGATATGGCGCGGGATGCTGGCATCACAATGATGCCATCAAAGCTGATAGACATTGACGGCGAGAGCCACTTCCTGACCGAGCGCTATGACCGACGAGACCAGCAGAAAATACACACCCTTTCGCTGGCTGCGATGAATCCGGAGGCTACCTCTTACGAGCAGCTGATGGAGGTGTGCATCCGTCTGGGCCTGCCCTACAAGGAGCGCGAAGAGACTTTCCGCCGTGCCGTGTTCAATATCCTTTCCTGTAACGTCGATGCCCACATTCGTAACTTTGAGTTTATGATGAAGCAAGGTGGCGACTGGCATGTCACCCCGGCCTTTGACCTGACGTTCTCTTGCTTCAATCCGAATAACAAGTTGGACAAGTATCACTATCTCAGCATGAATGGCAAACGGACGGCAATCACGCGCGACGATATGCTCAGCTTCGCACAACAATCAAGCATCGACAGGCCAGACAGCATCATCAGGGATTGTGTGGCAACCATACTGAACTTCCGTTCATACGCTGCCCGCTATGATGTTAGCGAGTACTGGCAGGACCTTATCGAACGCCATTTTGCCGAGATGTCGCCCGGCCTGCTTTCCGGCCTTCACGGCTACAAGCCGCATGTGTATAGCTTCATGTTGGGCGATGTGCATGTGGAGGACGCGCAATGGACGGAGATGGGCAACGGTGCCATGCGGCTAACCGCAAAGCTCGATGGCCGGGAGTGCCGCGCCACGTTCAGTGCGAAGTCGCCCAAGGGGCGGCAGGCCATTGAGCAGGGCGGCACGAAAATGGCGCAGGAAACCCTGCGCCAGTTCGTTGAGGAGTTGTTCCTGCCCCGTCATCGGGAGCAGAGCACTTGATGAATATGTGGCTAAAGCGTCGCGAGGACAATGTTTGGCCTCGCAAAGGCGCTTACAGCAGGTTCATCGTGTCGGTGGCAATCATCAGCTCCTCATCGGTGGGGATGACGACAACCTTTACGCGGGAGTCGTCGGCCGAGATGACGGCCTCCTCGCCACGCACCTTGTTCTTCTCGTTGTCGAACTTCACGCCCAGGAACTCCAGACCCTCACATACAGCAGAGCGCATGCCAATCTGGTTTTCGCCCACGCCTGCAGTGAACACGATGACGTCAAGGCCACCCATAGCGGCTGCGTAGGCACCGATGTATTTCTTGATGCGGTAGAAGTACATGTCCTGAGCCAACTGGGCACGCTTGTCGCCCTCCTTGGCTGCGTTCTCCACGTCGCGCATGTCGCTCGAGCCTCCCGTCAGTCCGGCCACGCCGCTCTTCTTGTTCAGCAGGTTGCTCATACCGTCGGCATCAAGGCCCAGCTTCTTCTCGATGAATGTCACGGCGCCGCCGTCGATATCGCCGGCACGGGTGCCCATCACCAGACCTTCGAGCGGGGTGAGACCCATCGACGTGTCGATGCACTTGCCATCGACCACAGCAGCGATAGAGCCGCCATTGCCCACGTGGCAGGTCACCATCTTCGTACCCTCGGCAGGGATGCCCAAGAACTCACAGGCACGCTGCGAGACGTAGCGGTGAGAGGTACCGTGGAAGCCGTAGCGACGAATGCCATACTTCTCGTAGAGCTCGTAGGGGATGGCATACATGTAGGCCTTGGGAGGCATGGTCTGGTGGAAGGCGGTGTCGAACACGCCCACCTGCGGCAGTCCGGGCATCAGTTCCTTCACGGCATTCACGCCTTTCAGGTTGGCAGGGTTGTGCAGCGGAGCGAGGTCAGAGCATTTCTCAAACTCCTTCAATACCTCGTCGGTGAGAACCACCGATTTATTGAACTTCTCGCCGCCATGCACCATGCGGTGGCCCACGGCGTCGATCTCGTCGAGGCTCTTGATGACGCCAATCTCAGGGTCGGTGAGCAGCGAGAAGATGAACTTCACGCCCTCGGTGTGCTCAGGAATGTCGTGCATGATCTGCTTTTTGCTGCCGTCGGCCAACTTTACTTTCACGAAGCTGCCGTCGAGGCCCACGCGCTCAGCGCCTCCACTGGTCATCACACTCTTGTCGTCCATGTTGTACAGCGCGTACTTAATCGAGGACGAACCACAATTCAAAACTAATATTTTCATAAAAAGCCCACCCAAGCCCTCCCAAAGGGAGGGATGTTTAGTTACATTGGGTGCTCCGTTTGTTTGTTGATTATAACTTTGATTTATTGAATAAGTCTTGATGATTGTGCCCACTCAATATCTATTCAGACACCCCTCCCTTTGGGAGGGCTTGGGTGGGCTTCTTTTTATTTTTTAGCGTCCATAGCCTGGCAGGCGGTGATGGCGACCATGTAGTAGATGTCGTCGACCGAGCAGCCGCGGGAGAGGTCGTTCACGGGACGGGCAATACCCTGGAGGATGGGGCCGATGGCGATGGCGTCGCCGAGACGCTGCACCAGCTTGTAGCCGATGTTGCCCACTTCGAGGTTGGGGAACACGAGCACATTGGCGTTGCCTGCAATGTCGCTGCCGGGAGCCTTCTTCTTGCCTACGGCAGGCACGAGAGCGGCGTCGGCCTGCAGCTCACCATCGACCTTCAGCGTCGGGTCGAGCTCCTTGGCTAACTTCGTGGCCTCGATGACCTTGTCGACCACCTCATGCTTGGCCGAGCCCTTTGTCGAGAAGCTCAGCATGGCCACGCGAGGATCGTCGAATCCAGCCACGCTCTTGGCGGTCTGAGCCGTGCATACGGCAATCTGTGCCAGCTCGTTGGCATCGGGCATCGGTGTTACGGCCACGTCGCCTACGACGAGCACGCCGTCCTCACCATACTGCTTCTGCTTGGCGATGAGCAGCATGCCACCGCTCACGCAGGTGATGCCGGGGGCGCACTTGATAATCTGCAGGGCAGGGCGCAGCGTGTCACCAGTTGTCGAGAGAGCTCCGCTGATCTGTCCGTCGGCACCCTCGGTCTTGATGATCATGCAGCCAAGGTACAGCGGGTTCTTCACCAGCTCGCGAGCCTGTTCGATAGTCATGCCCTTCTTCTTGCGCAGCTCGGCCAGCAGGGCGGCATATTCCTCGCTCTTCGGGTTGTTCTCCGGGTCGATAATCGTGGCTTTGCCAATGTTCTGCAGTCCCCACTCAGCGGCCAGACGGTTGATTTCGTCGGGGTTTCCAATGAGGATGATGTTAGCAATGTCGTCGGCCAGCACGCGGTCGGCGGCACGTAGAGTACGCTCCTCGGTTGCCTCGGGGAGCACGATGCGCTGCTTGTTAGCTTTAGCACGCGCAACAATCTTACTTAATAAATCCATAGTTTGTTTTTTACAATAAGTGTTTTTGTGAAATCTTTATTCTGATTGCAAAAGTAGCAAAAATAATCGACATGGCACTCAGATAGCCATTAAAAAATGTTGAAAGCCGAAAAAAAGTCGTGACATGAATGAAGCTTGGCCCCACAAGTCATATTATTCGCTATAGTTGTGTAAACTATGCTAAAAGTGCTGCAAAGATTCCGGTTATTCCGTAATAATCAGTATTTTTGCACATAAAAGTTCGAACACAGGTGTTTATGGATCAGAGAAGAATATTAGAGTTCCTGCGTCAGGTCATGGCAAACAACAACCGCGAGTGGTTTCAGGAACACAAAAATGAATACGAGGCTGTCAGGGCTGAGTTCGAGCGAGGTGTACGGCAAGCTATCGAACGCATAATGACGTTCGATTCGGAAATCGCTCATGTACAGGTAAAAGACTGCACCTACCGCTTCTATCGCGATACGCGGTTCTCGCCAGACAAATCACCCTACAAGAACCATCTCGGCGCATATATCAATGCCAAAAGCAAGAAGGCGCTAAGGGGTGGCTACTACTTGCATCTGGAGCCAGACCACTGTCTCTTAGCTGTGGGAAATTACTGGTTGCCTACGAACATCCTGACCTCGTGTCGCAACGAGATGATGGGCAATATCGCTGAGTGGCTCAAGTGCGTGGAGAACGATGAGTTCCTGAAATACTTCGGCAGCGACGAGCCGATGAACACCAAGCAGCCAACTGATATTGACAGCTGGGACCAGCCTCAGGGCTTCGGATTGGCCAAACTGAAGACCAGTCCTTCAGGATTCCCAAAAGACTGGCCATACGTCAAGTATCTGCGTCTCAAGGACTACTGTGCCTGGCACGCCGTTTCTAACGCCTTCTTCGAGGGTGACGACTGGCTTGATGAGATGGAACGCATGTTCCGTGCCGCCAAACCCATGATGGACTTTATGAACTCCGTGATAGACGATTACGAGTAATTCAGCCTTCCTTGTCTTCCTTCATGTACTCTTTAGCATATTCTACATAGTGGGCGGCGTTGTCGGTCTGGCCGGGTCGTACGGGCTTGAGGTACTTGGCAGGTACGCCTCCCCAGATCTCGTGAGGCGGAATCTTTGTGTTCTGCAGTACGAGGGCACCGGCAGCCACGATGGCACCTTCGCCCACCTCGCAGCCGTCGAGCAGGGTTGAGCCCATGCCGATGAGGGCTCCGTCGTGGATGGTGCAGGCATGCACGGTGACGTTATGGCCGATGGTCACGTCGCTGCCGATGTGGGTGGGACCCGTGTCGTGGGTCACATGCACGCAGGAGCCGTCCTGCACGTTGGTACGGTCGCCGATGGTGATGGGGGCCACGTCGCCGCGCACGACGGCGTTGAACCACACCGAGCACTCGTCGCCCATGGTCACGTCGCCCACGATAGTGGCGTTCTCGCTAAAATAGCAGTCTCGCCCCCACTTGGGAGCGAGACCGCGGTAACTCTTAATCAAAGCCATGAATAATTCATGTAATTCGTGTAATTCGTTGTTAGTGAATTACAGGTTCGGATTGATTTCGCTCCACTTCGAGATCTCAGGCACGATGTTCAGTGTCACGAGCTCGTCGCGCATCTTGCAGAGGTGCTCGTAGCTCTGGTCGAGCTTGGCGTTCTCTTCTGCCGTACCCTGAGGCACCTCGAACTTGGCACCCTCACTGGTCATGGTGGTCTTCATGGCCATCATGATGTGGTCGTACTTCTCGGTCTTCACATATGTGCCGACGGGGAAGCGGAAGGGCTCACCGCCCATAGCTGCACGAATCATCTCGACAGAGAGATAGGCAGGGCTCTGGAACGAGCTGCGTCCGCGGAGCTCGATGATCTTGGCACCGCCCTTGGTCACGTCGACCTTCATCTGCTCCCACTCCTCAGCGGGGAACTCAGCCGTGCCGATAATGTCGGTCAGCTTGCGGCCTGCAATCTCTACGTGGCTGCCGAAGACGGCCATCTGCTCACCGTGACCACCGTAGGTAGCGCAACCCTTGATCTCGCTCTGCTTCACACCGAACTTCTTGGCCAATGCGCTCTGTAGACGGGTGGTATCGAGACCGGCGAGGGTCGTCACCTGTCCGGGCTTCAGACCACTATAGAGCAGCGTGACCAGACCGGTGAGGTCAGCGGGATTGAAGATAATCACGACGTGCTTTACGTCGGGGCAATATTTCTTGATGTTCATGCCCAGCTCCTCGGCAATCTTGCAGTTGCCAGCCAGCAGGTCCTCACGAGTCATGCCAGCCTTGCGGGGTGCACCACCAGACGAGATGATGTATTTTGCATCGCGGAAAGCCTCCTCGGCGTCGGTGGTAGCGGTGATGGTAGCCTCGTCGAAGCCGCTCTGGCGCATCTCTTCGGCCACACCTTCGGGCGAGA
Organism: Prevotella sp.; assembly: GCA_017554385.1. Classification (GTDB taxonomy): domain Bacteria; phylum Bacteroidota; class Bacteroidia; order Bacteroidales; family Bacteroidaceae; genus Prevotella. The sequence continues at coordinate 26,100 of JAFZIL010000071.1, read as the reverse complement.
ATACATCATACAGACAGAGGTTGCTGGTAAGGCCCATCATCAGGGCGCTCTGAGCCATGTTCGATCCAATCATGCCGGCTGCACCGACGATGACCAGTTTGTCGTTTGTCAAAAATGCCATAATACTTTACGATTTAAAGATTTACTATTTGAGTTTTGTGCCGCAAAGTTAGCAAAAAAGATTGAGAATAACAGATGGTAGACAGGAAAAATTGCGTCGGCACGAACAATTTTCATTCTTCGGTTTTCATTCTTCAATCTTTATTTGTATCTTTGCAAAGTAGAAATGACAAAAAACAATCAAAATGACAAGCACTATGACGATAGAACAACGACTTGAGACCCTGCGTGAGCTGATGCGACGTGAGCATCTGAGCGCATTCATCTTCCCCAGTACCGATGCCCATCAGAGCGAATACGTGGCCGACCACTGGAAGGGACGCGAGTGGATCAGCGGCTTCAACGGCTCGGCAGGCACGGCGGTAGTGACGATGGCGAGTGCCGCCCTGTGGACCGACTCGCGCTATTTTCTTGCAGCCGAGGAACAGCTGAAGGGCACGGAGTACCAGCTGATGAAGCTGAAGATAGAAGGCACGCCCACCATCAGCGAGTGGTTGGGCAAGGAGTTGAAGGACGTGCGGAGTCCGGAGGTGGGTGTCGACGGCATGGTCTATGCCACTGCCGACATGGAGTCGCTCATCGACGAACTGCGCCATCAGGGTGGCATCACGTTGCGCACCAACCTGGATCCGCTCCGTCAGATCTGGGCGGACCGTCCACCTGTGCCTGAGAACCCGGTAGAGATACAGCCGCTGGAGCTGGCTGGCGAGACAACGGAGAGCAAGCTGCGCCGCATACGTCGGGCCCTGCGCGAACAGCATGCCGACGGTATGCTCATGTCGGCTCTCGACGATATTGCATGGACGCTGAACCTGCGTGGCACCGACGTTCACTGTACGCCAGTCTTCGTGGCCTATCTGCTCATCTCGACTACCGACGTCACCCTATATATTAATAAGGTGAAGCTTACACCCGAGGTGTCGGTCTACCTGAAGGCCAACGGCATCAAGACCGATGACTATGGCAACGTGAAGCAAGGACTGAAGGACTACTTCGAGCAGACCATTCTGATGGATCCCAACGAAACGAGCTATACGCTGTTCAAAGCTGCTGTGTGCGATGTGGTGCGCCAGCCGTCGCCCGTGCCTGCCATGAAGATTATGAAGAACGAAACCGAGATCAGCGGCTACCGGAAGGCTATGGAGCGCGACGGCGTGGCGATGGTCAGGTTCCTGATGTGGCTGGAGAACGAAGGATTGGGAATGAAGAATGAAGAATTGACAGAGATAGGCGTTGATAGGAAACTTACAGCCCTTCGTGCGGAGCAGGCTCGCTTTCGCGACCTGTCCTTCGACACGATAGCGGGCTATGCCGAACATGGGGCCATCGTGCATTATGAGGCTACGCCTGAGACCGACGTGGCGCTGCAGCCAAAGGGACTGCTATTGCTCGACAGTGGTGCACAGTATCAGGATGGTACGACCGACATCACCCGTACCATTGCCCTCGGTCCCTTGACAGAGGACGAACGCCACGTCTATACGCTCGTGTTGAAAGGTCATATCGCGCTGGCACGTGCCGTCTTCCCTGAGCGCACCACCGGTACCCAGCTCGACGTGCTGGCCCGACAGTTCATGTGGCGTGAGGGACTGAACTACCTGCACGGCACCGGTCACGGCGTAGGCTCATATCTTAGCGTACACGAAGGGCCTCATCAGTTCCGCATGGAGTGGAAGCCGCAGCCGCTGCAGGCCGGTATGACCATCACCTGTGAGCCTGGCATCTATCTGGCAGGACATTTTGGTGTGCGCATCGAAAACACCATGCTCATTGTGCCGGCTGCCAACGAGGCGTTCTTCCCGTTGTCGGAGGGAGCAGCAGGCAGCGTGAAGTATCTGCAGTTGGAACCGCTGACGCTCTGTCCCATCGACAAGCGTCCTATCAACTTGGAGATGCTTACCCCTGACGAGCGGCAGTATCTGGACGATTATCATCGGATGGTTTATGACCGTCTGTCGCCATTCTTGATGCCCGACGAGCAGCTGTGGCTGCGCAATGCCTGCAGTCCGATTTAGACGGTCAATAGTTGTAGATAGGTATCGATGGCCTGACTGATTTCCGACAGACAGATATATTCGTGGGCAGAGTGGCTACGACTCGACTGCCCTGGGCCGAGTTTCAGCGACGGGAAGGACATCAGTGCCTGATCGCTGAGCGTGGGTGAGCCAAAGGGGCGCATGCCCAGCTCGCGGCAGCGACGAACCAGCCAGTGGTCATCGCTGATCGATGAGGAGTGCAGACGGAACGAACGGGCCTTCAGTTCGCTTTTGACATGCTGTTGAAGGAACTCAAACACATCTTCGTTTCGGTACAGCTCGTTGGTACGCACGTCGATGACGAAGTGCAGCTTGTCGGGCACCACGTTGTGCTGGGTGCCGCTCTCGACAACCGTCACCTGCATCTTTGTCGGGCCTAACAGCGGACTTTCACGCTCGAAACGATAGTCGCGAAGCCACAGCAGGTCATCGAGTGCCTCGTAGATGGCGTTCACACCTTCATTGCGTGCTGCATGTCCGCTGACGCCATGACTGTAGCCGTCGATGACCATCAGGCCTTTCTCGGCAGTGGCAGGTTGCATACCGGTAGGTTCGCCAACGATGGCTACGTCAATCTTTGGCAATAACGGTAGCACCCGCTCAATGCCGTCCTTGCCCGATACCTCTTCTTCGGCTGAGGCCAGATAGATGAGGTTGTAGGTAGAGGGTGGAAGGTGGAGGGTGGAAGGCGAAGCGGTGAGTATACGGAATACCTGCAACAGCGATACCAAGCCACCACCGCAGTCGTTCGCTCCCAGTCCGTAGAGCCTGTCGCCTTCAAGGGTAGGTGTGAAAGGGTTGCGCATCCAGGTCGCCACGGGTTTCACGGTGTCGATATGGGCATTGAGCAATAGGGTAGGGCGCTCATTGCTGAAGTCGGGACTCATGGTCCAGACGTTGTTGCCTTCGCGCTGCCATTTCAAGCCGTAGCCGTCCATCGCAGCACACAGTACATCAGCGGCAGTCTGCTCGTCGCGGCTTACCGACGGGGTGGCTATCAGTTGTTTCAATAGCTCAACGGCTTCTTTGGTATAGTCGTTAGTGTTCATCTTCATGTTTCTTCTTTGATAGGGTAGTGCAAAAGTACGAAAAAAAACCGAGATGGACTGCGCTTGCGGCAAAAAAAGCGTTGTCAGGCATAAAATGACATCAAAAAGAATGCTGCTACCCTCGCGGGCAGCAGCATTACAAGCCTATGTTTAACTAAAAATCCTTTTCAGTCGAACAAAAGTATTTTTGATTTTTTAGTTTCGATTCCGCTGCTGTCAAAATGACAGACAGGCGGGATCTCGACTAAAATACCAAAAATTTGAAAGTTTAAATGGGAGCTTCACAGCGACCACCTGTTATCCTACAGTTGAAAACTTTCTTTTACCAATAACTAAAAACCTAAAACTATAAATATTACTACTAACCTAAAACAATCTATTAACTTTTGACGATGCAAAGTTAAGGCGAAAATCTGGAATCCGCAATAATTATTATGTAAATCGTGAAAGAAATCATTGTATTCTTGATATAAATCAAGTGCATGTGTGCGCAAACAATGCTTTTTTGCCTTAAGGCTTCCTGAGCTGAAGAAGACAGCTGTTGTCATCATCGTGCTACGAAATTTGCATGTGGGAGGGAAATCATCTGAAACAATAGGAAAAGTCCTACCAAGGAATAGGAATAATGCCTTGCATAGCTGCAGAATAGTCCTTACCTTTGCAACATCAAAACAAAAGTTGAACCCTTTAAAAAGATACGACAATGAAAAAGCTTTACACCTATTTCGCAATGGCAATGATAGCCATGACAACTTTAACAAGTTGTGACGCCATAGAGTTCTTTGAAGATATGGAGGACCGCAGTGAGGCATACACCCTCGACGGCAACTGGACGGGCTTCATTGACACCTACTACTACGATCGCTGGGGACTGACAGGCGACAGCTATCGCACCACGATGCATTTCGAGCGTGAGAATGCTTACGGTGGATGGGGCTATGAGGTAGACTATGACCTGAACAGCCGCTATTCCGACTACTACTACTGCGAGTTTACATGGGAGGTTTACAACGGAACCATCCGTATCAGCTACGCAGACAGCTGGAACGATGTCTACATCAGCGACTATACGCTGAACAGCAACTACTTCAATGGATACATGGACGACGGAACGTCGAAGGACATCGTCTTCAGGCTCGCCTACGACAAGCGTTTCGACTGGAGCTATTGGAACACCGGCTATTACACCAGGTCTGACGACGGTGGCAAGAAGGTGATGGCCAGCGGAAAGTTCTCCAAAGAACTGCAGAATGACAATGAGTAAAAACATCCGGCGGAAGCCCATGTAAGCGAATGAAACAGCCCTTGTTTGATCATCGAACAGGGGCTGTTTCATGGTCGAAAAACCTCTGTTTGCAAAAAAAGAAACAAGTTTTCTTTGTTTTGCCCTTGACTTTTCGTACCTTTGCACTCGCAAAAAGAATTATATTGTAATATGACACCAGAGACAATGATAAGCCAGGCGGTCGCTCAGGCCGTGAAGGCACTCTACGGCATGGAGCCGACCGAGAAAATGTTGCAGCTGCAGAAAACGCGCAGCGAGTTTGAAGGAAACCTGACATTAGTGGTCTTCCCGTTTGTCAAGGCAGCTAAGAAATCGCCCGAGCAGACGGCTCAGGAGATTGGCCAGTATCTGGTAGACAACTGCCCAGCCGTAGAAAAATTCAATGTTGTTAAGGGGTTCCTGAACCTCAGCGTGGGTCAGGGCGCATGGCTGCAGTTGTTGAAGGCCATTGACCAAGATGACCATTTTGGCACGAAGAAGGCCAGTGAGCAGTCGCCCCTCGTGATGATTGAATACTCGAGCCCCAACACCAACAAGCCCCTGCACTTGGGCCATGTGCGCAATAACCTCTTAGGCTGGTCGCTGGCTCAGATTATGGAGGCCAATGGCAACAAGGTGGTGAAGACCAACATTGTGAACGACCGTGGCATACACATCTGTAAGTCGATGCTGGCTTGGCTGAAGTACGGCAATGGTGAGACTCCCGAGTCGAGCGGCAAGAAAGGCGATCATCTTATTGGCGACTACTACGTGAGCTTCGACAAGCATTATCGTGAGGAGGTTAAGCAGCTTGTAGCTCAGGGCATGGACGAGGAAAAGGCCAAGCAGGAGGCTCCACTCATCAAGGAGGCCCACGAGATGCTGGTGAAGTGGGAGCAGAACGACCCCGAGGTGCGTGCCCTGTGGGAGAAGATGAACGCGTGGGTCTATGCCGGCTTCGACGAGACCTACAAGAAGATGGGTGTTGGCTTCGACAAGATCTATTATGAAAGCCATACCTATCTGAAAGGAAAGGCCAAGGTCGAAGAAGGACTGGCCAAAGGACTCTTTGAGCGTCACGACGACAACTCGGTATGGGCCGACCTTACCAACGAAGGACTCGACCAGAAGCTGCTGCTGCGTAGCGACGGCACCTCAGTATATATGACCCAGGACATCGGCACTGCCGAGATGCGTTTCAAGGACTATCCCATCGACAAGATGATCTATGTCGTGGGCAACGAGCAGAACTATCACTTCCAGGTGCTCTCTATCCTGCTCGACCGCTTAGGCTTCAAGTGGGGCAAGGAGCTGGTGCATTTCAGCTACGGTATGGTCGAGCTGCCCAACGGCAAGATGAAGAGTCGCGAGGGCACCGTTGTCGACGCCGACGACTTGATGGAGCTGATGGTTGAGGATGCCTATAAGACCTCGATGGAGTTGGGTAAGTTTGATGATATGAACGAGGACGAGCGTCGCGAGATTGCCCGCATCGTGGGTATGGGTGCGCTGAAGTACTTCATCCTGAAGGTAGATGCCCGCAAGAACATGCTCTTCAATCCCGAGGAGTCGATTGACTTCAACGGAAATACCGGTCCCTTCATCCAGTATACCCATGCACGTATACGCAGCATCCTTAGAAGGAGTGCAGGAGTGCAGGAGTGCAGGAGTGCAGACAATAGCTCTGAGACTTCAATACTATCGTCTACACTCCTGCACTCCTGCACTCCTACACTCCTAAACGAGAAGGAAATTGAGCTCATCCAGAAGATGAACGAGTTCCCGGTGGTGGTCGAACAGGCAGGTAAGGACTATTCGCCCAGCGGAATTGCAAACTATTGCTACGAGCTGACAAAGGTGTTCAATCAATTCTACCACGATTATAGCATCCTCAACGAGCCCGACGAGAACGTCAAGGCCATGCGCCTGATGCTGGCTCGTAACGTCGCCAAGATTATCAAGAGTGCAATGTCGCTCCTCGGTATCGAGGTGCCTGAGCGCATGTAGCAGTGCTTTTATTCTGTTTAGTGAGTCGAGGTAATGACGATTCCCTTGGAATGACGGGTGGCCTGACGGCCATCTATCGTATAGGCCTTGTGGGAATTCCTGTCTGAGACCACCTGTTTCCTGTATTGGCCATTGGTTCCGTGATACTCCTGCGGCAATGATATGGAGGTTGAGTTACTACGTAGCAGGCTGATATTAGTAAAGCTCATCCACTGGTTCAAACTGTTTTCAACGCTGCCAGTAAAAACAATCTCGACAGGAGTAGTGTCTGTGACTGCAAAAGGAACGTAGCGCCATTCCCAACCGCGTCCGTTATTGTTATTGGCGTATTCAGCTGAAGTGTCGAAGCAGGCCTTACCGTCGGTAGATATGCCTCGTCCTGTGTCGCCCTTTGTGGGGAAACGCATAGAGGTGTTGTTTACCCTAACCTGTGCATCGACGTTGTCGGAGGCTGAGCGGCAGGCCACCTTCAGTACGTATTGTCCTGGGGGCAGAGTAGCTTGCTGACTCATGGACATCTGCCAATCATAAGTTGCCCACCCGTTGAGTTGCTCGAAGTAGGTTGACTTCGACGAACCGTCCCAGTGCTGGCCACTCATCGTCGACGAAACGTTTTGCTGGTTCCATTTGCCTAACAGATTCGTGCAGTCGACTGTGTAGTTAGTGGTAACCATCTCATATTCGGCTATTTTCAGCTGTTCTATGGCTGCCGTTACCTGTGCTTTTGTTAGGTTCGGCGCTGAAAGTAGCTGGCGGGCAGCTGTGAGGTCTATTCCCCCAAGAAGTTCAGCGATCGCAATCTCGTTAGTAAGAGGCTGTGTCAGTTCAGCCCTGAGTCTTTGGTCAACGAGCGCCCTTACCTCATCCACCTTTTTTTCTGCACAATAGTAGACGAGCGAAACACAGTCGATGCCCATCCACTGACAGACGGGCTCTGTCTGGCAGAGTCCTATCTCGAGTGTATTGTCGGCAACGTAGGTGACAACGGAGTAGGCCGTTGGCTCGTTGGTGACAAGGTTCTGGCGATCATTACCTGCATAGACATACTGGATGCCTTCATCGCCCAGTTTGCTTACAAAGGCAGCTATGCGAAGTTCATACGTGCCGTTGGGAATGTTGGTTACCGTCTGGTACATCTTGCCGGAGAACACACGGTCGTTCCAGTTCTCCCAGAAGGAACCCTGAAAGTCGCCATGTTGGTTGGTGGCGGTACCTTGATTACGTGCGCCAGTGGTCGACTGCCACCCTGCGCTGCCCTGATCCATCTGTCCGTTGACGACGAAAGAGGTAACGATGGGATTGTCTATCGATGCTCCCTCGACCTGTTTGGTACGTGTTTCCAAGTCATTGCCGAAGCTCCTCTCGATGGCTTCCACTTCAGCATCGGTGACGGGTAATACAGTGCCGTGGCGTGGAGTAAACATGCCGCTGGTGTTGGTTTGTGCCCGTAGCGTGAAGTTTGTCAAATCGGTTGACTCACAGAATTGGTAGTAACCTGAGCCATAGCAGTCGTACATCAGTATCCACGTGTCGCTGTCAATGAGGCGCCATACACCGGCACCTTCTACTGCCACGCGTGTCTGTTGCAGCGTGCCGCTGGGTTCGCCCCATTGTGAGCCTGGCGCCTTGCCGGGCTCGGCGGTCAGTCGGCTGGCTGTCACCTTACAGATACCGCCGGAGCCTTCGTTTTTGTAGAAGCCATGGTACAGGTGGTCTTTCTCGTTATAGACGATGTCCATGTCGATGGTTGCCGACCCTCGGTCGAAGAGATAGACGGGTTCGCCCTCTAAGTCGGTGAAGTCGGCATTGGCATAGCAGTAATACACCTTGTCGTAGGGTATGGTGCCGTCGTTGGTGAGCAGTGAGAAATAGACCATATATTTCTGTGCCTCAGGATCCCAGATGGTTTCCGGTGCCCATACGCGCGTCACGTTGGCAAAGTTCGTGCCTTTATATTTTTCGGGGAAGTGTACAGTGTTGTGCTGCCAATTCACGAGGTCGCGCGAACGCATGAGCACCATACCGCGATTACTGCTCCAGCCTTCGGCACAGCGCATGTCAGTATTCACCATATAAAACCAGCCATCTTCACCGCGCAGCACGTGAGGGTCTCGAACTCCCCGCTTCAGTGCGATAGAATCGGCGCTGATGATCATCTGTCCGTTGTTCATGGGAACAAAGTCGAAGGGTGACTCCTTGTCTGAGAGGGCGTAGTAGATGTTTTCGTTGTCGTTAGAGGGGAAGTAGACAAACAGATACTTCGTGTAGTTTTGAGCTGATAGGGTCAGCGAAGGGCCGAGTACCATCAGCACAGCCAGCAGGATAAGAAATCTTGTTTTCATATTGTCGTTGTTTTGATTGTTTTTCTGATTATTTCAAAGTCACCTTCACGCTTTACTCACCTATCTTGACGATGACGAACGAGGATGACGGGAGGGAATCTCGCGAAACTCACTATGGGCGAGGTGAGAGCATGCTTTCAGGGGACAGTGCTGACAGGCTCGCAGCATTGATGCTGCAAAGATAGCTAATTTTTTCGTAAATGAGTGCAGTTATCCCCATTTTTTTAGAATACGGCTCGTTGCCCACGAGAATACGGCTCGTTGCCCACGAGAATACGGCTCGTTGCCCACGAGAATACGGCTCGTCGACGGTGAGATTACGGCAATCTCGCAGAAAGTCCTAACTCCTAACCCAAATAGCGCTAACCTCCTTTAAACACAGGCCTTTTGTGAGGTTAGGAGTTCAAACAGTTCCTAACCTCTGTTCCCCCCTTTCTACAAAGGCGTTTCAAGAGATGGGGTTAGGTGTTAGGGCTTTTTTGACTTTATTCCTAATGCGTTTTTATCGCATCAGTGGTATAGAAAAAAAGGAGATTGGTGGCCTGTCAGTATAAAAAAAGAAACAAAATTTGGCTAATCCGCAGGTTTGTACTAACTTTGCACCTTGAAGTTATGAATATACAGAATCCTCCAGACTATAGAAACGACACCGTGCTTCCGCTACCAATGGAGGTGAAGGCCGATGCCTGGGCCGTGGATGCTGCCTGTAGCGGCAACCCCGGCCCTATGGAATATCAGGCCATCGACCTGCAGACGGGAGCGCGGGTGTTCCATTTCGGTCCTATGAAGGGCACGAACAACATTGGTGAGTTCCTCGCTATTGTGCATGCGCTGGCACTCTGCTGGCAGAAAGGACTCTACGACAAGACCATCTATTCTGACAGCTACAACGCCATCCTGTGGGTGCACAAGCGGCAGTGCAAGACCAAGTTGGAGCATACCCCTGAGACCGAACAGCTCTACCAGATTATTCTTCGTGCAGAGAACTGGCTGCGTACGCATAATTACCGGAACCCTATCATCAAGTGGGAAACATCGAAGTGGGGCGAGGTGCCTGCCGACTTCGGAAGGAAATAGAAAACGAATGCCACCACCCTCGCGGGCAGTGGCATTACAAGCCTATGTTAAACTAAAAATCCTTTTCAGTTGAACAAATTTCCGGCTTTCTGTAGTCTTGATATCATTGTTGTTATGAAAACAGCGAATGATGTCTTGACAAAAACCAAAAAATTTGAAAGTTTAAATGGGAGCTTCACAGCGACCACCTGTTATCCTACAGTTGAAAACTTTCTTTTACCAATAACTAAAAACCTAAAACTATAAATATTACTACTAACCTAAAACAATCTATTAACCTTTTGACGATGCAAAGGTACGGCGAAAAGTTGATTCCCGCAATCTTTTAATCGTCTTTCATGGAAAAATATGGGGTATTCTTAGCATAAATCAAGTCGTTGTGTGCGAAAACAGTACGTTTCGCGTTCCATCAGCGTTTTCTTCAATGTTGACGCGTATGGCATCGTCGGGCAACAGCTCCTCAACAAGTTCGGGCCACTCGATGAAGCAGAGAGCACCGCTATAGAAGTAGTCTTCGTAGCCCATATCATATACTTCCTCAAGCTTCTTGATGCGGTAGAAGTCGAAATGGTAGATGGTGAGGGCTGAGGATGGAACGGTGTATTCGTTGACGATGGCGAAGGTAGGCGAGGTGATCACATCTTCGACGCCCAGTTCTTCGCAGATGGCCTTGATAAACGTGGTTTTTCCTGCGCCCATCTTTCCGTAGAAGGCGAATACGGTGTGCTGCCCGATGTGGTTGATAAACTCGCGGGCAGCCTCGCGGATATGATCAATGTCTTGTATGGTGATATTGTTGCTCATGTATTTCAATTCTTCAGTTCTTCAGTTTTTCAATTTTATTCATCTTTTCTTTCCCGTCAGCGTGACGAGCGGGATGAGCATCTCTTCCAGGGAGATACCCCCGTGTTGGAATGTGTCTTTATAGTAACTGACGTAGTAGTTGTAATTGTTGGGGTAGGCGAAGAATGTGTCGCCTGTGGCAAAGACATAGGATGTTGAGAGGTTGGGGGCAGGCAGCTGTGCCTGCTTGGGATCGCGTATAACGAAAAGGTCCTTGGCGTCGTAGCCCAGATTCTTGCCTAATTTATAGCGCAAGTTGGTGTTGGTGTTGCGGTCGCCTACGATTTTCACAGGTCGTGTGCAGCGGATACTGCCGTGGTCGGTGGTGACGATGACGCGGTAGTCGTTCTGGGCCAACCAACGGAAAAAGTCGCTGATGACGGAGTGGCGGAACCAGCTGAGGGTGATGCTACGGTAGGCTGACTCGTTGCTGGCCAGTTCGCGCACCATTCGGCTCTCGGTGCGGGCATGCGAGAGCATGTCTATGAAGTTGAACACCACAACGTTCAGGTCGTTTTTGCCGAGTGTGTTCATCTGCTGCATGAGCTTCTCTGCATCTACGGAATTGTTGACCTTGTGATAGGAGAACGTGTTGTGTCGGCGGTAGCGCTCCAACTGTGTCTTGATAAGCGGCTCTTCGTTCAGGTTCTTACCCGCATCCTCGTCCTCGTCGACCCAGAGGTCGGGAAACATCTCGGCAATCTTGTTGGGCATAAGTCCGCTGAAGATGGCATTGCGGGCATATTGCGTAGCAGTGGGCAGGATGCTGTAGTACAGGTCTTCGTCAATGTCGAACTGGTCGGCCAGCTCCTGACTTAGCATGCGCCACTGGTCGTAGCGGAAGTTGTCCAGGACTACGAGGAACACCTTCTTGTCCTCGTCGAGTAGCGGGAAGATTTTCTTCTTGAAGATTTCGGGCGACATGACGGGATGTTCGGCTTCCTTTGCTGTTGGCGAAAGCGATGCCACCCACTCTAAATAGTGTTTTTTTATGAACTTTGCAAAGCCCAGGTTGGCTTCCTCTTTCTGCATAGCGAGCATGTCGGCCATGGCACTAGAGTCTGTACTGCTAAGTTGTAACTCCCAATGAACGAGTCGTTTATAAAGATCAATCCAGTCATGCCAGGTATGGCAGTCCATGATTTGCATGCTGATCTGCTGGAAGTTCTGCTGGTATTGACTCTGGGTGACCTCGGTTTCGATCTCGCGGCGGTGGATGTTCTTTTTCAGTGTCAGAAGAATCTGGTTGGGGTTGACAGGCTTGATAAGGTAATCGGCAATCTTTTGGCCGATGGCCTGCTCCATGATGTTCTCTTCCTCGCTCTTCGTGACCATGACCACAGGCGTGGATGGCGAGATCTCCTTGATTTGCTGCAGGGTCTCCAGTCCGCTGAGGCCAGGCATTTGCTCGTCAAGCAGTACGAGGTCGAACGACCGTTCACGACACAAGTCAACGGCATCGGTACCATTGCTGGTGGTGGTCACGTCGTAGCCTTTCTTCTCAAGAAAGATGATGTGGGCGCGGAGCAGTTCAATCTCGTCGTCGACCCAGAGCAGTTGTCCGTTAGTCATATTGTGTGTTATTGCTCTACAATCAATGTGAGCTTGTTCCATGTTTTGTTGGCACGGTAGGCGTTCTTCGAGCCTCGTGGCACGATGATGCGGCAGTTGGACGGAATGCCCTTGAATGTACTGCTGGCAATGCTGGCGGGCTTAGGCGAACTGCATACAACCTCGCGCAGCGAGCTGCATTTAGCAAAGGCACTTCCACCAATTTTCTTCAGCATTGAGGGTAGCTCCACGCGGAAAATGCTGCTGCATTCGCGGAAGACCGAACTGCCAATCGAAGTGCATGCAGGCGGAACGATGACGGCCGAGAGGCTGACGCATTGCTCAAAGGCGTTATTGCCGATGGTGGTCACCGAGATGGGCAGGGTGATCTCTTGTAGCGACGAACATTGTTCGAAAGCGTTGTTACCAATAGACCTTACCGATACTGGCAGCTTAACAACGCGTAGCGAATGGCAGTAACGGAAGAGATCGTCTTCAAGCTTCTCGATAAAACCGCTGATGACCACGCTGTCGAGGCTCAGACAGCCTTCAAAGGTGTCGTTGCCAATCTGTTTTACCAAGTTCGGCACAACGATTTGCTGTAGGTTGGCACAGTTCTCGAACACGTGGTCGCCGATTTTCGTGAGCGAGTTGGGCAGGTCGATGTCCTGCAGCGACTTGCAGTCGGTGAAGGCGTTGTCACCGATGGTCTTGATGTTGGCTGGCAGGTTGACGTCGGTCAGGCTTGTGCATTCGTTGAACGTGTCGTCTTCGATGGCGTTAAGCGATCCTTCGATAGTGACGGAAGCTAACGAACTGCAACGCTCGAAGATACCGCTGCCCATGCGGCCGACGCCAGACAATGAAACCGTAGTAAGCGAGATGCAATCACGGAAGGCATCGCTACCCACCTTCTTCACCTCGTCGATGTCCACTTTTTTCAGACTTGCGCAGTTTTCAAACGCGCTGCTTCCAATGGACTGCAGCTTTTTGGGAAAGGCCACCTCCTCCAGATTACGGCATCCCTTGAAGGCATCGGCCTCAATCACTGTGACTGCCGATGGCACCGTAAACGAGTTCAGGCGTTCGCAGGCCTCGAAGCAGGAGTTGGAAATGCGATTGAGGTTGCCACTGAACAGCACTTTCTCCAAACCGCTACACTTGTTGAAAGCGTTGTCGTCGATATCCTTGACGCTTTCGGGAATCTCGATCGAGGTGAGCGAGCTACAGCCCTGAAACGCGTGGTCTTCAATCTTCTCCAACGTGTTGGGCAGTTCGAATGAAGGTATGCTGCTGCACCCGCTGAAGGCATAGTTGCCAATGACGGTGATACTGTCGGGAATCGTAACCTCTCTCAGGTTGCTGCACCCGCTAAAACAGCTTTTTCCTATCTCTTTCAGGTTCTCGGGCAGCGCTACGATCTCAAGTGATTTGCAGCTTGAGAAAACTGCATCGGGCAAGATGTCTTTCCGTGTGCGCTGCATGCCTTTACCATCAACAATGGTGGCTTCTGTCAGATCCAGTTCTGCCAGAAGGACATCGGACTCTTTTTTTGTCTTTTGACGGCTGGCAATCTGTCGCAGCACCTTGAAGTCGTTGTTGTCGAGAGGACCGCAAATCTTCAGTTCCGAAACGGCAAACCGGTTCTCTTCGGGCAGTTTCGTTGCCAGCATGCCAGCCGAGTCGACGGTAACGGTCAGCTGTTGGGCTGCGATAAACGATAATTGACAAATGACAAATGATAAAGCTGTCAACAGTCTTTTCATGTTCATATTCCTTTGTTGTTCAATAATCAATGTTTTACTTGCTGGTTTCGAGCGAGCTGCGTTTGGTGCGGTGGTAGCTGCGGTAGTCGTCGAGTTCAATCTCGATGTCAGGTTCCTGCAGGTCACCATGACGGGGCAGACGGAATTTCATGTAGCGGATGTTAAGGCCACGTGCCAGCCACATCTGCTCGTAATAAGTCTGAATACTGGCAGCCGTGGTGATGCCACTGCTGACAGATTCCGTTGCAGCGGCTTCCTTGTAGAGGTCTTCCGTTCTGATGTCAAGTGGCAGGTGGTTCTTCTCTACTATGTAAGTGGTATAGGTAAAGAGGAAGTTCGAGTCGGTTTTCAGGTGGATGATGCCGTCGTCGCTGAGGAAATGGCGGTAGCGCTCAAGGAAGAAAGTGCTGGTGAGTCGCTTTCTCGGGTTCTTCATCTGCGGATCGCTGAACGTGAGCCATAGCTCGCTCACCTCGTTCTCGGCGAAGAAGCGGTCGATAATCTCGATGTTCGTGCGCAGGAAGGCCACATTGTCGAGACCCTCGCGCAGGGCTTGTGTGGCACCAGTCCACAGACGGGCACCCTTGATGTCGACACCGATGAAGTTCTTGTCAGGATGCTGCTTGGCCAGCTCAACGGTGTACTCACCCTTGCCGCAGCCTAATTCCAGTACAATGGGGTGGTCGTTTTTAAAATATTGTTCGCCCCAGTGTCCGCGCATCTCAAACTCCGGCAGGGCTTCCATGGCCCTATAGGGATATTGAAACACGTTCCCGTAAGTCTCCAAATCGGCAAACTTCGCCAGTTTTCCTTTGCTCATAGTGCTGTTCTCTTGCGATATGCGTCTGCAAATGTATACAAAAAAACTGAGACAGCAAACTTTTTCGTCTGTTTTCTTGCACAAAAAGCTTTCCTACAATATAAAAGAGGTGGAAGTCACTCGCGCGATTTCCACCTCTCCAATAAGTCAATCTTCACCTACATGGCGTACTCCTTTTTCAAGTCATCATAGAAATGAGCAAAGGTCGTGTACATATAAGGTATTAGCAGGAAGAAGCCCAGTCCTAAGGTGAGCATGGCCAGGATGCCCCAACCGATGAAGCTCAATCCCAGAAGGAAGAGATCCATCTTATGGCCCTTCATCATGTCGGCACTCTTCGACAGAACTTCGATGGCGCTAAGCTCGGGTTTGTCCTTCAGGATGAAGGGTGCTTGCGAGAACATCAGTGCAATGATGATGCCAGGCACAATGAGCAACAAGAAACCGATACCGATGGCGATGCCAAAGCATAGGTAGGTCAGAATGATGCGCAGAAAATCCTTGTAGCCGTCGAACAACTGGCTGTATTGCGGATTGTTTTGGCGGCTTATGTCAAGGAAGTAGACGGTCAGTCCCCAGCTGAGTGGTACACATGCCAGCGACCAGATGATGTTAATCACTGAGCCGAAAGCGGAATCGCCGACGGTCAACAGGCTGATGAACGAACCGGCGTAGATAATCAAGCAGTAGATGAGCACGGCAAGTGCACATGTACCCCATTTGCCACTGAGCGATGCTATCGCTCTGTCTTTGTATCCGGAAATAGTATCCATAATTGTGTGTGTATAAGGTGTGTCCTGTTATTCAATGACCACGGTCGTCCATCCGTGTTTGTCTTCTATCTCGCCGTACTGAATGCCACGAAGCGTGTCAAAGAGTTTCTTTGATACGGGGCCGGGCTTCTCACCAAAGGAGTAGCGCTTGCCGGTGTCGAGGTCGTCGATATAGCTGATGGGGCTGATGACGGCAGCCGTTCCGCAGGCACCTGCTTCCTCGAAGGTCTCCAGTTCTTCCTCAGGAATGGGGCGACGCTCCACCTTCATGCCTAAGTCTTCGGCAACTTGCATCAACGACTTGTTGGTGATAGAAGGCAGGATAGAGGTCGACTTCGGGGTGATATAGGTGTTGTCCTTGATGCCGAAGAAGTTGGCAGCACCACACTCGTCCATGTATTTCTTCTCCTTGGCATCGAGATAGAACTCGCAGGCGTAGCCCTTTTCGTGGGCCAGGTTGTTGGCAAACAACGAGGCGGCGTAGTTACCACCGACCTTGTACTTACCAGTGCCAAGAGGAGCGCTGCGGTCGTAGTCGCGGATAATGACGTAGGGGTTGGCAGCAAAGCCTCCCTTGAAATACGGACCTACGGGAGTAACGAAGATGAGGAAGCAGTATTCCTTGGAAGGATGAACGCCTACCTGGGCACTCGTGCCGATGAGCAAAGGACGGATATACAGCGTAGCACCGCTCTCATAGGTCGGAATCCACTCCTGATTCAGACGCACCACCTTCTTCACCATCTCTGTGAAGAGTTCTGTAGACACCTCGGGCATCATGATGCCGCGGCATGTTGACTGCAGGCGGGCTGCGTTCTCGTCAACACGGAAGATGCGCACCTTGCCGTCTGGGCAGCGATAAGCTTTCAGACCCTCGAAGGCTTCCTGTCCGTAGTGCAGGCAGGTGGCAGCCATGTGCATTTTCAGATACTCGTCGGAGCAGACTTCAATCTCGCCCCACTTGCCGTCACGATAGTAGCAACGGACGTTGTAGTCGGTCTTCATGTAACCGAACGAAAGGTTTCCCCAGTCTAAATTCTTCATATTGTGTTGCTAAAAATGTTTATTTATGGGGGCAAAGGTACGGCAAAAAAGTGAAACAGCCAAATATTTTTGACTATTCTTTATCAAGTATTTTCTTGATTTCGGCATCGGTTTTGGTCAGCTTGTCCTTGCACAGCTTGATGAGTTTCTGTGCTTCTTTCAGCTTTTCCGAGAGTTCGTCGATGTCGTATTCGCCGGCTTCCATCTTGCGGACGATGGTTTCGAGTTGTTGTAGGGCTTCTTCGTACTTCATGTGAATGGTAGGGTTTTGTGGGACTTATTGGGCTAATAGGGTTTGTTGGCCCCTTATGGTATTACGGTGGAGTGGATGGTGCCTTCGCTGAGACGAGTCTCTATCTGATCACCGGGTTGCAGGTCAGCGGCGCTGCGCACGGCATGTCCATTGTGCAGGGTGATGCTGTAGCCACGTTGCAGCAGCAGGGCAGGGTCGAGTGACGTGGCGCGCTGTTCCAACAGTTCCAGTCGGTGCTGCTCTTTCAGCAGACGCTGATTGATTGCCATTGAACATTGAACATTGAGCATTGAGCATTTTGTCTGTTCGCGTTCTAAGCGCTGGGCGATGGCTGCCGACAGTCGTTGGACGGTCGAATCGAGAAGGGCCGTCTGCCTTGTGCTTACTAAGGAGAATAAGGTGGGGATGCGTTCTGACAGCCTTGTGAGTCGCAGTCGTTCTACCTCCATCGTGCTCTGTACATGGCGCAGAATGCGTTCCTCGCTGTTTTCTATGCGCTCCAGCGTCTGTTTCAGGTGGCTAATAAGGAAAGCAGCCGCTGCCGTAGGCGTTTTCACACGGGTGTGCGATACCATGTCGAGCACGCTCTCGTCGCGGTCGTGACCAATGCCAGTAATGATGGGCAGCGGAAACTGTGCTACGTTTTCGGCCAGTGCCAGCGTATCAAAGCCTGAGAGGTCGCTCGTCGAGCCGCCGCCACGGATGATGACGACACAGTCGAACGTTGAGAGTGTAGAGTGTAGAGTGTAGAGTGTAGAGTTTGCTACCGCAGTAGATTCTGGAGCAGTAGATTCTGACGCGGTAGCAAACTCTACATTCTCCGTTCTACACTCTACACTGTAAATACGGTTCAGCGCTGCGATGATACTCTGCTCTACCCGCTCGCCCTGCATCACGGCCGGGAAGAGCTGGGCGTGGAACTGGAAACCGTACTCGTTGTCTTCCAGTTGGCGCACAAAGTCACCATAACCAGCGGCATTTGATGCCGAGATGACTGCGATATGCTGGCAGAACAGGGGCAGTTCGAGCTCGCGCTGTAAATCGAAGATGCCCTCTTCTTTCAGCTTTCGGACAATCTCCTGTCGCCGTCGGGCCATATCACCAAGGGTAAAGGTCGCGTCAATGTCAGTCACGATCCACGAAAAGCCGAAAGCCTCATGAAACTGTGCGTAGACTTTCAGTCGCACCTTCATGCCTGCATGCAGGCGCTGGCCGGTGGTGCGCTCGAAGTAAGGCTGCACCATAGCCCATGTTGTGCGCCAGCATTTGGCTGAGGCGCGTGCCACAGGTGTGTTGCTCTGCTCGTCCTTCTCTACCAGCTCCATGTAGCAGTGGCCACGGCTCTCGCGACATTCGGCCAGCTCGGCCTCCACCCAGTACTCACGAGCCATCGACTGCTCGATGACCTGGCGTACGAGGCTGTTCAGTTCTAAGAGGGTGAGGGATTCTTGAGGCATGGGGCAAATAGGGCTAATGAGACTAATAGGGCTAATGGGGCCAATAGGACAAATTAGGTTAATGGTAATCTACTTCGATTGTCCTATCATATAGGCATTCCAGAAATCGGGCGTGCCGTTGCCGTAGATGTTGTCAGGATCATCATATAGGGTGGCGCTGCGCCGCACCAAGTCCATGATCTCTAAGGCTGTCTTCTGCCGAAGCCCTTGCCACAGGCATGCCACGAGTCCTGCTACGAGGGGCGTGGAGAATGATGTGCCCATGTCGTGGGCCAGCATGCCTTTGCCTGAGACGAGGGCTGTGGGCGATCCCTGAGCTACGACATCGGGCTTTACGCGTCCGTCCTGAGAAGGTCCGACACTTGAGAAGACGGCAATCTTTCCCTCGCTGTTCACGGCACCCACGGTCAGGATGTCGCGAGCGTCGGCAGGCACGCCAATCTTCTTCCACGAGTTCATGCCTGAGTTGCCGGCCGAGTTGCAGTGGACGATGCCTTTCCGTGCCAACATAGATGCCGTGCGCGAGATGAGAGCCGTATTTCCGTCGAGGTCTTGCAGCCGGTAGGTGCCAATGCCGTTGTCGTATTCGTTATAGCCCAACGACGAGCTGATGATGTCGACACCCACCGAGTCGGCATATTCGGCTGCCATGGTCCAGTAGTCTTCTTCTATGGGTTGTTCGGTGTCGGGGTCTTCACAGCGCAGTAGCCAGTAGGTGGCTTCGACGGCTGTGCCAAGAATCACCTCGGGAGCCTGTGCTGCCAGTACTGACAACACCTTCGTGCCGTGGTCGATGCCTTCGAAGAAATCGTCAGAAGGGCGTGGGGCGTGAGGCGTGTTCTTCGGTACTACAAAATCTTTCACACCTGCTATTTGTACCTCGCTGAGACAGGGAATGCGGTTGACGTTAAGGAAACCTCCGTCGAGTACGGCGATAGTCATGCCTTCACCGCGCAGCCCAATCTCGTGTAGCCGTTCACCACACAGCATCTCGATCTGGTGGCGACTCATGCCGTAGGGGTCGTTCTTCACCGAGTCCCACTTCTGGAACTGCTCACGCACTTTCCATTCAACGTCCTCCTTCTTCTCAATGGAGTCAGGCGACTGCCATACCATTCTTGCATCTCTGACGCAGGGCAGTTGAGCCAATTGTCGCAGCAGCACGCTGTCGCGCGAGCGCACCACGACGGTATTGTTCCATCGGCTTGTACCTAACACTTCAGTGTTGGCAATGCGGAACTGTTCGGTGTAACGACGGCTTACGGGCAGGTCGGTCGAGTCGACCTTCAGCCGCTGGCGTTTGCGACGCTCAATGGCCTTGGCCGAAAGGTAGTGAGAGGGACGGTCGAGGGAAAAACCGCATCCCTGCTTATCGCGCAGGTAGTAGCGGTAGACGAAGGTCTTTGGCCCTGGATATTTCTTTTTCGCACCGGCAGCAGGGCCGGCAGCGATCATCAACAGCAGGATGATAAGTATACGGTTCATCGTTATTGGTTGTCTTTTTGATGGCGCAAAGGTACTACTTTTTTTCTGAACTGCCAAATTAATTTGGTGGTGTCGTGGAAAATGCTTACCTTTGCACGTTGATTATGGACAATAAGAAAGCAGCATTGGAACTGGGCACGAAGCCCGTGGGCGCATTGCTTTGGCAGTATGCCCTGCCTGCCATCGTGGCGATGGTGGCCAGTTCCCTGTATAATATCATCGACCGCTCGGTCATCGGACAGGTTGTCGGCCCCGAGGCCATTGCTGGTTTGGGCATTACCTTTCCGTTCATGAACCTTAGCGCAGCCTTCGGAGCGTGTGTGGGTGTGGGTGCTTCGACGTGTATTAGCGTGAAGTTAGGACAACGTGACTATCAGACGGCACAGCACCTGCTGGGCAATACCGTAACGCTGAATCTTGTCATCGGTCTCTTGTTCATGGTGGTGAGCATGCTTTTCTTAGACCCCATCCTGCGGTTCTTCGGTGCCTCGGACGCCACGCTGCCCTATGCGCGTGAGTTTATGCAGGTCATTCTGGCGGGTAACATGGTTACTCACATGTACTTCGGCATGAACGCTGTGCTCCGTGCTTCAGGCAAACCGCGCCATGCCATGTATTCTGTGCTCTTTACCGTAGGCTGTAACATAGTGCTGGTCGTCATGTTTGTGTGGTGGTTCCGCTGGGGTATACGCGGAGCGGCGTTGGCAACGGTCATGTCGCAGAGCCTCGCCTTGTGCTGGCAGATGTGGCTGTTCAGCCGTCCTAATGAACTGCTCCACCTGAAGCGCGGCATCTATAAGTTGAAGGCCGATCTCGTGCGCAATATCATAGCCATCGGCATCTCGCCCTTCCTTATGCAGGCCACGTCGTGTGTCATCGTTATCTTCATGAACAACCAGTTTGTGCGCTACGGTGGCGACATGGCTGTGGGAGCCTACTCGATAGCCAATTCTATGGTCATGGTGTTCTTTATGTTTGTGATGGGTGTCACGCAGGGCATGCAGCCAATCATTGGCTACAACTACGGAGCACAGAAGTTCGACCGCATGCTGCGCTGCCTATGGCTCTCCATCGCTGTGGGTACGGTCATCCTGCTGATAGGCTGGACGCTATCGATGCTGTTCCCGCGTGAGATTGCACGGCTGTTTACTACCGACGAGACGCTTTTGCAACTCTCGGCCCGTGGCTTGAAAATCGACATGCTGGTATTCTTTGTCGTGGCTTCGCAAGCTATCATCACCAACTTCTTCCAGTGTATCGGCAAGGTGCGCGTCAGCATCTTCCTCTCGCTCTCGCGCCAGCTGTTCATGCTACTGCCCATGGCTTATGTGTTCCCGCTGTTCTTCGGGCTTGACGGCGTGTGGTTCAGTATGCCTGCAAGCGACTTCGGGTCATTTGCCATGACCATCCCTATCCTTATGTGGTATCTCAGAAAAATCAAGGCCAATGAACAAACATCTCATCATTAATATCGGTCGTCAGGTCTGCGCAGGCGGACTTGAGATAGGACGCCTGCTGGCCGAGGAATTCCAAGCAAAGTATTACGACCGCGAACTGCTGAATCTCGCTGCTAAGGAGAGCGGGTTCTCAGAGGAGTTCTTCAAACGTAGCGACGAGCGCAAGGGCTTCCTGCGTTCCTTCCTCCATCTGCCCTATGGCAACAACGGCATAGGCAACAGCTTCTATCAGAGCAACTTCTCGCAGGAAGGGCTGTTTAAGTTCCAGAGCGATGCCATGATCAAGGCTGCCCAGAAAGGGTCATGTGTCTTTGTTGGCCGCTGTGCCGACTATGTGCTGCGCGACTTCCCCGATGTGGTGAACATTTTCATCACGGCCTCTATCGATGCCCGTGCCCAGCTCTTTATGAAAGAAAAGAACTGTTCGCGCGAGGAGGCTGTCAGACGGATTGAGCAGGTAGAGAGCCGTCGTGCTTCCTACTATAATTATTATACGGGTAAGAAGTGGGGGCATGCCGCAAGCTACGACCTCTGTGTCGACTCCAGCATCCTTGGCGTTACCGAGACCGAACACCTCATCGCTGAGTTTGTGCGCAAGCGCTTCGGCCTATAAATCCCATAAGTCTCATGGGCCTCATTGGCCCCATAAAAGAAGATATGAAAAGAATTGGCATTCTCAGTGACACCCACGGCTATTGGGATCCGAAGTATCTGCACTACTTCGAACCCTGCGACGAGATATGGCATGCCGGCGACATCGGCACCGTCGAAGTGGCTGACAAACTTGCTGCTTTCCGCCCTTTCCGTGCTGTTTGCGGCAATTGCGACGGTGGCGACCTACGACTGATGTACCGCGAGCTGAACCGCTTTAAGTGTGAGGACGTCGACGTGCTTATCAAGCACATAGGCGGCTATCCAGGCAACTACGATGCCTCTATACGCGGTACGCTTTATGCAAAGCCGCCCCAGCTCTTCATTGCCGGTCACTCACATATACTTAAGGTAAAGTACGACCGTACACTGGGCCTGCTCCACCTGAACCCCGGTGCCGCAGGCATACAGGGCTGGCACAAGGAGCGTACGCTCATGCGCCTTGTCATCGACGGTTCGACGTTCAAGGACTTAGAGGTAATCACCCTTTCAGATTAAAGGCTACGGAAAATGAAAGAATGGCTTATTGATTTAGTACAAGACACAATAGTTGCCACGGTTATCACGTTATTATGGTATATACTGGGCATCGACAAGTCGTGGGAGGACGCTGCAAACACCTTCGGTACGGCGTTCCTCGTCATGTTTGTGCTGGGCCTCTATCAACGATACAAGAAAAACAAAAAAGAATAGAACTATGAAGAGAACAATTGTCATTACCGGTGGCGCTGGCTTCATTGGAAGCCACGTGGTGCGCCTTTTCGTGAACAAGTATCCTGACTATCACATCATCAATCTCGACAAGCTGACGTATGCCGGCAACCTCGCCAACCTCAAGGACATCGAGGATAAGCCTAACTACGATTTTGTGAAGATGGACATCTGCGACTTCGACGCATTCTACCAGTTGATGCAGGACAAGAAGGTCGATGGCATCATCCACCTCGCTGCCGAGAGCCACGTTGACAGAAGCATCAAGGACCCCTTTACGTTTGCAAAGACTAATGTCATGGGTACTTTAAGCCTGCTTCAGGCTGCCAAACTCTATTGGGAGTCGCTTCCCGAGCGTTACGAGGGTAAGCGCTTTTACCACATTTCTACCGATGAGGTGTATGGCGCACTGGAGCTGACACACCCCGAGGGCATCGAAGCTCCGTTCACCACGACGGCCTCTTCGGCAGAGCATCATCTTGCCTATGGCGACAAGTTCTTCCTCGAGACCACGAAGTACAATCCTCACTCACCGTACTCTGCCGCCAAGGCATCGAGCGATCACTTTGTCCGTGCCTATCACGATACCTACGGCATGCCTGTCATCGTGACCAACTGCTCGAACAACTACGGTCCCTTCCAGTTCCCGGAGAAGCTGATACCTCTTTTTATAAATAACATCCGTCACCGCAAGCCGCTGCCTGTCTATGGCAAGGGCGAGAACGTGCGTGACTGGCTCTTTGTTGAGGATCACGCCCGTGCCATCGACCTCATCTTCCATCAGGGCCTTATCGCTGAGACCTACAACATCGGTGGATTCAACGAGTGGAAGAACATTGACATCATTCGCGTGCTTATCAATACCGTCGATCGTCTCCTTGGCCGCAAGGAAGGCGAGGATATGGATCTCATAACCTTCGTTACCGACCGCGCCGGCCATGACCTGCGCTACGCCATCGACAGCACGAAGCTACAGAAGGAACTCGGATGGGAGCCAAGCCTCCAGTTCGAGGAAGGCATCGAAAAGACCGTCCGCTGGTATCTCGACAATCAGGAGTGGCTCGACAATGTCACCTCTGGCGACTACCAGAAGTATTACGAAAACATGTATAAAAACCGCTAAATAGTGTGCTATGCGGTTTTGCCGCATACCCCCCTTGCCGTATGAAAAAGATTCTTTTATTAGGCTCAGGCGAACTGGGTAAGGAGTTTGTAATCGCAGCTATGCGTGCAGGACAGTATGTGATAGCCTGCGACCGTTATGATAATGCCCCTGCCATGCAGGTGGCCGACGAACGCGAGATATTCAACATGCTTGATGGAGATGCCCTCGAAGCTGTGGTGAAAAAGCACCAACCGGACATTATCGTGCCTGAGATTGAGGCTATCCGAACGGAACGACTCTTCAAATTTGAGGAAGAGGGTATTCAGGTGGTTCCATCGGCACGTGCCGTCAATTACACGATGAACCGTCGTGCCATCCGTGACCTGGCCTCGAAAGAATTGGGCTTGCGTACGGCAAAGTACTTCTATGCAAAGACCTTCGAAGAGTTCAAGAAAGCTGCCGACGAGATAGGATTCCCTTGTGTGGTAAAACCATTAATGTCGTCAAGCGGACATGGTCAGAGCTACGTGCATAATGATGATGAGCTTGAGACTGCTTTCCGCGAGGCGATGGAAGGTTCGCGCGGTGATGTGAAGGAAGTAATCATTGAGGAGTTTATCGATTTCGATTCTGAGTTTACACTACTCACTGTTACACAGCAGCATGGTTGGCCTACACTGTTCTGCCCGCCTATTGGTCATGTGCAAAAAGGTGGCGACTATCGTGAGTCGTGGCAGCCATATCAGATTTCTGATGAGGCCCTGAAACAGGCACAGATGATGGCGGATAAGGTGACAAAGGCCTTAACGGGTGCAGGCATCTGGGGCGTGGAGTTCTTCCTGACAAAACAGGGAGAGGTGATTTTCTCGGAGCTGTCGCCACGTCCGCACGATACGGGTATGGTAACATTAGGACATACAACGAATCTCAGCGAATTTGAACTGCATTTCCGTGCAGTTATGGGACTGCCTATTGCTGGTATTCACCTGGAGCATGCCGGTGCATCAGCAGTAATCCTGTCACCTGTAGAGGCCAATACACCAGTGGATCGTTCGCTGCTGCCATATAATCTGGAAGAGGCGCTGAAAGAAGACCGTACCCGTATTCGCATTTTCGGCAAGCCGGAGGCACACAAAGGCCGACGCATGGGTGTGGTGCTCTGTTATGGCGAGGTGGACGATGACATCAATGCCTTGCGTGACAAAGCCAAACGTTTGGCCAAAACAGTGCTCGGTACTGATTCTTACATGATGAAATGAAGATAACACTCATTGACCTTCCGAAAATTGCTGATCCCCGTGGTAACCTGACCGTTGCTGAGGGGTTGGAAAAGGTGCCGTTTGAGATAAAACGTGCCTATTGGGTGTATGACGTGCCGGCAGGAGAGAGTAGGGGAGGACATGCACATAAACGGCTAAAGCAGTTGGTCGTAGCACTAAGCGGCTCGTTTACGGTGACGCTTGACGATGGACATGAACGTCGTACTATCCTGTTGAACCATCCCTGGCAAGGACTGCTGATTGATGTGAACACCTGGCGTACGCTTGATGATTTCTCCAGCGGTGCTGTTTGTCTGGTGCTGGCCTCCGAACATTTTGAGGAAGAGGACTACATCTACGAATACGACGAGTTCTTGCAGTATGTAAATGGTCAAATGGTTAAATCGTTAAATGGTTAAATCGTTAAGTTGTCAAATACGTTGATGTTCGAAGTAAGAAGGTACACGGGTGAACATAGCGACGAGTGGAATAAGTTTGTCGCCGTATCGAAGAACGGGACATTCCTCTTCGACCGAAACTACATGGATTACCATGCCGACCGCTTTAGTGATCATTCGTTGATGATTTATCGTAACGGTTCGGTATATGCACTTCTTCCTGCGAATGTCAAAGATGATACGCTCTATTCACATGGTGGCTTGACCTATGGCGGCTTAATCATGAGCAAGAGGAATTCAGCAAAGGGCGTGGTGGAGACGTTTGATGCGATAAACAATGCACTCGCTTCTGAAGGAATCAGGAAAGTTGTTTATAAAGCAGTACCATGGATATATCATCAGGTGCCGGCCGAAGAGGATCTCTTCGCCCTTACCGATGTGTGTCATGCAAACATTGTTATTCGCGACATCTCTTCGGCTGTGGTGCATGGCATGCATTTTACAGAGTCGAGAAAGTCGGGCATTAGGAAGGCACGGAGGTGTGGAATAGTGATTGCCGAGAGCGAGGATTATGCCGCCTTCTGGAATATCCTGAACGACAATCTTATTCATAAATATGGTGTGAAGCCTGT
>JAFZIL010000007.1 GCA_017554385.1 Prevotella sp. | reverse complement strand
AGTGGGCGAGGCTTCCGGCACTGCCACGACCATTGCTGCCGGTACTGGTGCAACCACATCGGCCATCATCGTGCCCCAGACGCTTGCTGCCAATACCAGCTTCATTCAGGTGGCCGTAGGAGGTGGCAACTACATCTACAAATTGGATGCCGCCACGACGTTTGCTGCCAAGAATCGCTATACCTTCAACCTGACTGTCAACAAGACCGGTCTGGTGCTCACCGTCACCAACATCACGCCCTGGACTGCCGTCGATCCCATCGTGGGTACTGCAGAGATGCCGTTACCAGGGACTGAGCTCAGCACCATCACAAGTAATTACACAGCGAAAAACGGCGAAAGACTGACAGGCACATTAGCCAACGAAGTGATGATTTCCATTGCCGACGGTGCCACCGTGACTTTAGACAATGTGAATATCAACGGTAACCAAAATTTGAGTGGCGATTATACCGGTGCAGGTATTACCTGCTTAGGCAATGCCACAATCATCCTCAGTGGAACGAACATTGTGAGAACTTTCTTTGAAGAATATCCCGGCATTTACGTACCCTGGGGTAAAACCCTCACTATCCGGGGAGAAGGGTCACTGACCGCAATAGGTGACTGGGGCGGTGCTGGAATAGGTGGCGGCTACCAGTTACATTGTGGCAACATCAACATTGAGGGTGGTAACATCACGGCAATTGGACATGCCGGTATCGGCGGCAGTTTCGAGGCAAGTTGTGGCAATATCAATATCTCTGGCGGTACTGTCAATGCCACAGGTATAAATGATTGTGCCGGAATTGGTGCCGGTAACAGTTATGGTTGTAGCAACATTACCATATCGGGCGGAACGGTAGTCGCACAAACAAGTGGAACGGCGTCGGCCATCGGTGGCGGTTACGAGACCGATTGTGGGAACATTAGCATAGGCCCCAACGTGAAAAGCGTGACAGCCATAGGTGCATACGCACAAATCCCCAGCATCGGGGCGGGACAATACTGGATGGACACCAATTGTTCAGTAACATTTGGTACTATGGTAATGGTAACCGAGGAGACAGATTGTGAATTAGGCGGTTATATCCTCCAATATAACCCTGCACTCGTAAGCGATACTAACTATGGCGGCCTGATTCTCACCATCTCGAATGAGGGCAAGACCTTGACGCTGGTGCCAGCAACGCCCTAATAAGCCCGAAACAAGAGTGGAACCATCCATCAACTAAGCAAAAACAAAAAAACAACATTATAATTCATTTATTAATTAATTAACATCTTAAACCATTTTCAATTATGAAAAAGTTAGTATTTTTCGCAGCCGCTGCATCGATGATGTTTGCCGCTTGCAGCAGTGACAACGAAGAAGTGAAGGTTGCAGAAAAGAGCGCCATTCGCCTGAGTACCCAATCGCTGACGAGCATGACTCGTGCCGGACAGAGCATCCAGCTCACGCAGTTTGACGCTGACGAGAACGTAAGCATCTTCCTCGTAGAAGATGTCAACGGCACCCAGACCCCCAGCGGCACCAACGTGACGACCTACAGCAACCCGCTGGCCTACACGACAGGCAATGCCGGTGCTCTCACTCCCGCCGCAGCCCAGTACTGGCCCCAGGACGGCAACGGTCTTTTCATCTTTGGTATCTATCCCGCCTCAGCCGTCACATCGTCAACGGCCTATAACGGCACCGACATTACCTTCAGCGTAGCTGCCGACCAGTCGAGCACTGCCGGTTATAAGGCCAGCGACCTGATGATGGGTGCGCCTACGGGTGGTAACCCTGTGACCCGCACCACCTCGGAAGTGCCTATGACGTTCACCCACCTGCTCACTAAGATCAACGTCAACCTGACCGCAGGCGACGGCTTTACGGAGACTGAGATGAACAATGCTGAGGTAAGCATCCTCGGTGTCAAGCCTACCACCACCTTTGGCGTACAAGGAACCGCTGTGACCGAGGGTTCGGGCACTGCCACAAACATTGCAGCCGGTACAGGTGCCAGCACATCGGCCATCATCGTGCCCCAGACGGTTATGGCAGGCAACTTCATCAAGATCACCATCGGTGGCGGTGATTACTACTATGCACTGGCTGCCAACAAATTCTTCGCCAGTCAGACGCTTTACACCTACAACCTGACCGTGAACAAGACCGGTCTGCTGCTGACAGCAACGACCATCACAGCTTGGGCTGACGGTGGCTCAGCTGACGGTACAGCTACCCTGCAGTAATCTTAGGGGGCTAAAACAGCCGCTGCCGGGCAACTTAGAGCGTAATGCCCGGAAACCTACATGGTGTAGGCTGACCGCTTCGCTGGCGGTCAGCGGCACAAGAAAAAAAGAAATACGAAATGAATAGAAAGAAATTCATAACCCTCTGGATAGCCGCTGCGCTGCTGTCATCCTGCTCTTCCGACTGGGAGCCGGACATGCAGCCCTGTGAGCAGCAGCCCATCCGACTGACGGCGGTAGCGACGGCAGTACCAGGGCAGACACGCGCGGCCAGCACCGACGACCTGCAGAACACAGCGTTTGCAGCCGGTGAGGACGTGGCTGTCTATATGGTTGACTGCGACGGCACGGCTACCTACACCGCTACGCCCTACCGCTACCGCACCTCTGCTGCCGTGTCTGGACAGAACGAGCTGACCTACTATAGCGACGCCACCACGGCCTCGTTGCTCTGCTATCCCATTGATGCAGCATCGAACGTCGATGTCTATGCCTTCTATCCCTACAGCCGTTTCGCAAGCGTAAGCAATCGCGAGACCACCGACCTCGACGTGACCGTCAGCAACGACCAGAGCACCGTTGCCAACTACCGCGCCAGCGACGTGATGATTGCTACGCCCGTCACCGACCACTCACGCTATCCGAAGGACGACAACACCATCAACCTGCAGTTCCGTCACGTCATGGCTCGTCTCGTCATCCGACTGAAGCAGGGCGTACACGCAGGATCTTCCTCGCCCATCACAGCCACCGAGCTGGCTGGGACGACCATCACCATTGGCAACATTGCTACCGAGGCCACAATGAATATGACTACTGGCGCTGTCACCGCAGGCGACAACGCAGCTACCGTCACCGTCGCCTCCAACGCCGATCTCGCCTTCTACTACGACAACGCCGATGCTGCCATAGGCACCACCGAGTATGCCATCGTGCTGCCCGCACAGGCTCTCTCCTCGACTAACACCATCACCATCACCACTGGCGACGGCGAGACCATCACCGGCACCCTGCCCGACATCGACCTCACTGCCGGAAGCAGCACCGTCCTCACCATCACCGTCAACGACAGCGGCATAGAGGCCACACGCACCAACTATTCCGCGACAAGTGGACAAAAGTGGGAAAAGATTCCTGAAGGTGCCCTTTCCGGCCAATTCTCTGTCAGTGGCTCGACAATGGTCTATTTCTCGAAAGGCAACCTACAGTACGTGGGTACGTGGCAGTTTGCCACTAACCAATGGGACTATTTCGGAAACTCGCAGTCTGACGACCACCGTGACCTCTTCGGCTGGGGCACTGGTAATAACCCTAATGAGATTTCCGAAGACAACAGCATCTACTCTTCCTATAACGAATGGGGTGCCAATGCTATCACCAACGGTGGGAATACAGCAAATAAATGGCGCACGTTGACCCGAAACGAGTGGCAGTACCTATTATTCAGCCGTACTACGACTACCAACCTTGCTACCTCCAATGCTCGCTTTGCCAAAGCATACGTGAACTCGAAATATGGACTCATCATCTTCCCCAACCATTACATCCATCCCTCTGACGTGACTGTGCCATCGTACATTAATGATGCAAGTTCCGGATTCGGAACCAACTACAATACCACCAACTGGGCCAAGATGGAGGCTGCCGGTGCGGCATTTATTCCAAATGCAGGCTACCGCACCGGCTCGACTTTCACTTCCGTCGCTAATATCGGCTATTATTGGTCGGCAACCTCAGGAAGCAGTAATAGTTCGGCAAATATCCTTTTCATCAGCGCAAGTAAACTCATCACTAATGTTGGTGCCGACCGCTATTCTGGCCGTCCTGTCCGCTTAGTCCAAAACGTACAATAATCATTCGATAGAACAATGAAAGCAATGAAGTTGACAATACAAGCAATCGCAGCGCTGCTGATGGCAGGGACTGCCCTCACATCCTGCTCAGGAGATGATGACCTATTAGACGAGCAGCAGGTGCAAAAGGGAACCTATACCCTGTCTGTAGAGACAGCGAAGAGCATGACCACCCGCGCCCTCGCGCTCAACGGGTCGACCATCAACGCCTCATGGGCCACCACAGATCATATATATGTGAAGAAGGGCACAAGGTGGGCCAATGGCTCGCTACAGCCACAGACCGACGGAGCCACCGCCACGCTGAAGGGCACGCTCTCGGGTGTGACCATCGCCACCGACGACGAGCTGACCCTATACTACCCCAAGAGAGACGTGCCCACCTACATCGGACAGAAGGGCACCCTTGAGGACATCGCCCAAAACTACGACTATGCCACCGCTACAGCCACCGTCACTGCCGTCAGCTCAGGCGGCATGGTCGCTGCCAACGCTGTCAGCTTCCAGAACCAGCAGGCCATCGTGAAGTTCACCCTTCTCGACGATGTAGACGGCACCACGCCAGTCAACGCCACGAACCTCACCATCAGCGACGGTACCAACACCTACAGCGTCAACCCCGCTACGACTACCAACATCATCTACGTAGCCATCCCCGGCTTCAGCAATCAGACTGTCAGCCTGAACGCCACCTCCCTCTCAGGTGTCTATGATTTTGAGAGAGAAAACGTTACTTTCACCAACGGACAGTACTACACCGTCACGGTTAAGATGTCAAAGACGAAGGATGTCTATACCAACCTCGCCGATTGGAATACTACAACCGAAACGAATCCGGTGCTCGTCTTGAATGCTAACGTCTCCACACCAAATCCCTATAAAATAACGCGGGCCGATGGTGTGATAGACTTCAACGGTTATTCTTCCACAGTAAATGTTTATGTGCAAAACAACGTTGCGGGCAGAACCGTGACACTTCGTAACGGCACGGTAGAAAAAGAGGTCGACGGTAATAGTCAATATAATGACGGATACCTTGGAAACGTAATCATGGAGAACATGACCGTCTATCAAAATGCCTATATCGATGGCCATAACTGCAGCATCATAGGTGGAACCTACTACGGTGGCATCTGTAACTATACGCCTGACAACGTGCCTGCTGGCACGGCGACCATCTACGGTGGATATTTCAACACCTTAAGCGCTAAAAATCCACCGGCAGGGCGATCACGTGGGCCTTACATAATCTATGGCGGTAAGTTCAAAAACGATCCAAGAACTTACGGCAATGTCACCATCCCATCGGGCTACTCTGTCAAGGCAAACCCCGATGCCGATGCCAACGATTATCCCTGGAAAGTCAGTAAGGATTGACATCTATACACTAAAATTCGCTGAAACATTGATATACAAAGGTATTTTGCGCGTTTTCAACCCTACATAAACTCTACACAAACTCTACATAAACTCTACACTAACTCTACATGTTTCAAGCGAGAATAGTTCTCGTGGCAAGCGAGAATAGTTCTCGAGGGTGTCAGGAATACTCCCTTGCTGTCGAAAACAGCATGTTTGATGAAGCAAAACAGCATACTTAGTGACACTAAACAGCATACTTGTAGCCTCTTTCCATATAGTTAGTGTATTCCGGAAATGGTGAAACGGCATAGTGTAGGGGCAGATCGTCTGCGTTTATCAGCATGTACGAAACTTCTGAAACTTTAATTAGGAGTCCACTTTAAAAAGTCCACATACTGCCGCAACGGGAGGCGCAGCCACTCCCCTCCCTTCAAGGGGAGGGGTGGCCGAAGGCCGGGGTGGGGTATGTAAATATCAGACAGCGAGGAATATACAGACCCCACCCCTGCCCCTCCCCTTGAAGGGAGGGGAGTGGCTGCGCACAGAGTCCTTCTCAGATTTCTCATGTTCGGACTTTTTAAAGTGGACTCAATCAGTGTATAGATCATGTAGAGTTTATGTAGAGTTAGTGTAGAGTTAGTGTAGAATTAGTGTAGAGTTAGTGTATAGATCATGTAGAGTTTGTGTAGAGTTTATGTAGAGTTTATGTAGGGTTAAAAACCTCTGATATGCCGATATACAAAGGGAATGCGAGCATTTTTGTGTAGAGTTAAGGCAAAAACAAGAAAAAGTCATCCGCTATGCTATAAAAAAACAGCAGCTACGCCCTCGATGGGTGTAGCTGCTGTTACTATTGTTACAGACAGGTACTAATACCTGTTTGCGTTAGGATGCTTACTTGTTGATAGACTTTCTGCCGTTCTTAACGACGATGCCCTTGTATTGGTTAGCAACACGCTGGCCAGCGAGGTTGAAGGTAGCGGTAGAAACGTTGCTCTTAGCCACTACGCTGCTGATGCCATCCTCCTCGGGATCGGTACCGAAGATGCGTGGGGCGGTGCCGGCACCTTCCTTCACGTAGAAGTTATCAGCGCCTGTTTCGTTAATCAGGTTCTCGTAGGTCTTACCCTCTTCGAGAGTCTCGTCCTTCAGATACCACTGGAAATCCGTAAGCTCGTAGTCGCAAGCCTCCTTGATCTCAGCCATGTTGAAAGCGATACACTGCATGCCGTCTGCCTCATTGGGAACAGTGAAGTCATACTCGAAGTCCAGCCAATCCTCAGTGAAGATCACGTCGTGAATGGCTTCCCAGTGCATGTAAGCGCCAGGAGCGCCGTGGCACTGTGTGGTTGTACGAGCCTCAACAGAAGCCTTATACTTAAACTTCAGAACGGTTTCAGTGCCCTTAGCAAGTGTGCGGTTAGCAAAGATGAAGAACTGGTTGTCCCAAGGCTGACCCTCGCCAACTTCCTCTTCAATGGGGTTACCATCGTTGTCGGTTCCACGCCAGTCGCGCTCCTGACCATGAACAACAACTGCGGTCTGGTTGGTAACGATATCAATTGGTTCCTTCTCAACGATTTCCTCGCCTTCGACCATCATGAAGAGAATCTGGCTCTCCTCAGGAGCAATAAAGATCTGCCATACACCGGCTGCGGGAAGATCGATCTTATACTGCGAGCCAGCGGCATAGATCTGCCAGTTGTCCTTGTCATTGCCCTTGATATTGCCAGTGGGCTTGATGGTAGCGCCCTTGAACGAAGCAGTCTCACCGCGAACGGTAGAAATCATCAGCTGATTAACCCAAGTATCCTCCTTACCAGCAGTACCAACGGTAGCAACCAGGCACTCACCGCCATCAGGATCTTCACCAGCTACGAACTCGATAGCGTTGTCGTAGTCGTACTCAATACCGGTGGTAGAGTTAGAAGAAGCAACGAAGTAGCCCTCATCAAGCTTCATGACCTGCCAAGAGAGGTCGTCGAAATAGAACTTATTAGCGGGCTGAGGAGCATCGACCTTTGAATCGGCGCAAAGGTTGAATGCGACAGACCAACCCGTGGCCTGACTGGCATCGAATGTGAATTCCTTGTCAAAATCCTGCCAGGTCTCGGTGAAGTTCACGTCACCTATACCAACATAGTGCAGATAGTCAGAGGGGTTCTGCTTGTGGATCTGTGTAGCTGCCTTGGCGGGAACCTCTGCCTTATAGCGGAAGTGAAGTTTTACCTTGGTGCCTTCCTTCCAGCCCTTAGGAGACTGGATCCAGAACTGGTTAGACCACTGGATAGAGTTGTCATCATCGATCTTCTCAATCTGGCTTGCATCAACCATGAAGACATGGTTAGAAGCATTATCGGGGTCAGCAACGATGGTAGCGGGGAAAGGACGTGCTCTGCCATCCAGTTCACTTCCATCGCGCATACCAGAGTCGTTATTCGTACCCATCTGCAGAGACCATGCGCAAATCTCGCCTGTACGGTCACCACGCCAGTTGATGTTGACACCATCGGTCTCCTCAAGAGCCCATGCGGGCCATGCAGACTCTGCATTACCATTGGTGAGCTGCTCGAGCCACTCTACGGGACGAGTAGGAGCCTTCTCGTCGTGGGTAATCTTCACGTGGGAAATCCACCAGTCACCTACGAAGTCACCGCACTGGATGAGCACAGAAGCAGAATTAGCAAAGTACTCTGCGTTGGGATTGTTCTTACAATCCTCGAACGTCAGGGTCTGCCATTCTGTTGTGACATTCATAGTACCGGGAGTGTTAGAACCAGAGAAATAAGCGTCAACGCCTCCTTCAACAGATCCCTTAATGGTAATACTGATGGTGTAGGAAGCATCATTATCCAGATTTTGAATGCCAGGGAATGGCTGGAACTGGATTTCGTATCTTTGAGACTTAGCCTCCTCATTGGTGAAATGGAGACCATCGCTGTCGAATGAGAGGTAAGCTGCAGCTTCCTCCGACACCCAACCATGTTGCCAATTGTCGGCAGTAACAGTCGTGAGATCCAAGTCCAGATCGACGACCTCCTCTGCCTTTACTCCCAAGAAACATGTCAAGAGAGCAACAAGAGTAAATAATTTCTTCATAATGAATAATGTTAGTTAATAAAAAAGATGTTAATAAAAAAAATTGGATTTACTTGGAGTTTGGAAGTGTAGGAGTGCAGACAACACTTTGCCTGTACTCCTACACCCTGTTTGTTACTTCCCGCTGAGCGCATCGCAGAAGGCCTTGTAGGTAGCCGTGCGCACCCAGTCCTTGCTCTTGGTGTCGATAGCCCAGAGACCTACAGGATCGCCCGTGTCGGACATGTTGCCCTTACAGATGCCAGCCTGCTTGTCGTGCGGAATCTTGGTCATATAGCTCTTGATGACGTAGCCATAGTAGTCGGCCAGCTTCTGGCGCTGCTCATCGGTAATATCCTTAGCCGTGACATTGGCGCCTGATGCATCCTGATACTTGATGTCGAAGTTTGACAGGCGGATGAGTTTACCCGTAGTTGCAAGATTGTCAAGAAGCGTGTTGAGGGTTGCCACGTTTGCAGCCTGCTTGTCAGCATCCTCGCTAAAGGTAAGGTCAAGCTTGGCATTGATACCATCAATCTTTGCTCCCTTGCCGTCCCAGATACCAATCCAGTATTTGAGGCTCTCGAATTTGTTCTGCTTGTCAAGACCTGCCTCACTGATGAAGAACTTCAGCTCTTCAACGTTTCCGCCATGCTTTTCGAATGCGGCACTTGCCACCTTCGACACGACGGGAGCATAGTTCTCGCTGCCGAGGATGTCCTGCCAGAAAATCTTATCGGTAGAGTGCTTGAGGTCGAGCATGCCATTATCGAGCGTTGCCTTTGAGTCGATGGCTTCGTCGATAAGGTCGAACGACTTGATACGACCGGCGTTGATCTTCATCAGACCGTCGCACCATGCGTTGAGTGCATAGTTGATGGTATCGGTCTTCTCCTTTTCTGTCTGCGGACGATGGTTGTCAGGATAGTAGCCCACCTGGACCTTCTGGATATTGATAGTGATACCACGGGCAGTCACGATGGACAAGTAGCCGTCGGTAACGTCGGGAGCGCTCTGTGCCTCTACAACGACCTTGGTCCATTTGCCCGGCTTCAGCACCCACGTTCCATTGGTGCCGGAACCAGTAACAGCAGTGCCTGAGAAATTGATGTCGTAGTTGATTTCCTTGTCGGCCTTTGCCCAGAATGTCGTGGTGTATTTTGCCAGAGGATTCACTTCGAAGCCCTCAATGATACGGACACTGGATGAAGGAGAGACCTGGAGTACGTTCTGACTGTCGTATTTGACGATAGCAGCCTTACCTTTCTCAATAGTACCATCATAAGCGCCTACGGACATGGTGTTGAAGTCGACTGTCTTTCCTTCAACATAGTCGACGACCACCTCGATAGGAGCCGTGAGATAGTTCAGCCAATCGTCGGCCTGGTTGGTGTTGGCAACGATAGGGCTGCCAAACACCTCGCCACCGATTTCTTCGACATGGTCAAGAAGATCCATCATGTCGAGGAAGTTCATCACACCCTTGCTATTGACGATAGCACCCGACATAAGGGTCGTACCGAAGGCAACATTGTCGAAGTTGGTCATAGCAACGGCATGGGCCAGCTCCTGCTTGTTGAAGTCGGCAACCTTGAGGGTAGCGCCAAGAGTCATGTTTGGATATGTGTTCCTGTCGATATACGACTTGACAGGAGCCAAATCCTTGTAAGGTTCTACGAAAGAGGGATCAGGCTCAGCAGAGAAATTGTCCGTCTCGTTATAGTCGGCACACGCAGCAAGCAGCATAACAGTCGCTGCAATGCAACAATGACATAATTTAAAAATTAAAAAATTATTACGCTTCATGTCTTTTCTTTTTTACATTCTTACATTTTTTAATTTTTATATTCCCCTTACTCTTTCACGTATTTGGGTGAGAAGAATTCTTTCTTGTTTGACTCACGGGTCTGAACAACAAGCGTATCGTTGGTCGAGACCGTCACGTCGTTCTCGAGAACCCAATCCACTTCTTTGCCTTTTACCATCTTTGTACCGATGACTCTGCCTTTCTTGAAGGTCACATTGTAGGCCAGACGGAGGATGTCACGCTGAACAGGCTCACCATTCATCGTTCCCCACTGGTAGTCCTTGTACTCGGGCTTCTCTGTACCCTTCACGATGAACTCTCCCGAACCGGTAGAAGGAATCTCGGTATCGTCGTTGGAGATGGTGCACTTGCCATCATTGAAGGTGAGAACGAGGTTGCAAAGCTGAGAAGGCCTTGCATCGCCATTTGCATCCTTACCTATATTGACATAGACGGGGAACACCGACTGCGTCATGTTACGGGTGACGATGCCACAAACCTCATCGTTCTGGTTGACAGGATTCTCAGTGTAATGCTCAAGATCGGTGTTGACAAGCTTGAAGTCCTTGCGTACCACCTCTGTAGTAACGCCGTTCTCTGTCACCTGATCCACACCACGACGGATATACTTTCCCTGCCAGGGGTTCATATACTTCACGCAGTAAAGGACATAGTCCTTGGCAAGGACTTCCCAGTCCTCGGTATTCGTGCGAGAGGGGGTGAGACCCTCGCGAGGAGTACCGGTAAGAATATGGTCGATGCCTGTGACACCCGTCATCACGAGCGGAATGACGTAAGTGTTCTCCACTGACTTGGGATCGTTGAAGAAAGCGTCAGTAAACTGAACTTCCACATAGCCGCGAGGATCGCCATTGTAGGGGATGCTGTTGGACAGCAGCTTATAATGGGATGCGGGCAAGGGAAGCACTTGAGTTGCTGGGTTTCCACCGGCATCGACAAACCACAGGTTATTACAAAGCGTCTCGTCGACAGCAATGTCTACTACTGCGTCGCGACCACCATAAGCGCCACCCATTGTAGACCAGATGCGGCACTTGTGGTCGTTGTCGAGCGTATTGTCGTAGATGTCGTTACCAAGCACGAGCGTACGTACCGGATACTGATAAGCGAAGTAGGCTGTCGTACCTCCTTCATAGTCTGGGAACTCCTTATCTGCATTATAGCAAGAAGCAAATGAGAGAGCGAAAGCACCCAGAGCTACACCGTATATATACTTCTTTAGTTTCATCATTGTTCAATTAATTATCAATTGTCAATTATCAATTATCACCTATCACTTCCATCCCTTATTTTGCTTAAGGTTGCTCCATTTCAGCATTTCGCCCTTAGGAATCGGACCATAGCACTGATAAGAGTTGTCGTATTTACGCTCCTCAACGTCAATAACGGTGTAAGAAAGCTCACCAGTCTTTTCGTCGCGTTCAATCTTCATACCCTTCACTGTTTCATCCAGTGGCAGCAGCCAACGACGGAGGTCCCAGAAGCGCTTGTTCTCGAAGCAGAGCTCAAGACGACGCTCGTTACGGATAAGGTTGGTCATCTTTGTCTTGTCGCCGGCACACTCTTCAAGATAGGCATCGCCTTCAGCGAGCGGCATCGAAAATTCGTCTGTACCGAGTCCTGCACGTTCACGAATGGCCTTGATCACGTCGTAAGCAGTCATGCCCACACCAGCACCGTCGGTCTTCGGTCCCCAAGCATCGTTTGCTGCCTCGGCGTATGCAAGGAACATCTCGGTATAACGGATGCGGGGATAGATGTGCTGCTGTTCGATAAGAGAGCTGGACAGCGGACTCACATCGTCACGAAGGAGCTTCAAGAGGTAATATCCCGTACGTGTGGATTTCTCAATTTTGTTGAGATTATCGTCAGTCTCGTTATTCTCGTTAGGATAGGTTCCTGTGATGATTTCAGTCTTTCTAAGAGTTCTTCCGTTATAAAGTATACTGATTTCAAGACGCGGGTCGCGGTTGGCGTAAGGATTCTTCGGATCGTAGCCAGAAGCCGGATCGGTGATAGGACGACCATTGCGCATGGGGAATGCGTCAACAAGATTCTGCGACGGATTGGTGCGACCGCTGCCATAGAGAGTCGGCGGGAAGTTTTCACGTTCCTGCTCAGCATTCTTATGACGGTCCTCGCGCCAAAGGATCTCAGGATTGGGTGCCGTCTCAATCATTGACTTGAAAGATGACTTGAACCAGTTTCTGTTACCGGTCTTGTCAAAGCCATTCAATCCATCAATACGCTTGAGCACATTTCCGCAAAGGATAGCAGCCTGTTCAGACGTCACACCGCTCTGGTCACGGAAAGCAGGACTGGCGGCAAGAAGTGCTATCTGAGCTTTTATAGCCTCGGCAATCCTACCAGAAATAAGGCCTTTCGACTTGCTGCCGAATATCAGGTTGTAGTTCGAGAATTCAGCTCCAAGAGCCTGATACTTTTCAGGAATATTATCCTTCGTCGCAAGGTCTTCATAATCTACAGGGAGAAGAGCCATTGCGCTGTCACAGTCGGCAAAGCACTGCTTCACACAGTCGGCAAACGTTGCACGTGGCTGATTGAAGTCGGAACTACCGTCCTCGGGAGTGGTCAGCAAAGGCACACCGTAGAGCACACCGTCATCGGCATAGCCGCCATGGGCCTGAAGAAGATAGAAATAAAGGAGGGCACGGAGTGCGTAACCTTCACCCTTCAGGCGGTCGATGAACATCTGCTGCTTCGAAGCTGCTCGCGGAGCCCACTTTACCTTATCGGCTATAGTGAAGAAGAGGTTGACATACTGGATGCCGTCCTTACAGTTGTCCCACTGCGACATGGGGTCGTTGTCAGATGCCCATGTACCGGTAGCCATATTCAGATAATTGCTGGTCTTCGAGTTGGTAACAGCATCGTCAGTAGCAACATCGGTCTGAGTGGTCGTGATATATGGCAGACGGTCGTAGCCATACATCAGCAGACCATGTGCATACTTCGACTCCTCGGTCAAGTCGTCCAACTGACGCTTGTTTTCTTCAGCTGGCTCGAAAATATCCTGACACGAGCAGAAAGCGAGCAGACCGATGAAACACAATATAATATTACTTTTCTTCATAATCTTCAATTTGTTTTTAAAGCGGTAGCAAATTATTCACTTTTCACTATTCACAATTCACTTTTCACTATTCACTTTTCACGATTCCTTAGAATGTGGCCTTTACGCCGAGGTTATAGAAACGCGTCTGAGGAGCAACACCGACGCTCGTCTCCATGATATCACGATTCTTCGAGATAGTGAGAAGGTCGTTGCCGTTCAGATAGACGGAGAGATTCTTTACCCATGTCCCGTTGAACATCTCCTTCGGGAAGTCATAGGTAAGCTGCACCTTGCGGAGATTGAAGCGGTCTGTACTATAGAGCCAGAAGGTAGAAGCCTCGTTGTTTGACGTGGTAAGTGTAGTCAGACGAGGATGTGTAGCCGCATCGGCTGTTGCAGGAGTCCAACGGCCACGTGCGTTAACGGAATACTTAGCTTCGCCACTCATAAAGTAGTAACTGCTGTTCTTCAACGCCTTGGCACCGAACTGACCGTTACCAATCATAAAGAGTGTCCAGTTCTTATACTTGAGTGTGAGGTTGATACCGAGGGTGAGAGGAGCACCGTATGTGCCGTCCTTACCAAGGTCGACACGGTCCTTATTGGTAATCTTACCATCACCGTTTACGTCTTCGTACTTCAAGTCGCCAGGCTGCAGGTTTGCATTACCGTTGAGCGAGGATTTGGGAAGGCCGTCCTTCAAGGTGTACTTGCCTGTTGCCTCGTTGTAGTCGAAATCGTCGGCTGTGTAGAAGCCAAGACAATTGTAGCCCCAGATGACATCGAGAGGACGGCCCTCAGTGTTCTGGTAAGGAGCAGTAGCGTCAACGATTTCGTCGTACTTCTTATAGTTTGTCGTAAGATATGTACCGACAACGCCAAGGGTAGCATGAACCTTACCCAGCTGCTTCTGTGCGGTTACGCTGAAGTCAAGACCCTTGCGGTTCTGGATATTGTTGTTGATGGAAGGCTTGAATGAGCTGCCCGACAGTCCACCTGACAGATACGATGGGAACTGGGTTGGATTCTGGATAATGAAGCCATCCAAATCGGTATTGAAGAATGTGAACTCAGCAGAGAGCAGGCGGTTGAGGAACGAGCCACGAAGAGTGACAGAGAATTCCTTGCGGTGGATAAAGTCGAGTGAAGGATTGCTACCCGACTTAGAGAAAGTACGGTCAGTGCTGTTTCCTTCATTCCATGAGAACGAACCACCCTGTTTGTCCCATGTTGCTCTATACAGATAGAAATAAGTGTCACCCATATAGACATCAATGTCTTCGTTCAGATTGCTGTATGAAGCACTGAGCATCAGATCATCGACAAAGCTTACATTCTTCATGAAACTCTCTTTGGCGACATTCCAACCGGCAGTGAAAGAATAGGATACTGCCTCACGATTACCTTCGGCAAGACGGGCAGAATGTACGCCAGCTAATGACACGTCACCAAAGTAGC
Source organism: Prevotella sp. (assembly GCA_017554385.1). Taxonomy (GTDB): domain Bacteria; phylum Bacteroidota; class Bacteroidia; order Bacteroidales; family Bacteroidaceae; genus Prevotella. The sequence continues at coordinate 23,139 of JAFZIL010000007.1, read as the reverse complement.
GCTCCATAAAGTCGTAACCTGCCTGAAGGCCTAAGTTAGCATTGGCGTAACGATGATACTGACCGCTGGATGTAGTAGTAAACATATTGCCAAGGAGCATACCAGTTACATGGTGCTTGCCTGCAAACGTACGGTCGTAGTCGAAATGACCGTTCCAACTGATGGTCTGGCGGTATTTCTTACTATCATTATCCATGATCATGTGACCAGTCACGATTTCGTCGTTCTGTTGTGTAAGAGCGACAATAGCATCCTGTGAATTATAGTTACTCCACGTGGGAATGAATACTGCATACTTGTTATTATACGAAAGATCGTAGTATCCGGCATAGTCGATAGCAAACTGTGTCTTGAACGACAAACCCTTGACGAACTTGTTCATGTCATAGATTATACCGGCATCGAACTGGAACTGACGGCTCACGCTTTGTGTCTTACCACCAAAATAACAGTCGGCAATAGCATTCGTCTGGGTGGCTTTCGTACCACCAGGGAAATATCTGCCATCAAGGAGGTTGAGCGACTTGCCAAGGATGGCAAGGGCTTTGGATGCGTTAGGGTCGACCATATTAATGTCAATCAGCGGTGCTGCATTCTCCGGGAAGTTCGGACGCATGGTAGAGGCCTCACCCCAGAAATCACCCTTGTTCTTGTGGGCGTTGTAGAAGGTTGCGCTTGCGTTAGCATAGCCCTTGATGACCTTATTGATAACGAGGTCAACATTACCACGAACACTGAAACGGTCGGTATAGTTGTCCTTAGCATTACCGAAGTTGATAAGGTCTTCCAAACGGTAGTAGTTGATGTTTGTATAGAAGTGGGCACGAGTACCGCCTCCCTGAATCTCTACGGTAGCATCAGAACGGTTATAGACCTTGCGGATATACTCGTCAGAATAGTAGTTGACGTTGGGATAGCGGTAAGGATTAACGCCTGATGCATGATTGTAAATATCCATCTGAGAATACTTTGGTCCAGTGGCGAGAGCATCGTTCACGCAAGCTTCATTGTAGAGCGTCATGTACTCGGCAGAACCAATATACTCGGGGAACTCCTTTGCCACATGGAAACCAGTGTTGGCATTGGCATCAATCCGAAGACCGTCAACCTTGCCACGCTTGGTGGTAATCAGGATAGCACCTTTGGCACCTTTGGAGCCATAAAGTACGACGGCCTGAGCACCTTTGAGGAAGGTCACCTGCTCAATTTCAGAAGGAAGCACGTTATTGGACGGGCGCTTCACACCGTCGATGATGACGAGCGGAAGATTACCGTTGTCGTTATTGTCAAGGCGGTCATTGTCCATACCCCAAAGGTTGTTGCCGTTCCATCCGCCGACAAGGGCATACATGTCGTCAAGACTGCCCATCGTATAATCCTTCTTCGACAACTCTTCCATATCGACATAGGAAACGCCTCCGAGGAGATGGTCCGCATCCATGTCGCGGAAAGCTACATGGACTTTCTTTTTTGCCACAGTAGGAACTGCACTGCTGTTGGCAACGCTATCGGGTGCTGCGGTAGCTTCCTGGGCATTGGCAGTCAGTGGCGATGCAACCAACATGGCTAAGAGAAATATGTTTGTTTTTATATTCTTCATAATCATAATATATTTATAGCGGTAGCAAATTTTTCACTTTTCACTATTCACTCTTTACCATCCCGGATTCTGATTATATCCTTCGTACAGATAAGTATCCTTGTCAGGAAGCGGGAACCAGTAGTGCTTGGACTCCAAACGACGGGAGATCAGCTCCTCCTTGTGGAAGTTGGCAACCTGGGCGTCCTTGGGATCGTGGCTCTTGAACCAGTCGGCAGACTCCAAACGCTCAAACTCATGAGAGTATTTCACAGTGTAAGGAGGCTCGGTGAGGAGAAGCCAACGCTGAAGGTCACACCAACGGAAGCCCTCGAAGGAAAGCTCGACAGCACGCTCACGACGAACAGCATCCATAAACTCCTGAGGAGAGGTAAGGAACTGAGCCGGAATGTGTTCCATCGGATAATCATCAGAGTTCACACGATCGCGAAGTGCATTGACAGCATCAACAGCAGTAAACGACGAGCAATAGTCCTTATTACTCTTGAAGTCGGTAACATTGTTATTTGCAAGGGCAATGGCAGCCATAGCCTCAGCATACATCAGATAGACGTCGGCAAGACGCATGTAGGGGAGATAAGTATGGAGAGGGCCTCCACCACCCCATGCATCGTACCACTTGTCGCCTTCGTTACACTGGTGAGGGACAAGCTTCTGTATGAAATAGCCGGTGCTGCTTCCATTGTCAACAGCTCGCATGGCACCACCGGTGTAAAGAGAACAGTATTCATGCTTCTTCTGCTCAGCAGACAAGGCATCGGTATTGAGCACATAGTGGAAACCGTCGAACACGATATCGTGATAGAATCGTGGATCGCGATTCTTGAAAGGATGCTCAGGATCCCATCCAGAGGCAGGATTCAGCACATACTCACCATTCTTTATCAGATAGATGGGCTGTCCGTTAGCCATACCGTACTGGTCGACGAGGTTGGCCGTAGGATGATGGATGATATTGTCATGAGCCACGAGACCAGCTATCTTCGGACCAAAGATCTTGGTGCAGTTCCAGTTGGATGTATTACCGTCAGGTGACAGGCCACGGAAGATAGCCTCTGTAGAACCGGGCTGTTTCCAGTCCTTCTTGTATGTATAGAATATTTCAGAGTAGCAAGATTCTGCATTATCGTCGCCCACATGGTCATAGATATTTGAATACCTGTATTCGGCAAGCTTGTAACTCACTTGGCCTTTCTTGACCATGTCGAGAGCCTTACCAAGAACCTCAGCAGCCTTCTTACAGTACTCTACATCATAGTCATAGGTCTTACCATTGGAGCTGGCACCTAAAAGCTGGGCAACACCACCGTCCTTGGTCTTCTCAAACTCCTTCATGAGCGGAGAGCCAGCATAGAGATAGCACTTGCCAAGGTAGCAGAGCGCCATGAACTTGTTGATACGCAGATCGTTCTTACTCGAAGTCTGCATACCGGCAATTGTCGCATCCCATCCCTGAGGATCCAGAGGAAGGAGGTCGGCCGCCTTCTCAAAGTCGGCTGCACAGCGGTCGGCACATTCCTGGAAGGAGAGTCGAGGCAGCTGAGGGATATCTGCATCGAAAGCCTTGTCAATGTATGGCAGGCCACCGAAGTAGCACATCAGCTCAAAATGCCACCATGCACGGAAGAAATACATCTGTCCGAGCAACAGGTCGCGCTCTTCGTCAGTGCCAATGAGCGACTTGATGTTCTCTATACCCATATTACACTTACGGATGCAGTACCATGAGTTTTTCCAGAGCGAGCTTCTGTCACCATTAATCCAACACTGCTTAGGAGTTCTTTCATCCCAAATGTCGCGATAGTTGCCAAGATCAACTTGGTGGTCTATATGGGCATATCCTTCTGGGTTATGAACAGCATCATCACCCATATTCCATCCAGTACAGTAGTTGACTGTCTCCTTGTTGGGAATCAGACTATATATTTCCTCGATATATCCCTGGAAGTTGCGGTAGTTCTTGAATGCCTCATCCTCTCCTACGATAGACTCCGGATCCTTGTCAAGCCAGTCGGTGCAGGATGTGAAGGATGCACTGCCTGCCAACAGAAGCAGTGAACCACACAAAAGGTTTTTTATATTATTATTGTATTTCATAATTAAATCTCTTTTCATTATAGCGGTAGCAAATTATTCACTATTCACTTTTCCCTTTACAGGTAAAGCTTTAATCCGAGGTTATAACGTCTGACAGTTGGGTAAGCACCGCCACCACCACTATATCCATAGTTGCTCTCACGGTCGTCAGGCATCTTGGTAATCAGGAAGAGGTTGTTACCATTCAAATAAACCTTCAGACTTGAGAAACCAATCTTCTTAATCCAGCCCTTTGTCCATGTATAGGCAACCTCCACATTTTTAAGACGGAAGTAGGAACCGTCATAGAGGTACTGAGTACCGTCGTTGTAGTACACCTCAGTGGTGAAACGGGGAACGACTACGTCACCTGTCCTATCGATGGGATTCCACCAAGCACCGTTGTCATAAACGGTAAGCAACTTGTTGTTGAACGAAGCCAGACCTACGTCACGAGTAACACCTGTTACACCATAGAACTGAGCAAAGCAGGAGAAACCCTTCCACTCCCATCCAATCGTGGCATTGTAAGTGTGCTCAGGCGTTCCGGTATATCCGTAAGGAGCCTGGTCGTTGGTCACGTCAACCTTACCGTCGCCATTGAAGTCAACGATATAATGGTCACCAATGATGACTTGATCGTCATTAGTATCACGTTCAGGTATGCTATAGAGCTCGTCATAGGTGCCAATATATCCGTTATCAATAAACGACACATATTGTCCCTGAGAGTATCCTTGTGCCTTGCGATAAGAAGGTATCAGCTCAGGATCATCCTTTAATATGATTTCGTTGCGGGCAAAAGTGTAGTTGGTGTTAGCCCAGAAACGCATGCCGTTCTTCAGCACCTTATTAAAGCGAAGTTCCAACTCGAAACCATGGTTCTTAATCTCACCCTTGTTGACGTCAGGAGTCTTTGCAGCACCATAGTAGGAAGGTACAGTACGCTCACCACCGGAGATAAAGATATCGTAACGGTCATCAGTGAAGTAGTCGAAGCTACCTGCGAACATACCATGAAGGAAAGCGTAGTCGAAACCGAGGTTCTTCTTACGTACCGTTGCCCAACGAAGGTCGGGGCTGGCAATGTTTGCTTCCTTATAGCCAACAAACGGGCTCGTTGAACCGTCAAGACCCATCTTGTAACCATTACCTTCATTCAATACCGACCAGGTCGTAAGGTATGCCCAACGGTCACCAGCGTTGTCATCACCAATCTCACCAATAGAACCGCGGACCTTGAACATGTCAATGATGCCCTTGTCCCTCAGAGGTTTCATGAATTTCTCTTCCGAAATCATCCAACCTGCAGCTCCTGAGCAGAAGAATGCGAAACGGTTGTCGGGAGAGAACTTCTGGGAACCGTTGTAAGCACCGTTGAACTCAGCGAAATACTTACCCATCAGGTCGTATGTAGTACGGAACACCCAGTCTTCACGACGGAACTCGAGGTCGGCATTACCTGCATTGATACGACGCTTCCAGTTACCCATCAGAGACACGTTGTGTACACCGAGCTGGCGTGCCCAATAAAGTTGGACTGACATTTCCGTGGCACGATTCGTAGAATTTACGCTACCTGACTGCTCTGACCACTCACGAGGCTCATAGAAATCGAAACCGGTTTTCGGGTCGATGATACATTTACTATCCCACAGCATTTCGCCATCCTCAGGAAGGATGTATGCAATCTTTGCCTGGTGTGTATCAGAGATACCACGACCGCCCTCATCAAACTGGTTGTCCCATGAGATGGTACCGCGAGCAACAAGACCCTTCGTGATGAAGTCGAGATTCTGCTCGAGAGAGAAGTCAGTGAAAATACGGGTATTGGTGGTCAGGTTATAACCTGCAGTAGCGACGTTCATTGGAGAGTTGGCAACGTTGGAGACCAACGGATAGAAACCCCACGAGCCGTCAGAGAACTTAACAGGGAAGATATTCGGAGCCATACCGTATGCACCTGCCCAGTTCTGCTGCTGGAAGAACATGCCGTCATTACCCCAATAAGTACGGGGAGCCTTCTTCTGAGCATTCGAACCAGCCAGGTTCACCTTGAACTGTGTGGTCTTCGTAATCTGGAAGTCCAAGTTTGAACGTACATTCAGACGGTTGTACGAATAGCCACCCTCATAACCCTGGTTGTTATCCCAGATGCGGGTCATGTCACCTTCGTTCTGGAAGTCGAATGCCACAAAGTACTTCACGAACTGCGTACCACCCGAGAAGTTGAGGTTAGTATTATAAGATAAGGTAAAATCCTTAAACATCTCTTCCTGCCAGTCAATGTTTGGATAGCGCTCTGCCTGACTATAGTCACCAAGGTAGCCGCCGTCAGCATTATAATGAGGCTTGACTGTATAATCCTGGTTGCGGAAGTTGTTAATGAACGTCTGCGGACGATAGTATGCCCAAGATGCATCGCCGCCCAGTGCAAGTTCATGCTCGATAGCCTGGTTGCGTAACATGTATCCATCATAGGAGTCATACTTACGAGGAAGCTTTGACACTGCCTTCAGCGTTGCGTTGAAGCCGACGTCGATTCTTGCCTTACCCTCCACACCACGCTTGGTGGTGATCAGGATAACGCCGTTAGCACCCTCCACACCATAGACGGCTGTGGCAGATGCATCCTTCAGCACTGACACCGTTGCAACGGAGGAAATATCAACGGACTTTATCTCACGCTTGACACCATCGACAAGAATCAGCGGCTGTGCGTCCTGGTTCCAAGCTGCTGCACCACGAATATAGATGCGAGGATCTTCTTCACCTGGCTGACCAGTAGAAGCAATGGTTGCAATACCGGGAAGGTTACCTGTCAGGGCTGCACTGACGCTACCAATACCTGCTGCACGTTCAAGGACTTCACCCGTGGTCTGAGTAATGGCACCCACCACCGATGCTTTTTTCTGCTGGCCGTAACCCACGACTACGACTTCTTCCAGCTTGGTGTTGTCAGCAAGCGACACCTTGAAGGTACGCTGCTTACCGACCTTGACTTCCTTGGAAATCATACCCACATAGGAGAACGTCAGCACTGTCTGCTCAGAGGGAACTTTCAGTTGGAAGTTACCGTCGATATCGGTTACGGTACCCAGACTGGTATTCCCTTTCACCACAACCGAAGAACCGATGAGGGGCTCACCAGTAGCATCAAGGACCGTACCCTTAACGAGTATGCCACCTCCTTCCTGGGCAAGTGCCAACTGCACACATCCCAGAAGTAGCATCATCGTAGGGACGACTCGCTTCAAGAAACTTTTTAGTTGTTTCATCATGTCTGTTTTAGTTTGTAATTATTGTTATTTTTAATCTTTTTTCAATACCGGAAAATGTGTTCACCACGAAAAACAATGCAAAAGTAAATAATATTATATATATTTCTCATATTTTTATGTCTCATGCGTTTTTCAATATGTCTCATTTTTCAATATAACGCAAACATTGAAACACTATTAAAAACACTTAAGATGAGTGAAGGTACGGAATCGTGTAGTTAAAATCTGCAAAAGGCTTGGGGCATTGGGAAATTGTCTGTATATTTGCAAACAAGAATTGAGCCTGCCACTAAGGTGCAGACATGTTATATATTAATAAGGTGTAACCATTAAAAAATAAGACCAATTATGGAAATCGATCCCATGTACTTTTACATCGCACTGGGTGTTGCCCTGCTGCTCGTGTTTATCTTCATCAGCTACGTGAAGGCTCCACCCTCGTTTGCCTACATCATCTCGGGTCTGTCGAAGGAGCCGCGTGTACTCATCGGCTCCGGTGGCTTCCGCATCCCGTTCTTCGAGCGTATGGACCGTGTCTACTTAGGTCAGATCACTGTTGACATCAAGACCGAGGAAAGCGTACCTACGAACGACTTCATCAACGTCGACGTGGATGCCGTGGCAAAGATTCGCGTCACACCGAACTCAGAGGGTACACGCTTGGCTGCAAAGAACTTCCTGAACATGACACCCGACGAGATTGCACAGCAACTACAAGACTCGCTGCAGGGTAACATGCGTGAGATTATCGGTACGCTTGACCTGCGCTCGCTGAACACCGACCGTGACGGATTCTCGGATCAGGTGATGGCAAAGGCTTCGCCCGACATGGCTAAGCTGGGTATCGACATCATCTCCTGCAACATCCAGAACGTGACCGACCGCGAGGGACTCATCAAGGACCTCGGTGCCGACAATACTGCAAAGATCAAGAAGGACGCCGCCATCAACCGTGCCGTGGCTGAGCGCGACGTGAAGATTGAGGTGTCGAAGGCTGACAAGGATGCCAACGATGCCCGCGTAGATGCCGACACTGCTATCGCCATCAAGAACAACGACCTGGCACTGAAGCGTGCAGCTCTGAAGCGTGAGGCCGACACTGCCCAGGCCGATGCAGATGCAGCATACGCCATCCAGCAGCAGGAGCAGCAGAAGACCATCAACATCAAGACCGTAGAGGCCGAGATTGAGAAGACGAAGCGTGAGCAGATCCTGTCGAAGGAGCAGATTGAGATCAAGCAGAACCAGCTGGCTGCCGAGATCGAGAAGAAAGCCGATGCCGACAAGTACAAGGTAGAGAAGGATGCCGCTGCTGATCTGGAACAGCGTAAGCGCGTGGCTGAGGCCCAGAAATACGAGGCTGAGCAGCGTGCACTGGCACAGAATGCCGAATCGGATGCCACCCGTTACCGTCTGGAGCAGGAGGCTGCCGGTATCAAGGCCAAGGGTGAGGCCGAGGCATACGCCATCCAGAAGAAGGGTGAGGCCGAGGCTCTGGCTATGGACAAGAAGGCCGAGGCTTACAAGAAGTATAATAATGCTGCCGTGATGCAGATGATGATCGAGGTGCTGCCGCAGGTCGTAGAGAACGTGGCCAAGCCCATCAGCGCCATCAAGGACGTCCACGTCTACAGCGGAGGCCAGGACACTGGAGCCGGCGTAGCTGCCATGAGCGGAGGCGTGCCCGTGGCCATCAAGCAGGCCTTCGACGTGCTGAAGAGTGCTACCGGCGTGGACATGGCCGACATCATGCGTGCCGGAACCATTGACGCAAAGGTGAACCGCAACATCAACCTGAACGACCAGGCACGCGATGCCGTAGACGCGATTACTGAGAAATAACCAAATCAACGACCACGAACAGTTCCGTGGCGAAGAAAGACCTACTTTCCTATATACGTGAGGGACGCACGATGACGCAGAGCGAGAAGCTCCGGCTCATCGTGAGTCTCTCCGTTCCGTCTATACTCGCGCAGATCTCAGCTACGGTGATGTTCTTCATCGATGCATCGATGGTGGGTCACTTAGGCGCAAAAGCATCGGCAGCCATCGGACTGGTAGAGACTACGGGCTGGCTGATGGGCGGACTGGCATCGGCAGCATCGATGGGATTCTCGGTACAGGTGGCCCACTTCATCGGTGCCAACGACTTCGAGGCAGCACGGCGTGTACTCAGGCAGTCACTGGTATGCTGTCTGCTCTACGGGCTCGCCATGTCGGTCATCTGCGTAGCCATTGCGTGGCCCCTACCCTATTGGTTAGGCGGCAGCGAGGAAATAGCCCACGACGCATCGCTCTACTTCGCTATCTTCGGGCTGTGCGGCATCTTCTTCCAGATGGAGGGACTGGCAGGCTCGATGCTGAAATGTTCGGGTAACATGAAGGTGCCGTCGGCCCTGAACATCGGAATGTGCGTGATGGATGTCATCTTCAACTATTTTTTCATCTACATCCTTGACATGGGCGTGGTAGGAGCAGCCATGGGAACAGGACTTGCCATGCTGATTACTGCCCTGCTGATGCTCTGGTTCCTGCTGTGGCGCAGCGAGATGCTGGGAATACTTAGAAAGGATAAGGGAGAAGGGAAAAGTGATAAATTTGCTGCCGCCAGCTCTTCTGCAGAAGGAACAGCGGTAGCAAACTCTACACTCTACACTCTAAACTCTAAACTTAGAGACTTCCGTCCTACCACCGACGTGGTGACTACCGCGTTCAAAATCGGGGCACCGATGGGACTGCAGCACCTGCTCATGGGCTCGGCACAGATTGTGAGCACACTGATCGTGGCACCATTAGGCACTATCGCTATCGCTGCCCACTCGCTGGCTATTACCGTGGAGAGCCTGTGCTACATGCCGGGCTTCGGCATTGCCGAGGCAGCCACGACGCTCGTAGGCCAGAGCATTGGTGCCGGACAACGGGTGCTGACACGCTCATTTGCCAATATGTCAGTGACGCTGGGCATCAGCGTGATGACGCTCATGGGCGTGCTGATGTGGCTCTTCGCACCCGAGCTGATGACGCTGATGTCACCCGTAGACGAGATTATCGCCCTGGGCACCGATGTCCTGCGCATCGAGGCTTGGGCCGAGCCGATGTTTGCCGCTGCCATCGTAGTCAACGGTATTTTCATCGGTGCTGGCGACACGCTGAAGCCTGCCATCATGAGCCTGACATCGATGTGGGGCGTGCGACTGACGCTTGCCGCCCTGCTGGCTCCTCGCTACGGTCTTCGCGGTGTCTGGACTGCTATGGCAGTAGAGCTGACCTTCCGCGGACTGCTATTCCTCACACGCATGCAATTCGGCAATTGGCAGAAAAAACGGTTTGAGGTTTGAGGTTTGAGATTTGAGATTTGAGATTTGAGGTTTGAGATATGAAACACATGTTACGACTATCCATTCTGTTTGTGGTGCTCCTGCTGGGATTGCCGTCATCGGCACAGACGCACGAGGTGGTGTTGGAGACTACAGAGGGTAACATCCGCTTGATGCTATTTGACGACACGCCACGCCATCGTGACAACTTCCTGCGACTGGTCAACGAGCACTTCTACGACTCGCTGCTGTTCCACCGAGTGATCAAAGGCTTTATGATTCAGGGCGGAGACCCTACCAGCCGACATGCCGAGCCTGGCGTTACGCTGGGCGAAGGCGACACGGGCTACACCATCGAACCGGAGTTCTTTGCCCCTACGGAAAGCCCTGATGCCAACTACTTCGGCTCTGCTCAGCACAAGCCACGCACCCTGCTGCACTATCACCGACGCGGCGCACTGGCTATGGCACGCGAGGGCGATGACGTCAATCCCGACAGGCGCAGCAGCGGCTGTCAGTTCTATATCGTATGGGGAAAGACGTTCTCGTCGAACGACATGAAGAAAATTCAGGAGCGACTCGACACGATGACAAACCATCAGGTGACGATCACTCCTGAAATGTATGATGTCTACCGCAAGACGGGCGGTACGCCTCATCTTGACGGTCAGTACACGGTGTTCGGCGAGGTGGTCGAAGGCTTGGATGTAGTGAAACGCATCCAGGAAGCCTTCACCGATGACTACGACCGACCCGTTGACGACATCAGAATCTTGAAAGCACTTTCCTCACCGTACCGTCGGAAAGACGCTCAACCATGATACCCTTGTGTGATGCCGAGGAAGAGATGCGCTTACCGTCGAGGGTGAAACGGGCTACAGTCTCTGCTGAAGACTGGCTGGGAACGAGGATGCCTGAAGCAGCAGAGAGGGCAACCGACGTGGCATTGATGACATCGTAGTCGCGCACGTTGGCACTGTTAATCTCGTCGGCACGCTTGGTGAGCAGACCCACGATGGTCACGTTGTCGACATTCCACTTACTATTGAGCGTTTCTGTCACCGTAACGCTGTACTTTCCATCTGCCACCTGAAGGGCATCACCGATGGGCGAGGTAAGATAGCCTCGCAAAACCTGCTGATGCATGTAGTTTCGGTTGGTGGTGACACGTCCGGTAGTGGAATTCACTATAGCCTGCTGACTCTTCACCCCGTCTTCGACCACCATCAGTGTCAGGGCCAAATCGCCATAGATGGCATCCGACTCAGGCAGCACATCACCATTGGCAGTAATCGTAAACTGGCGTGTGTCAGCATCGTAGTCGGCCTGTAGGTTAATACCTGCAAACGAGGGCGAGTAATAGTCCTGGAACACCATGTCGCCTATAATGCCCGCATTGAAGTCGGCACCAAGGAGCGACTGGTAGTCGAGGTAGTAGTTCATGTCGTAGGCAATATATGCCTCACCGGGGAAGTAGGAACGGTTGATGGTAAACGTGGGCCAGGTATAGGCATAGAGGCTGTGCAGATAGGCAGCTTCGCTCACAGCGAGTGCCGTGCCGGGACGATGGACGTTGACCAAGGCAAGCTTGTCAGCGATGTCCTCACGGTTCTTCATCACCTTCAGCGCATCGTTGAGCAATGCAGAATAATAGGTCGAGGCATCGGTATAGACCTCAAAATAGGCTTTCTGGCGCGGCATGCTCTCACGATAGACGGCAAAAGAGGCCGAGAGGGTGTCGTTGTGCGAGCGATCAGGCATAGGCTCGCCCCCTACCTGACTGACAAAGACCTTCAGCGTGTGCATGCCTACGGCAATATCTTCTGGCAATCGGCAGATGAACTGCCAGGAGTCGCTGGCTCCCACAGCAAGCACCGAGTCGGTGACAGTGGTGAGCACGGGTTGCTGATCGTCGAGCTTCCAGCCCACCTGGAAACCGTTGGCCGTAGCACGTCCCACATTGGTAAACGTAGCCAACCCCTCGATGGCCTCTCCGGGCTGCTTGTATTTGAAGCCCGCATCAAGATAGGTCATATCCATATCGAGCATGGGTAGCGAACTGACGTCGACGATGAGCTGCACGCACAGACGACCCAGTCCGCTGAGCGAATAGAGCCCCTCACCTTTACCATAATCACCATAAGCATAGAAAGAGCCCTCCAGTTCGTCGCCAACACCGCAGAGACCACCCTGGTCATTGCTGACCATCTCGTCGGTCTCCGTATAGTCGAAACCGAAGAAAAGCGTCTCCGTGCCTTGGATGACGTAGCCGTCGCCATTGAAGAACACCTCGTTCCAGCCTTCATAGAGGCGCTGGTACTGCTCGACCTGGGCCACAATGCCCAAATCGCTGACATCATATATAAATGTACGCGAGAGACCGAGGTTCAATGCCGCAGCCATGCGGATGCCCACCACACGACAGCCCTCATACGAAGCAAGCATCTGCGGAGTGAGGACGGCACCTACCGAGTAGGTTCCTGCCTTTTCGAAGGCAGCACCGCTGACGTCGATAGCATCGGTGACGGTATAACCCACAAGACGTTGGTCGGAAGACAGTTGGGAATTGACAATTGATAATTGAGAATTGAGAATTGACAATTCTTGCCTTGCAAGCGACCAGAGGTCGAGCGGAGAATTCCCCTTCACGCTGACACGATGCTGCTGTGCCTGAGCCGTACATTCGACAGGCTCAGCACAGATAAGTGCTATCAGGCAGAGCAGCAGAGATAAAAGCATATTGTGTTTCATCTTCTATTTCCGTATTTTGATGGTTTTTCCGTTTTTCTTCATCAGATAGACACCTGCAGGCAGGCTGGCAGCCGACTGGCCAAGTACATCGACGCCGCTCAGCACAAGGCGGCCGGAGAGCGACCACACAGCATCGCACTCGGCAGGAGTGAGACTCACATGGCTGATGCCCGTGGCATCGTTGATGACATACTCTACCAGTTCCGACTCACCATTCTTATAGATGGCACGGATGCCTACGACGTGACTACCCTCGCTAAGGCCAGAGAGAACAAAGGTAGGAGTATGGCTCTCGCCCACCTTCTTTCCGTCAAGATAGATATCGAAGCGCACCACATTGCCATAGTCCACAATCTCGCCCTGTCCGCTCTCGGGCCCTACGGTGAAGTCGTCGATCTGAGCCAGGAAGGCATCGTTGCTGGTGTAGTGCACAGCCAGTCGTATGGTCTTTCCTACGAACTGCGACAGGTCGGTGGTATAGAGCGTCCACTGCTCAGAGCCAAGCGGGCTGGCCGTGCTGAGCACGGTGAAGTCGGAAGGATTGGTGCTGCCCTCCTCGGAGACGCAGAACTCCATCGACTCAGGATACATCGAGCTGTAGCCCTTCGCCTTAAGCGACAGCTGGTAGTTCTCATGGATACTGATGAGCGGTGATATGAGCCACTTGTCGTTGCGTGCCTGCTGTGCCGAGAAGAAGATAACGGTCTTCTCGCCCGTAGGCGCACCGATGGCAGGATCGGTAGGCATCATGGCAGGCGTGGTGTTCCAAGGATTGAACACCATCGGTGCGATGGCCTTGGGATTGGAGCCTGTGCCCGAGCCGGGGAACGACACGATGTTCGACGTAGAGCCCAGGGCAATGGGATAGACAGGCATCTGGTCCTTGTCGACGCTTAGCCACTCACCGAACGAGCCGGTGGCAAAGTCGTCGTAGTCCTCGAAGCTGTCGCTGAAGATGAGATCCTGATTCCAGCGCAGGGTGTAGTTGCCGTTGTCATCGGCATCGGCAGTGATATTGTAGGGTTTGAGGATCTGGTCGGAAAGCTCGATGTCGATGGTGACATCGCAGCTGACAGTGATGGTTTCCAGGTATTCGTTGAACGCACCCTTGGCCACATTCACCACATACTGGCCCTTAGGCAGCGAGGGAATCTCGGCCTTCCCATCGGCAACAGTCAACTGGTAGGTCTCGGTCGTGGCAAGGCTCGTGACTGAGAGGAGCTGGCCGTCAGCACTGAGCAGGCTGTTGGCTGTAACATGGAAGGTGACGTGGGCATAGTCGGCAGCGGGAATCTCGAAGGCATGGGTTGCCATCTCGCTTTTCGCCTTGATATAGAGTGCCTGTACGCCAAACGTATGGTTGCCGGAGGCTACGTTGTCGAACGTATACTCATAGCCGTCGGTGGTGCCGACAAGTTGATTGTCGAGATAGACGTTGAAGCGCTCGTTGGGGTTGGCAGGCGACTTCCTCGACTGGGCAAGACGACGTGCCTTCTGGCTGCCGACGCTACGGCTTTCCTCGTTGTCCAACTGCTCCTGACCTACATACACGTCGTCAATCATCAACATGAACGAGCCGTAGAGGTTGTAGTGGCTGATGTAGCGGATGGCAAACTTGATGGTTCGTCCGGCATACTGCGAGAGGTCGTAGCTGTATTGGTGCCAGCCCGTGTAATCGGCCGTCTCGAAGTTGTCCTTGTCAATACGTACAAAGTCTGCCTGCTCAGGATTGTCCGTTTTCTCAGTAATGTAGACCATGAACCGTTCGGGAAACCTGTCGGCAGCCTTGCCCATGAACTGAAGCACGTTGTCGGTACCTACGGTGATGGCAGGCGAGATGAGCCAGTCGTCGTTCTGGTTGCCAGATGAGGTACGCGTGAAGCCCACATACTGCTGTCCGCTATAGGGTCGCAGGATAGGATAGTCGTACCACCACGTAGGCGTGACGGTGAGCGGGTTGATGATCTGGGCATACTGCATGACGCCACGGTTGGGATAGGTTCCCACGAGTGGTGCCGCAGCCTCCTGGTCAGCATCGATGCCCGTCCACTCGCCAAAGCTGACAGCGAAGGGACTGTAGCTCTCGAAGTCATCGAAGAAGGCGGGAGCCTCACGGTTCCAGGTCACGCTGACGCTGTTCTTGCCTGTGAAGACGTCATGCGAACTTTTGGCTGTAAGAGAGAACGGTGTGCGGGTCTTCTCAGCGAGTACGACGCTGACGGTCTTCTCCGTCTCAGTGTCGGCCACGGTGAAGTCGTAGGAAACGGTCTCGAAGCCGTCACGCACCACAGATAGGTTGTGGTCGCCGGCATAGATCTTCAGCTTGCAGACGCCTTCGGCATTGAGCTTCAGCGAGCCGTAGCTCACCTCATAGCCCGTATGCCTCAGCGTAAGTGGCTGTCCTTCAAGGTTGTCGCCCTCGACCGAGGTCACCTCGATGGTCAGCTGTATGTTGCGGTTCTGTGCCGTCGTGGGCAGTACCAGCATGAAAAGCAGGATGATGGATGAGGTAAAGAATCTCATAGACTATTTGGTTTAGAAGTAGTAGGGACAGACCCCTGACTGTCCGCAAACGGAAATGTAATCGTTCCGTCGTCTGCGGACAGACACGATGTCTGTCCCTACAATCATTTTTCGTTTACTTGCGAATGATACGCATGGTCTGGCTGTTCTCGCCGTCGGTCACCTTGACCACGTAGACGCCCTTCTCCAGCTTGTCCATCGTCTGCATGCCACGTCCGCTGGCCTTCTGCACACCGTCGAGTGTGTAGACGGTCACCTGTGCGTCGGCACTGACAGCCGTCATGCGGATGTCGTCGGGATTGACATTGGCATCAGCGACATGGGTGAATGTCAGGTCATCAAAGAAGGCGAAGAAGCTGGCGCTTACGGTGGTGTGGCGCAGGGCCACGTTGATCTTCTTGCCTGCGTAGGCCGAGAGGTCTACGGTGTAGTGGTGCCACTGGTTCTCAGGCAGATAAGCCATCTCAGTGTTGCGCATCACGGTAGTGAAGTCGGCCAGGTCGTCGATACCGGTCTCGCTGACGAGCACCTCGACGCAGTGCAGGTCGTTGTCGCCCACGAAGACCGAATTGACTGTGCTGAGGTTACGTGCATAGAAGTCGAAGGTAGCGCCCTCAGCAGGCACGATCTGCTTGCTGATAAGCCAGTCGTCGGCAGCGGTCTGGTCGTCAGGAGCAGCAGCTCCCAGCGTGTGAGTACCCGTATGGGCAGTCATGTTGCTATTGTTGTTGGTCACCTGAGTGAAGGCATAGCGTCCTCCGTCGTTCTCGACGATGGTCTCATAGTAGCCCAGCTCATGGGTGGCCTTGCGGTCGACGTCGACAGTAGTGAAGTCCTTCTTCCAGTCGTACTCCAGCGCGTTCATCTCGAAGGTATAGTAGAGCACGTCCTTGGCCAGCGTCTCGCCCTTCACGGGGAAGGTGGCCTCATAGCCGTTCTCGAAGGTGATAGTCAGCTTGTCCTCGACGCTCTTGCTCTCTTCCTTGGCGGTGAAGGTAATGTCGAAGGGAGCGCCCTCGCCAGCCTTCAGTTCCTGTCCTACAGCTATCGAAGTGGTGAAGAAGTCGGTGCCGAAGGTGGCACTCTTCACCTTGAGGTTGTTCTTGCCATTGTTGCGGATGGTGAGCAGGCTCTCAGAGTTGTTGCCCTTGCCAAAGTTCACCTTGCCGGCATCCCAGCTGTCTTTGTTGAACACGACGCCATCCTCGATGGTTCCGTCGATGACGATATTGTCGAGGGCAGCACCTTTGTGGGCATTGCCATAGCTATGGTTGGTCCAACGGAACTGGATGGTCTTGCCTGCATACTGGTCAAGGTCGATGGTCTCGTTGCGCCAGTACTTGGTATCGCCGTCAGCGTTGTAGTTTTCTGAGAGGTAGGAAGCCTGTTTCCACTGTCCGTCGCTGTAGATCTCGAACACCACGTCGCTGTAGCCGTTGCCGCCTGCGACATTCTGCTTCTCCAACAGACCAGTCTCATCGATAATCAGGTCTACGGGATGGGTATCGCCCCATACGAACGAGATGCTCATCGACTTGCCGTCGGCAGGCAGCGTGAACTCAGGCGAGGTCAGCGTAGAGCTGTAGCCGCCATAGAGCCACATGGTGTACATCGATGCACCGGTACCTCCGTATGCCTTGCTTGTAGCCAGCGGCTCCCAGCGGCGGTTGGTCCATGAGGGATAGAGGTCGGTGATGGTGGTGGTGCTCAGCCAGCCGTTGGGGATGTCCTTCGTCTGAGCACACTCGTCGAAGTTCTCCTCCCATGGGAACTCCATGACCGAGGCGTCGGGCTGGGTAGTGAAGCGCCAGGTGCTGGCCGTGGTCGACTCGCCCTTGTCATTGTAGGCCACAACCTTCCAGCGATAGGTGGTCTCGTAGGCCGTCACGGGGATGGTATAGGTCAGGGCATTGCCCACGTCCACACCGTCGACAAGCTCGTTGCAGGCACTGCTGGTACCCACATACACCTTATAGCCGGTGGCAAAGATGGCAGGTCCCCACTCCAGCACCACGTCCTTCGGATAGACATTGGTGGCGTTGTTGGCAGGCTGAATCACTGTGCAGTTGCCGGGCACGCCGTCCATGCCGTAGACATTGGGCAGCAGCACGCGGTCGAGCGTGAAGTTTGAGTGGTCAAAGGCCCCCTCGTCGTCGCTCTCGATGGCAGGATAGTACCAGCGCACGTAGCTCTCGTCGCTACCAATGCCAAGGTCTACCTCCTGTGTGAGCAGCTGGTTCAGTCCGTTCTGGTAGTCGCTGGTCCACTTCGTAGTCCAGGTGTCGCCGTTGTCGTAGCTCACCTGCAGCTCGATGTCGTATTCGGGAGCATAGTCGCCCTCATACTGATTATAATAGGTGAAGGTCAGCGTGCCGCCATCGCTCAGGTCGAGACGGGGCGAGCGCAGGTAGGCAGCCGTAAAGCCACCACCACAATAGGCACTCTGGTCGCCCTCGATGGCAGTCGTCGTGGCATACCATCCGCTGTTCTTCCATCCTGCAGGGGGGAAGTAGCTGTTGAAGGTCTCAAGCATATAGCCCTCGGGCAACAGCTGTTTCTGGGCAGCAATGTCAATCTTCACGTCGCCACCTGTAGTGTGAAGCACTACGGTGCCGCTGGCAGCCGAGGTCATCTGGGCCTCGTAGGCGAGCTGGAATGTCACCTTATCATAGCTGCGCAGGTTGATCTCTGCGGTATTGAGGGTAGTGGTCACACCGTTGGGCAGGTCGATGCTGTTGATCTTCAGGCCGTTCTTACCCACATTGGTAAGGGTGAACACGTCGGAATAGACCTTCTCGCCAATATATACATTCTTGAAGTCGTAGCGGTCCATCGACAGCTGGGCCACGGGGCCAGTAGCAGGTGTGAACTTCTTCACCGTGATGTCATCAATCCAGGCAATGTTCGAAATATCCTTCAGCATCTTGTAGACGAAGGCCAACTTCACCTTCTGACCCTTGAAGTCGCTCAAGTCGATTTTCGACGTGTACAGGTCCCACGTATCGATAGGGAACACGGTGACGCCGCTCTCGCGCAGCATCGCTTCGTTCTGGATGCTGAACATGGTCACGGCGCTGTTCAGGTTGTCGCCTATGACTACACGCACCTGCAGGTCATACTTTGAATTGTCGCGATTGTTCATCGGACTGACCTTCCACGAGAACTGCAACTGATAGTTATCGTCCAGGTTGAGCTCGGGCGAGAGCAGGATCTCCTCGCGAGGTCCATAGCCGTCTGCTCCACTTTGGCCAATAGGACCGTCACAGGCTGCACAGCCTGAGCCGCTGATGGTCGAGCCGCTCGTGCTCTCAGGGTCGCTGTAGTAGTTGAACCAGTTATACTCCATCTTCGAGCCATTATAGGAGTTCACCGTTGTCCAGCCCTCACCGCGTGTCAATGGCGTGGACTGAGATTTGGTTGCTCCTGTCTCGAAATCCTCTTCGAGAATGGTCTGTGCCTGAGCCCCCGTAGCTAAGAATGCCAGGGCTGCAGACAGTAAAATGTAAAATTTACGCATATTAATACTTTTTAGTGAACATTTGGCGGCAAAATTACAAAAACTATTTCAATCTCACAATTATTTTAGACATATTTCAGCAAAATTGATATTATGCACCTAATTGAGAATTTGAAAGAAGTTCTCCACACTATTGTCTTTTTTGAAGAAAAAGTAGTATCTTTGTGCCCAAAATGTGTGACATGGGTAATATCAAGATTATCAGAGGTGTATTTGACACCAAATTGGAACTGGAACATGCAAACGTGGTGGCAGGCTTTCCCTCCCCTGCCGACGACTACAGGCATGAGACTTTGGATTTCAACCGTGACTATATCCGTCACCCCGAAGCGTCGTTCTATGGCGACGTAGAAGGTGACAGCATGAAGGACGCCGGCCTGTTGGATGGCGACCGTGTCATCATCGACAGGGCAGTAGAGCCACACGACGGCTCTATTGTGGTGGCATGGTGGGATGGCGGGTTTACAATGAAGTGCCTTGACCTGACCCACAAGAACGAAGGCTATATTGAGCTTCGTCCTGCTAACCCCGATTACCCGGTGTTCCGTGTCGATGACCCTGAACGGTTTCAGATATGGGGTGTGGTGATACACTTGATTAGGACTTTTGAATAATATAGTTAATGTACGGGATTGCCGACCTTGACAACTGCTACTGCTCATGTGAGAAAGTTTTCCGTCCTGATCTGGAGGGAAAACCTATTGTGGTATTGTCGAATAACGACGGTTGCGTAGTGGCTCGTTCCAATGAAGCAAAGGCATTAGGCATCAAGGCCGGAACGCCGTATTTCCAGTTGGAGCAGCAATTCCCCAACAACAAGATTGTTGTCTTTTCCTCGAACTACGAACTATATGGCGAGTTGACCGGACGGGTGGTCAGCATCATCAGCAAGGAGGCCCCAGCCTATTTCCGCTACAGCATAGACGAGTGTTTTCTCTATCTTGACGGCATGGACGATGTGGACCTGAAGCAGTGGGGCGAAAATCTTCACAAGAAGATCAGGCAGTATGTGGGGATGCCTATCAGTATAGGGCTTGCACCAAACAAGACGCTGGCAAAGATGGCTTCTCACTTTGCAAAGAAGTACAAGGGTTATCGCCACTGCTGCATGATAGATACCGACGAGAAACGCATCAAGGCGCTCAAACTATACCCTATCGATGAAGTATGGGGCATCGGCAGGAGGTATGCAGCCAAACTTGAATCTCTCGGAGTAAAGACGGCCTACGACTTTGCCGCCCATCATGGCGACTGGGTGCGACTCACCTTCAACAACATTGTCATTCAGCGAACGTGGCGAGAACTCAATGGCGAGGACTGTGTGCCGAATGAAGAGCTGACAAAGAAGAAAAGCATCTGCACCAGTCGCTCGTTTAACGGTATGATCAGCGACTACGATACCCTTCGCACCCATGTAGCCAACTATGCCGCCCGATGTGCCGAGAAACTCAGGATGCAACACTCCGTCGCTACCATTGTCGGCGTATTCCTGAATACGAATGCCTTCCGCGAAGACCTCGCCCAATACTGGAACTTCCAGGAAACGCGGCTGCTCACAGCTTCCAGCTCTACCATCACCATTGTCGAAGCAGCCAACCAGGTGCTACAGCGAATCTACAGGCAGGGCTATCAATACAAGAAGGCTGGAGTTATCGTCATGGGCATTGGCCCGGATTCTCCTATCCAGCAAGATCTGTTCGACATTAACGCCGAACAGTTCCAGAAAATGAAGCGGCTCGACGAAGTGGTAGACCGCATCAACCGTATGCAGGGCAGCGAGACCATCGTCCTCGGCTCACAACAATATACCCAGAAGGACGGCAAGGGCAAGGCCGATGTCTTCGCCAACGCCATCAAGCACGACCACCGCAGCCCATGCCCTACGACACGATGGAGCGACGTAATTAAATTGACGTGAAAACGAAAGCTATTGGCAAATTATTACGTTTGTTCAAAGGCTTGGGTCGCTATTTGTGGCAATTTTTGAAGTAAAGTGACTCAAGCTTGTAGCAAAACAAAAAAAAGGTGTGCCCCTGTGCCCCCTTTTGCTCGTTTCCCCTGTGTACAAAGGAAATTGCGGGGGGCACACCATGCGAAAAAACGCGCCCCCCAGTGTACCCCCAGTGTGCCCCCCCTCTTTCTCCAAGAACCCTAAAGCAGCTATGAAACAGGGGCTGTTTGTAGCCTCAACGGTGCTGTTCCTACGATCCTGTGGTGTAGCGACGAGAATAGTTCCCGCTTGCGACGAGAATAGTTCTCGCGTGCCATGAGAATAGTTCTCGTTTTAGGGTGCCAAACAGTATCTTTGATGATGCCAAACAGTATCTTTGAGGATGTCAAACAGTATCTTTGAGGATGTTAAACAGTATATTTTGTAGGTGGAGGCGGGGGGCACACAGGGGGCACACAGGGGGCGCGTTTTTTTGCATGGTGTGCCCCCCGCAATTTCCTTTGTACAAAGGGAAAGCGAGCAAAGGGGGCACGGGGGGCACACCTTTTTCATATTTCCAAAGAGGCAAAATGAAAAACAACCGCCACGACAGCCTATAAACAATAAAATGTAGAGAATCGCAAGGGCGGGAAAGGCTACGGGTAGGCGAGCTTGCCTCGGGAATGGCCGAGGCCGAGGATGCCGGCATTTTATTTGGAATTTCTTTCTTGAAACTGAAAACAAATTAAAACACTATGAACATGAAACAATACTTACTCTTTTTCCTTCTGCTGCTGCCGATGTCATCAAAAACTGGATACGCACCAGATACACGATAGAGTTTCTTGGAACTTGGGAAATGATTCACAACCCCAATTTCAAAGTGGTCGAATTTGACCACTTTAGAATGCAGGCTGGTTTGCCGAGTTTCGTCATGAGTGTGAGCGAGTGGATTGAGAAAACTAACGCTATTGGTATCATTGTCAAGAAAGGACACCAACTCATCAGCATGGTGAACTTCATGCCGCTCTTTTTACTGATCTTTACCAAGCGGCTGACATCCAGCGTTTTCTCCAGCGTCACCATTGGCATGGGCGACGACATCCACATACGGAATGCTTCAGCACGATTACTTTCTTGAGGGTTGATTTCTCTCTTCATATTATTTACTCGATCGGCATCATTACGCCACATTGGTAGTCCGGCGACTCGATGTCTGTACCCTGATACCATTCCATACTGCAGGAATTCGGTGCCCATTTGTACTCAGGATGAGCGGGCAGCCACTCCTTATGGAACTTCTCGTACTGCTCCTGAAAGGCTTTCATGCCTCCATCGAAATGCATCTTCAGCCACTTCCCACTATGAATGGGGAAGAGCTGCATGCCCTCAGGAACATCTCCACCTTTATATATGCCTCCAATGACGTAAGTAAAGGTATTTTTGCAGCAAGCCCCAAAGTTCGCTTCCCAACAGGTAGCACAATTGTGGTTGGGAATATCGCAGGTGCAGAGACCAAACTCGCCCACGCCATTGTCTATGGCTGCTTTTTGGAAAGCATTGGGTTCTTGCTTCTCAAAAAACACTGGCCTGACAATCTTTTCCACAAACTCGCCCCAAAACTTAGGACACTCTTCCTTCGCCTCATTGAAGGCAATCTTCTTGGCCATGCCAATAATTTGCACATCGTGCAATTCAATAATCTCGTGTTTCATATTATAGTTCATTTAAAGTAATCTCTTCGCAACCCTGCTTGGCGTAGTATGCCAGCATCTCTGGTAGTTTCTTCAGGTCGTAGCTGGTAACACAGTCGGAGAAAACGTGCACCGTATAGCCTGCTTTCCGCATGTTGAAACAGGTGGACTTCACGCAGGCGGTAGCATCAGCACCAGCGATATAGAACTCTGTGATTCCATTTTCCGTAATGAACGTGGAAAACGCCTCGCTCGTCAACGCGTTACTCTTTGTCTTCACAAAGATATTATCCGAAACCACCTTCAGTTCTGGTACCAATTCCTCGCCATGGGTGCCGGGCTTAAAGGTACGGGTGGCGGCTGTGATGTTGTTGTGCTTGATATAGACGATGTGCATCCCCTCAGACACTGCCCAGTCGACAGCAACATTGATGTTGTCAACAATGTCGT
>JAFZIL010000006.1 GCA_017554385.1 Prevotella sp. | reverse complement strand
TGCTTCAGTAGCTCAGTTGGTTAGAGCACATGACTGTTAATCATGGGGTCGTTGGTTCAAGCCCATCCTGAAGCGCAAAAAGAGTTCTCTTGAATGCAGATTTGCTTCAGTAGCTCAGTTGGTTAGAGCACATGACTGTTAATCATGGGGTCGTTGGTTCAAGCCCATCCTGAAGCGCAAAAGCCGAGATTCGTCTCGGTTTTTTTTTATTGTGTGTGTTTAAATAAATGAGCTGACCATACCAAGTTGGTCAGCTCATTTGCTTGTTAAAAGTGTAAAGGTGAAGCTCTTAGGGCCTAACGCTATAGTTTACTACTGGATAGATTTCTTTGCCGTCTTGTACATAGTACCATACCAGATTCCATCGGAATTGTGGGTGCTTGGGATCATTGAGTGATGGCAGGCCGGGCACAGTTCCCGAAACGGTAAACTCTTCACCGATGGTGTGGGTGCTTTCATCGGTGTGATTGTAGTTGAATCCCACTCCGGCCTTGATGCCCATGATGGTGGCAACAAGTTCTGTTTCAACGCCTACTTCTACCGATTTTGTGTCGTAGTCGCTAGTGGCAAGACTGATAGAACGTGTGGTACTGCCGCCTGTTCCCACCATTTCAAGGGTTTCGCCTCCGTTGAGGTCACGGGCTTGCAGGAACGGATGTTTCTTATCTACGAGCATCGGATAGTTGTTGTAGTTAACCGGATAGCTGCTGGGAACTCCGGCTGTTGCCGTCAGATGACGCTGAGGCCTTGCCACACCTTTCTGGTCGGCGGTGAGACGTACATAGTCGTCTAACTTGACACCGACAAACCTACGGGTGCGGGGCATAGAAACGATAAAGGATGCTCCCAGATCGTCGGGCTCATCACTGCCGATTATCTCGTAGGTGTAAGTGTCGTAGGGCATGGCTTGCATCACTACGACGTGATCCTTGATAGCTGTGTAACTCTGGCCGTAGGTGGTTGTCTCCTCGTGACCCGTAGCGATGCCTGCGCCTGCACTAACCTTTGCGGTAAACTCTACGCCGGCATTCATAGCACTAAGGAACGGTGCGCTATAAGAGTGTTCGTATCCCATGATAATGGAACCGCCCCAAGAGTCTGACTTGGAAGTGTTGGTGCCGTCGGAGGCATTCTTTCCCCACGAGGTCTCAGCATTATCAGAACCGTCAAGGTCCTTGTAGTAAGGCGCAGCGGCAACGGCGGCGTAGATACGCGGCTCGCTGAAGGTTACCTCGTGGCTGATGAAACGGAAGTGCTTGGCACGTTCGCGGTCTGTAAACTTGCATAACACAGGATGGGAGACGAACTCATTCTGTGAACTGAGCTGTCTCCACCTTGTCAATTCCGTAGTCTTCCATCCGCTATAACAGTCACCAACATTTCCCCATCCGAAGAGATCTGGATTGAAGCTATTATTGATGTTTACCTTGTTTCCGTTGTCTGTCAGCCACACTTCCTGGAACTCGGCCAGTGTAGAATACGTAGATTGGCCACTCTCCTCCTTCTGGGGAACACCTATCGGGATAACCCAAATGTATGTGAGGGTTTCGGCGGCGCCATCTCTGGTCTGAACTGCCATGATGGCATCTGCAGGAACTGAGTTTGTGGTTTTTACATTTGGCATTATCTGGAACCGGAAGGTCGGTTTCTGCTGTTCATCGTCAAAGCGCCACAGGCCGTCGCCCACAACAAGGTCCTGATTGTAGCTGCGTCCGCGGAAATATCCGAATACCAGATTCATGTTTCCTACACGGTAGGTCTGCTCATCTCTTGTGGCAAAGCAGTCAACAGACGTTCTGGGCAGGAGTACTTTTTCCTTCAGCACCATATCCTCGTTATATTCTAACCTTGATACATACAGATAGCCTGTTTTCTGCAACTTGCCCCAGCTGTCACTGGCTCTGCCTCGTGTCAGGATGGCAATCTCAGGCAATTCGTTTCCGCTCAGATTACCTACTTTCACATCGCAGAAAAGGCATGAAGAACCCAGGGTTTTCGTAAAGGCCGGTTCCTGGTCGATTCTGCCTTGGCTATACACATAGAGATAGCCCAGTTCTATGTTCTTGTTGAGGAGCAGGACAATATCCTCGAATCCGTCACCATTGACGTCGGCCACATCGAAACGGAGATTAGGCGTCTTGGTCTCACTGCCTTCATCGTCATACACCTGCTCACGGATACAGCGGAGTGTGGAGCCGTCGAATACGGCAATCTTGTTGCCGACGTTCATGACAATCTCGTCCAGTCCGTCGCCTGTCTCATCCTGAATACACTTCAGGTTAAAGGCACGGGCATAATATTCGTATGCCACTTCTGACTGGAAAAACTGTTTCTCGCCGTTACTATATACCCCCGTTACATTACTATAGTAAGGCATTGTCCATTTGTATTCGTTGCCGTCGGCGTCAAGGAGCGGACGTGTGGCGTAGCCGTCGAGAATTGCATGATTCTTTGTGGAGTCTCCGAAAACGGTTATGTTAACGACTCCCTCGCCCCATACTTTATCGCCGTCAAACTGCGTTTTGTATGGACGCCCCCATGTAGCATAGACCACATTCTCGAAGCCGTCAGCGTTACTCTGGGCTGTTACCTTTCTTAGATGGTTAATGGTATTGGCGCCGTTTACGTCCAATGGCACCAGATTCTTGGACTCAAACATCCATTGGTTCTTCTCTTTTGGTTTATAAAGAATACCCGAACGTTTCTCGTTATTGGTTGAATTGTACTGGCGTGTACTGTAGTCGAAGAAAATGCTGTTGCGGTCGGAACCGTAGGTGTAATAGCTTCCCAACGGACCGTTGCTGTTCACCAACTGCATAGGGATTTTTCGGCGAACGTTATTAGACTCTCCGTTGGTCTGGAATACCTGTTGCAACATCTCTTGGTAAACTGATGGTGCAGGTCGGCAGCCGCGAACGGTAAAGGCGCAACGCTTGTCGTGGATGATTAAAGGACGGAAGCGTGAGTTGAGTGCGCTAATCTCGAAGGTGGCGGGGTAGCCGTGATTGATGGTGGTGCGGGTAGGCCATGCGCCTGTAACCTCGTCGCTTGTCAACTCGCCGTCTTTATTTATGAAGCCGTTCGCCATCAGTTGCATGTGAAGGGTGTCGGGGCCTTCAATCAGTGGTTTGGGCCAATTGATGTCGCGGTTCTTCATGAAGTCGCCTAATCTTAGGCTATCGTTACCCAGATCTTTTATCAATGCGTATATCTCGTCCAGGGAAGGCATTTCCCAACCTTCCGGCATAGCCAAACGACCGCCTTGTGTGGTGTAGTAGGCACGGTCTCCCACTACGAACTCAGCAGGCTCGTACTCGCCCATTTCTTTCCAGATGTTGGCGCTGCTGGTTCTGGTCAGGCCACTCATGTCTTGTGGACGAAGGTCTTCCAGCATCCATAGCATATCTCCGATGCGGACGATGGGGTAGTTGTAGCCGTTGGTATCCTCGCATTTGAAGAAATCGAAGGTAATGTCGTGTGATGTTTCAGGAGCGATGTGCATAATTGTTCTCATCTTTCCGCTGGTACCCTCAAAGCGCAGGATATCACCTGGTGTGAATTGCATCAGCACCACATCAGCAATCTCTCCGGCTCTTTTCTGCGCAGGAGCCTTGAATATGTTCTTCTTGGACAGGTTGGCCTCGCCCCACTGCTGAGCACCGCCCAAGGCAATGCCGCTGAAAGACTTGCTGCCGTTGCAAATCCAGCGGGTGCTGCTCTTTATGCCATGCCCCTCTATATTCACAATAAAGATTCCTTTGCCTTGTAAGGGGATGCGGGCTGTGTTACGACCCTTGGTTACATTCAGCGTGGCAGCATCCAGGAGCATACCACTCGTGGTGTAGATGCCGATGTGTACAGGGCCATCCTGCTTAGCATCAAAGATTAGGGTGCCGTCGCTTATTGCCGGGTTTGGGGTGAGGATAGGCTCGGAGATAGCTTTTGTCTCCTCTACACTCTCTATTGGCGTAATGGTCTCTTCGTCAGCAAGACGCAGAATGTCTGTACCGCTAAGGGTAATGGGCGTAATCTCGGGATGGGAAAGATTTGTGACTTTCACCTTCTGGACGTTGGTGCTTTCACCTCTGCCTGAGAAAGTGAGATCAATTGGGGGGGGGGATTTCTCCCCATGTCGTGGAGGTGCATAGGGTAATCAGCATTGCTGCCATCATCCTGCGACCTCTGATTAAGTTGTGTTTCATAATTAAAATAAAACCTAAAATACCTATTAATCGTTTGTGTGTAGAAAATATGGCGCAAAGTTATGAAAAATTAGGTAAAGCGCAAGGTTTGTTGTAATTAAATTGAAATAAAAAATCCCGCAGGAAGTCTTAAAACCTGCGGGATTTGTGTTTTCCAAGTGGTATGGTCCTATCGAATGAACAGTAACTCTCTGTACTTAGGCAGGGGCCAGAGGGCATCGTCTACGATGAGCTCCAGCTTGTCTATCTGATAGCGGATGGTGTCGAACATCGGAGCGATGGTATCGTGGTAAGCGATAGCCTTCTCGTGCTCGTCCTCTATCTTGTTGGCAACCTTGCGTGCGGC
Organism: Prevotella sp.; assembly: GCA_017554385.1. Classification (GTDB taxonomy): domain Bacteria; phylum Bacteroidota; class Bacteroidia; order Bacteroidales; family Bacteroidaceae; genus Prevotella. Next base: position 4,224 of record JAFZIL010000006.1, on the reverse strand, counting down.
AACCAGTTCCTCTACCTTTGTCTCTATGGTAGCGGTGCGCTGTGCTATCTCCTCAATGAGTTTCAGGTTGCGGGCGTTCAGCTCCTTGGCCTTGTCGGCGGGGAAGGCTGTTGTCATACGCTCTACGTTGCGCAGCAACTGGCTCTGGTAGTTGGTAGCCACAGGGATGATGTGGTTCATAGAGAGGTCGCCCAATACACGTGCCTCAATCTGAATCTTCTTGGTGTAGGTCTCCCACTTCACCTCATTGCGGGCCTCAAGTTCCTTCTTTGTCATTACGCCCAGGCTCTCGAACATAGCGATGCTTTCCTTATCCAGGTAACGCTCGAAGATCTTGGGACAAGAGGTTTCTGTATCCAGGCCGCGCTTGGCAGCCTCTGCCTTCCATTCATCGCTGTAGCCGTTGCCGTCGAAGCGGATAGGCTTGCAGGTCTTGATATCCTCGCGCAGAACATCGATGATGGCGTGGAACTTGGCGGTATGACCTGTACCGGCCAACTTCTTCTCGAACTCAGGGATACGAGCATCAACACGCTTCTTGAAGTCAACCAGAGCCTCGGCAACGGCGCTGTTCAGGGTAATCATAGCGCTGGCACAGTTAGCCTCAGAACCTACAGCACGGAACTCAAAACGGTTACCGGTGAAGGCGAAGGGTGAGGTACGGTTACGGTCGGTATTATCGATGAGCAATTCGGGAATTTCGGGGATATCCATCTTCATGCCCTGCTTGCCACCCATGGCAAAGAGGTCGTCCTTATCGGCCTTCTCGATGTGATCCAGCAGCTCGCTCAACTGCTTGCCAAGGAATGAAGAGATGATTGCTGGGGGAGCCTCGTTAGCACCCAGACGGTGAGCATTGGTAGCACTCATGATGCTGGCTTTCAGCAGACCATTGTGCTTGTAAACACCCATCAGGGTCTCCACGATGAAGGTAGCAAAGCGCAAGTTCTGCTCGGCTGTCTTGCCGGGAGCATGCAGCAGTACGCCATTGTCGGTGCTCAAAGACCAGTTGTTGTGCTTACCGCTACCGTTGATACCTGCGAAGGGTTTCTCGTGCAGCAATACGCGGAAGCCGTGCTTGCGGGCCACCTTCTTCATTACAGACATCAAGAGCATATTGTGGTCAACGGCCAGGTTAGTCTCCTCGAAGATGGGGGCCAGCTCAAACTGGTTCGGAGCAACCTCGTTATGGCGAGTCTTGCAGGGGATGCCCAGTTCCAAGGCCTCAATTTCCAACTCACGCATGAAGGCAGCCACACGTTCGGGGATAGCGCCGAAGTAGTGGTCGTCCATCTGCTGGTTCTTGGCAGAATCGTGACCCATCAGGGTACGGCCTGTCAACAGCAGGTCGGGACGTGCAGCATACAATCCCTCATCTACCAGGAAGTACTCCTGTTCCCAACCCAGGTTGCTGACAACCTTCTTTACTTCGGGGTCGAAGTAGTGGCAGACATCGGTAGCAGCCAGGTTGACGGCCTTCAGGGCACGCAGCAAGGGAGCCTTGTAGTCGAGTGCCTCACCGCTATAAGAGATAAATACGGTAGGGATAATCAGGGTGTCGTCCATGATGAAGACAGGGCTTGTAGGGTCCCATGCGCTGTAGCCGCGGGCCTCGAATGTGCTGCGGATACCACCGCTGGGGAATGAGCTGGCATCGGGCTCCTGCTGAACCAGCAGCTTGCCGCTGAATTCCTCTATCATGCCGCCCTTGCCGTCGTGCTCAATGAATGAGTCGTGCTTCTCGGCAGTACCTTCTGTCAGGGGCTGGAACCAGTGTGTATAGTGTGTAACGCCATTTTCCTGAGCCCACTGCATCATGCCGGCAGCAACAGCGTCTGCTACTGCACGGTCAAGGCGTGTACCGTTCTCAATGACGTCAATCATCTTGTCGTAAACACTCTTGGGCAGGTACTTGTACATCTTCTGGCGATTGAAGACCTTCAGACCAAAGTACTCGCTGGGTTTCTCACTTGGTGCTTCTACGCAGAGCGGCTTCTTCTTGAATGCCTCTCCTACAACCTGAAATCTTAATGCTTCCATAAACAGTTTTTTGCGTGTTTTGTATGAAAAAATCAACTAAACTGCTGCAAAGGTAATACAAAATGTAATTACGTGCAAGTTTTCTATAAACAAATTGCGTAAATAATTGCATATTCATTGACATAAAGCAATAAATACACTATATCTTACTACAAATTGACACAAATTTTGTCATATTGTAGAATGGTACGCAAAAAAATATTTGCCTATTCGACAACGCTGGATACTTATTTTTTATATCTTTGCAGTCGCATTGTTGAAAAAGAACACACATAAATATATAATGTAATGGACAAACTTAGGAAACTGTTTAGCTTGTTATGCGCGCTGATGGCACTCTCTGCCAGCGCCCAGTGCCGTTATTGCTTGAGTTATGAGGACTTAGAAGAAGGGCGTTGGGTATCTGTAGATACTATCTACTGCGAGCGAATTGGCAAGCTGAAAAAGTTCTGGGCGGGAGGTAACGACTATTACATGACTGCTAGTGGCTACGATTTGAACCAAAAGGTAGTCAATGATGCCTTTGCCGTAATGCGAGGGGATACACTATACGTTAACTGCGTGAAATTAAATTGTCCGGGGGTATTCCATAATAAACCTGGCTATGTTGAGGCGAAATACATGGGTCGTCGCGGACTGTTGTTTGTAGCTCCAATTGTGACTGATGCACCTTTTAAGAATTCTGCTACAGTTGCTGCGGCAACCACAGCAGTCGGAATGGGTGTTTTTGCTTTGACGGGAGTGGGGTTTTATGCAGTTCCGCTTCATACCAATAACTCCAAATGGCCGGTATGCTATCTTATTTCCCGTAGCCACAATGAAAATGAGGATTTTAGGCTACGCAGGATTGATGATCGTGTGATGTCGCTGTTGGTGTTTGACTGTGAGGGTATATCTGAAGAATACTACTCACAGAAAAATAAAGAGAAACGCCATTTGGCGAAACATATTGTTCCCATCTTAGAGAGGTCGGGTTTATTTGTTCCGGTACCGGATGCGTCGGAGGAAACCGAAGAAACAAATTAAAACAATAAAACCGCAGTATTTGCTGCGGTTTTATTTGTTTATGTAGTGGACGGGTTATTTGCTTAGGAAGGCAGCGACCTTCTGGGCGGTCTGCTTGCCGCTGGCCATAGCGCGAACTACGAGGCTGGCGCCATTGGCGGAGTCACCACATACGAAGACGTTCTTGGGGTACTCTGGATGCTCTGGCTTCAGGAATCCCATAGCTAGGAGGACGAGCTCGGCCTTGATGATTTCGGGCTTACCTTTCTCTACCATGATAGGGCGACCGCCCTCTGGGTTGGGCTTCCAGTCAATCTCCTGAACCTTCACGCCAGTCAGCTTGCCATTCTCGCCTAAGAACTCCAAGGTGTTGATGTTCCAACGGCGGGTGCAACCTTCCTCATGCGAAGAGGTGGTCTTGAGGGTGCGAGGCCAGTTTGGCCAAGGGTTCTGGGGGTCTTCAGGACCCTCAACGGGCTTAGGCATAATCTCAATCTGAGTCACGCTCTTACAACCCTGACGGTGGGCAGTACCAATACAGTCTGAACCAGTATCACCACCACCAATCACAAGCACGTCCTTGCCTTTGGCTGTGATGCGCTCGTCCTTGCTGAACTCCATGCCAGCCAGCACACGGTTCTGCTGAGAGAGCAGCTCGAGGGCGAAGTGAACACCCTTGAGGTCGCGGCCGGGAGCGCGAAGGTCTCTTGCCGTAGGCGTTCCCGATGCCAGTATCACGGCATCAAACTGAGAACTGAGCTGCGATGAAATCGCATCTAAAGAAACGGGACTATTATATTTGAATTCTACGCCCTCCTGCTCCAGCAGGCTGATGCGGCGGTCGATGATGGCCTTGTTCAGTTTGAAGTTGGGGATACCATAGCGGAGCAAGCCGCCGGCAGCCTCGTTCTTCTCGAATACGGTTACCTTGTAGCCCATCAGGTTCAGGTCGTTGGCAGCAGCCAGTCCGGCAGGACCAGCGCCAATAACTGCCACCTTCTTGCCATTACGCTGGATGTCGGTCTTGGGCGTAATAAATCCCTCCTGGAATGCCATCTCTGTGATGGCGCACTCGTCCTCACGATTGGTAGTTGGCTCGTGGTTAAAACGGTTCAGTACACAGGCCTTCTCGCACAGGGCGGGACAGATGCGGCCAGTGAACTCTGGGAAGGGGTTAGT
>JAFZIL010000070.1 GCA_017554385.1 Prevotella sp. | reverse complement strand
CTTCAAGGGGAGGGGCAGGGGTGGGGTCTGTATATTCCTCGCTGTCTGATATTTACAGACCCCACCCCGGCCTTGGGCCACCCCTCCCCTTGAAGGGAGGGGAGTGGCTGCGCCTCCCGTTGCGGCAGTATGTGGACTTTTTAAAGTGGGCTCTCAATTCAAGTTTCGGAAGTGGCGAAACGACCTAGTGTAGGGGCAGGCCCTGTGCCAGCCCGCACGCCGGTCACGGCGTTCTTCGCGCGTACATACCGCCTTTGGGGCGGTTCGGGCAGGCCCTGTGCCAGCCCCTACACTACATAAAACACCAATATAACTATGCGACGACTAAAGAAAGAAAACGTAAAGTACATTATTGTGCATTGTTCGGACACGCTGCCCGGACAGCCCTGCAATGCAGAGATTATCAACGACTGGCACCAGCGACGGGGCTTCGAGATGATAGGCTACCACTTTGTCATACTGCCCGACGGCACCATTGAGCACGGCCGACCGCTGTTCTACGAGGGTGCCCACTGCAAGGCCGGTGGCAGAAACCACGACAGCATAGGCGTATGCTACGTAGGTGGCCGCAACGCCGAGGGCGTTTGTGCCGACACCCGCACGGAGCAGCAGAAAAGCGTGCTTGGAACGTTACTGAAAGAGCTGCTCCGAAGATTCCCGAAAGCAAGGATTGCAGGCCACCGCGACTTTGACCGAGGCAAGGAGTGTCCCTGCTTCGACGCGGCCGGAGGTTGAGCGGAAGAATTGAAAAATTCTTGCCTTGCAAGCGACCGGAGGTCGAGCGAAAGAATTAAAAAATGGGGGTTTCGTGTGGTAAAACACGCGAAACCCCTTTATTTGTGCGTAAAGCTCGAAAATCAATCTTTCAATCTTTCAATCTTTTATGTGTTTGCTATGGTGCTTCATAAGCGCTGCAGTTCCCTGACGAGCTCTTGCTGACGGGGCGAGAGCGAGGTGGGCAGGCTGACCTGGTAGGTGATGATGAGGTCGGTGCCTTGTTGTCCTTTGCCGCGCAGACGAACCTTGGCGCCGGGCTGTGTGCCTGGCTTCACTTTCAGTTTCAGTTTCTGTCCGCTGCTGAGCGCAATGACCACGTCGCCTCCGAGCAGGGCTGTGTAGAGGTCGATGGTGACCGATGCCTGCGTGTCCTGCGGAGCCTGTTGGCGCGAAAAGCCTCCAAAGCCGCCAAAACCAGAGCCACCCTGTCGTGCACCGCCGCCAAACAGGTTCTCGAAGAACGAGCTGAAGCCACCTCCCCCTTTGAACGAGGAGAAGTCGAAGCCCTCGAAGGGCGAGCCCCCTTCGGCACCTCCGAAGCCTCCTGCCGATGCTCCGTTGAATGCTTCGGCCTGCCGCCACTGTTCACCATACTGGTCGTACTTGCGTCGCTTCTCCGGGTCACCAATCACGTCGTAGGCCTCGTTGAGGGCCTGGAACTTGGCCTTGGCCTTCGGGTCTTCGGGGTGCAGGTCGGGGTGGAACTGCTTAGCCCTCTTCAGGTAAGCCTTCTTCACGTCTTTCTGCGGAATGTCTTTCTGGACGCCCAGAATCTTGTAATAGTCAATGAATGCCATAATCTTTTCCTCCTCTTTTTATTAAGAGCCAGCAAAAAATATGCCATTCTTGGGGAGTGTAGGAGTGTGGGAGTGTAGGAGTGTAGGAGTGTGGGAGTGTAGGAGTGTAGGAGTGTGGGAGTGTAGGAGTGTAGGAGTGTGTTTGATATTAAAATTCCTTAAAATGATGTGTATTTGAAAAAAAAACCGTATTTTCGCAAGTTAAACAGAAAACCTAATCGAAAAATGATTCATCAGCATATAAAATCATGGATCAGACGGGCACTGCTGCTGCTCGTTGGCCAGTGTCTGGTCATGCCTTCTTTGCATGCCCAGCAGCTACAGGCCACGTTGTCGCATTTCTCGACCGACAACGGTCTGCCCAGCAATGCCATCTCGCAGATTGTACAGGACAACTACGGCTATATCTGGTTGGCTACGTGGAACGGCCTGTCGCGCTTTGACGGGTTCAACTTCTTTAATTACCGCACGGGCAACGGCAGCGGGATTCCCAATCTGCACAACCGTATTTTGGGACTAACGGTAGATAACCAGCAGAACATCTGGATGCGCATGTACGACGGACGCGTGTTCGTGTTGAAGCGCAGCATTGACAGAATCATCAATCCTTTCGAGGGCATCAGCGGCAGCGAAGAGTTTCGCACGCAGACACCGCTCACCGCTACCAGCGCTGGCGATGTGCTGGTGACCATCGACGGTGTGGGGCTGTACAAGCTCAGCATGGAGCGCGACAAAGTGAAGTACGACCTCATCACTACGGGCGACCTTGAGATTACAAGCATGGCCGAGGGCTATCAGAACGACATCTGGTTGGGCACGAACGACGGTGTTCATCGCATGGATGTGTCGAACCTGACCATTGAGCGCAAGGGTATGTTCATAGGTCAGCACATCACCTGTCTCTACTCCAACGGCTATAACATCTATGCCGGCGCAAAGTCGGGCAACATCTACACCTTTGCCTACGGACAGGAACCGCAGCAGCTGCGTGCTGGCGACCAGCCGCTGAGCTCCATCTACGTAGACAGTCACGGGCTGGTATGGTTCTCTGACAGTCGTCAGGGGGCTTCGAAGCTCGATCCTAACACCGGTGAGGAGAAGCTGTTCTCACAGCCTATCACCGTGCCCGACTATGGCGGGTCGGGCGGCAAGTTCAACGAAACCGGTGGCGTGATGTGGGTCAGGATGAACAGCGGCGGCTATGGCTACTACAACCGCAAGACAGACGAGGTGGAATTCTTTCATAACGACCCGGTGAATCCCTGGAACCTCTCTAACACCGTCAATGCTGTGCTCGAACTCAACGAGGGCGTGGTGTGGGAGTCTACCAGCCGTCGCGGTCTGGAGAAGCTTGAGATCATCAAGAACACCATCAGCCGAAACATGCTTATCCCTGAGGGAGGCCGAAGTGCATCGAACGAGATACGCGCTGTCTACTACGATCGAGCACGTAAGTTGCTGCTTATGGGCAATAAGAACAGCAGCCTTTTCATCATCCGTAGCGACAGCAGCCATATCGTTGTCAATACCGATTCCAAAGGCGAGACACTGGGGCGCCTCTACGGTATCAGCAAAGATTCGGAGGGCAGCTACTGGATTGCTTCGAAGGATAGGGGAATGTTCCGTATGATTTGGCAGGGCGACGGTGTGGCGCGGATGGAGCGTTACTGCCACAACGACGACGATCCTTATTCGCTGAACAACGACAACGCCTATTGCTCGGTAGAGGATAAGGATGGCAACATCTGGATTGCCACCTACGGCGGCGGCGTGAACATGATGCACCGTGACAAGAACGGCAAACCTGTGTTCCTCCATCCGGACAATGCCATGAAGACCTATCCTTTCCACTCTCATCGCAAGGTGCGCACGCTGGCTCTCGACAAGGAAGGCAACGTATGGGCCGGCACTACCGATGGTGTACTGATTATGTCGTACAAGGGTGGAAAGTTCAACGTGAAGCAGTTGGAGGCGAGCAAGGAGCATCCCGAGCAGATACTCATGTCAAACGACATCGTGGCCCTTGCTTGCGGTCCTCAGGGCGACATGTGGGTAGGTACCAATGGTGGCGGCCTTGCCCATACCATTGGCAAAGACGGCAAGGGCTGTTGGCTTTTCGAGGCTTTCGGCTCACAGCAAGGTCTGCCCAGCGAGGAGATCATGGGCATCACCTTCGACAGCCGGGGCAATGTGTGGTTCACTACCGACCATGTCATCTGTTCGTACGACACGGGCAAGCGCATCTTTACTACGTTCTCCAGTCTCGATGGTGTCGACGACACCATGTGCTCAGAAGGGGCTGCCGTCACGCTCGACAACGACAACCTGATCTTCGGTACAATCAACGGATACTATTTCGTTGACCGTCAGAAACTTGTCACCACAGCAGGCTCGATGCTGAAGCTGCACATCACCGACTTCTTCCTCGATGACGAATTGCAGAGCCCTCGACTGAACACCACCTACGACTATTATGTGCCTGACAACAACACAGTGCGTCTGCCGTCCTATAATTCTTCCATCTCGTTCCGCTTTGCCTCGCTCAACTATCAGTTGCAGCACCGTGTGCACTATCAGTATAAGCTTGAAGGCTACGACCGTGTGTGGCAGAACTCGGACAAGAGTCGCACGGCCCATTACAACGGACTGCCCACGGGTAAGTACAAGTTCATTGTGAAGTGCTTCCTGCTCGAGTCGCCCGAGAAGTACGACCAGCGCGTCATCGAGGTCATCGTGCCTCCCACGTTCTTCATGTCGACCGCATCCATCTGGGTCTATATGGTGCTCTTTGTGGTGCTTGCCATCTGGCTCATGTTCTGGCAGCAGCGACGCCTTGACAAGAAAGAACGCCTCAGACGCATGCACTCGTCGCCTGGCGAGGTGACCTATCAGAACGAGGACGAGGCCGTGTTCATGACCCGACTCATGGAGTGGCTCGATGCCAATGCCACGAACGCTTCGCTCACGGTCGGCGACATGATAGAAAGCTCGGGGCTTACGCCCGAGGAATACAACAGCCGGCTGATGAAGTACACCGGTCTCACACCGAAGGACCTTATCAGCGACTACCGGCTGAACAAGGCCATCAAGTACCTGGAGGATACCGACGACGGCATTGCCGAGATTGCCATGAACTCAGGATTCAGCGACCCGACGAGCTTCAACCGGCAGTTCACCTCGAAGATGGGCGTCACGCCATCGAACTACCGTGACGAAGCCCATAAGCAGAACGACGATGGCACTGACAACTATGAAATCATTGAAGAATAGAAGAAATATGAGAACAATTATCGTGGCAGGTGTTGCCATGATGTGCATGGCAAGCATGACGACAATGGCAAATCCATCAGGCAAGAAGACCGTTAATCTCAGGATTATCGAGACCAGCGACGTGCATGGTCACTTCTTTCCCTACGACTTTATTGAGCGCAAACCGCTCAAGGGTACCCTGGCTCGTGTGAACACCTACGTGGAGCGGCTGCGCAAGGAGTACGGCTCGCGCCTGCTGCTCATCGACAACGGCGACATACTTCAGGGACAGCCCACGTGCTACTACACCAACTACGTGATGCCCGAGGCACCCAACGTTGCTGCCGAGCTGGTCAACTACATGGGCTACGATGCCGAGACCGTGGGCAACCACGACATCGAGACCGGGCATGACGTCTACGACAAGTGGATACGCGAGGTGCGCTGCCCCATGCTCGGGGCCAACATTGTGAGGCGCGACACGGGCGAACCCTACGTCCGGCCCTATTCCGTCCATGAGGTCGACGGGGCCAAGATTGTCATCCTCGGCATGATTACGCCTGCCATCCCCTTCTGGCTCAACGAGTCGCTGTGGAGCGGACTTGAGTTCCAGGAGATGGTGGCATGTGCCAAGAAGTGGGTGAGCATCATCCGCGAGAAGGAGAAGCCCGACCTGCTGCTCGGTCTCTTCCACAGCGGAAAGAGCGGGGGCATCACTACCGACGAATACCAGGAGAACGCCACCGAGCGCGTGGCACGCCTCGTGCCGGGCTTCGACATCATATTCTTCGGCCACGACCATACCCAACACGAGGACTGGGTGTGCAACGAAGAGGGCAATCAGGTGCTCTGCCTTGACCCCTCGTGCTTCGCACAGATGGTGGCCGACGCCTCTGTCGAGCTGACCTTCGAGGGTGACAGGCTGGTGCGCAAGGACATCAAGGGCCAGATACGCAGCGTGGCCAACGAGGCTGTCGACGAGCAGCTCGTCAGCCATTTCCAGCCCGCCATCGACAGCGTGAAGCACTACGTCGACAGGCAGATAGGCTATTTCGATGTTCCCATCGAGGCACGCGACTGCTTCTTCGGCTCGGCACCCTTCACCGACTTCATCCACGACATACAGCTGCGCATCACCGGTGCCGACATCTCGTTCAACGCACCTCTCATATATGATGCACGCATAGACGAGGGCCCTGTCACCGTGGCCGACCTGTTCAAGCTCTACCGCTACGAGAACATGATCTACACGCTCGAGATGACCGGCGAGGAGATACGTCGGCACCTGGAGATGAGCTACGACCTCTGGGTCAACACGATGACCTCGCCCGACGACCATATCATGCGCATTGAGAAGGGAGCCTTCGGTTCGCACATCACGCAGAGCGAGTCCTACGGATTCGTCAACATGACGTTCAACTTCGACTCGGCTGCAGGCATCGACTACGAGGTCGACGTCACCAAGCCCGACGGCGAGAAGGTGCGAATACTGCGCATGTCGGACGGAACGCCCTTCGACGAGAAGAAGACCTATCGCGTGGCCATGAACAGCTACCGAGGCAACGGAGGTGGAGAGCTGCTGACCAAGGGTGCAGGCATACCGCGCGACGAGCTCAGCCGCCGCATCGTCTTCCAGAGTGAGCGCGACCAGCGCCACTACATCATGCTCGAAATCGAAAAGATGGGACACGTCATGCCGAAGGCTAACAACAACTGGCGCTTCGTGCCATCAGAGTGGACAGAACCCGCACTAAAGCGCGACCGTAAGCTGATATTCAATGACTAATCGCTACTATTTCGTCTTCTGCAAAGAGTCGCTCATGCTACAGCGACTGCCCGACGGCACCTTCACCATCCCCCTGCAGGAAGAACCGCCCATAGCCCTCAAGACGTGGACGCAGGTGCTCACCGTCACCCCCATGGCCGACGGCACCGAGGTGCGTTCCTACAACATCGACCAGCCCGTAGCATCCCATCCCCTTTACGAGATGTGCCCCCTGCGCCAGAGCTACTACCGCCTGCCGGAACCGCTCTACCTGAAGGCGGGCAAGTGTGCCGAGCTGCTCTACTGGCACCATAACACCCGCTTCTGCGGTGTCTGCGGAGGCACCATGCGCTTCCATACCGACATCTCCAAGCGCTGCGAACAATGTGGTAAGGAGGTGTGGCCCCAGCTGGCCACGGCAGTCATCGTGCTCATCCATCGCGGCCCCGACGAGATATTCATGGCCCGAGGGCGTAACTTCAAGAGCGACTTCTACGGACTCATCGCAGGCTTCGTCGAGACGGGTGAGACCCTTGAGGAAGCCGTGCGCCGAGAGGTGATGGAAGAGACCAGCCTCAGTATCTGCAACATTCGCTACTTCGCCTCGCAGCCCTGGCCCTATCCCAGCGGACTGATGGTGGGCTTCAATGCCGACTATGCCGGAGGCGAGCCCCATCTGCAGCGCGAGGAATTGCAAAAAGGCGGGTGGTTCCATCGCAACCACCTGCCCCAATTGCCTGAAAAACTCTCCATCGCCCGTCGCCTCATTGACAACTGGCTTGGAGAAAAGTAAAACAATCTTTAATACTCCAGCAGCTTGTAAACCACCTCGCCATTGAAACCGATGAGCGTTTCGATGAGGTAGCAGCTGGCACCGTCGGGGACGCAGAGAGTGGCGTTGAAGTGGAAGCCACGCGCATCGATGTGGTCGAACTGCATGTTGCCGAGGATGGCCTGGTCAAGGAAGCGGGGCGGTACGTTCTTGACGTACATCTGTTTACGGAAATCGCGCGAGAAAAGTTTCTCGGCTCCCTTGAACAAGCTGATGTTGATGATATTGTCATAATAGACATTTTCAACCCCCACACCTTCGTCGTTATAAGAGGTCTTCTGCACTTTGTAGCGGGTAGGGTTGACAGCGATGTACCAATGATAGCGCTGTCCGCCAAACATAACTACCGAGTCGGTCTTGACCACCTCATTGAGGGTTAGCGGCATGGGAGCCTGATGCTTCTGGAAGTCAAGCTCGTCATCGGGGTCGTCGCTCTTTGAGAGTTTGACGATGTCGCCGTTGTGGTTGATGAACCAGAATACGTGGGGTGACTGTTTCTCGATGGGGTAGGAAGCCCCGCCCAGATAGAACGAGTCGGCAACAATGCGGAAATAAGCCGGCAGGCTGGTGGAGTCGGGAAAGAAAATGGAATCGCCCTTCACCCTGAAAGAGATCTCCTCGGTTTCGTCCTCTATCCATACGCCTTGCAACAGTTCTTTTGCTTGTCTGTCTTCGGACGTACTGACGACGGCCACGTCGCTGTTGCGCTTACAGGAGGCAAGCGCGACGAGGAGCATCAGGAAGAAGAGAACAGAAGGTATTGTTTTCATGAGATGATGTTATTTTCCGATGCAGTGATATTCGAAACCGCTCTCCAGCACCTCGTCAATGTCGAAGATGTTGCGTCCGTCGATAACGAGCGGATGGCGCATGGCCTTGCGGATGACGCCCCACGTGGGCAGACGGAATTCCTTCCACTCAGTGAGCAGCAACAGGGCATCGGCGTCGAGCACAGCGTCGTACATGTCACGGCAATACACAATCGTTTCGCCCATGCGGCGTCGGCATTCATCCATAGCGATGGGGTCGTAGGCACGAATGGTACATCCGGCATCGAGAAGTTTCTGGATGATGACGAGTGCTGTTGATTCGCGCATGTCGTCGGTCTCGGGCTTGAACGATAGTCCCCAGAGGGCAATGGTCTTACCCTTCAGGCTCTCGCCGTTGAAGGCTTTTTGGAGCTTCTCGAAGAGAATGCCCTTCTGGCGCTCGTTCACGCGCTCCACAGCTTTGAGCACCTCCATAGAATAGCCGTTCTGGTCGGCAGTCTTGATGAGGGCCTTCACGTCCTTGGGGAAGCAGGAACCGCCGTAGCCGCAGCCTGCATAGAGGAACTTACGTCCGATGCGGGTGTCGGAACCTATTCCCGCGCGTACCATATTTACATCTGCACCCACGCGCTCGCACAGGTTGGCAATGTCGTTCATGAACGAGATGCGCGTGGCAAGCATCGAGTTGGCAGCATATTTGGTCATCTCGGCTGAGGGAATGTCCATGAAGATGACGCGGAAGTTGTTGATGAGGAAGGGCTTGTAGAGCTTCGTGAGCTTCTTCTTGGCCTGTTCGCTCTCAACGCCCACAACCACACGATCGGGCGACATGAAGTCCTTGATGGCGTTGCCTTCTTTGAGGAACTCTGGATTGGAGGCCACGTCGAAAGGAATGTCAGAGCCACGCTTCTTGAGCTCGGCTTCGATGGTGGCTCGCACTTTGCGGGCAGTACCAACGGGAACGGTAGACTTGGTGACAACAACCAGATACTGGCTGAGGTTCTCGCCAATGGTCTTTGCCACCTGTAGCACGTACTTCAGGTCGGCAGAGCCGTCTTCGTCGGGCGGTGTGCCCACCGCGATGAACACAATCTCCTGCTCGTTGAGAATCGAGGCGAGATCAGTGGTAAACTTCAAGCGTCCTGCCTTCACGTTCTTAAGAACCATCTGGTCAAGTCCTGGCTCGTAGATGGGTATCTCACCGTTAGTCAGCCGTTCAATCTTTTTTTCGTCGACATCGACGCATGTGACGTTCACACCGGTTTCAGCGAAACATGTTCCTGAGACAAGGCCTACATAGCCTGTACCAACAATTGCTATATTCATGATGTTATGATATTACATGGGGTTGTTACTCAAACAGTTCTGCATCTTTCAGGAAAGGAAGGCGCAGGTCTTTCTCACTTGTCAGCACGTCGGCAGGGTCGATGGGCCACTCAATGTTGAGAGTAGGGTCGTCCCAGCGTATGCCGCCGTCGGCCTGAGGGGCATAGATATTGTCAACCTTGTATGTGAAGACAGCTTCTTGACTCAGCACGACGAAGCCATGAGCAAAACCGCGGGGAATAAACAGCTGGCGCTTGTTCTCATCACTCAGCTCCACTGCGATATGTTTTCCGAAGGTGGGTGAGGACTTACGGATGTCGACTGCCACATCGACCACCTTTCCTTTAATTACGCGTACGAGTTTGGCTTGGGAATAATCGCCTTTCTGATAGTGAAGGCCGCGCAGAACACCGTATGATGATTTCGACTCGTTGTCCTGGACGAAGTCAATCTTGCCTACATGTTCCTCAAACTCCTGCTTTTTCCACGCTTCCATGAAGTAGCCACGGGCATCGCAGAACACCTTCGGCTCGATGATGAGAACGCCTTGGATAGCTGTTTCTATATATTCCATTTCTTAATGTGTACTAAGTTTCAATTTGCAAAATTACGAATATTATTCCGAATGCCGAAAATATTTTTCGCTTTTCTGTCATTTTTAAGTTCCTTTTCATTTGCCAGTTCGGGAAAAAGTTGTAATTTTGCAACGTGATTGAATTAGAAAGACATATCGAAATACTTTTGCTGAGCAATGACTGTGTGATTGTTCCTGAGCTCGGTGGCTTTATGGCTCACTATGTAAATGCCTCGTACGACGAGGATGGTGGCCTGTTCCTGCCGCCTTTGCGTACGCTTGGATTTAATCCACAGCTCACGATGAACGACTCGCTCTTGGTGCAGTCGTACATCGAAGCCTATGACATCAGCTACCCCGAGGCCTTACGTCGTGTAGAGTGTGAAGTGGCCGAACTGCGTCAGCACCTGGAGAATGAGGGCAAATACGAACTGAACGATATCGGTGTACTAAGGCTCAACGAGGAGGGACACATGGAGTTTGATCCTTGTGAGGCCGGCATTCTAACGCCAGCGCTATATGGTCTGAGCTCGTTTGAGATGAGACCCATAGAACAACAACAGGCTACAGTGGCTATGCAGCAGTCAACAGTGACTGTACCCGAACAGCTGCCGGTGGATGACGTGCAGGAGATGGAGCCTGTAGTGGCACAAGTGGTAGAGGAAAGTGACAAAGAAGAGTCGCAGACTCTGGCAGAAACAGTGAAGGAAGAGCCCGCCATCGTGATTAAGATGTCGTGGCTGCGTAATGCTGTAGCCGTGGCTGCTGCCATCTTGGCATTCTTCTTCATCCAGACGCCAGTTTCGAACAGCCATCTGATGAGTGATGTGCAGCAGAGTTCTGTGTTGCCAATCGTTTCCGGCAATGATGCGCAGATAAAAGAGGACGTTGCTCAGAGCATTGCCCCCACGGAGGAAGCTAAAACGGAGCAAGAGAATGCTGTCGCTGACAGCCAGCAAGTCGTGGAGGAGCAGGAATCCGATGCTACTTCGGACGCTACAATTAAGTCTGATGAGCCAATTGCTCAGTCAGAGCCGAGCTATTGTATTGTACTGGCCAGTCAGACTACCCAGCGTCATGCTGACGACTTTATTGATCAGCTGAACAAGAAAGGATTCAATGAAGCGCGCGTTATGGAGATGCATCTTTCGAAGAAGGTGCGTGTGGTGTACGGTGAATACAAGTCAGAACAGGATGCCTACGAGAGTTTGCGCCAGTTGCGCAAGCAGCAGAAGGACTTCCAGGAGGCTTGGATCATGAAGCTTTAAAGTCCTTTTCTTTCATACATCTTTTTATTATGAAAAGAGTACGCTGTCCCAAGTGTGACCAGTTCATCACTTTTGATGAAACCCAGTATGAAGCTGGGCAGTCATTGGTGTTTCAGTGCCCTGACTGTGGTAAGCAGTTCGGCATACGCATGGGCGTGTCGAAGCTACATCAGACGCAGAAGACCGAGAATCAGGATGCGATGAACATGCAGGCACAGAGTGAGTTGGGAGCAATCATCGTCATTGAGAACGTGTTCCACTATAAGCAGGTGCTCCCCCTTCAGATGGGTGACAACCAGATTGGGCGTTATCAGAAAGGCAATCCCATCAACACTCCTATCGAAACTGTTGACCCGAGCGTGGACTTATGGCATTGCACCATTAATGTTTCGCGCGACAAGAAAGGACGTCTACGATATATGTTGCAGGACAGCAACAGCAATACCGGCACCTTTGTCGACAACGTGGAACTACAGCCGCGCGAACGTCGGTTGATAGCTGATGGCACGCTCTTTACCATCGGTGCCACCAGCATTATTCTTAGAGGAGCTGACACTACAGAGTGACTCCGTTCTTGAAGATAGATATTTCGCGGTAGCCGTTCTCTTCGTTACGAGCTTTTTCACCGCTTGCCACAGCCAGTACTTTATCAATGAACTCGGGTACGAGCTCCTGCATGGTGCGTCCCTCTACCAACTGTCCTGCCGAGAAATCGACCCACTTGGGCTTTCGTTGGGCGAGTGTAGGGTTGGTGGCAATTTTCATCGTGGGTACGAAGGTGCCGAAGGGCGTGCCGCGACCAGTGGTGAAGAGCACCAGATGGCAGCCGCACGAAGCCAGTGCAGTGGCAGCCACAAGGTCGTTTCCCGGAGCAGAGAGCAAGTTCAAACCGTTGTGTTCAAGCCGGTCGCCATACTCCATAACACCAGAAACAGGTGCGCGACCGCATTTCTGCGTGCAGCCCAGTGCCTTGTCTTCGAGTGTGGAGATGCCGCCTGCCTTATTGCCCGGAGATGGATTCTCGCCCACAGGCTCACCGTGACTGAGGAAGTACTCTTTGAAGTTATTGATCATCGAGACGGTCTTGTCGAAGAGTTCGCGCGTCTCGCAGCGGTTCATCAGGATGGTTTCGGCACCGAACATCTCGGGTACCTCGGTGAGTACGCTGGTACCACCCTGTGCCACGAGCCAGTCGCTGAATTCGCCTACAAGCGGATTGGCAGTAATACCGCTGAAACCGTCGCTACCACCGCATTTCAAGCCTACGCGCAACTTACTGACGGGCACCGGCTCGCGTTTGTCCTTACTGGCAATCTCGTAGAGTTCACGCAGGATCTGCATGCCTGCCTCCACTTCATCACCATCGACTTTTTGCGTTACGAGCAGGCGTATGCGTTCCTTGTCGTAGTCGCCCAGGAGCTGCATGAAGTCTTCGGGTTGGTTGTTCTCACACCCCAAGCCTAACACCAACACAGCACCAGCATTGGGATGCAGGCAGATGTCGCGAAGCACTTTGCGGGTGTTCTCGTGGTCGCCGGAGAGCTGTGAGCAGCCGTAGTTGTGATGCCAGCACCAAACGGCATCGATGTTTTGAGAATCTATCTCCTCGCGCAACTGCTGGGCAAGCCGCTCGGCAATGCCGTTGACGCAACCGACGGTAGGGACAATCCATATCTCGTTACGTACGCCTACATCACCGTTCTTTCGCATATAGCCTTTAAACGTGCGGTTCTCTTTTTTTATGTCCAGTTGTTCGCCAACGGGTTGATAGGTGTATTCGAGCGTGCCGCTGAGATTTGTCTTCAGATTGTTTTCGTTCACCCATTCACCAGCTTTCAGGTCCTTGCGTGCATGACCGATGGGATAGCCGTACTTGATGACGTCCTCGCCTTCCTTTACGTCGCGCAGCAGCACCTTGTGTCCTGCGGGTACGTCTTCGGCCAGTGTCACCTTTACGTCGCCTACCTCAATGATTTCGCCTTTTTTCTTTTCTGTAAGGCAGACAACCACAGTGTCTGCAGGATTAATTTTCAAAAATGTAGCTTGTTGTGCCATTTGTCTTGTATTTGTTTTAGTTCAATTCTCAATTCTCAAATCTCAATTCTAATTATTATCCGTCGTAGGTGCGACGATAGAACGCCACGTTCTCCTTTGTGAGCAGTTCGATGGGCATGTAGTTCACGGGGTTCACCTCTTTCTTCAGGACGATGGCCTCAAAAAGCGTGTCTACGCATGAGAACCCCTGCCGGTAGGCGTGTTGGGCAATGAGGAATGAAATGCTCCCCTGCTTCACGCACTCCTCGTTCTTCGGCACCATGTCATATCCCATGATTTGCACGTTGCGCCGATTGGTGCGTAGCAGGAAGTCGCCTACGAGATGGGCCTTAGAGTTGAAGGTGATGCAATGGTGTACCTGAGGGTGCTCGGTAAAGAACTTCTCAAGAATCTCAGGGTACTTCTCCCGTTTCTCGTCGAGGGGAAGGTCGAGCTCTGTTATCTCAATATCGGGAAAGTGGTCTTTCATGTAGTGGCGGAAGCCCGTCTCACGGTTCGACTGCTGTTTCGACCCTACATGTCCGTTCTTCAGCTGCTTCATCAGCATGATTTCCTTCTCTTTCGAAGCAATGAGCATCAGCATGCGGGCAGCAAAGTAGCCGCTCTGAAAAGAGTCCTGACCGTAAAATGCCAATGGCTTCAGGTCGGGCAGATAGGAGTCGAGCAGGATGAACGGTACGTTGTTCTCCTGTAACTGATTGGCAAAAGCAGTAGTAACGTCGAGCTTGGCAGGCACCATGATGACGCCGTCAGGCTTCTCTTTCAGACATTCACTGGCAATGCGTACAAAGGAAGGGGCATTGAACCGCTCGTAGTACATCAGCTTGAGCTTAATGCCGAAGTCGCGGCGTAGTGCGGTGGCAGCCTTCGCTCCCTCTTCTATTTCTTCCCAGTAGGCTTCGCTGTCGTGGCGGGGTATTAATAAGTAGAACGTGTACGACTTATTATATGCAAGAGCCGAAGCATACATGTTCGGCTGATAGTCCATTTCTTCGAGGGCTTTATTTACCTTGTCAAGTGCCGTTTTCGAAACGTTGGGGCGGTTGTGCAGTACGCGGTCAACCGTGCCAACGCTCACGCCTGCACGTTCGGCTATGTCTTTGATTCTAATCTTGTCTGTTGCCATTGCTATCTGAAAATATGTGCAAAAGTACAAATATTTTCGTATTTATGCAAATATGTCGCACTTTTTTTATAATTGGAACATAAATGTAACCAGATTCTGTATTTTTTTACCAAATTATTTGTACAATCCAAGGAAAAGTTATACTTTTGCAAGCGAAATCAAAAGAAAACTCACATGAAGAATCTGAATGCATACTATTACTTCTACTTTTACTTTGCAAAATCATTGTGAAGCGGTTGTTCGTATGCAGGGATTCATTCGAAAAAGAATATCAGAGAGCTCCGCTTCACATCAGTGAAAGCGGAGTTTCTTGTTGATAACCCAAGCGTTGAACTTTGAACATCATGAAGAGAATTGCCATACAAGGAGAGATCGGGTCGTTCCACGACATTGCGGCCCATGAGTTCTATCAGGGTGAGCAGATACAGTTGATTTGCTGCTCCACGTTCGAGCAGGTCTACGATGCCGTGCGTCAGGACCCTACGGTCATAGCTATGGCTGCCATTGAGAACACCATAGCGGGGTCGTTGTTGCACAACTATGAGCTGTTGCGCGACAGCGGAACGACGGTGGTGGGCGAGCATAAGCTTCACATCACTCACAGTATCTGTTGTCTGCCCGATGACGACTGGGACACCATTACCGAGGTTCATTCGCATCCAGTGGCGCTGATGCAGACACGTCACTATCTGGAGCGCCACCCGCAGCTGCGCATCGTCGAGGGTGAGGACACAGCTGGTTCAGCCAAAATGATTGCTGAGGGACAGCACAAGGGGTGGGCAGCCATCTGTCACGCCGAGGCCGCTCGCCTCTATGGTTTGAAAGTGTTGGAGGACAATATCGAGGACAACAAGCACAACTACACGCGATTCCTGGTGTGCTCCATGCCGCAGAAGGCCGACCTGCTTCGACCTCTCACTGAGACCGACAAGTCGAGCATCGTCTTCTCACTTCCCCACGAAGAGGGCTCGCTCTCGGCCATCCTTGCCATCCTGTCGTTCTACAAGATTAACCTGACAAAGATTCAGTCGCTGCCCATCATTGGCTGTGAGTGGGAGTACCTGTTCTACGTAGATGTGACCTACAGCGACCTGACGCGATACCGTCAGGCGGTCGATGCCATCATCCCTTTGACCCGTGACTTGAAAATATTAGGTGAATATAAAGGACACTGAGAAATTGAGAATTATGATTACTAAGATACAACCAGCAGACAGACTTCAACTTGTAAGTGAATACTACTTCAGCCGCAAGCTGAAAGAGGTGGCTCGACTCAATGCCGAGGGCATGGACATTATCTCGTTGGCCATCGGCAGTCCCGACATGCCGCCATCGAAGCAAACCATAGAGAAACTTTGTGAGGTGGCACACGATCCCAACGCCCACGGCTACCAGCCTACGATGGGTACGCCCGAATTGCGCGAGGCGATGGCCGACTTCTACAAACGTTGGTACGATGTCGACCTCGACGCAAAGACAGAGGTGTTGCCGTTGATTGGCTCGAAGGAAGGCATTCTGCATGTCACGCTGGCTTTCGTGAATCCTGGCGACGAGGTATTGGTGCCCAATCCGGGCTATCCCACTTACACGTCACTGAGCAAGCTGTTAGGTGCTACGATTGTCAACTACAACCTGCGAGAGGACAACGGCTGGCAACCTGACTTCGACGAGTTGGAGAAGATGGATCTATCACGTGTAAAACTGATGTGGACCAACTATCCTAACATGCCGACGGGCGGACGTGCCCGTCGTGAGACTTATGAGCGTCTGGTACGGTTTGCACAGGAACACAACATCGTCGTGGTGAACGACAATCCCTACAGCTTTATCCTCAGTGAGGAGCGACAGAGTATTCTTCAGATTCCCGGTGCCAAGGACTGCTGTATTGAGTTCAACTCCATGTCGAAAAGCCATAACATGCCTGGCTGGCGTGTAGGCCTTTGTGCCACTAACGCGCAGTTCATCCAGTGGATTCTGAAAGTTCAGTCAAACATAGAGAGTGGTACGTTCCGTGGCATCCAGTTAGCCGCTGCAGAAGCTTATCGTAACAGCGAGGAGTGGCATCGCGAGTATAACATTAACACCTACGCCAGCCGTCGCCAATATGCTGAGCAGATAATGAACGTCCTTGGTTGTAAATATGACCCTCAGCAGGTGGGGATGTTCCTTTGGGGGCGTATTCCTGACAACATTCAGAATGTCGAAGACCTTACCGAGCGCGTGCTCCACGAGGCTCGTGTGTTCATTACTCCAGGCTTCATCTTCGGTAGCAACGGTGAGCGATATATCCGCATCTCGCTTTGCGCCAAGGAAGAGAAAATACAGCAGGCATTAGAAAGAATCAAAAAAATGATATAGTATGGAATTAGAGTTAGAGAAAATCAATCTACCGAGCGACAATGAACGTCCGTTCGTGATTGCAGGCCCATGTTCGGCAGAGTCCGAGGAGCAAGTGATGGAAACGGCAAAGCAGCTGGCTATGAAAGGCTGTCACAACTTCCGTGCAGGTGTGTGGAAACCACGTACGAAGCCAGGTGGTTTTGAGGGTCATGGTGAGCCGGCCTTAGTATGGATGAAACAGGTGAAGGACGAAACCCACATGCTCGTCGCTACCGAGGTGGCTACGCCCGAACACGTGGAGTTGGCATTGAAGTACGACATCGACATCCTTTGGGTGGGTGCCCGCACTACGGCTAATCCTTTCGCCATGCAAGCACTGGCCGACTCGCTGAAGGGCGTCGACGTTCCCGTTTTCGTGAAGAACCCCGTCAACCCCGACATCGAGCTGTGGATAGGTGCCTTGCAGCGCATCAATCAGGCTGGTATCAAGCGTATGGGAGCCATTCACCGAGGCTTCTCAAGCTATGAGCAGAAGATTTACCGTAATTCGCCTATGTGGCAGATTCCCATCGAGTTACACCGCCGCATACCAGAACTTCCCATCATCTGTGACCCCAGTCATATAGGTGGTCGCCGCGAACTCATTGCCCCCTTGTGCCAACAGGCTATGGACTTGGGATTTGACGGTCTGATTGTGGAGAGCCACTGCGATCCCGATAAGGCGTGGAGCGATGCCAAGCAGCAGGTGACACCTGAGGTGCTCGACTACATCCTCTCACTGCTGATTATCCGTGACGAGCACACCACCACCGAGGGATTGACCAGCCTGCGCAAGCAGATTGACGAGCTTGATAACCAGATTATGGATATCCTTGCGAAGCGTATGCGTGTGTGCCGCGAGATTGGTCACTACAAGAAAGACCACAACATGACTGTGCTGCAGACTGTGCGCTACAACGAGATACTGTCGAAACGCGGTGTCCAGGGTTCACTTTGCGGTATGGGACCTGACTTCGTAGCTAAGGTCTTCGAGAGTATTCACGAGGAGAGCGTACGTCAGCAGATAGAGATTATTAACAAATAAAAAATCCAGCCAAACCCTCCCCAAGGGAGGAATGTCTGAATACTTGAAAAAGACGGGTAGAACAACCAAAACAATGAAAATATTAGTAATGGGCGCAGGCAAGATGGGGAGTTTCTTCATCGACCTGCTGAGTTTTGAACATGAGGTGGCCGTATTCGAACGCGATGCGAAGCGGATGCGGTTCACGTATAACTGCCAGCGTTTTACCGACTTGGAGGAGGTGCGTGCCTTCCAGCCGGAGTTGATGATCAATGCCGTTACGCTGAAGTACACCATCCCCGTGTTCCGTGAGGTCATCCCTTACTTGCCTAAACAGTGTATCATCAGCGACATCGCTTCGGTAAAGACTGACCTAAAGGATTTCTATGAGCAGTCGGGCATGCGCTATGTGTCGACCCACCCGATGTTCGGCCCCACATTTGCTAACCTGCAGCAGCTCAGTGAAGAGAACGCCATCATCATCAGCGAGGGCGACTACATGGGTCGCATCTTCTTTAAGGATTTGTATCAGAAGCTGGGGCTTAACATCTATGAGTACACGTTCGAGGAGCACGACAAGACAGTGGCCTATTCGCTTTCCATTCCGTTTGTGAGCACCTTCGTCTTTGCTGCCGTGATGAAGCATCAGGACGCACCGGGCACCACTTTCAAACGCCACATGCGCATTGCAAAGGGTGTTCTTAACGAGGATGACTACCTTTTGCAGGAAATCCTGTTCAACCCGTACACTCACGACCAGGTGTCGCAGATACGCACGGAGCTGAAGGAACTGCTTGAGATTATCGACCACAAGGATGCCTCTGGCATGCAGGGCTACTTGAAGAAGATTCGCGACAACGTGCGCCGAGACATCGAGATCAAAAGATGACACTGCGTGATAAGTACGAAAAAGTGTTGAGGACATGAACAACGATTATCTATTGAACGAGCACAATAAGGATGAGTTCCCGCCTGCACATACCGCTGAGCATCTGCTCAATCAGACCATGATTCGCATGTTCGGCTGCGAGCGCAGTTTCAACGCCCATGTGGAGCGTAAGAAGAGCAAGATGAGCTTCCACCTCGATCGTAAGCCTTCGCGCAAGGACGAGCAGGAGATTGAACGTCGCATGAACGAGCTTATTGCCGAAGATTTGCCTGTGACGTTCGAGATGGCTGACCGCTATAATTTGCCTGAAGGGGTGAGTCTTGACCGACTACCCGACGATGCCTCTGAAGCTATCCGGCTTGTGCGCATCGGAGACTATGACGTTTGTCCGTGCATTGGCAAACACGTTCGCTCTACCTCTCAGATAGGGCGCTTCGAAATGCTTGGCACCAATTGGGACGAACGCGAGCGCTCGTTCCGTGTGCGCTTTAAGATTGTGCAGTGATTGTGGTATTTCCTTGATAATAGTAATAGAGCTCTGTGGGCGTTGTGACTACCCTCAGAGCTCTATTTTCATGAATACGGGGTTGTGGTCGCTGTAGCTCAGCTCCTGCTTGTAGTAGCTGACGCCCTTCAGCAGCTTGTCATGGAAGATGTAGTCGATGCGGAACTTCTTCTTACCCCGGTATGTGCTCATGAAGCCCTTGCCACACTCCTTGAAGCCGTCGATTAGATCACCGCGCATCCTGTTGTAGGTGTAGGAGTAGGGCACATCGTTGAAGTCGCCACAGAGAATGACGGGTAGCTGCGATTCCTCTATCTGCTGGGCCACTTTGTCGCATTGCCTTGAGCGTATTATCATGCCCATGGTGTAGTTGCCGTAGATGGCCTTGATGATGGCGTTTTCCTTGACGGTGAGTCCTTGCAGCTCCATCTTTGCCACCTTGCGCATCGTGCGGTTGAAGCCTGTGGTTTCCAAGTGGGCGTTGAACACGCGTATCATGTGCCCATTCACATTGATGTCAGCCCACATGGCGCTGTTGTTCGTATCACCGAAGTCGATGGCTTCCGACTGGCTGATAGGGTAGCGGCTATAGATAATCATATCGTCGTGCCCAAACATGAAGTAGGGGAAGTAGTCCTTATAGGTGTCGGAGTTCAGCCGGTCGCCGCTACGGTCCCTGTATTCTTGTAGGCAGAGCACGTCAACGCTGTTCTTTTTCATTTCTGCCAGTATGTCGCCCGACTTGAATCCAGAGGTCTCATTACTAAAAGCTGCTACGTTGTATGTGGCCACAATCAGACCGGCCTTGCTGTCGTCGGTTTTGCTGAAGATGGACGGCTGATAGAAGGTACCTATATAAGGAATGCTGCATAGGAGGGCAAACAGAGGCATGAGAGCCCATTGCCAGCGGCGTCTGACCAGCCAGTAGACAAGCATGAGCGCATTTCCGATGAGTAGTCCTGGCAGGGCATAGACGAGCATTGCCAAGGCATTGTTGCCTATAGGCGTCACTTTCCCTCCGAAGAGTGCGGCCAGCGTGAAAAACATGAGGATGGCCGACAGGACAAGGAACATGAAAGATATGTATTTGTAGACAGCGAGCTTTCCCACGTTATTTCTTTTGGCTAACAATTATTTCTTCATGTAGCGGTCGATAGTTTCAATGAGGTCTTCCACACGGAAGGGCTTGGCCATGAACTCGTCACATCCGGCTGCCCGCGCCTCCTTGATATTCTCTTCGAAGGCAAAGGCGCTAAGTGCAATCACGGGTGTCTCGGGGCTCACCTCCTTGATGATGCGGGTCGCATCGAGGCCGTTCATTTCTGGCATGCGTATGTCCATCAAGATCAAGTCTGGCTTTTCGTCTTCGTTGATGGTTACTGCTTCTATGCCGTTGTGGGCGCGCAGCAGTTTGTAGCGCTTTTGCAGCACAATGCGTACTAGCTCGAAGTTGCTCTCCTCGTCTTCGGCCACAAGCACGGTCTTCATGTTCTCTTCGTCGAGATGGGCATCTACACGCAATGTGCGAACGTTGGTGGCCGTCCCAGACCTGTTGCTGGTCGAAACACCTCCGATGGTACCGTGGAAAGGCATCTCGAAAGTAAAAATAGACCCTTCGCCCATCTTAGACTTCACGCTGATGGTGCCGCCCATCTTCTCTACGATGATGCGGCAAAGGGCAAGTCCGAGACCGAAGCCCTGCTGTTGGTTGGCGTCCTGCGATGCGTAGGCGTTGAAAATCTGGTCAATGAATTCGGGGGAGATGCCTGAACCAGTGTCTTTGACAAAGAATCGGATGTCTCTACCGTCGTTAAGCATGTTGTAGCCGTAGGTGATGGAGCCTCTCGACGTGTGCTTCAGCGCGTTGGAGATAAGGTTCGAGAATACCTGCATCAACCGGTTCTCGTCAGTGGTCATGACTACGGGTATGTCGGGCTTTGTCCATATCAAGTCAACGGTCTCAGGGCAGCGGAACTTGAATACCTGCTTGATGCTGCTCATGAGGTGGCCAAGGTCGGTAGGCTTGTTCTTGATGACAATCTCGCCCGACTCTACGCGGCTCAGATCGAGAATCTCGTTGACCAAGCTGAGCAGGCGGCTGTTGTTGCTCTCGATGATCTCCATGAATTTCATGCGTTCATCGGGTGAGTCGGTTTCGGCCATGATGCGCGAGAAGCCCTCGATGGCGTTGAGTGGTGTGCGTATTTCATGGGACATGTTGGCCAGAAAGAGCGACTTCATCTTGCTGGCATTCTCAGCCTTTGAAGCCTTCTCCTCGTATTCCTTGATCTTCCGGTTGGCCTGTTCCAATTGCTCGTTTGCCGTCATCAGTTTCCTGTTGACAGTGGCAAATTTCTGAAGCAATATTTCCCTTTCGTCTTGATCCATTTCGTATATCAATGAACAGTTTTAGTCAGTTCGCATATTAAATGCAGCTGCAAAGATACTGTTTTTTGTTGAAACGGGCGAAAGAATGTTGAAAAAATTTGTCTTTTTTCACGCTCTTTTTGCTTTTTCCCATGTTCCCGAACTGCTGTGCGACCTGAGATAGCTCATTCCCCGGAACACGTTAGTGTTCATAAACAGGAAATAGTAGGGCACGTAGAGCCATTTGTTCTTCTTTCCAGCCTTTGCCAAGAGGTAGCCGGCAAGGGCAGCCAGATAGAACACGGCCTGAGCGATGAGCACGGCGGTATAGACTTTGCCCGCCCCGAGCGTGACGAGGGCGATGTTCAGGGGTATGAGCAGCAGCATGGCGACGGGTGTGAGGCTCCAACGTAGCACGCGATGTGACACGAACTGGAAGGCTATGAGTGGCCTGCGCAGCGGGTTCATCATGCCCCGCAGCCACCAGATGCTCTGTAGTCCTCCTGCGGCAATGCGGCGCTTCCGCTTCGATTCCTCCTGCAGGTTTGCACTTCCATACTCCATGGCGTAAGCATCTGATGTGTAGGCAATTCTATATCCCTTGTTCAAGATAAGCATCGATATCATAAAATCGTCGAGCAGAGCGTTGGATGGAGCAGGCTGGTAGCAGCTCATGCGCACGGCAAAGAGCTCGCCGGCGGCACCCATTGCCGAGTATAGGTCGCTGTCCCATTGCTTTAGACGGCTCTCGTATTTCCAGTAAAGACCTTCGCCCTCGGCGGCATCCTGACCCTCCGTGCGAGCCGCCACACGCTTCTCGCCCGAAACGCAGCCCACGTCTTCGCGCATGAACTGACGCATCACTTCGCTGATGGCTTTGGTATTGAGCATGGTGTTCGCATCGGTAAACACGACGTATTCGGCTTTGTTCTCCTTCAGTCCGTGCTGCATGGCGGCAGCCTTGCCGCGCCGTTCGGGGCTGAATACGAGCTTTACCTCGGGGTAAGCCGACAATAGTTCGTTGGTGCGGTCGTTGCTGCCGTCAGTGACCCACATCACGCAGAGCTTGTCCTTCGGATAGTCCAGTGCGCGTGTGTTCCTCATCTTTTCCTCTACCACGCTCTCCTCGTTGTAGGCGCAGATCATGAGCGTCACCTTAGGGTAGTCGCATTCGTCGGCAGGCAGCTGTGGGGTAGGGGATGGCCGCTTGATTAATGACTTGACTTTCAGGATGATATAGAGCAACAGTCCGTAGCCAATGTAGGTGTAGAACACCAGCGCTACGAAGAGCCAGAATGCTGTTTTCAGTACGATAATCATAGTGTCGACGTTGTTAGTCTGTTTTCGTTTCTCGTTGCAAAGGTATTAAAAACTTTCCGCCTGACAAACGCTTTCCTGCCTTTTTTTCGTCGAAAAGCAGAGGGGCGTTAATCGGGATTATCGCTAAACGCCCGTAAGAGAAGCTATGAATGAGGCTACTTTTTGTTCAATGAAGCCTGTTCTCTTGTTCAACGAAGCCTCTTTGTTTGTTCAATGAAGCCTTCTTTCAGCTTGCTGACGAAGGTCAGCAACACTGCTGACGAACGTCGGCAAATCTGCTGACCTTCGTCAGCAAAGCCGAAACAATATTCCCTGTATCAACAAACAGCGTTTCTTTCATGATGAAACGGTGCGCCCTCATTCTTTGTGGCTGTGGTTTCTGAAAAAGCAGGCGAAATACTTGGCTGTATAAAAAAAAATGCTTACTTTTGCACGAGATTTAAATATAAATAGGTACACAGCGAACATAAAATAACGGAATATATTCAATAAATTCAACGAACCGATGACAAACGACGATATGACACTCCGTGGCATGCCTGGACAGTCGGCCGGGATGCAGCAACTTGATAGCACGGCAGGTTTGCGTGAGGCTAACGACGACGGTGCCCCTCAGTCGCAGACTCAGCTACAGTCTCAGTCGCAGACTCAGCAGCAGACTCAGCAGTCGCCCCAGCAACAACAGGCCCAGCAGCAGGCGCAGTCGGTGAAATGTCCCAACTGTGGTGCTACCAACGATGCAGGAAGCCTCTACTGTGCCTCCTGTGGCCAGGTGTTGCGTCGTCAGACTTGTCCCAACTGCGGTGCTGAGCTCGATGGCGATGCCGACTTCTGCGAGTCGTGCCATCATTACATCTCGACCAGTGCATGTTCGTTCTGCGGTGCTCACCTTTCGGAACAAGATGCTTTCTGTCCCGAGTGCGGTTCTCCGCGTGGTGGCATTGTGTGTCCCACGTGCCACACGCTGAACGAGTTCTCCTTCTGCAAGCAGTGTGGACGGGCGCTCACCGAGGAGGCAGCGCAGTTGGTGAGGGAGTTGCAGATGAAGCCCGAGTACCAGGAGTTGGCTGCGGCAGCGAAAGAGTTGGACGAACTGCAGATGCAGCTGCCTTTTGAGAGCGAGGAGGACGTGAAGACCGCCCGCAAGTGCGACGAGTTGCGCCAGCGCGTGCTGCGCCTGTTGGCTCAGGATGCAGGTGTGGTCAACGTGGTCATACCACCCGTAGGCGAAGAGCGCATGTCGAAGGAAGAACATGCCGCCCGCAAGGCAGAGGTGATGGAGCGCATCAGCAACCTGCTTGAGCGCATACCCGTCCCTGCCAATCCTAAGCCTGCCCAGGTGCGTAATTACGCAATGGCCCAGAAACCTCAGGGCCTCAGGCTTGCCTGGCTATGCAACTATAAGCACGCTATGCACTCCAGCCCCTGCGGTTGTGCCAAGCCACAACTTGGTGGCAAGTGGGTCGTGTTGGGTCACGGGTCGAAACAAGAGATCAAGGATGATAAGTAAGGAAATAGCAATAAAGACAGATACATGGACAAGACACTCAAGCTTGAAGGCCCGATGCCGGCTCCGATACCAGTAGGAGGCGACCGTACCATTGCGTTGCCGTCTACGGACGACGCTACGCAGCACACGCTGAAGGTCGCTTCTGCTCCCGCTCCCCAATCCATGCAGGTCACCGACGACAACGTGTTCGTCTTGAAAGGTGAGCGTTATGAAAAGGTCAGCTGCCTGAGCGACAACTCGGGCGAGGCACAGGTGTTCCTCGTCTACCACGACGGCAAGGAGTACGTGCTGAAGGTCTACTACCCCAACTTCACGGTGAACAAGAAGCTGCTACAGGTCATCCGTTCGTTCCACTTCGAGATGATAGTCAACCTCATCGACTACGGCAAGACCTACGTCGATGCGAAGTACCGCTATTACGAGCTGATGGAGTATCTGGAGGGCGGCACGCTGCATGACTTCAAGCTCGGCAACGACTTGAACCAGTTCCGTCGCCTGGCACTTCAGGCGGCGGCCGCGCTGGCCTACTGCCACCGCTACAACATCCTGCACAAGGACGTGAAGCCCACCAACTTCTTCTTCCGCGACAAGGGTCACAAGGAGTTGGTGCTGGGCGACTTCGGCATCTCGTCGTTTCTCGATCCCAAGACGGGGCTCGTACGTACCACTCAGGCACGTACGCCCATCTATGCCGCTCCCGAGATGTATGCCGACGTGATTGACGGCGAGGTTGAGATTTCGGCTGCTGCCGACTACTACTCGCTGGGCATCACGCTGCTGGCACTGTGGTTGGGCGAGACGCCCCTGAGCTCGAACGAGCGCAACATGATGAAGCAGAAGAACGAGGGCCGTCTGCCCCGGCTCGGTGAGCTGCCCGAGAGCGTGAAGCGCATCGTTCAGGGACTTACCGCCGTCAATGTCGAGGGACGATGGACCTACGACGAGGTGGAGCGCTGGTTCAAGGGCGAGGATGTGAAGGTCGACCTCTCGTCGGCAGCCCTTCGCTACAAGAGCTTCATCGTCGACCCTGAGCGCAACCTTGTGGCCAACAACCTGCATGAGCTCATACCCATGCTCATCGACAACGAGCGACTGGCCATCAACTACCTCTACAGCGGTCGCATAGCCAACTGGCTGGAGTCGTGCGGCAACCAGAAGCTCACGGCCGTGGTCAAGGACATCGTGTCGAACAAGTTTCCCGCCAACTCGAGGGCGGGCCTCATGGCAGCCGTATATGCTATGGAGCCTACCTATCCATATAAGGACATCAAAGGAAACCTTTGCGACGACGTGCACACCATCTCGCTCGCATTGCTCAGCAACCAGGATATCTACGCCATGAAGTTGCAGGACCCCAACGACGACCTCTTCCTGTGGCTCGACGTCCACACGAAGTGCAACATCGACCGCCTGCGCTCTTACTTCAAGCCCGACGCCGATGCCCACGTGGCCGTCATGCGCATGGTGTTCGAGATTGATCCTGACATACCGTTCTTGGGGCGCCACCCATCGATGACGCTCGACGAGATATTCTACTCGTTTGGCCACTCAAATCTCACCGACGACGACTGGCATTCGCTCACCGACGGGCGTCTGCTCTCGTGGATGTATGCCCACGAAGACGTTATGGCCTGCGAATCGACACGCATTCTGATCGAGGGAAAGCCTTACTCAGAATCGCTGGCCTATAAGGTGATCTACAATCTCGACCGTGAGGCTGCCTATGACCTGCGCGAGGCATCGACACCCGAGGCCGTGGGCGAGGTCATCGCCCAGCGTCTCATGCAGCTGGAACATGTTCCGGCTGCCGACTTCGAGAAGACGATGGCCGACATCTCGTCGCCCGACGGACGTTTTGCCTACTATGCACAGATACATGGCTGGGGTGGCCTGCAGGAAGAGGCACGCCGTTGCTTCGACCTTAAATCGCCTGAGAATCGTGACCGCCTGGGCGTCTACGACCTGCGCACGGCCATGTATCGCTTCTGCCGCATCCTCGGCACCACGCCAGGTTACCTGCTGCCCAACGGACAGGTGCTCACCGACAGTCGTCAGCTCACCTCGCAGCTCGCATCGCAGATACATGACGAGATACGTGGGGGCGCCCTTGCGCAGTGGCTCACCGTGTTCTATCACGAAGACCCCACACGCGACTTCACCGAGTCGTACAGTTACGAGCGGGCACTTGCCCAGTGGCTTGAGACCATCGGAAAGTTTGACGAGCATCACCAGTACTTCTTCCGATACAATCGTGCCTGCCAGGAGACACGCGACCGTACGTCCTACGTGAGGAAACGGTGGATGGACGCCTACAACCGTGAGCGCATCATGCGCTATATTTTCTATGGCTTCAGCATCCTTTGGGTACTGCTGGTCGTGGTCTTCGGCAGGGAGGTCATCGATTATGTGGCACAGCACCCCTACGTTGCCGTACTGCTACCCGTGGGCGGCATGAGTGCCGTCATTATGGGCACACGTGCCTACTTCCGCGGCTATGGTTCCAGTATGTCGCTGCTTTGGGGAGCCTTGGGCCTGTTGTCCTCTCTTATACCCGTCTATATCCTGAAGTTTGTGGCTGCATCGGTGCCCATGCTCTCATCGGTGGTCATCATTATGCTCACGCTTGCCTACGTCTACGTGTGTCACCGAACTGACTACAGTAGAGACCGCCACAGCGACAAGAACTTCGTGGACGATGTGGTGAAGACCGACGACGTGAACACCTCGCTTCTCGATCCACTCTACTATACGTTTAGAACCAAGTCGGCGCGCTACAGCGGCTCGAAGTTCGGACTTCTTGACGATGTCGACAACCAGGTGAACTCTTTTGCAGGCGAATCGGTTATCCACTACTTGGAATGGAGTTTCATGGTGTTGCTGCTTATCGTCATGTTGCTGCTGCACTGCCTGTAAAACCACTGAATGAATATAACCAAACATAAAAGCGCATAATGATTTGCGAATATTGTCATAAAGGAAACCGCTCGATTGCAAAGTTCTGCAAATGGTGCGGAAAGCCCATCTCCAACCAGAACCTGCTTGAGAAAATGATTGGACAGGCTGAGGTGAAGGCACAGCTGAAGAGCATTGTCGACACCTATACCTATCTGCGCTCGCGCAAGGATATCTCGGTCGTAAGGCTCTCGATAAACGTCGTAATAATTGGAGAGACCGGTACTGGTAAGACCTCGCTCGCAGAAATCATCCGCGACTATTTCTATCAGCAGAAAATCATTGCCAAGCCCAAACTCACAATGGTCGATGCCGTTGACTACCAGCGTTTCGTTGAGAATTGGGACGATAACATTGAGAAAGCCCATGACGGCATCTTATTCTTCGACAATGTGCAGAAGTTGCTGCCCGACAAGTACTCGAATCAGGTGAACCCACTCGACAAGCTCTTCGTCGAAATGGACAAGTGGGACGGCAACCCCATCGTTATCATTGCCGGACTGCCCAAGGGTCTTGAGGATTTCCTTGAGAGTAACCCCGCAGTGAAGAACCGCTTCAAGTACACTTTCCGTCTGCCCACCTACGGCTACAAGGAACTGTGCGAGATTGTGAAGCAGATACTCGACAACCGCTACGGTATCAACACCTTCTCGGAAGAGGCTGACAAGCAACTGACCCGTTACTTCAAGTATCAGATAAAAATCAAGGACGAGAGCTTTGGCAATGCCCATCTGGCTACAAAGACTGCCGAGGATATCTTCAGCTCGTTCATCAGCCGAGGTGGTGATGCTGCACAGGTAGAGATAGACGACATCAAGGGCTATGTACCCGAGGAACGCTCGCTTGAGAGCATCCTCTCCGACCTCGACAGCTTTATTGGCATGAAGGAGGTGAAGGACGCTGTGCGCGAGATTGCCTACACGGTGCAGAACAGCATACAGCGAGCAGAGCGCGGATTGGGCGAGCAGCAGAAAATGGGCATGCACATCGTGCTCACCGGTAATCCCGGTACAGGTAAGACCACCATTGCCCGCAAGCTTGGCGAGATTCTTGCCGCCATCGGCTACTTAGACAGTGGACATGTGGTCGAGGTCGACCGCTCGCAGATGGTCAGCCCCTATCAGGGCGAGACGCCGAAGGTCGTAGGTCGCCTTTGCGACAAGGCCATGGGTGGCATACTCTTCGTCGACGAGGCCTACACGTTGGCACCCGTCAGCCAGAGCGGTGAGCGCGACAATCAGGGTGCACAGGCATTGGAGACACTGATGAAGCGCATGGAGGACGACCGCGACAAGTTCGTGGTTATTGCTGCCGGTTACCAGAAAGAGATGGACAACCTTTTCCGCGTGAACCCTGGAATGCGTAGCCGATTCAACTATTTCCTCAACATCGAGGACTACAACCCCGAGGAGCTCTTCCAGATTATGCAGGTCTTTGCCAACGAGAAGAAGTACCTCTTCTCGGAGAAGGCCCTGGCACTGACAAAGCACATGATAGAGCAACTCTACAAGACGCGCGACAAGAACTTTGCCAACGGACGTACCATGCGCTCGCTCTTCGACCAGATGTGTAAGAAGCAGGCGCAGCGATTGCAGAATGCCGGACTCACTCAGATGACCACCGAGCAGCTGATGACCTTCGAGGAAGAAGATGTGCCCTACGAGGCACCGCGCGAGGTCGACTATACCGAGTGTCTGAAGCGTCTCGACGGTCTTGTGGGTCTTGATGCTGTGAAGAAGGAAATAGCTAATCTGGCAGCCTACCTCAATCTGCAGATCAAGCGTGGAGAGACGGCGACCTTCCTTGGTAAGCACTATGTGTTCACGGGTAACCCCGGTACTGGTAAGACCACTGTTGCACGCATCATGGCCGAGGTGTTCAAGACGCTGGGCATCCTGACACGTGGACAACTCGTCGAAGCCGACCGCTCAAGCCTTGTGGCTGGATATAGCGGACAGACGGCCATCAAAACCAATCAGCTGATAGATTCGGCCATGGGTGGCGTACTCTTTATCGACGAGGCCTACACCCTGCGCTCGAACGACAGCGATGCTTTTGGTAGTGAAGCCATTGACACCCTGCTGAAGCGACTGGAGGATGACCGCGGAAAGTTCATCTGTATCGTGGCCGGATATACCGAGCAGATGCACGATTTCATTGACTCGAATCCCGGATTGAAGAGCCGCTTTACGCAGACCATCCACTTCGAGGACTACACCCCCGACGAGCTCACCCAGATATTCCTCAACATGGCTGCGGGCAAGAAGTTCACCATCGATGATGACATGCGTGGAGCCATACATCGCATGTTTGAGCAGTTGTATCTGCGGCGCGACAAAAACTTCGGAAATGCGCGTGAAGCTCGCCGCATTTTCGATGAGACGGTCGAAAGACAGAGCCAGCGCCTCGTTGCCAAGATGAATGCACCCGACGTGATGGTGTGCGACGACGAGGCCGACGGCTTCCTCTTTGAGGATATGTACCGATTGTCGATTGCCGATCTGCCTATGGAGCAGAGCACTGCTGCACGTCCCGTCGACGAGGTGCTCAACGAGCTCGATGAGTTTATCGGTATGCGTTCGGTGAAGAACGCTATCCGAAGGTTGGCCGTACAGAGCATGTTCATGAAGCAGCGTGCAGCCGTAGGCGCCGGCAATGTGCAGCAGATGGCAATGAACTTCGTGCTCACCGGTAACCCCGGTACTGGAAAGACATCAATAGCGCGTAAGATGGGCGAGGTGTTGCAGTCGATGGATGTGTTGCCAACGGCCCGCGTCATTGAGGCAAGCAGGGCAACCCTCGTGGGCAAGTACATGGGCGAGACACCGAAGATTGTCAACTCGATGTGCGACAAGGCAATGGGAGGCATCCTCTTTATCGACGAGGCTTATACCCTCAGTGATCAGAACGACCAGTATGGCAAGGAGGCTATTGATACGCTGATGAAGCGCATGGAGGATGACCGCGGCAAGTTCGTGGTCATCGCTGCTGGCTACAAGGATAAGATGGAGGAGTTCCTTCAGATGAATGCAGGACTGGCAAGCCGCTTCACCCATAAGCTGCACATCGATGACTACAATGAAGACGAACTGTTTGCCATCTTCACGAAAATGGCACAGAAGGAACAGTACGTCGTTTCGCCGCCTGCCGAGTCGAAATTGCGTGATACCATCAGCAAGATGATTGTGGCTAAAAATGAGTCGTTCGGTAATGCACGTGAGATGCGTAACCTGCTCGACAAGACCATTGAGCACGTCTCGGTGCGAGTGTCGCAGATGCCATCCGAACAGGTGACCAAGGAAACCTACCAGCT
The DNA here is from genome assembly GCA_017554385.1 of Prevotella sp. GTDB lineage: Bacteria > Bacteroidota > Bacteroidia > Bacteroidales > Bacteroidaceae > Prevotella. The sequence goes on along the minus strand of JAFZIL010000070.1, from coordinate 18,858 downwards.
AATCCTACCCGAGGATATTCCCGAAGGCTGATGCAAAGCAGGTGAGCAGATAACAAAAATGTAAATTGTCAATGACCATATTATGATAGTTTGTCCGAATTGCAGAGAAGAAATTGATGATGATTCGCACTATTGTGACCAGTGTGGACAATCCTTGCTCTATTGTGACAGATGCGGAAGGGTAGGCATTGGGCGTCGCTGCACATCGTGTGGAGGTCTGATGGTTACACCAGACAAGCTGAAACATAACCAGGAGCAGACGTCGTTCTCGTCGTCAGATTCGACAGGTTCCGTTTCGCAGGAGTTCAGCAAAACTTATCCCACCGGGCAGGAACAGCAGGCAATACCTGTTGAAATGCCTTCATTGCTGCTATACAATGGTGCGCTAAATATACGTATCAAAGGTGTCAATGGTGCCATCATTGGTCGTAAGCAGGGACCTTACGCTGAATTTTTCACGCAGAACCTGTATGTATCGGGTGTACATGCACAGCTGAAATATAACGCAGGGACTGGCTGGTGCATTACCGACAAACATTCGTCGAATGGCACGAAGCTGAACGAGCGGCTGTTGCAACCCGATGTCGACATGTCGCTGAAGAACGGCGACATTGTTACCATTGCCAATGTGAACTTAGAGGTGAGCATTGATTAACCCCGATATTAATATAGAAAAATTGTGTCCATGTTCGATTTGACCATTACGGCAGCAAGTAATACCGGCTGCGTCAGGGAACACAACGAGGATATGCTGCTTGTTGGCGACCGCTTCGTGCGCGATGACAAGATAGAGATGCAGGTGCCGCTTGACGGTGTCGACCGCTTTCTTCTGGCTCTCGCCGACGGTATGGGCGGGCATCGGAGCGGTGATGTGGCCAGCAGCGAAGTGCTGCACAACCTGCAGTTCTTCTTCAGCGACATCCCTGCACAGCTCTCTCCGGGTAGCTTGAACGAGGCTATCTGCGAGTGGCTCTCCAGTATTAATAATATCATTGAGTCAAGAGGACATGTAGACCCTGCATGTCAGGGAATGGGTACCACTTTGGTGGCACTCGCTTACTATGACAGACAGTTCTATAGTTTAAACTGTGGCGACAGCCGGCTCTATCTGATGCATGAAGGTAAGCTACAGCAGCTGACAACCGACCACTCGCTGAACAGTCTCATTGGCAATCCCGAGCACTGCAGTATTATCACCAACTGTATTGGCGGCGGCTGCAAGAACAGCTACATCGACATGGTGCAGTGTACTGGTGACCTGCATCTGGGCGATACCGTTCTCATCTGTAGCGACGGACTTAGCGACATGCTCGACGACGCCACTTTGCAGCGCTTGCTGATTGAAGGATGCAGTGCCGAGGCATTGTGCCTTGCTGCCGAGGAGGCGGGCGGCTACGACAATGTGTCAGCTATAGTGGCACGTATGACAGCTACCGCCCAATAATCAGATGCTTTTTTTATTGTAATTCTTTATTCAATTAGATAATAGATGCCTTTAAGACTTCCCGACCAACTACCGGCCATTGAGCTGCTGAAGCGTGAGAACATCTTCGTGATGGACGACACGCGTGCTCACTCACAGGACATACGTCCGCTTCGCATTGTGGTGTTGAACCTCATGCCCATCAAGATTACCACCGAAACCGACCTTATCAGGCTCCTCTCGAACACGCCGCTGCAGATAGAGGTGTGCTTCATGAAACTCAGGAGCCATACGCCCAGTCATACGCCTATCGAACACATGATGATGTTTTACCGCGACTTTGAGGAGCTTCGCAAGCAGAAGTTCGATGGTATGATTATCACCGGTGCACCTGTCGAGCAGATGGAATACGAGCAGGTGAAATACTGGGACGAGATTACCGAGATATTCCAATGGGCCCGTAATCACGTTACCAGTACGCTCTACATCTGCTGGGCGGCTCAGGCAGGATTGTATTATTATTATGGTGTGCCCAAGCATCAGCTTGACCAGAAGATGTTCGGTATCTATGAGCAGGACATTCTCTTCCCGCGTCTGCCCATCTTCCGTGGCTTCGACGACAAGTTCATGATGCCGCAGAGCCGTCATTCAGAAATCAGACGTGCCGATATCGAGAAGCATGAGGAACTGTCGCTGATTGCCGAGTCGCCACAAAGCGGAGTTAGTATCGTGATGGCGCGCGGAGGTCGCGAGTTCTTCATCACCGGACATCTGGAGTATGCCCCCAACACGCTCGACAATGAGTACAAGCGCGACCGTGACATACGCTCTGATGTCAGTGTACCCTATAATTATTATCGGGACGATGACCCTGCCCAGGGACCGAAGGTCACTTGGCGTGCACATGCTAATCTCTTCTACAGCAATTGGATTAACTACTATGTCTATCAGGCAACGCCTTATGACATTAACATGATTGAGTAGTCGCGAGCGATGAGGACACTGGAACTGCTGGCACCTGCCAAGAATCTGGAGTGTGGCGTGGCCGCCATCGATCACGGAGCCGACGCTGTATATATTGGAGCACCACGCTTCGGAGCCCGTGCGGCTGTGGGTAATAGCGTCGACGACATACGCCATCTGTGCGACTATGCCCATCAGTTCGGTGCCCGCGTCTATGTTACGGTCAACACTATTGTCTACAACGATGAACTTGAAGATACCTATCGTTTGTTGGAGCAGTTGGCCGAGGCGAAGGCCGATGCCGTGCTCGTTCAGGATATGGCCGTTGCCCGCTATGTGCGGGAGCATCCAAGCTTAGGACTTGCGCTACATGCTTCGACCCAGACGGATAACCGTACTGTCCAGAAAGTTCGATGGCTGACAGCTCAGGGCTTCAAACGGGTGGTACTGGCGCGTGAGTTGACGCTCGATGAGATAGCAGCTATTCATCAAGAGGTACCGCAGACAGAGCTCGAAGTGTTTGTTCACGGTGCCCTCTGCGTCTCCTATAGCGGACTGTGCTATGCGTCGCAGTATTGCTTCGGGCGAAGTGCCAACCGAGGGGAGTGTGCACAGTTCTGCCGGATGAAGTTCGACCTGACCGATGCTGATGGCCGTATGGTAGAGCATCAGCGTCATTTGCTCTCGCTGAAGGACATGAACCAATGGGCGCACCTTGAAGAACTGGTTAAGGCTGGTGCTGCTTCATTCAAAATTGAAGGACGCCTGAAAGACCTCTCATACGTGAAGAATGTCACGGCGGCATACAGTCAGCAGTTGGACAGCATCATTGCGCGTCATCCTTCCGAGTATCGGAGGGCATCAAGGGGACACTGTGAATATACTTTCAAACCTGATCTCATAAAGAGCTTTAATCGTGGCTACACCACCTATTTCCTACATGGCCGTCAGCAGGACATTGCCTCTTTCGACACACCCAAGGCCATCGGAGAGTATGTGGGAACGGTAAAGGACATCAGGGGTAACTCAGTGAGTGTAGCGGGTATTGCCCGTTTCTCCAACGGTGACGGACTCTGCTTCCTAAATCAACAGCGCGAGTTGGAGGGCTTTCGCGTGAATAGGGTTGAGGGCAATAGGCTCTTCCTTTTGAAGACACCCCAAACGCTGCGACAAGGGATGCGCCTCTATCGCAATAATGATCAGGAGTTCGACAAGATGCTTTCACGTACCACTGCCGTGAGGAAGATTCCCGTGACGATGGAACTAACGGAGACCAGCGACGGTTTCCGGCTCTCAATGGATGGGGTGAGTATAGAAATGCTGATGGAACACGCTGTCAGCAAGACGCCGCAGCGCGAGAATATTGTTCGACAACTGTCTAAGCTTGGCGGCACTCCCTACGAATGTGCGGAAGTGGTGCTGCCTGATGATTTCAACTATTTTATCCCGAGCAGTCAGCTGACCGAGATGCGAAGAAGGGTGGTCGAGGCTTCACTTGCTGCTGTTCGTACAAACCGTCAGATGGAGTGCGAGGCATCCGCAGTTATGCCAGAGACGCCACCTTCCTACGCGCGTACCTTTTTATATAATATAGCCAACGATGAAGCACGTGCATACTACAAGCTGCAGGGTGTTGCTGATGCGGAAGATGCCTTCGAGGTAAGAAAGCCTTCTGAACCCTTGCTGTTGATGCAGTGCCGCCATTGTCTGCGTTTCTCGTTGGGATTCTGTGTGAAGCATGGTGGAAAGAAACCCGCTTGGCGCGAACCGTTGTACCTGAAATTAGGTGATGGACGTCGTTTTCGGCTGGAGTTCGATTGCCGTCAATGTCAAATGAATGTCTATGCTGAAGATTGCTAATTACCTGTGGTTGCCTTTACTGTGGCTGTTGGTATCCTGTTACCAACAAGGTCCCCAGACGTCGGATGCCTGGATTCTGACTGACCGTCAGGTCGACTCCATCTCCTTCTATACCACACATCATTATACCGAGAACTTCAATTTCGTGGTGAAGGGCGACTCGTTGGCACTTATCGTACAGCATCCCAGCGAGGCAGTTAGCGGGTTATTGGTAGATACTATTAGTGTGAAGCATGGTGACCACCTTGTGGTGGCTGATATTACAAAGATGCCCACTGACTCGCTCGATTCTGTCTGGGTGAAGGTGGCACGCGATCAGGAGACTATAGGTTGGACCCACGAATGCGAACTGCTGGGCAGTGTTGCCCCTGATACTCCCATCTCTCGTTTCATCGATTTCTTCTCCGACACCCACATGCTGATCTTCCTGGCAGTGTTGGCAGTGGTAGTTGCGTCGTATGTCATCATGCACCTATTGAAACGCAATGCCAAGCTTGTCCATCTTAACGACATCGACTCCTTCTATCCATCGATGCTGGCCATCAGTGTGGCTGCGGCTGCGGTATTCTACAGTACTATTCAATTGTTTGCACCTGAATCTTGGCGACATTACTATTATCATCCCACGCTGAATCCCTTTGACGTACCCCTTCATCTGGGCCTTTTCCTCCTATCGGTGTGGCTGATTGTCATCATCGCCATCTCGACGGTCGACGATGTACGCCGCCGTCTGCCGTTAGGCGAAGCCGTTGTATATATGCTGGGACTTGCTGGTGTGTGCGCCCTAAACTATGTGGTGTTCAGCCTGACCACCTTATACTATATAGGCTACCCCTTGTTGGTAGCCTATGTGGTGCTGGCCATTTGGCGTTATCTGCGCCATGATAGCCGCCGTTATGTCTGTGGAGCCTGCGGTGCCCACCTGCATAAGAAAGGTGTCTGTCCGCAGTGCGGTGCTGTGAACGAGTAACCAATGGCACAGTGCGGTGCTGTGAACGAATGACGGATGGAGCTTGCCTTTGCTATTTATTCTCTTTTTCCTTGTCAAGCGAACTGAATACCGAATTGTTGGAAATAAATTCGGGCACGATTTCTTTCATCTTCTTTACTACAGCAAGGTCGTCGTAGTTGTTGCTTAGTTCGATGAGCTCGTTAATATCCTTGCTAACCGTGTTGAAATCATATTCACGTACGTTGGCAATGCGTATCTTCTTGTGGAACGAGGGCTTGGTGTTCTCCTTGTCGCTCAGCATTTCCTCGTAGAGTTTCTCACCGTTGCGGAGTCCAGTGAATTCAATCTTCACACCCTTCTTGCCACTCAGTTTAATCATGCGTTGGGCCAAGTCAGCGATGCGCACGGGTTTACCCATGTCGAAGACGAAGATCTCTCCACCATTGCCTATTGTGCCTGCTTCAAGTACCAGCTTGCAGGCTTCGGGGATAAGCATGAAATAGCGGATGATGTCGGGATGGGTCACGGTGACAGGGCCGCCATTCTTGATTTGCTCTTGGAACAGGGGGATGACCGAGCCGTTGGAACCAAGCACATTGCCGAAACGTGTGGTGACAAACTGCGTGGAGGTTGTCTTGTTCAGCGACTGGACGTAGATTTCGCAAATGCGCTTGGAGCAACCCATCACGTTGGTGGGGTTCACAGCCTTGTCGGTTGAAACCATCACAAACTTCTTTACACCGTATTTTACGCTCAGGTCGGCAATGACTTTTGTTCCGTAGACATTGTTTTGGATACTTTCGCAGGGATTATCCTCCATCATGGGTACGTGCTTGTAGGCAGCTACATGGAAGACATATTCGGGACGGAACTTGTCGAAGATGTGCTCCATGCGCTTCGCCTTACAGATGCTGGTGACTATCGTTTCGCAGGGAATGTCGGGCCATTCCTTTGACATCATCAGACGTATGTCGTGCTGAGGTGTCTCTGCCTGGTCTATAAGCATCAGAGCCGCGGGTTTGAACTGTGCTATCTGGCGCACCATTTCGCTGCCGATTGAGCCGGCAGAACCGGTAATGAGAATGCGGTGTCCTTTCAGCTGCTTGCCAACGGAATCCATATCAATCTCAATTTCCTCGCGGGGCAGGAGGTCTTCCACACTCACCTCTTTCAGCATGTCCGACTTGATATGTACTGAGGTCTTAGCATTCCATTCCTTGGCGTTCTCCATCATGTAGATCTTCACGCCGGCGTTGATGAGCATATCCTGCAGTGCCTGATCGTTGCGGAATTCCTTGTTGCGCATGGGCGACACGAGCACAGCTTCGATGCGCAGATCCTTGATGACCTCAGTCAGATGTTCGTCAACCTCATATACACGCTCACCCATCAGAACGTGGTGCTTGTGTCCTGGCTCATGGGATATGAATCCCTTTAGCTGGAATTGCAATGGGTTCTGCATTCTGATGTTCTTGGCCAGTCCTACGCCTCCCTCGTTGATGCCGTAAACCATTGTGCGCTTGGCGCGCTTGTTGATAGTGGTTACGTCGTGAAGCAGTTTCACCAATACGCGTATGGCCCACATCAGAGCAGTGGCAATGATGTATATCAGTACGATATGGCTGACGTAGAGGTGGACAAGGCTGCTATGAGCCGACGGCCGAATGAAAACAACGTTGACAGCAATGACAAGTATCATTGAAATGACGTTGGCCATAGCCACCCTTTGCAGGTCGACAAACGAAGAATAGCGAACGATGCCCGAGTAAGTCCTGAATAGTCGGAATCCTACACAACTAATAATAATGTAGAGCATCATTGTCAACGTCAGTGGTGTGAAGTTTGACAAAGTGGCTACTCCACGGTAGAATGCCCAGTATGTAGTGATTCCAGAGAAGAATATAATTATACTGTCTAAAAGAAGGATACACCAGTAGGGAAGCGAGTTCCTTGTGAAGTACCAATTCAAGACTTTATCGAATAGCTCCATAGTGGATAGTTAAATTCTGTTAAATGGGGGGGTGAAAAATCCTTTTCCCTTTCTTGTAGTGTGCAAATTTACACAATGTTTATCATATTAGCAAATGTTTGCCAGCTTTTTTTATTCAATACTCCCGAAAAAAAAATATTTGGCAAGAAATTTTGTTTGTTAGATTGAAAATGTGTATCTTTGCACGGTTTTACTAATCAAAATTGTAACGAATATGAAAAGAATGTTGACTATTTGCGCTATGGCAGCTGTATGTCTGCTGGGCGCTCAGCATGTAAATGCACAGGATGTAGTGACAGCTAAGGATGCTTCTCAGATGAGTGCCAAGGAGCTGAAGGAGGCTACTAAGATTCAGAAGGAGAAGGAGAAAGCCGTCAAGGATGCCCAGAAGGCAAAGATTGCCGCCGAGAAGGCTGTGAAGTATGCCGATAAGATGGCAAAGAAGGCTGAAGATGCACAAAAGGCAGCCAAGAAGGCTGCCGAGAAGTCGGAGAAGGCTGCCGAGAAAGCTGCCCGTCTCAATGGTGGTGCTATTCCTACTGGAGAATAAAGTCTTCGAACACTTGAAGTTATGTGGCATTGACCATTGTCCTTGGTGGGACAGTGGTCAATGTTTTGTTTATTCCTTGGTGGTATAAGTGGTCAATGTTCTGTTAATGCCAGCTCAATCTTATGTTCCTTGGCCATTCGGCGCAGGTTGATGATGGCATAGCGCATGCGCCCCAGGGCCGTATTGATGCTTACGCCTGTGAGCTCGGCTATCTCCTTGAACGACAGCTGCTGGTAGAAGCGCATGTAAACCACCTCTCGCTGAGGGGCAGGCAGGTTGTTCATCATCTTTTTCACGTCGCGCAGTACCTGCTCGTTGATGATTTCGCTTTCCCTGTACGTGTCGAGTATGGAGTCACCGCTCAGGTTCGAAAGGTCGTTGTCCTGTGTGGGTTCTACGATATGCTCATTGCGCTGGGCACGGTAGCGGTCCATGATCACGTTGTGGGCAATGCGCGTGAGCCAGAACGTGAACTTGCCGGTGTCGCTGTACTGCCGCTGTTGCAACTTCACTATCACTTTGACGAAGGTTTCCTGGAACACATCGTCGGCCACATCATGGTCGCGCACGACGAACATGATATAGGTAAACAACTTCTCCTGAGTTCTTGCTAATAACTCATCGAATGCACGATTATCTCCATCGACATAACGGAGGGCCAACATTTCGTCGGTCATACCATCGTATTTCTTCATTTCATTTACTTTTTTTGATGGAGTAAATCTTTTTCGATAGGCAATAAAGTTTAAGTTTGTGAGTTATTAAATGAATATTTCGCTTGCAAAAGTAGGCATTATAATTTAAAATGCCAAGAAAAAATCAGAAAAAATGTTATTTTGACTGCATTTTCCTCTTTTCCCCCTGCTTTTTGCCACTTGTCGGGCATCATTGTCGGCATCATTGTCGGCATCAATGTCGGCATCAATGTCGGCATCCTCATTTTTAGGTATTGGTAACCGATTATGGTCTTTAGTTCTTGGTGGTTTTAAGATTTTTGAGTACTTTTGCACCAAATATTTCGTAAGCAGGGAATTATGAAACTTTCAGAACTTAAGACTGGTGAGCGTGGCGTGATTGTGAAGGTGCTGGGTCACGGCGGCTTCCGTAAACGCATCGTGGAAATGGGCTTTATCAAGGGCAAGACTGTTGAGGTGTTGCTCAATGCTCCGCTCCACGACCCGGTGAAATACAAACTGATGGGCTATGAGGTGTCTTTGCGCCGTCAGGAGGCTGCCATGATCGAGGTGGTCGGTGGCAGTCAGGCTTTAGCCGATACGGGGCGCTGTTCTGTGGCTGAGGATGCTTTGTCGGATGTCAGTGACCAGTCCTACGACGATGCTGAAAGCCTTCGCCATGCTGCCCTTCGCGAGCGTCGCACCATCAATGTGGCGCTGGTGGGCAATCCCAACTGTGGCAAGACCTCGCTTTTCAACTTTGCCAGCGGAGCCCACGGCCACGTGGGCAATTACTCGGGTGTCACCGTCGATGCCTCCGAAGCCCATGCCTCCTATTTCGGCTACGAGTTCAAGCTGACCGACCTGCCTGGCACCTATTCCCTGTCGTGCTATTCGCCCGAGGAACTCTATGTGCGTCAGCATCTGACAGAGCAGATGCCCGACGTGGTCATCAACGTCATCGATGCCTCGAATCTTGAGCGCAATCTCTATCTGACTACCCAGCTGGTCGACATGAACCTGCGTATGGTTTGTGCGCTGAACATGTTTGACGAGTTCGAGCGTCGTGGCGACCATGTCGATATCCATACCCTCTCCACGCTGTTCGGTGCACCCATGGTGCCCACTTCGTTCAAGAGCGGGCGTGGTGTTGAGGAGCTGTTCCGCAACGTGATTCAGGTCTACGAGAGCGCGAGCAAGCATGCCCGTCACATCCATATTAATTATGGTCACGAGATTGAGGACGGTATCAGCCACATTCAGCAATACCTGAAACCCGATCCGAGCATCACTCTTCAGTATTCTACGCGCTATCTTGCCCTGAAGTTGCTGGAGCACGACACGAGCATTGCCGACTTCGTTCGACGTCAGTCAGTTGACAAGGCACGCTCCATCCTTGCTGCCCGCGACACTGCTGCCGCCCGTGTGATGGAGGAGACGAACAGCGACTCTGAGACGGCTATCATGGATGCGAAGTACGGCTTCATCAATGGTGCGCTGACCGAGGCAGGCTATACCACCGGAACGGAGAAGGACACCTACCGTACCACCCATCTCATTGACAATGTCCTTTCCAACAAATATCTGGGTTTCCCCATCTTCTTCCTGTTGCTGTTCCTCATGTTCGAGGCCACCTTCGTCCTGGGGCAGTATCCTATGGATTGGATAGAGTGGTTTGTGGCATGGACCGGCAACAAGCTCAGCACCACGATGCCCGAGGGCGCGTTGCGCGACATGCTCGTCGACGGTGTGGTGGGCGGTGTAGGCTCCGTCATCGTGTTTCTGCCTCAGATACTGATTCTCTATTTCTTCATCTCGCTGATGGAGGATTCCGGCTACATGGCCCGTGCTGCGTTTATTATGGACCGTCTGATGCACAAGATCGGGCTGCACGGCAAGTCGTTCATTCCTATGATTATGGGCTTTGGCTGCAACGTGCCTGCCGTCATGTCGACGCGCACCATCGAGAGCCGCCGCTCACGACTCATCACCATGCTTGTGCTGCCCATGATGTCGTGCTCGGCCCGTCTGCCTATCTACATTATGATTATCGGTACGTTCTTTGCCGTAGAGTACCAAAGCCTGGTCATGCTTTCGCTCTACGCGCTGGGCATTGTGATGGCTGCGCTGATGAGCCGTCTGTTCAGCCGTCTCCTGCTGAAGGGCGACGATACTCCCTTCGTGATGGAACTGCCGCCCTACCGTTTCCCCACACCTAAGGCCATCGGACGCCATACGTGGGAGAAGGGCAAGGAATACTTGAAGAAGATGGGCGGCATTATTCTCGTGGCTTCTGTCATCGTGTGGGCATTGGGCTACTTCCCCCATCATGCTGAGCTCGACAACCAGGCGCAGCAGGAACAGTCGTACATCGGGCGCATGGGGCATGCCGTAGAGCCTTTGTTCCGTCCTCAGGGCTTCGACTGGAAGCTCGACGTCTCGCTTATTGCCGGTGTGGGAGCCAAGGAAATCGTGGCCTCGACCATGGGTGTGCTCTATAGCGACGACCACGATGATACGACCGATTTCTCCGACCTCTCGGGCTTCTCCGAGGTGAAGGAGAACCAGCAGCGCTATACCAGTTTAAGACAGAAGATGCAAGCCGATGGCATCACGCCCCTGACGGCCTTCTGCTATCTGCTCTTTGTCCTGCTCTATTTCCCCTGCATCGCCACTATCGCAGCCATTAAAAATGAGACTGGCACTTGGCGTTGGGCTTTCTTCGCCGCCTGCTACACTACTGCTTTGGCGTGGATGGTGTCTGCTTTGGTTTATCAGGCAGGGCGTTTGTTGTTGTGATTGTCAGAACTCCACGTAGACTTCGCGTTTAGTAAGCTTCAGTGTCGAGGAAACGGGTGTTCCGTTGATGTTAGGCTTCTCGTTCTCGGCATTGTCGATGGCTTTGCTCTTACGGCTCAGTGCATGGAAGGTGCCGCCGCTAAGGGTGATGCCCGTCAGGCTTTTCACGCCCTTGGGCTTCGAGAGCTCTTCGCTGCCCAAGGCCTGTACGTCGAGCTTTCCCCCCTTGAACTCAATGGCTCCGTCGGCATTGATGCCCTTGCCTCCTTCGCCTGTGCTGACGATGCTGAGGGTGCCGGCAGTCATTGTCATCAGGCTGTCGCAGCGTATTCCGGCACACGAGGTGGTGTCGGCAATGCCGTCAACGGTCTCAATCTTGCTGTTTCCCGAGGTGGTGATGGTGGTGGTGCCACCGCTTATCTCCATCCGGGCATCGTTCTTGATGCCGCGTGCACCGTCGGCCTTCACGTCGATAGTGAGCTTGCCGTCGAAGATGAACACGCCGTCATTGGCTTTCACGCCGTTGGTGCCCGAAGCCGATACGTTGACGTTGATGGTGCCTCCCTCGAAGTTGATATAGTCGTCGCTGGCAATGCCGTTGCGCGAGTTTCCTTCGACATTGAGGGTGCCTTGCCCCATGAAGTGAATCTGTCCCTCGCTGAAGAGGGCGGCTTTCTGCTGGATGGCTTCACCGCTGGCATTGAGGGGTGCATCGGCATAGGAGTTACCGTCGGTCAGCGTGCTGGTGGTTCCGGCAGGCAGTGTGATGTGGAGCGACTTTCCACACTGGTTGTTGATGGCGGGGCCTTTGGGGTTGTTGATGGTGACGCCGTTGAGCATGATCTCGTACTTCTTGTTGCTGAAGACGAGCAGGGAGCCGTCGGTAGTAGTACCGCTGAGGCTGACGACGAGATACTTGCTGGTGAAGGAGTTGACGGTGACGTGGGCTCCTTCGGTGCTGACGCTGACGAAGTAGGGTAGGGCTCCCACGGTGGCAGTCGAGCCGTTATAGCTGATGGTGAGGGTGTCGTTGCCCACGAAATCATCGATGCTGTAGCTGTCGTCGTTCTGGCAGGCCGCGAGGCCGGCTATGGCGAGTATGGATAGGAGTAGCTTTCTCATTGTTTCAGAATTTGTACTTGTAGCTGAGTCCGAGGATGTGTCTGTTGCTGTCTTCGTCGTCCCTTACGTTCTGATACTTGTAGCTGAGGCCGAAGGTATGCTGCTTTCGCCATTTGTAGTCGACGCCGAGCGTGTAGCGCATCTTCTCGATGCCGCCCGTGGCGTTGAACATCTCGGCACTGACGTAGGGGTCGAACTTCCAGTTGGGAATGTCGTAGTCAATCTGCAGACGGCTGCGTAGTACGCTCTTGCTCTTACTCTTCACGTCCACCCACGAGTCCTCGTCGAGGTCGTAGCGTTTGCCTTCGGCAGCAGGACGGTAGGTGTACTGCCATCGTTCGCGTAGCGAGAAGCGCAGGCGCTGCCAGTCGACGCTGCCCGAAAGGGTGAGGTTGAGGCGATGGCGTGGTGACCAGTAGGCGGGTGTCCACTTGTTGGGAGTAAGTCCGTCGGACTTCATGTCGAGCTCTTCGGCATGGTTGTCGTAGAGCAGTGTGTAGCCCGCCGATGCCTTGAGCCCCTTGAGCAGCTTGTATTCGGCATTGACGCCTACACTCCAGCGGTCGGTCTCCTTCGAGTTGTCGCGTGTGCGCAGCTCTGCCTCGGCAGCCACGTTCCATTTTCTGGACAGCTTCTTCTCGGCGCCCACTTCGTACCACACGCCGAAGTCGTCGCTTTGTGCCTTGACGGTGGGTGCGGCCATGAGTGCCGCCATGGTGATGATGATCAGATTTCTCTCCATTGCGATTTCCTTACTCTGAATTGTGAGTCCACCTCGTTGCCCTGAGGGCCGTCGTAGGTAATGCGCAGTACGGCAGTGTCTTTCAGGAAATCTATTCCTCCCACCTCGATGTGCAGGATCTTCAGGCCTGTACGCTGTTCCAGGTCGGCCTTCAGCTCGTCGCGTCGTTCGGGCTTGATGAGCTCTATGCGGTCATACTGTATGAGTTTCGTTGCCTTGATCTTCAGCCTTAGCTCGCAGAGCCAGATGGCAGCTATGGTAATCGCATCGATGATCAGCAGCTCGGAGTAGTTCTCGGCCATAGCATGGACTACGGAGAGACAGATGATGACGAAGAGGTAGGTCATCTCTCTCACGGGCATGGCATCGGTGCGATAGCGCATGATGGAGAATATGCCGAACAGTCCGAGACCTACGCCCATTGTGGCTTTTCCTCGTTCCATGCCCATCATGAAGTAGACGAGGAAGAAGATGGCCACGGTCATCAGCATGAAGGTGAAGTAGAAGTCGCGCCGGTGGCTCTTTCTGAAGTAGAGTAGGGTGATGATGGCCCAGTTGACCACGAGACAGATGGCGAATTTGACCAGCGTGTGGATAAATTCTTGTGAAAACAGCAATTCCATAATGTTATTTGTTTAATGTTAGTATTCGTCTTACGTCGGTGAGCTTCACCTTGAAGTTGTTTACGGGCAGTTGGTTGTTGGTCATGGCGGCTCCCATGCAGTACTTGCTGAAGCCGTGTGGGTGGATGCGCAGTTGGCGCAGCATCTGGAGTACGGGTGAATAGACGAGTCCGTCGCGCTTCAGCTCGACGATGACCAGCGGCCCCATGTCCTTGTCCTCTCCTGTCTGCACGTTGTGGAAGTGTAGCTGGGTGTCGATGGTCAGTCGTTCGGTCTTGGCATAGTTGACCAGCGTGACCCGTCGGAAGTGGTTGTGCATGTGTGGGATGAGGGTGTCTACGCCGAAGTGCAGGTGGCTGCCTATGAATTCGCGCTTCGATGGGTCGTTGAGGTCCATGTCGGCCACCTCGATGCGCTTCTTCTTTGTGCGTCCGTGGTTGTTCTTCGTCTTGATTTCCATGAACTGCAGGTTCGAGCTGACGTAGGTACGGAAGCGCAGTTTCTGGCGGTTAGTGTGCCCATGCTGGTGCTCGCGGTACATGCCGAAGTCGGTGGTATCGAAATAGGTGGTGTCGTAGAGCATGTTGCGCTCGCCGTCAATCTCCTGAGCGTAGTAGTCGCCGCGCGCCATCTCCAGCAGCCGCAGCAGCTGGGGCATCGTCGTCACAAACTTGGTGTCGGTGCGGTTCATCAGCTTCACACTGCTCATCTCGGCCAGTGTGATCGGCTTGAAGTCGGCTATGATTGTTTCCATCCCTTTCATGTCTTCTTCTTTTTTCCGCAAAGATAGCGGTTTAATTCCTTTCTTGCAAATATCTTCTGTGAATCGGCCTTTTTTTTCAGCAAATTTATGATTCTCGCCCCTCTTTCGACTTTATTTGTTCAATGAATGCTTAAAAAACATAATTGTTGGGGCCCTGTGCGGCCTACTTGGCATTTTTTCCTTATATTTGCATCGCAATTACTCTTTTAATCACCAACACAATGAAATTGAAAATTGCCGTTTTGCCGGGCGACGGAATAGGTCCGGAGATTATGAAACAGGGTGTGGCCGTGCTGGATGCCGTTGCACGGAAGTTCGGCCACGAGTTTGAATATGAGGAGGCGCTCGTGGGTGCCCATGCCATCGATGTGACGGGCGACCCCTATCCGGATGCTACTCACGACGTGTGCATGCGTGCCGATGCCGTGCTGTTTGCTGCCGTAGGGTCGCTGAAGTACGACAACGATCCTACTGCCCCCGTGCGTCCTGAGCAGGGTCTGCTGGCTATGCGCAAGAAGCTGGGTCTCTTTGCCAATATCCGTCCGGTGGCTACGTTCGACTGCCTGTTGCACAAGTCACCGCTGAAGGAAGAGCTGCTGCGCGGTGCCGACTTCATCGTGATCCGTGAGTTGACGGGCGGCATGTATTTCGGCGAGAAATACCAGGACAACGACAAGGCCTACGATACCGACATCTACACGCGTCCCGAGATTGAGCGCATACTGAAGCTGAGCTTCGAATATGCCCGGAAACGCCGCCGTCACCTTACTGTAGTCGATAAGGCTAACGTATTGGCCAGCAGTCGTTTATGGCGGCAGATAGCGAAGGAGATGGAGCCCCTGTATCCTGACGTCACCACCGACTATATGTTTATCGACAATGCCTCGATGCGTGTGCTTACCGAGCCGCGCTTCTTCGATGTCATCGTGACCGAGAACACCTTCGGCGACATTCTTACCGACGAGACCTCGTGCATCACCGGCTCTATGGGCTTGCAGCCGTCGTCGAGTCTTGGTGAGCATACGCCGCTGTTCGAACCCGTTCACGGCTCGTGGCCACAGGCAGCCGGTCAGAACCTTGCCAACCCGCTGGCGCAGATTCTCTCGGCTGCCATGCTTCTCGAACACTTCGGGCTGACTGACGAGGGTGCGCTGGTGCGTCGTGCCGTCCATGCTTCGCTCGATGCCAACGTGCGTACGCCTGAGATTCAGGTTGAGGGATATAATAAATATGGTACGCGCGAGGTTGGCCAGTGGATTGTCGACTATATTTGTAGTTATGAGTTATGAGTTAGGAGTTATGAGAGGCGTGAGGTTTCTATCGGTTGGTCTGTTGCTCCTGTCGGCTGTCTGTGCTGAGGGTCAGACGTCGTGGCGCGACTCGCTCTCGGTGCTCAACCGTGAGATAGCCCTGTCACCCCGTTCTACCGACCTCAGGCTGAAGAAGGCTGCTGTGAACATTGAGTTGGGACAGTGGGAGTATGCCATCGATGAGTACGGCCGCGTGCTCGACATCGATTCGGAATGCCTGGCTGCGCTCTATTTCCGTGCCTATGCTCATACCCACGAGAACCACCTTGACCTTGCCCGCCGCGACTATGAGCATTTCCTGGCCATCGTGCCTCGCCACTTCGAGGCCAGGTTAGGACTGGCTATGGTGAAGCAGAAGATGGGACGCAGGCAGGAAACGTTCGACGAGCTGACCCTGCTTGTCGAGCAGCATCCCGACTCGGCGCTGGCTTACGTGGCGCGTGCGGGCTTCGAGGTTGAGACGAAGCAGTACGAGGCTGCGCTGTTCGACTGGGACAAGGCCATCAGCCTGAGGCCTGACGATGCCGACCTGGTGGCTTCGAAGGTCGACGTGCTGCTGACCATGAAGCGCAATGCCGAGGCTGCCGCAACCATCGAGGAGGCTCTACGGCGGGGCATCCCGCGTTCGGCCTTGAAGAGATGGCTCGACCTCTGTAAGTAGGGGGCTATATCTAATCGGAAAGATACAGACCCCACCTTTAACCCCTCCCATGTAGGGGAGGGGTTAGGGTAGAACTCAGTGCGCAGCGACTCCCCTCCCATGTAGGGGAGGGGTTAGGGGTGGGGTCAGTATCTTCCTGCCGCTGAATGATAAGTATGTCACCCCACCCCTGCCCCTCCCCTACATGGGAGGGGAGCGGCTGGCGCAAACGGGTGCGCAGTGGGTGCCTACATGGGAGGGGAGCGGCTGGCGCAAACGCTGCGTGCAGTGGGTGCCTATGTGGGAGGAGGAGCGGCTACGGGGTGAGCCATAAAGCAAAAGTCCCGGGTCTCATGGAGATCCGGGAACTTTTGTGTTTGTTTGGAATAAGTGTTTGTTTGTAAGATGTTTAGGCCTCGGCGTCGGGGATTACTGAAACAACGCTCTTGTTGTGATAGCCACGATGGAAGTTCACCGTGCCGTCGATCAGTGCATAGAGCGTATCATCCTTACCCATGGCAACGCCGTTACCGGGATTGTGCTTCGAGCCACGCTGGCGAACGATGATGTTGCCTGCCTGTACCTTCTGGCCACCCCAGATCTTCACGCCAAGTCGCTGAGCTGCGCTCTCGCGACCGTTCTTAGAACTACCTACACCTTTTTTATGTGCCATAATGTGTTCCTCCTACGTTTTAAGCGACTACCTGCTTGATTACTACTTCAGTGAACTGCTCACGATGACCGTTGCGCTTGCGCGAGTCCTTGCGACGCTTCATCTTGAAGACGATTACCTTGTCGCCCTTGACCAGCGGGTTCACCACTTCAACTACTACCTTTGCGCCCTCTACGGTGGGTGCGCCTACCTTGACAGCGCCGTCGACATCGACGAGCAGCACCTTGTCAAATTCAACAGTCTTGCCTGCCTCCACGTCCTTGATGTGGTGCACGAAGAGCTTCTTGCCCTCCTCAGCCTTGAACTGCTGACCCTGGATTTCTACAATTGCGTACATTGCTTTTGTTTATATGTATTTTAGGGGTTTTTCCGCGAGGCGGCGCACGTCCGTGCACACTTCACCCAGCCTCTACGGACTCAATTCGGGCTGCAAAGATACGCATTTTTATGGAAAAAAATGTTTTTCGTACCTTTTGCAGCCCGTCATTTAGTAAAATTTAACGGATTTCATGCAAGACAACTACTCTTACCTTAGGCTGAACTGAGTAGTTACAGGATGATTTACTCTTCCAGAAGGATTTTCATCATCTCGACAGCTGAATATGGCACAGGAGTACCGGGGCCGAAGATACAGGCCACACCAGCCTTGTAGAGGAAGTCGTAGTCCTGGGCGGGGATGACGCCGCCGGCTGTGACCATGATGTCCTCGCGGCCCAGCTTCTTCAGCTCTTCGATGAGCTGCGGGATGAGTGTCTTATGACCGGCGGCCAGCGACGATGCACCCACGATGTGGACGTCGTTTTCCACAGCCTCACGGGCAGCCTCGGCGGGTGTCTGGAACAGCGGCCCCATATCCACGTCGAAGCCGCAGTCAGCATAACCCGTGGCAACGACCTTTGCACCACGGTCGTGACCGTCCTGACCCATCTTGGCGATGAAGATACGCGGACGGCGACCCTCTCTCTTAGCAAACTCGTCGGTCATCTGCTTGGCCTTCTCGAAGTTGCTGTCGTTCTTGCTTTCTGATGAATACACGCCTGAAATAGTTCTGATTACTGCTTTATAACGGCCCACGATTTCTTAGCAGGCATCTGAAATCTCACCCAAGGTGCAGCGCAGTTGGGCAGCCTTGACGGCCAGGTCGAGCAGGTTGTTCTCGCTCTTGCGGCCTTCCTTGAAGTCACGCACGCACTCGGTGATAGCCTTGAGGGCTTCCTGGCAGGCGGCCTCGTCGCGGGCAGCGCGCACCTCCTTGAGGCATTCTTCCTGCTGCTTGCGCACAGCGGTGTTGTCCACCTCGAGGATGTCGATGGGATCCTCATGGTCGAGGCGATACTTGTTGATGCCGACGATGGTCTGCACGCCAGAATCGATACGGGCCTGCGTACGGGCTGAAGCCTCCTCGATACGCATCTTGGGCAGACCTGTCTCGATAGCCTTGGCCATACCGCCGAGCTTCTCAATCTCCTGAATGTGTTCCCAAGCCTTGTGCACCAGCTCGTTGGTCAGCGTCTCCACATAGTAGGAGCCTGCCCACGGGTCAATCTGCTTGCACACCTTCGTCTCGTTCTGGATGTAGATCTGCGTATTACGGGCGATACGTGCCGAGAAGTCGGTAGGCAGGGCGATGGCCTCGTCGAGGGCGTTGGTGTGGAGCGACTGAGTGTGACCCAACACGGCAGCCATAGCCTCGATACAGGTACGGCCCACGTTGTTGAAGGGATCCTGCTCGGTGAGCGACCAGCCAGAGGTCTGCGAGTGGGTACGCAGAGCG
>JAFZIL010000069.1 GCA_017554385.1 Prevotella sp. | reverse complement strand
ATCGACACCATAAGGCAGAATCTGATCCTCCACCTTACCCTTGATGTCTGTACCAGCCACCACAGCGTGGAGTTCCACACCTAATGTATTGGCGAGCTTGCGACCCTTGGTCAGCAGCTCCTGAGATACTTCCTGTACCTGAGTACCTTCTATTTCGCAATATACAAATACGTTGTTCATATTCTTAATTTACGATTTTTCAATTTACAATTTACAATTGATTTGACGATTTTTTGTAATTAACAATTTTCTGTCAACAGCACACTCGGAACAGAAATAGCCCAATTGCTCAATTGATAAATAAATGGTAAATTGTAAATCGTCAAATTGTAAATGCTTCTATCCGATAATCTTTTCTTCCAACAATTCTTTGATCATACCCTCGACATCAGCATCAGAAGCCGTCAAAGTCTTCGACTCCTTAGCCTGGAACACAATGTTCTTGATGGCCTTCACCTTGGTGGGTGAGCCATTCAGACCACACTGCTGTACGTCGCCATCGACATCAGCCACCGACCACTGGTTCAGCGTCAGATAAGGCCTTTCTTCATAGAGGTAGGAGTAATCCTTCTCCCCTCCTTCGGAGGGGTTGGGGGAGGCTGTACGCTCCATCGGACATGTAGCGCGCTTGTACTTCATTACCAGCTTAGCATTCTGCGGACGGCAGGGAGCTGCCGAACCGTTAACGGTGATGACCACGGGCAGCGGAGCCTTAACGGTCTCTACGCCTCCGTCGATGACGCGCTTGATGGTGGCAAAACCACCATCCACGCTGAGTACCTCCTCAGCATAGGTAACCTGGTTGAGACCCAACTTCTGGGCTACCTGAGGACCTACCTGGGCGGTATCACCATCGATGGCCTGACGACCACCAATCACGATATCTACATCGCCAATCTTCTTGATGGCAGTAGCCAGCGCGTAAGAAGTGGCGAGGGTATCGGCACCTGCAAAGAGACGGTCGGTCAGCAGCCAACCTGTATCTGCGCCACGATAAAGTCCCTGACGGATAATCTCACCAGCACGTGGAGGACCCATCGTGAGGATTCCTACTGTAGAGCCTGGGTTCTGCTCCTTCAAACGAAGGGCCTGCTCCAGGGCGTTCAAATCTTCGGGATTGAAGATGGCGGGAAGGGCTGCGCGGTTGACGGTACCTTCAGCCGTCATAGCGTCCTTTCCCACGTTACGGGTGTCTGGCACTTGTTTGGCCAGTACAACAATTTTTAAAGCCATATAAATTAATAATGTGTAATAAGAAATTTCCTATTTTGGAAGTGCGGTCCTGAAAAACCGGTGCAAAGGTAACGCTTTTCTGCCATTTGGCAAAGTAAAAAGTGTAAAAACTGCACAAACGAGGCTAAAACGTGCACACTTTCTTGCTTTTGTGCAATGTAAAATGCTGCAAATAAAGTGAAATATTACGAATTAGTATCTTGTAGTTAGATTTTTATTACTACCTTTGCGCCCGAATACGGATTTATTAGAACAATACGATGAAACGATTATTACTGGCATTCGCTATAGGACTATCATTTTATGGTACGATGCCGACCCATGCCCAGGTGGTAGCTGACTCGGCTACGGTTGTTGCAGTTCAGGCCGACAGCATGGCTACGGATTCTCCTATGGGAGCCACTCCCGAGGAACTGATTGGCGAGGAAGACATGGCTGCGCTGACGGCGATGGCTGCCGAACAGCCCAGTCTTCACCAGCAGCTGAAGTCCAAGTTTGTAGAAGGCTCGGCAGGCTTTATGTCGCTCGTGGCCCTTGCATTGGTGCTTGGCTTGGCATTCTGCATCGAGCGCATTATCTATCTGACGCTTTCTGAGATCAATGCGAAGAAGCTCATGGCCGATATTGACAAGAAGATAGAGGCTGGCGACGTAGAAGGAGCCAAGGACCTCTGTCGCGACACCCGTGGTCCTGTGGCGTCTATCTGTTATCAGGGCCTGATGCATATTGACGAGGAAATGGAGACTGTAGAGCGTTCCATCATCAGTTACGGCTCGGTACAGTCGGCCAACCTTGAGAAGGGCTGTTCGTGGATTACGCTGTTCATCGCGATGGCCCCGTCGTTGGGATTCCTTGGCACGGTGATAGGTATGGTGATGTCGTTCGACCAGATACAGGAGGCAGGCGACATCAGCCCCACCATCGTGGCTTCGGGCATGAAGGTGGCACTGATCACCACCATCTTTGGTATTATCGTGGCCCTCATCCTGCAGGTGTTCTACAACTTCATTCTCTCGAAGATTGAGCATCTGACGTCGCAGATGGAAGAGTCGGCCATCACCCTGCTCGATACTATCATGAAATACAAACTCCGTCGCCAGCATGCTTAACCCCTCGTCGCCAATCTTTGTCGAGCTGTTGCTCTGGACCGTCTATGCGCTGCTTGTAGTGAGCATCGGGTTGACCGCGTGGTCGATGCTGCGAGCCATGCGTATGCAGGGTAGGGGAGAGGTGCGTAGCAACGGCATACCCGTAGGACGCATAGCCTGGGGCACCGTAGCCCTGTTGGTCGTCCTGCTGGCCATCACCTTCGCCTTGGGAAGTACCGAACCGTTGGTTATCAACGGCAAGACCTATACCGAGAGTTTCTGGCTGCGTGCCAGTGACATGCTTATCAACACGTCGCTTACGCTTATCGTAATAGCCGTTGCCGGTGTGCTGTTCGGTTTGTCTGGGCTCGCGCGTAAGGATTTCAGTCATCGCAAGCCTACCACCTGACAATATCGTAGTTATGTTTCACCGTCCATCCCGCAAAGTTCCAGGTCTGAACACCACATCGACAGCCGACATCTCGTTCATGCTGTTGATATTCTTTCTTGTGACCTCGTCGATGGATACTGACAAGGGACTGCCCCGTCAGCTGCCACCACCACAAGACGAGCAGAAAGAGCAGGAGCTGATGGTGCGTGAACGCAATGTGCTGGAGTTACGGCTCGATGCCGATGACCGGCTGACCATAGGTGGCGAGCAGGCCAGTCTGTCGCAGTTGGAACAGCGCGTCGTCGAGTTTGTAGCCAATGTCAAGAACGACCCGTCGCTTCCGGAAAAGAGTACGCGCGACGTGAACCTCTTTGGACGCACGCAGGTGAGCGACCGCCATATTATCTCCATCCAGGTAGACCGTCATACCAGCTATGATGCTTACTTCCAGATGCAGAATGCCATTGTGGCGGCTTACAACAGTCTTCGTAACCAGCTGGCTCAGAGCCGTTTCGGTCATAGCTATGCCCAATGCTCGGCTGACGAGCGCGATGCCGTGAACATGGTCTATCCGCAGCGCATCAGCGAGGCCCAGCCGGTGGGAAATGAGGAATGAGAAATGAGAAATTGCAATGCGGCTAAACAATATGCAACGGATGTTCCATAGAAGAGACCACGAGGTGCCTGCACTGAACACGTCGTCGTTGCCCGACCTCATCTTCACTGTGCTGTTCTTCTTTATGATTGTCACCCACATGCGCGACGTAGAGCTACGTGTGCGTTACGAGGTGCCCCAAGGAACAGAACTGCAGAAGCTGACGCATAAGTCGGCTGTGTCGTATATCTACGTAGGCCGAGGTGCCTCGGCTTACCGGACGTCAGGGGACGGGAATGCAAGCAATGAGGGCAGTACCACGGCCAGAGAAGACGGCGAGATGCTGATACAGTTGAACGACAAGATTGCCACCCCAAGCGATATCAAGGCCTATTTAGAGCAGGAGCGCAGTCGCATGAGTACTGAAGATCAGGCCCGCATGACTGTCTCGATCAAAGCCGACCGTGAGACACCGATGGGTCAGATTGCCGACATCAAGCACATGTTGCAGCAGTCGTTTGCCTTGAAAATCAACTACTCTGCAACGGAAAAATAACAATTTGTTAGTTTTGTTGGTATTTTTACGACAAATTGTTTGCGGTATATGGATATTATTTGTAACTTTGCAGCGCTAAAAGTGCAGACAATAACAATAAGCAATTAAGAAACAATAGAAATAACAATAGAATAATGGCAAACCAAAAACTTGACCGATTGGATAAGCAGATACTTAAGTTGATTGCCGATGATGCGCGTATTCCCTTCCTTGAAGTGGCCCGTGTGTGCAATGTCAGTGGCGCTGCCATCCATCAGAGAATCCAGAAACTGACTAATTTAGGTGTGTTGAAAGGCTCACAGTTTATCATTGATCCTGAGAAGATTGGCTATGAGACCTGTGCTTACATTGGTCTGAACCTGAAGAATCCGGAGTCGTTCGACAAAGTTGTAGAGAAATTGCGCGAGATGCCCGAAGTAGTGGAATGTCACTATACTACGGGCAACTATGACCTCTTTATTAAGATCTACGCCCAGAACAACCATCATTTGCTTAACATCATCCACGATAAGCTGCAGCCTCTCGGCCTGGCACGCTCTGAGAGCATCATCTCGTTCCACTCGGCCATCGACCGCCAGCTGCCCGTCACCGACTTCCCCGTCGAAGACGATGTGTGTCCTTCTTTTTAGTAGAATCACAAACACAATAAAACTGTTTAACCAAAAACAAAGGTAAGAAGATGAAGAAAATCAGAGCCGCCGTAGTTGGTTACGGCAACATCGGACGCTACACCGTCCAGGCACTTGAGGCCGCTCCCGATTTCGAAATCGCAGGCATTGTGCGTCGTAGTGGCGCAGAGAACAAACCCGCTGAGCTTGCTCAGTACGAGGTGGTGAAGGACATCAAGGAACTGAAGGACGTCGACGTGGCCATCCTTGCTACGCCTACCCGTTCGTGCGAGGAGCATGCCAAGCAGATCCTGCCGCTCGGCATCAATACCGTCGACTCGTTCGACATCCATACCTCTATCCGCGACTACCGTCGCACATTGATGGAGTTGAACAAGCAGACAGGCACCGTGAGCGTTATCGCTGCCGGATGGGATCCGGGATCGGACTCCATCGTTCGTACCCTCATGCAGAGTCTGGCCCCCAAAGGTCTTTCCTATACCAACTTCGGTCCTGGCATGTCCATGGGTCACTCCGTCTGCGTGCGCTCGAAAGCCGGTGTGAAGAACGCCCTTTCGATGACCATTCCTCTGGGTGAGGGCATCCATCGCCGCATGGTCTATGTGGAACTGGAAGACGGTGCCAAGCTCGACGAGGTGACGGCTGCCATCAAGGCCGATCCCTACTTCGCCAACGACGAGACTCACGTGTTCCAGGTAGAGAGCGTCGATGACGTACGCGATATGGGCCACGGTGTCCATCTCGTGCGCAAAGGTGTCAGCGGTCAGACCCAGAACCAGCGTTTTGAGTTCAACATGCAGATCAACAATCCTGCGCTCACTGCTCAGGTGCTGGTCAACGTGGCCCGTGCCTCGCTGAAGCAGCAGCCCGGATGCTACACGATGATCGAACTGCCTGTCATCGATATGCTCCCTGGCGACCGCGAAGATATTATCGCCCATCTGGTATAAACACTTTTTTTAAGAAAAACTTGCATAAATCAAAAATAATGTGTTACTTTGCAAAAAGTTTTGTTATTAACCAAAAATGATGTAAACACATGAAAAAGTTTTTTCTTTCAATCGTAGCAGCACTCCTCGCAGTGCCTACATTCGCACAGATTGGTAGTGGTGGCTTCTCTGTTTCTGAGACCAGCGTGTATTATGGCGTTCGTCTGGGTATGAATATCTCTACCATTACAGGAAAGTATGTTGATGCCGACTCTAAGGTAGGCATGACACTTGGTGGCGTTATCGGCCTGCGTGTCAGCGAGACGACGCCCGTGTTCCTTGAGAGCGGTCTCTACTATTCAGGACGTGGTGCCAAGGATCTGAACCTGAACTATCTTGAGGTACCTATTCTCATTAAGTATGGTATTCAGGCCACCGATCAGATTGCCCTGTTGCCCTTCGTAGGTCCTTATTTCTCATTAGGTATCAGTGGACAGTACAAGTACGAGGATGTGGATATGACTACTGGCAAGACTGTATCAGTGAAGGATAGCTCTTACGACTGGATTAAGCGTACCGACATGGGCTTCAAGGTGGGTTGCGGTCTTGAGTACAACATGCTCTATGCCGAGGCAGGCTACCAGTTTGGCGTTTCCGATATTGCCAAGGACAATCCACTTGATAATGGTGCTCACACAGGCAACGTTTTCATCAATATCGGTGTAAACTTCTAATCAATGGACTTTCGTTCGTCACCAATAAAGGTGACGGCTTATACAAACAGCCCCTGTTCTCACATCGAACAGGGGCTGTTTGGTATGCTGACAGGGGCTGTTTGGTATGCTGACAGGGGTTGTTTCCTTGCTTGTTAAGGCTGACAGAGAGCCATGCAGATACGGTCTTGGAAGTGACGTCCTGAGTTACTGTGCATGATTCCCTGGTTAATGATGGCGAAGCAGAGCTCGTGTCCGTTGGCTGCTGTGCAATAGCCTGCCAGCGACGAGACTCCCGTCACGGTGCCCGTCTTGGCACGAACGTTGCCACTGGTGAAGGGCGACTTCATACGTTTCTTCAGTGTGCCGTCCTCGCCGGCAATGGGCAGCGACGGTTGTAGCAGGTCGTAGACCTGTTGGTTGTGCCAGGCATAACGCAACAGCCGCACAAGTAGCTCAGCCGACAGATAGTTGTAGAGCGAAAGTCCGCTGCCGTCGGCCATGCGGTAGCCTTTAGGGTTCAGGCCCAGTTTGCGTATCAGCTGCTGCATCATTGTGTGTGCATGCTTGGCCGTAGCAGGTCGGTTGCCCGTAGAAGCGGCAATCTGATAGAACATTGCTTCGGCGTAGAGGTTGTCGCTCTCCTTCATCATGCGTCCCAGAATCTGGTCGATGGTGTGCGTACGCGAGCAGATGAACTTTGCGTCGGCAGGGCGTGTGCCGCACGTTGTCACGACTCCATTGAGTACGATTCCCTGGTCGGTAAGCTCCTTCAGGAGACGTTCGGTAAAGTTGGCTTTCTTTCCGATGAGCAGGGGCGAGAGTGTAGGGTTGTCGTCGTCCCAGCACCATCCTTCGCCCCATTGTAGCGTGTCTTTCATCGAACAGTCGGCCACGATGCGTCCGCGCAGGGTGTCGATGCCCATGCGCTGAAGGCTCTCTACGAAGGCACGCATGTCGTCGCTGTTGAATCGTGGGTCCATTCCACCCACGCAGATCAGGTCGCCACAAAGCGTACGGTTATCGATGGTGCCGCTATAATATAAAGAAGTGCGTAGCTGGTAGCTGCCGCCTAAGCGGTCGATGGCAGTGATGGCTGTGAGCAGCTTCATGGTCGAGGCTGGCCGCAGCAGCTGTCGGTGGTTGTGCAGAAAGAGTGCTGAGTCGGCCGTGAGGTCATAGACCATCAGTCCCACGGTCGAGGTCTCAAAGATACTGCTCTGTAGCAGCGAGTCTATGCGTGCCTGCACGTTGAGTGGCCAGGGCAGCGAGTCGGTAGGCAGCGACGTGGGTGTCAGGCTGTCGGTGTCGAACGTGTCATTAATGAGCATGTCGGCTCCCGTCAAACAGGTGTCGGCAACCTCTTTCTCTTCGACCACGATCTGGCCATACAAGTGTGTGGCACAGAGGAACGATAGGAAAAAAAATAGATATTTCTTCATTTGCGATGCAAAGTTACGATTTTTTTTTGTACTTTTGCACCGAAGAAACTGAAAAATTATGGTCTATAAGTACGATTTCCTTATCATCGGTGCAGGTGTGGCCGGTATGAGCTACGCGCTGAAGGTTGCCCGTGCCCATAAAGGCTCGGTGTGCATCATTTGTAAGACAAGCCTCGACGAGGCCAACACGTCGTTTGCACAGGGTGGTGTGGCCAGTGTGACAAACCTGGCTGTTGACAACTTTGAGAAACACATCGAGGACACGATGATTGCGGGCGACTACATCAGCGACCGTGCTGCCGTGGAGCAGGTGGTCAGGAACGCACCGTCGCAGATCAAGGAACTGGTGGAGTGGGGCGTGAACTTCGACCGTAAGGACGACGGAGAGTTCGACCTGCACCGTGAGGGCGGCCACTCCGAGTTCCGCATCCTGCACCATGCCGACGATACGGGTGCCGAGATCCAGCGTGGCCTGATGGCTGCCGTGCGTGCCTGTAAGAACATCGAGGTGAAGGAGAACCATTTCGCCGTGGAAATCATTACCCAGCATCACATGGGCGTTCGCGTCACCCGGCGTTCGCCCCATATCAAGTGTTACGGTGCCTACGTGTTAGCCCCCTCCGACTCCCCCAAAGGGGGAGGAAAAGACTCTGTTCATCCCCCTCTCGGGGGGATTGAGGGGGGGCGCGTCGACACCTATCTGGCCAAGGTCACGCTGATGTGTACAGGTGGCTGTGGAGCCGTCTATATGACTACGTCGAACCCTGTCATCGCTACAGGCGACGGCATCGCTATGGTCTATCGTGCCAAGGGCACCGTGGCCGACATGGAGTTCGTGCAGTTCCATCCCACGGTGCTCCACAATCCGAAGGAGACCCATCCTGCCTACCTCATCACCGAGGCTATGCGCGGCTATGGCGGCATCTTGAAGCTGCCCAATGGCCAGACGTTCATGGAGAAATACGACGAACGCCTGTCGTTGGCTCCACGCGACATCGTGGCCCGTGCCATCGACAAGGAGATGAAGATTCACGGACTGGACCATGTATGTCTTGACGTCACCCACAAGGATCCTGCCGAGACGCGCCACCACTTCCCCAATATCTATCAGAAGTGCCTGTCTATAGGCATTGACATCACCACCGACTATATCCCCGTGCGCCCTGCAGCCCACTATATGTGCGGCGGCATCAAGGTCGACCTGAACGGCCAGACCTCTATCGACCGTCTCTATGCCATCGGTGAGTGTTCGTGCACGGGCCTGCATGGTGGCAACCGCTTGGCTTCCAACTCGCTCATCGAGGCCGTGGTCTATGCCGATGCGGCTGCCCGCCACTCTTTGGAGCATGTAGACCTGTACGAGTGGAACGAGCGCGTACCCGAGTGGAACGATGAGGGTACGATGACCAACGAGGAGCAGGTGCTCATCACGCAGTCTATCAAGGAGGTGAACCAGATTATGTCCAACTACGTGGGTATCGTGCGCAGTGACCTGCGCCTGCACCGCGCCTGGGACCGACTCGACATGCTCTATGAGGAGACCGAGAACCTCTTCAAGCGTGTGAAGGCATCGCGCGACATCTGCGAGCTGCGCAACATGATCAACGTGGGCTACCTCATCACCCGCTTCGCCCTGGAGCGCAAGGAGAGCCGCGGACTCCACTACACCGTAGACTATCCCGTGCATGCCTACGACAAGAAAGTGGAGACAACATAAAAATGCTGCTGCGGTAGCAAATTTTTCACTATTCACTTTTCCCTTTTCACTTTTTTTATTACCTTTGCACCCGAATAACCAAAAAAGTAACAAAAATATGGACGATTACCCGGCGGAAACATTTAAACGTTAGGCTGGGGGACAGTGGCAAGGCCGCTAATCCCCTTGCCACATTCTCAATTGTCAATTCTCAATTGTCAATTAAACAAAGGATTAGCACAATGAAGACATTCTGGAACACCCAAGGTGGGCTCAGTCAGCTCTCAGAGTGGCAGCCCAATTGCTGGATACAAGTGACGTGTCCTACAGAAGACGACCAGCGCGAACTGGAAGAGCAGTTCGGCATACCCGACTATTTCGTGACCGACATCAGCGATACCGACGAGCGTGCCCGCTATGAGTACGACGACGGTTGGATGCTTATCATCCTGCGTATACCCTACGTGAAGGAGGTGCGCTCGCGCACACCCTATACCACCGTGCCGCTTGGAATCATTCACAAGCGCGACGTTACCATTACCGTATGCTTCTACGAGACTAATATGATGATTGACTTTGTCTCGTTCCAGCAGAAGCGTGGCGAGGGCTTTACTGACCATGTCGATATGAT
>JAFZIL010000068.1 GCA_017554385.1 Prevotella sp. | reverse complement strand
GCCATCGGTGCCCACCACGACGAGATGGAGATGCAGACGCTCCTCGCTCCCATCGTTCAGGTGTGCGACGCTATCAGCGGTGCCCGTCCCGGTGCCCGTCGCGAAATTGTCGAGGCCTATATCAAGCGTCTGAACGACCTGGAGGCCATCGCCATGAGCTATCCCGGTGTTACCAAGACCTACGCTATCCAGGCTGGTCGCGAACTGCGTGTCATCGTCGGTGCCGACAAGATGGACGATGCCGAGACCGAGCAGCTCTCCGGCCTTATCGCCACCAAGATCCAGAACGAGATGACTTATCCCGGACAGGTGAAGATCACCGTCATCCGCGAGACTCGTTCCGTGGCCTACGCCAAGTAATCACCTTTATACAATACACCATGAGTGGTATCGTCTCTGTCGAGATGGTGCCACTTTTGGTATTGTCATCATTCGGGTTCATACTGTTAAAGAAATGTTAAAGTCAGAAGGAAATGATTTCCCATCTGGAGTTTTTATATATCTTTGTCGCCAAATCGCGTTAAGCGAAATCTATCACATTAAAAAAACGTAATGAGAAAAGACATCTGTAAAAGCTTGAATGTTCGCTGGTCGACACAGCGCAGGATATAGCCCCGAGGCTATAGACTGTATGACTGTGCTGTGCACTCCAAGCGAGCGACAATGCTTTTTGTCGGGTGTTCTTTGACATTTTGTTACAAGAATTACGTGGTTTTATGTGATAGAGATTCCCTAAACAGAGACTCTCTATAGATACTTACAGGGCAATGGCCTTATGGCTTTGCCCCATTGACTCTTGCGCTCTTCTCCGAGCATGTTTTAGGATACAATAGAACCTTACACACACATTTTTTTATGAGCAATTATTCTGCAATCAAGGTTACCCTGAACACGAACAACAATGATTATTACGCTGACGGTGACATCACCGTTAAGATTACTCTCAAGGACGCACCTTTCGATATCGACTACACCGACTGTCTGTCTTGTTTTATCTATGCTGAGAACCTCTACCCGATGTGCAACAGTAAGGAGTCATCCCAGCTGAACTATACCTGGCCTACCTGGAAGGCACGTATAACCAGCCGCCACGTCTGGTTGCCCGGAAAATACACCTTATATATATGTTGTAAGTCCGAGGAGCTGACACAGGTCGAGCTGACTGTTGACAAGCGGTTGCGCGTGAAAGTGGGAGCTACCACCACCTGTCAGGCCTTAAGCCCGGGCGATATCCTTACCACCTGTCTGGATGACGGACACGAATGCTGGAAGAAGATTTCCTGCCTGCCAGGAATAGCCGCCCTGCGTCAGGAAGCACTGGAACGGACGCGGATGAGCGTCTACAACGAACTGCGCACCATCCTCGACGCCAAGGAGCTGAGGCTGAGCCGCAACCTCCTGATAGAGGCATCGGGCACACCCGACCTGAGCGAGGACACGCTGCGTACGTTCCATGTGATGGTGGCACCGGGACAACTGAGGTACATCGACTGCTCGACGCTCTACGACATCACCAGCGTCAACCCCTACGAGTCGCTGGGTGGTGAGATTGACGTCAGCTCTCCAGCCACGCTCTGCCTGACAAACGTCAGTGCGCTCCACGCTACGGGAGGCAAGGTCATCGTGAAGCGCATCATCGACAAGCTACATTCGGGCAACGCGGACGGCATCGGCCTCTGGATGTACGGAACGCGACAGGAGATCGACAGCGTGCTCGACGTCTTCCCCTCGCTGAAGCAGTTCTTCACCAAGAACTGCCGACTTCGCCAGAACCCTTATACGGCCTTCGAATTGGTGCAGGCCTTCCACGACACAGTCCTCGACAGCGGCTTGAAAGCCTCAGACGAGACAAAGGACATGATGGCACGGGCAGTGATGAAAGGCCACGAGAACGGCACACTGGCCAGTTGGAGGATAGCCGATGTGCGCCGCTTCGTAGCCGAAGAGATACTGCCCCGCTATATCAAGCGCACCATTGCCGACTTCGACTACGAGGAGACCTCCATGCTGGAGCCGTCGGACATCGACAAGGAACAGCTGTCGGGGGGCTGCTCTGCCTACGAGCAAAGCATCAGCGAGCTGAACGAGATGATAGGTCTGGACGACATCAAGCGCGACATCACCACGATGGCCAACCGCACGAAGTTCTACATAGAGCGACGTCGCTTGGGACTTCGTACCAGCGACAAGGCTGCCTTCCACGCCATCTTCACTGGCAATCCCGGCACGGGAAAGACCACCGTCGCCCGCATGCTCGGCAAGATATACCACTCGTTAGGACTGCTCTCGCGAGGCGACGTCATCGCCGTGGACCGCACCCGCATGGTGGGCCGTTTCATCGGTGAGACCGAGGAGAACATGAAGCTGCTCTTGGAAGAAGCCCGCGGCAACGTACTCTTCATCGACGAGGCCTATACCCTCTACGACGGTGCTGCCGACCGCAAGGACTTCGGATGTCGCGCCATTGACAGTCTGCTGACCGTGCTTGCACAGCCCGACCCGGACATGCTCATCGTCTTTGCCGGCTACGAGAAGGAGATGGATGCGATGCTCTCGACCAACCCGGGTCTCTTGGGCCGTTTTCCCTACAAGTATCGCTTCAGCGACTACACTGCCGACCAGCTCATGCAGATAGCCTGCCGCGTGTTCAGCCAGGATCAGTACGTGCTTACCGACGAGGCTCGCGAATACCTGAAGGTCACCATCGAGCAGACCCTTAGTCAGCGCACCAAGAACTTCGGCAATGCCCGCTGGATAGAGCAGTATGTGCGCAACGGCATCATCCCCGCCTTGGCCGATCGTGTCTCAGCCCTCGGAAAGGGCAAGGATGCCACACTCTATCAGACCATCGAGGCTGCCGACGTGAAGGCCGCCTACGAGAAGTTCAATCCCAAGACCATCGAACTGCGTCCACGCCGTCAGGTTGGTTTCAGCGCATAATCCCCTGATTTGGATATGATTAGTGAATTGAAACTACAAACCAATGAGACCATCTTCCGCTTCCTGACTCAGTTGGGAAAGCGGGAAGATGTGTACTCTTCACGCCCTGAAGACCTGTGTCCCACCTTGCAGGACAGCAATGTCTATGTCTATGCCAAGGAGCAGGAACTGGTCGTTGTGCTGGTTGACGTTACGATGACAGGCACGCAGGAGGAGGCCGACCTTGAGTTCAGCAATCCTGTGATGAAAGCCTACTTCCACAATGCTACCTCCCCGTTTCTGGAGAGGGTGGGTGAGTATCGTGACAGCCCTGTGTGGCAGCTCTTTCAGGCAGCCAGGTCGCTGCATAAGCTGATCAATAAAGATGTGGAGCTGCCTGTTCAGGTACATACCGTGCTTGTCACCAACAGCAGCATCGTCAACATAGAAGAGCTGCAAAAGGCGATTGCCAACCTGGATGAGGAGTTCGGCCTGACCATCTTTCACAACTGTCAGAGTTTCTGCGACCAGTGGTCGGTGTTCAAGCTTCCCGTCAATCCCGATTTCTTCCTGATGGGCGCCACCTATCTGCAGACGTATAAACACGAACTGTCTATGCAGTTCGATGCAGACAAAGAGATCAAAGAGTTCGAAAGGAGACTCCTTGAGTTCATGGGCAAACAGCCTGCCGATGACCAGTCGGGCGAGGACGAGGTTGACGATGACCTGCTTGGCGATGAGGTTCTTGAAGATGAAGAGTTCGACGATGACGATCAGTCCTACGACGATGAGCCTGATGCCGATCTCCATACCCGTCTCGCCGCCTGCCGTTCCATACAGGAGCGCAAGCTCGTCATGCTGAGTTATGCCAAGAGACAGGTATTGTCCCCCTAACTTCCCCTTACTTCTTCTTCTATCATGCGTCGAAAAATTCCTTATCGGGTGTGCAGCTGCACACCCGATGGTGTTGTTACACACCTCGAAGCACGTTTGCTTCGTCAGATGGTACGCAGTGCCATCCATCCCATCCGCTGTGCTGCAAGCTGCAAGGTGAAATACCAAAAAGGCATGCGCATCGGTGATCTCTGTGCCGAGACAGGCCATTTCCGTTGGGCAATGAATGTCTGGGGCTTTACTGAATGCCAGATTGAGGATAAAGACTGGGACGACTGGCGATATGTTTGTTTCGACAACCATCGCGTACGTCTTACCGACGTCATCTCCGAGACCGAGTGTGAACTGTTGTCAAGGCGCCGTAGCGACCTCTGGCGGGCGCTCGGCTTCCCTGAAGAGTCGTGGTGGGACGAGAAGCGCGAGCGCTATTCCAGCCAGACCTTCGGCACCTACTACTCATATCTCTGGGCCGACAAGTACGACTATTATCCCACTGATATCATGGAGGAATATGAGGAGGAGATGAGGAAATGTCAGGCCCGGCAGGAAACGGAGCAGATCTTCCGTGATGGTCAGGGTGACAATCTCCCTCCCTGTTCCCAGGACTTCACAGAGTATTGGCACGACGGTCCCCATCTCGAGGATTTCTCCTGGCTCGATAACAAAAATGAACGGTGGTGAGTACCGCCGTTCATTTGTACCTTTGCCCATGATTTACTTTGTTTTGAGTTAAGTGACTGCAAAGTAAAATCAAAAGGGCTGACTCCTCAAAGGTAAGCATTCGGCCGAATACACGTTGTAACAGTTGTAGTTTGTTTGTACCTTTGCCTGCGCAATAGTGCACCCAAACTACAACTGTTACATTTATGACTAAGGAAGAGTTTCTGCAGTTACAGTCAGATTACCAAGTGAGTGGTCTGTCACTGAAGTTGTACCTGAAACAGATAGGTACAGGTTATTCCACCTACAATTACTGGCGCAAGAAGTATAGCTCCCAAGAGGAGTCCTTGCGTGACCTTGCCCCGATAAGCTTC
>JAFZIL010000067.1 GCA_017554385.1 Prevotella sp. | reverse complement strand
GGTGGTTATGCGCTTAAACTTCTCATACGTTTCCCTTGCCTTGGTGACTTCTTCGGCTGACACTGGCGTAGGGTGCTCAAGGTTATACTTGAAGCGCTCCACGTCTTTACCTTTCAGTACGGGTGTTTCTTTAATCGGTCTTGCCATAATAAATACGTATTAAATGTGAAATTTCGGGGGCCAAAACTGCGGTTCTTGGACAAGCCAAGCGGCAAAGCCGAGCGGGAGCAGTCAT
Organism: Prevotella sp.; assembly: GCA_017554385.1. Classification (GTDB taxonomy): domain Bacteria; phylum Bacteroidota; class Bacteroidia; order Bacteroidales; family Bacteroidaceae; genus Prevotella. The sequence goes on along the minus strand of JAFZIL010000067.1, from coordinate 55,698 downwards.
TCCCGACCGCTGGTCGCCTACCCGTAGCCTTTCGCAGCCTTTCGGCTGCAAAGGTACAAAAAATAATTCAAAAAACCGCATTTGGGGAAGATATTAAGTAACTGAGTCCACTTTATATAGTCAGGACTTGTCGCGCACGATGGCGCAGCCACTCCCCTCCCATCAAGGGGAGGGGCAGGGGTGGGGTCTGTAATATCCTGATAGCGAATAAGATACTCACCCCACCCCAACCCCTCCCCTACAAGGGAGGGGAGGGGCTGCGCATTGATTATTCCCCCTTTTTTTCTCATGTCCTGACTTTTTAAAGTGGACTCAATTATTTATGGTGCAAAGAAACGACTTTTTTTCCTTATTCCGCGCACGATTATTGAAGTAAAGACTATTACCAACAGACCAAAACAAGTTGTTTTGGTCTGTGAAACAGGCTTTATTGAGATGCGATGGATGCTTCTTTGAAAACCAAAACAACTTGTTTTGGTGTGGCACCAGATATTGATGCCTTTTCAATAAGGGCTATTTCGGTGACCCGTTACCTTTCGGCTGATCCGTAAGCTATGCGGCGGTGCTGGAACTCCTCTGCTTTCTTCTGTGATGCCTCGGAGAGATGGCCATTGATAAACTGCTCCATGATGAGGCCTCCGATGGGCACACCATAGGTGGCACCCCATCCGCCGTTCTCCACATAGACGGCGACGGCAATCTTCGGGTTGTCCATCGGTGCGAAGCCCATGAACACGGAGTGGTCATGACCGCGGTTCTGGGCAGTACCGGTCTTGCCGCAAGCCATGAAGTCGTAGTGGGCCAGCGCGTGACACGTACCTCCGAGGGCAGCTGAGCGCATGCCGCTGACCACGTAGTCGTAGGCAGAAGGCTTGACCAGAGTTTTGCGGCGGTTGGTGTAGAGGGTATCGAGCTCCTCGCCCTCGATCTTCTTTACGACATGGGGTGTGATGAACCAGCCTCGGTTGGCAATGGTGGCAGCGAGGTTGGCTATCTGCAAGGGGGTAGCGTTGACCTCGCCCTGTCCGATGGCGATGGAGATGATGGTGAGCCCGTTCCACGAGCCATGATAGGCTTTGTCGTAGAGATTGGCGTTGGGGATGAGTCCGCGCTTCTCGCCAGGAAGGTCGATGCCGAGGCGGTAGCCGAAGCCCATGCTGACCATATAGTCGCGCCAGGTGTTCATGGCTGTCTGCACGGTGGGATATTTCGCCCTGTTGCCAATCATGTGATAGAGTCCCCAGCAGAAGTAGCCGTTGCACGAGGTGCTGATGGCGGGTATGAGGGGTAGGGGAGAACCGTGGCCGTGGCAGCCTACGCGCAGTCCTTTGTAGACGAAGCCGTGGTAGCAGGGAAAGGGCGTGGCAGGGGTGATGATGCCCTCGTTGAGGAAGGTGAGCGCCTGAGTGGTCTTGAAGGTAGAGCCTGGCGGGTATTGGCCCATGATACTGCGGTTGAGCAGGGGCTTCCAGGAGTCGCGGCTCAGCTCACGATGGCTCTTCGAGCGCTGTCGGCCAGTCATCAGTCGCGGATCGTAGGAAGGAGAACTGACCATGCAGAGCACTTCGCCGGTCTTGGGCTCGATGGCAACGATAGATCCGATCTTGCCTTCAAGGAGCCGTTCGCCAAGCGCCTGCAGCTCGAGGTCGAGTGAGAGCGTGAGCTTTTTGCCTGGTACGGGTCGCGTGTCGAGGGCACCGTTCTGATAGCTGCCCTGAATGCGTCCGTGGGCATCGCGCAGCAGAATCTGTATGCCTTTCTCGCCCCTCAGCTGCTTCTCGTAGGAGCGCTCCACACCGAGCTTGCCGATATAGTCGCCGGGTTGGTAGTAGTCGTCGCTCTCAATATCGGCAGGCGACACTTCGGCCACATCGCCCAGTACATGGGCTGCGTAGGGATATTGGTACTGGCGTATGCTGCGCCGCTGAACATAGAATCCGGGGAAACGGTACATCTTCTCCTGGAAGATGCTGAAATCCTTGTCGGACAGCTGACTGAGGAAAAGTTGCTGGGTGAATCGCGAGTAGCCGGGATTCTTCGAGCGGTCCATGATGTTGGCCATGCGCTGCAGGAACTCCTCCCGGGTAATGTCGAGGGCTTGGCACAAACCAAGGGTGTCGATATGGTCCCTTGCCTCGTTGATGACCACCATGATGTCGTAGGCAGGCTGGTTGTAGACGAGCAGCTTGCCGTTGCGGTCGGTGATGACACCACGCGACGGAAACTCGACCTTCTTCAGGAAGGCGTTCGAGTCGGCACTCTTTTTGTAGTCTTCACTCGTTATCTGCAGGGTGAAGAGACGGATGATGTAGACCGTCACTATCAGGATGGCCATGCAGCCAATGACGTATTTTCTGATTTCGAGACCGTAGTCCTTCTTCATTTGCTACTTAGATGGATGTCTGGGCAATGGACCTGCCACTTCCCCTGAAACTTTCAAAAGTCATGATGAGTAATGTGGTGAGCAGTGTGCTGCCGCCAATGCACTCAAGCCAGTGCTCCAAGTTGAAGAAGGTAAAGGCTTCGAGTGTGAAGAACAGCAGACAGTGGAGCAGAACGCAGATAAGCGTCAGCATGAGAAACTTACCCCATCCTAACGTACGGGCCGAAGAAATGTGGTTTGCCTCTGGTTCTCGGGGAAGGAAGGGTACGAGCAGATAAGGCTGTAAAGCCCCCACAAGCGTGAGCGATGCAGAAGCCACACCGGGCGTGTTGGCAAACATGTCGACTACCAGTCCCATGGAGAAACTCCACAACAGGACCGCCCACTTAGGATAGTTGCGGGGAAACATGATGACAAAATAGACATAGAGCAATGGTGTGGCGCAGTTGAAAAGCTGGATTCTGTTGAACACTAGTGCCTGTGCCAGACATAATAACAAGAAGACGGCTGCCCGTTTGAGAGTATCGATGGCCATGATAGTGGTGGAGGGTGGATGGTGGATGGTGAAGGGTGGATGGTGGAGGTCAATGGGTTTTGCTGAGCGAGTCGCGAGCAATGTTCTGTAGCCGCAGGCGCTCGCCAATCTCGCTGTCGCTGATGACACAGACATCGCGCAAACAGCCAAAGTCAGTAGACAGATGGACCTTGAGCCGATAGCTCAGTCCGTCGCGCGAATTGTAGACTTGCAAGATTTTCCCCACGGAGATACCGTGAGGGAAGATGCTCGAGTAGCCGCTGGTCTCGACCCACTCCCCACGTTTGAACTTTGCATGTCGGGGAATGTCTTCGACATAGGCTATTGAAGGATCACCGCCTTTCCATGTGAGGTAGCCGAAATAGCCGCGTCCGCGAATGGCACAGCTGATTCGTGAGCTGTTGTTCAGCACGGGGATGACCACCGCGTAGTGGTCGCTAACCTGATAGACCACTCCTACCACACCTCCGCCACAGGCTACGCCCATGTCGGGATTGACACCGTCGACTTTGCCTTTGTCAATGGTAATCATGTTGTCGGGGCGGTCAAGTGTGCTCGATATGACCTTCGCCGGGATAAGCTTGTACTGGGCGAGTGCCTGAAGTTCGGCTCGCTCGGCTGCCGTGGTGTCGCCAGTCTCTTCAGCGTAAAGCCGACGAAGCTGGTCGAGCTGGCGCTCTAAATAGAAATTGCGCAACGACAGTTCCTCGTTGTTCCTCGTTAGAGAGAAGAACTGCTCAATGTTGGCCTGCAATTCATAGACTTTTCCAGCCATCAGATTGGCCGACGACACCCAGACGCTGCTTTGGTAGTTGTTGTACTGGAACAACATCACACCACTGGCCACTTCCAGTAGTAGGAAGAGAAACCAGTGGAAATGACGGGTGAAGAACTGCCAAAGGTTCTGCATGAAAAAGTATTATCTCATCAGGAACGAGAATCTCTCAACATTCTTCAGGGCGATGCCGGCACCCTTGGCAACAGAGTGCAAAGGATCCTCGGGCACGTGGAACTCAATGTTGATCTTGTCCTGCAGACGACGGTCGAGACCGCGCAGCAGGGCGCCTCCGCCACTAAGGTAGACACCGTTCTTCACGATGTCGGCATAGAGCTCTGGTGGCGTGTTCTCTAAAGCAGAGAGTACGGCGTTCTCGATCTTCGCGATGGTCTTGTCAAGACAGTGGGCAATCTCCTGATAGCATACAGGCACCGCCATGGGCAGAGCCGTGATACGGTTCGGGCCGTGGACCACATAGTCCTCAGGAGCATCGTCGCCAAGGTCGGTCAGTGCCGAACCCACGCTAATCTTGATACGCTCGGCCATTCGTTCAGAAACCTTGACGTTGTGCTGACGTGCCATGTATTCCTGGATGTCGGCTGTCAGGTCGTCGCCTGCCGTGCGGATGGAGTTGTTGCTCACGATGCCGCCCAATGAGATGACGGCAATCTCTGTAGAGCCACCACCGATGTCGACAATCATGTTGCCTTCAGGTGCCTCTACATCGATGCCGATGCCGATAGCTGCTGCCATCGGTTCAAAAATGAGGTAGACATCACGACCGTCGGCATGCTCGGCCGAGTCGCGAACAGCACGCAACTCCACTTCGGTCGAGCCCGAGGGCACGCCAATGACCATGCGGAGTGACGGCGAGAAGATGTGACGGCCTGTATGTACCATCTTGATGAGACCGCGCATCATCTGCTCACAAGCCGAGAAGTCGGCTATCACACCGTCGCGCAACGGGCGGATGGTGCGTATGTTGTCGTGAGTCTTTTCATACATCATCTTAGCCTGTCCGCCCACGGCAATCATCTTGTCGGTACGGCGGTCCAGCGCTACGACCGAAGGTTCGTCAACGACGATCTTGTCGTTGCTGATGATAATTGTATTAGCTGTGCCAAGGTCCATGGCCAGCTCTTGTCTGAAACTAAAAAATCCCATTCTTATTTACAATTTGACGATTTACAATTTACAATTTATTTTGCAAACCAGTTGTGTATTGCTGTGTCGTAGTGAGAGCTCACGCCGAATGCCTTGGCTGCAAAAGCCTTGCGCTGCTCAATAGTAGTTGCTGCACCCTGCTTGTTGATGATGTCGAGAAGCAAGCTGTACTCGGCCTTCGAAGGAACGATGACCACGTCCTTGAAGTTCTTGGCACCGGCACGGATCAGCGAGATGCCGCCAATATCAATCTTCTCGATGGTATCGGCCTCTGAGGCTCCGCTTGCTACGGTTTGTTCGAAAGGATAAAGGTCGACAATGACGAGGTCAATCTCGGGAATTTCGTACTGGGCCATCTGTTCGCGGTCGCCCTCGTTGTCGCGGCGGCCCAGGATGCCACCGAATATTTTGGGATGGAGCGTTTTTACACGTCCGCCCAAGATGGAAGGATAGGTGGTTACGTCTTCCACTTTCTGACATGCGTAACCTTGTTCTTCAATAAACTTCTGCGTACCGCCCGTAGAAAGGAACTTCACGCCCTCTTCGTTGAGCTTGCGCAACAAATCGTCAAGTCCGTCTTTATGAAACACGGAAATAAGAGCTGTCTTTATTTTCTTCAACTCTGCCATACCTAAAATTAGAAAAATATATAACGTTATATGCAATTAGGGCTGCAAAGTTACAAAATAATTAAGAATTGACCATTGTCAATGACCGATAATTTTAGTGGTGTTGATAAAAAATTATTAAAGGTCAAGCCTAATCTCAGTTTTTTTTCATAACTTTGCCGATAAATCGGCGAACTTACTCCGTCTCGGCAAAAAAAGAAACAATTTTCTTTGTTTTGCTCTCGACTTTTCGTAACTTTGCACCACATAACTGAACAACAGATAATGACACAAGAAGAAAAGACCCAGATAGAGAGCCGTATCGTAGACGTGCTGAAGACCGTCTATGACCCGGAGATTCCCATTGACATCTACGAATTGGGAATGATTTACAAAATTGATGTTCAGGACGATGGTTCCGTAGACATCGACATGACCTTTACTGCCCCCAACTGTCCTGCTGCCGACTTTATCCTCGAAGATGTCCGCACCAAGGTCGAGAGTGTCGAAGGCATTAGCTCGGCTAATATCAACCTCGTCTTTGAGCCAGTCTGGGACCAGTCAATGATGAGCGAAGAAGCAAGGATTGAACTGGGATTCTGAATGTAATCATATCTCTCATCTTTCATCTCTCATCTCTCATCTATGAAGAATGTCTACTTTTTGTCCGACGCCCACTTAGGCTCGCTTGCTACCCCTCACCGTCGCATGCAAGAGCGGCGGCTGGTTCGCTTCCTCGACTCTATCAAGGAAAAGGCTGCCGCAGTCTATCTCTTGGGCGACATGTTCGATTTCTGGTATGAATACCGCTACGTAGTGCCCAAGGGCTTCACCCGTTTCCTCGGTAAGCTGTCGGAACTTACCGATATGGGCGTCGAGGTGCATTTCTTCACGGGCAACCATGATATTTGGGCCTACGACTACTTGGAGCGTGAGTGTGGTGTCATCCTGCACAAGAAACCGCTGACCACCGAGATCTATGGCAAAATATTCTTTCTTGCCCATGGTGACGGCCTTGGCGATCCGGACAAGAAGTTCAAGTGTCTGAAGTGGCTCTTCAATAACCGGGTCTGCCAGATCATGTTCTCGTCTCTGCATCCCCGCTGGGGGCTATGGTTCGGACTGCACTGGGCCAAGCATTCCCGGCTAAAGCACCAGCGTCGTGAAGAGCCTGCCTATATGGGAGAAGACCGTGAGCATCTCGTGCTCTACACGAAGAAATACATACAGTATCACAGCAACGTTGACTACTTCATTTATGGACATCGCCACATCGAGGTGGATCTGCAGTTGACGAAGAAGGCCCGGATGATCATCCTCGGTGACTGGATTAACCAGTTCACCTATGTAGTCTACGACGGAGAGCATCTCTTCCTTTCGCAATACATTGAGGGCGAGAGCATGCCATAGCCTATAGTCCCATTAGCCCAATAGGCCCAATTAGCCCCATAATAACCACACAAGGTCAAGGGGGACTTACTTCTCAGCTTACTTTTTTAAGTTTTTAGTCCCCCCATTACCTTGTTCCCATTCCTGTCGAACATTATGAACACAGACCTGCTTCTCGTCGCCCTGCGCCAACAAGCCCTTTATCTTCCTGCCGTAGTGCCGGCAACCGAGGCCACACCTGCCGCGCTTGCCCTTTGTGCCGAGCTCCGCCAGCTGGGCTTTACCGTCAGTGAGCAGCTGTTGCATGCCCTCAGTTCACTTGCCGACGACGAGTATGCGCAGCTGCTTGATGTGCTGAATCGTGTGATGGGTACCCATCTGAACTGGGCAGCACTGGTGCGGGGATGGCAGGTGCCTACGGGAGAGAGTGCTGCCGACCATTTTTTCACATACATTGCCAATCTGCTGAAGGACCAGATCCGCTTGAATGGCACCACCTTGCCATGCGGACACCTCATTCCCGATGGAACGTTCCCGTTGGAACGCTATACGGGATGTCCGTTCTGTGGTCGCCCGTTCAAGACCGATGCAGGCTTTGTCTACAAAGGACAGGGTTCGAAGCTGAAGGTTCTCCAACTGTGGGACGACCACGATCTCGACATGCACTTCGTCCATTTGCTGTCATCAGCTGTTCCTCTTGATGCCTCGCAGCGTGAGTCGTTGAAGCTGCTTGTTGCCAACAGACCTTTACCGGCAGTAGAAATTACAATGAAAGAGACGCGCATGCTGGTTGTCGACGAACTCGTAAGTTTAGGCCGTGACGACGAGGCAGCCCGTTTTTTCTCCTCGCCTCAGGACGTGATGCGTTATCTTTGGTATCAGCACACCGGTCACCTGCAGCTTTTAGAGCCACATACCTTATTATATGTCCATGCGAAAAACCGTAGGCGCAACCGTTCACTGTCTGATGGGCACGATGACGATGAGGCTACCTTCCGGCAGGAATTGCGGCTGAAGTACAATCGCCAGTGGTGTCGCCGTGTGGCCCGGTGGCTCAACGGTCTCACCATGCCACTCGACAGCCAGCTCGAGTCCATGCATCCCAAGCGTCGTATGTGGGTGCGCTTCATCCGTGCACTTCGTTTGGCTGAGTATGCACGCCATCCTGACTATCATCAGCTGCGCCTGTTGCTCGACCGCTTCTATCGTCAGGACTACACCGTATGGGCCGGTCAAGTAGACCACGCACGAAACTCCGACAGCCCTGCTGCTGTCCTCGCTCTTTTACAACAGCGTCCCGGTCTCTTCTCACGCTGTCTGTTCTCTACGATGCTACGCTATGGGGCTGATGAGGTCATTGAAGCCTTCCGTGCCGTAGCCGATAAGATACCCTCGCGCCTCCTGTACTCGCTCGCAGCACAGGCACAGCTCTATTTCGACCCGACAGGCAGCCGTGTAGCCCGTCCGTTGAGCGGCACGCTGAAGGATATTCCACCCCATCCTCTGCTGCAGCATTACTCTGCCGGGCAGCTGCAATACATGCAGCAGGCCGTGGACGACATCTTCCTGCAATCCATGCGACGGCGCTATGCTACCCTCGCACAGTCTCAGGCCCCAATCGGAAATAGGGTCTATATTGATCCGCAGCTCTTCGATATTCCCATGCCCGTGGGCGATCGTTCGTCCACCATCCACGATGTTGGAGGCGCTCTGCAAGGGACACGCTTTCAGATTGAGGGCGACTGTGTGCGGCTCTTCATGCAATGGGGACGCGACCTCCCTGCCCAGCCGCTCGACATGGATCTCAGCTGCCATCTGTTGAAGGACCAGGAGACGGTGCTCTGTGCCTACTTTAGCCTTGATGTGCCAGGTGCCAAGCATTCGGGCGATATTCGGGAGATTCCCGACAATGTCGGCACTGCCGAATACATCGAGCTGTCGTTGCCCGAGTTGCAGGCATCGGGTGTGCGGCAAGTGGTGTTCACCTGCAATGCCTATAGTGCAGGCGAACTGTCGCCGGGACTTGTTGTGGGATGGATGGATTCGCGCTATCCCATGCAGGTGAGCAACGAGACAGGCGTGGCCTACGACCCGTCGACCGTCAGCCACATGGTGCGCATAGATGAGTCGAATCTTTCCAAAGGTCTCATCTTCGGTGTGCTCGATGTTGAAGCACGCGAGATTACCTGGCTCGAGATACCTTTTGACGGACAGACGGTGCTCTCGGTCAACACGCAGACGGTAGCAGCCTATCTGCGCAGGCTACGCTCAAAGCCCACCATCGGCCAGTTGTTGCTGATGCGGGCTGAGGCTCAAAAACAAAGCCTCGCAGGCACTCCCGAGGAGGCCGACGAGGCATTCACCTATCATTGGGCACTTGATACGGCCCGTGTGTGCAACCTATTGCTCGTTGGCTAATTCTATCTCCAACTCGTCAACGCGTTTCTGGATGTCGCCGTAGGCATTGTTGAGGTCACTTTTCGTGATGTCGATAATCGTGTTCACCTTGCGGTCGGGGTCATCCAAACGGTGTTGGAACAGCCAGTCATACGTCTTCCCCGTATAGAAGAAACGGGCCAGTGCACCATGCGATGCTCCTTGCATCCAGTCGAAGCGCAGACGCTCGGTAGCTCCTATCCGTTTCATTCCCTCAACCACCTTCTGCGACTCGCGTACCGATACTGCCCGGTCGCCTGTTCCGTGGACAATCCAAAGCGGTAGGCGTCCCAGTCCGCTGTAGTCTTTCAGCGTGCTACCCCCGCAAAGGGCGATGGCAGCCGCAATCTTGTCGGGATAGGTACCTGCGAAGTCAAGCGTGCCGTAGCCACCCAGACTCATGCCTAAGACATAGACGGCCCGATGGTCGAACTCGTAGTTCTGCTTCATCCACTCCAGGATGTTGTTCAGCTTCTTAGGACTCCATGCACCTCCCGGATTCTGTGGGGTGACGATAAGTGCCGGGATGTCACGTCCTCGCTTCACGGCATCCACTGGACCATAGCGCAGCGAACGGTTCATGTTGCTGCTGCAGCAGCTGGCACCGTGCAGGAAGATGATGAGCGGGGTGTGCTCCATCGAGTAGTAATAGTCCTCGGGCGTGTAGACCCAGAAATCATAGCCGTCGCTTACGACACCCTTCTTGGCCGAGAGCAGGTCGTACTGTGCCCATGCACCCACGATACAGACCGTCATCATCCAAAAAAGTACACCCCCTCGCTTCATTTGTCTACACTCCTGAACTCCTGAACTCCTGCACTCCAAAAATCTTACCTCCTCAGTCCCATGCGTGCCTCGACTACGTTCACTACATAGTCGCCCAGCTTCTCACACTCGTTGACGAGGTCCATGTAGACGGTACCCTCGGCGTAGGTGTATTCGTGGTTGTTCACCGAGTTGATGTTCTGTGACTTCAGCTGGTTGCGGTAGTTGTTGATTTCGTTCTCGATGTTGAACGTGCGGTTCACGTCGAACGACTCCTTGCGTCCCAGCATCAGCTGGTTCATCTGCGTCAGGGCGTTGTCGGCGAGACTCATCATCTGGTGCAGGTGGTTATATTGCTGCTCGTTGAAGTGGTCTTGCTTAGCCACGAACTTACGGTTAATGGTACGGCCCATGTTGAAGCAGGCATCACCGATGGACTCGAGTTCGGAAATCTCACGCAGCATGGCGCGGATCTTCGCCTTCGTCTCGTCGCTGAGATGGGCATCGCTGACGCTTTCCAGATACTTCGCAATCTCCAGCTCCATGTTGTCGCTGATGCTCTCATACTTCTCGATACGCGAATACAGCTTGTTGAACTCCTGCTCCCTCTTGCCACTCTTATCGTCGTTCTTCGAGGCCGACACATCGAGCAGTTCCTGCACCATACCGAACATACGCTGCATACGCTCTGAGAACGACTGTATCTCCTTCTGTGCCTCGAGCACCGAGAGCTCTGGGGTCTTCATGAAACCGGCAGTGATGAAGTGCAGACGGAAGTCCTCTTCCTCGTCCAGCTTCTTCGGCTTGATGACCCAGCACACGAACTTCTCAATCTGCGGGATGAACCAGATGAGGATGAAGGCGTTGATCACGTTGAAGCAGGTGTGGAAGGCGGCCAGCGTGATAGTGAGTTTCTGTGCGATGGGTGTCTTGCTGATGTCGGTGCCCATCATCTCGGCACCTGTTCCCACGACGCTGTTGATGACGAAGTCGATGAACGGACGGAAGATAATCAGTATCCAGAGCACGCCGAACACATTGAAGAACATGTGGGCCAGGGCGGCACGGCGTGCCTGCGTGTTGGCCGACATGGCTGCGAGGTTCGACGTGATGGTTGTTCCTATGTTTTCGCCAAGCACCAGTGCGATGCCCTGATAGATGGGCAGGGCTCCGCTCGAGCACAAGATCATGGTGATGGCCATGACCGCTGCCGACGACTGCACACAGAACGTGAGTACGCCTCCGAGAAGCAGGAAGGTGATGGTGGTGAGGAACGACTCAGGGTCGAACGATGCAAAGAAGTTGATCACGGCCTCGTTGTTGCCTAAGTCCATTTCCTGGCCCGTGATCCTCAGCGTACCTAAACCGAGCAGCAGGAACGACAGACCGAAGAGGAAGTCACCGATAAAACGGTACCTCTTCATATAGATGAGGACGATTCCGAGGAAGAACGCCGGATAGATGGCGTCGGTGATGTTGAACGACATGCCCGCTGCCATGATCCATGCCGTGAGCGTGGTGCCGATGTTGGCACCCATAATCACCGAGATGGCCTGTGCCAGGGTGAGCAGGCCGGCGTTGACAAACGAAACGGTCATCACCGTCGTAGCTGTTGAAGACTGGACCGAGGCCGTAACAAACGTACCTGTGAGCAAACCGGTGAAGCGGTTGGTGGTCATGGCTCCCAAGGCGTGGCGCAACTGTGGACCCGCCATTTTCTGCAGGGCGTCGCTCATCGATTTCATACCGAACATCAGCAGGGCGAGCGAGCCGAGAAGTTTAAAGATGACTAACATGGATGGTGTTCAATTAGTTTCCGTTTGCAAATTTATCGATTTTATTTCAATTGACAAAGCTTTTTCGTTTTTTTTGGAAGAAAAACTGATAACAACGCCCCCGTCCTACAATCGATACTTCGTACAAGCGCAACGGAGCCTCCGTTCAGACGAAACGGATACTCACGTTCTATTATGTAATCGTATAAATAAGTGGGTATGATTTTAACTAAACACGAAGAAACGAAGAAAGGAAGATTATTTGGCGAGAACGAAAAACTTCGTATCTTCGTATCTTCGTGTTCCATTATTTATTTGTACCAGGTTATTTTTTATCATCACTATGTCTGTTTTTTTTGTGACGACTGTTGTTTAATTCAAAAATTTTTTGTAAGTTTGCAGGCAAGAATACCAGAAAACGTTGAGGTTGATGATGACGAGACTATCTGGAAAGCTGATGTTACTGCTGGTGGCGCTCTTCGTGACCGTAGCAGTATGGCCGCAGGCAATGGTGCTGAGAGGCACGGTGACCGACGCGTCAACGGGTCGGCCAGTTGTCGGGGCGAGCGTAGCGTGGGGCAGTGTGTCAGTGGTGACCAACGACGATGGTTTCTTCACGCTGAAAAACGATGTGGCGGGAGAGCCGGCCGTGGTGTCGCACGTCGGCTACAAGTCACAGCGTATCAGTGCTCCAGCGCAGAATCTCCGTATTCAGCTGCATACTACGATGATACAGTTGCAGGAAGTGCTGGTGATGGCCGATAATGCCCGTGAAATCGTGATGGCGGCCATTAGAAAGATACCTCAGAACTATAGCCGACAGCCCGAGCTGTTTAGCTGTTTCTACCGCGAGACCACCATGAAGCGTCAGCACTACATCAGTGTTGCCGAGGGTGTCGTCGATATGTACAAGACGGGTTACACCCACGGTACGGGTCGCGATGCTGTGGCTATCCGCAAGGGACGACGGCTGTTGAGTCCGCGCAAGGGCGATACGCTGAGCGTGAAGGTGACGGGCGGCCCGGTGGCACCCCTGATGCTTGACTTGGTGAAGAACACTGAGCTCCTGTTGAATAAGAAAGAGCTGGACAACTACGAGCTGACCATGGAGATGCCTACTACCATAGCCGAACGCAGCCAGTATGTAGTGAGCATCAGGCCTCGCTGTGAGCAGCCCTACGCGCTCTACTACGGCCAGTTGTATATAGATCAGGAGACGCTGGCTTTCACACGGGCAGAGCTGACGCTCGACATGAGCGACCGTCAGAAGGCCACCGCGATGATGCTGGTGAGGAAGCCGGTGGGTGTGCGTTTCCGTCCGAAGGAACTGTCATGCCTGATAGACTATCGCTATGACGAGGGAGTGACGCGCATCAGCTATGTGCGCACTACGTTCCGCTTCAACTGCGACTGGAAGCGGAAACTTTTCTCCACCTCGTTTGCTGCCTTCTGCGAGATGGCGGTAACAGGAACCTCCGGAACCTCCGGAAAACCCGGATTGTCCGGCCCCTCCGGAATCTCCGGAAAATCTTCCTTCGACCAGCGTGACGCTTTCTTCGACAAGGTCGACTTCTTCCGTGACCCGGCCTTCTGGGAGGACTATAACATCATCGAGCCCTCCGAACGGCTCGACAAGGCCATTGACAAACTGATCAAGAAATTCCCGACGATAAACGATAAACAATAAACAGTTACCAATAACAAATATGATAGAGAAAACCGTAAAAATACAGTGTAAGAACACTGGAGCCTCCATCAGCGTGCCTATGGGGGCAACGCTCGAAGAGGTGTTTGGCCAGACAGGGATAGAGATGGCGCATGGTCCGATATGCGCCCGTGTGAACAACAAGATTGAGGGTATGCACTACCGCATCTACAAGCGCAAGGAGGTGGAGTTTCTCGACATTACCTCGCCCAGTGGGCTTCGCGCCTATACGCGTACATTGTTCTTTGTGCTCTGCAAGGCTGTCCACGACCTCTACTCGCCCGCCAAGGTAGCTATCGACATCCCCGTGAGCAATGGCTACTATGTTGACCTCGACATCGGTCGCCCTGTGACGCTCGACGATGCCCGTAACATCAGACGTCGCATGCAGGAAATCATCGACGCCAACATGCCAGTACACCGCCACGAGGTGACCACCGAAGAGGCTATCCACATGTTCGACATCCTGCACACTCACTCTAAAGTAAAGCTGCTACGCTCCGTAGGTGCCATCTTCACTACCGTCTACGATATCGACAGTTATTACGACTATTTCTATGGCTCGCTGCTCACGAGTACGGGTAAGCTCTATCTCTTCGGCCTGGAGAAATACTACGACGGACTGCTCCTGCGTATTCCGTCGCAGGAGACACCCGACGAACTGGGCGAGATGGTGCCTCAGGACAAGATGTTCGGCATCTTCAAGGAGCATCATCGCTGGCAGGACATTCTGGGCATGCGCACCATCGGCGACCTGAACGAGGCCATCGACTCTGGGCGCTCCAGCCTGCTCATACAGGTGTCCGAAGCCCTACAGGAAAAGAAAATAGGAAAAATTGCCGACGAGATTGCACGCAAGGAGGGATTGCGCATGGTGCTCATCGCCGGACCGTCGAGCAGCGGTAAGACCACCACCTGCAAGCGGCTCTCCGTACAGCTGCTTACCAATGGCATCAAGCCCGTGCCCATCTCGCTCGATGACTATTTCGTTGACCGCGAGCTGACACCGCGCGATGCCTCGGGCGACTATGACTTCGAGAGCATCCACGCCCTGAACATCCCGCTGCTCAACGAGCAGCTGCAGGCGCTGTTCCGCGGCGAGGAGGTAGAGCTGCCACGCTATAACTTCCAGCAGGGCCGCAGCGAGATGAGCGGGCGCAAGCTGCGGCTGCACGACGACGAGATCCTCGTGGTCGAAGGCATTCACGCCTTGAACCCCGAACTCACTGCTCAGATTCCTGACGAGCAGAAGTTCCGCGTCTATGCCTCAGCGCTGACCACAATACTCCTTGACAACCACAACTACGTACCTACGACCGACAACCGCCTGTTGCGCCGTATCATCCGCGACCACAAGTATCGCGGTGTCTCTGCACAGGAGACCATACGCCGCTGGCCTTCCGTGCGCCGAGGTGAGAACAAGTGGATATTCCCCTATCAGGAGAATGCCGACCAGATGTTCAACACCGCCATGCTCTTCGAGCTGGCTGTCATCAAGCGTCAGGCCGAACCACTCCTTGAGCAGGTGCCCGAGAGTAGCGTCGAGTATGCCGAGGCCTACCGTCTACGTAAGTTCCTCGGCTACATACGTCCCATCCCCGAAGACCAGATACCTCCCACCTCGCTCCTCCGCGAGTTCCTCGGAGGTTCCTCATTCGAGTATTAACCCTTCCTGCCCTTCCAGCCTTTCCGGCTTCTCCGGATTTCCGGAGGAGCCGTTTTTTTTTTGTTTATCTCTACATCTATACACTAAAATTCGCTGAAATATCGATAAACAGAGGTAATCTGAATGTTTTCAACCCTACATAAACTCTACATAAACTCTACATTATCTCTACACAAACTCTACACTAACTCTACACTATCTCTACACTATCTCTACATGATTTCAACGAGAATAGTTCTCGAGGCAAGCGAGAATAGTTCTCGTGGGTCTCAGGAATACTTCCTTGCGTTCTCAGGAATACTTCCTTGCATTCTCAAGTATACTTCCTTGATGTCGAAAACAGCATGTTTGATGATGCTAAACAACATACTTAGTGACACCAAACAGTATACTTGTCGCCTCTTGCCCTCTTCCATGTATAGTTAGTGTATAGATAGTGTAGGGTTAGTGTATAGTTTATGTAGAGTTTGTGTATAGTTGAAATGCGCTGAAATGCCGATATACAAAGGAAATTTGAGCATTTTTATGTAGAGTTAAGAAAAAATATATGATGAGCCACAAAAATCCATATCGAACTCTGGAGAGCATAGCCGGTATCACAAAACAACAACAGCAGCTACAGTCGAATGGGATTGTAGCTGCAGTCGTTATAATATAGAGGTATTACTACCTGTACTCAGTCTATTACCAACCGTTGTAGTTCTCTTCTTCTTCCTCCTCATCCCACACATTGCGACCGTTTCCGTGCTTGCGGGAATTGAAGGGCTCGTCATACTCCTCGTCATCTATGACCACCTCGGCTTTGTCGCCATCGACTTTGATGGATGAGGCAATCATTCGTCCAGTAACAACGACGACAGTCTGCGCCACAGGCGAAATATAAGTCTTTTTCATTGCTTGTGTCCTCCCTTCTTTGTTACTTTACGACAATTTTCTTTCCGTCTACGATGTAGAGCCCCTTCGTGGCTGTCTGCACCCGCTGGCCACTGAGATTGTAGACGGCCTTATCCTTACCCTCCATCATCTGAACGAGCGAGCCAATCTGCGTGGTCGTGTCGTCGTCGATTACATAGAGACGAATCTCCTGGGGCGCGTCCTCGGCTATCTCGATGTAGGCACGATAGGCCCTGATAGAGGCACCGCTACCGCCCTTGGCCAACGTACCTTTCTTCGTAATGCCGTACTTGCCTTCCATGCCGGGAGCAGCAATAGGAGCGTAGGTGCCCTTGAATGTAGCATCGCCCTTTGTCTGGGTGGTGTTGTTGCTAGTCCATTGGAAACCGAAGATAGAGACATTCTTCAGGTAGACACCCTCGGCATTGGCCGTAGCATTAGGAGCATAGACCAGGTAAGGCGTACTCTGCGCCATTGTGGCTGATTTCTTGAAGGTGAGTTTTCCATCTTCAAACTTGTTGATTGCGTAGGCCGTCCAGTCTTCACCGAACAGGCTTTTCATATAGGCAGGCGAGTCCGTCAGTGAGAAAGGCATCACAATGGTGTTCCAACCCTGCTGGGCGGTATACTTCACCTTGACAACAGCATTGCTGCATGTGGGATGATCCTCGCTGTTTTCGTCGAGAACGTATGTGGTCTCTGCGATGGTGACATTTTTCGAATTCGTGATAAGAGGCTCGATGTTGTCTCCATACACTTTCAAATAGACATTGTAGGTCCCTTCGGTCGTGGGTTCGTAGCTCACGCTGACAGTCTGATCGTAGTTGGCGCTGAGGGCGATGCCCGTCTGCTCGGCCACTTTCACGTCGTCGAAGTATAGTTCTGCCGTGATGGTCTCGTTGCTACCTCCCAGTTCCATCACATTGACAGAAGCGGTATAGGTGCCGTAGGCAGTGCCCGTGGTTGGTATGCTGGCGGTGCCGAGCTTAGCCTCATGGGTCGCATCGGCTATCCTCCAACCACTAAAGTTATCGATACCCGACTGGTAGCCCGTAAAGCGCAGCCAGTAGTTGCCTGTGGCAGGAGCTGTAAACGACTGGCTGCCCGACTCCGTATATGTGGCAATATTCGTCCAGCTGGTGCGGTTTGTGGAGTATTCGGCCTTGATCTTGTAGGATGAAGTTGCACCGCCAATCAGCACATCGAAGCTGATCACCTCATTGGCCTCGGCATAGAGGCGCGGGGTGCGCAGTACGTCGCTCGACTTAGTGCCTGGGCTGGCCATGCCTGCCAGGTCTGGCCCGTTGTAGACCTTCACATTGTTGAGCCACGAACCGTTTTGGTTATACCATGTCGAGGGAATACCACTATCGAAGTCCTCCCACACGCCTGCATTGGCAGCGTATGCCGACACAGCGACTGTGGCTGCTGCCTCAGCGTCGTAGTTTGGCGTAATCGTGATATTTGCCGTCTTCGCGCCAAGGCTCTCTGCGTTGTAGTTAAAGGTCACGGTAAAGGTCTTCGACTCACCTGCTCCAATGCTGGTCAGCGATGTCTCCGAGATAGTGAAGTCGGTGGTGTTGTCGTTGGCTATCGTGACGTCCATCGTGCCAACACCGGTATTCGACACCGTCACTGTCCGCGTCTCATTGGCACGCTGGTTACCAAAGGCTACGGTGCTGGGTGAAACAGTCAATTTGGGACTCGTTTGACTTGTTGCTTCCTCGTATGTTATCGTTGTTTTAGGAACGAAAGCGCTTCTCGTATTTGCGGTTGCGCTACTTGTATAAAGTCCACGGTAGTTTGACCAATCAGACTTTCCTCTAAAGTATGGATATCCTTCACTGCCAGTTGAAGTACATTCAATATGGACGAGCAGATTCTGGGTTCCACTATAAACGAATTCTGATGTAAACTCTATGTCCATAGTTTCACCCGTTGCATCTAATGCTCCTGAGTACACAAGAATTGCAGAATTTGACTTCAGATAATCATAGCCTGACTGAGGATATACATTGCTACTTACCTCGTCTAAATAAACCGAATAGGTCGCATTGCCTGTAGCAGTAGCTTTTGTATATACGTCATAACTTAACTTTGTGATTTTCTTATTACTGACGCTTTCTAAAAGATCGCTAGGAATGATGTATTCACCTTTTGCATTAAATGTAGCCGCTCCTTCTACATAAATCGGGAGATATTTGTTTGTATTTGAAGCTCCTCCATTTACCGTCAGCTCATCAGCAACAGCCGCACTGCTGCTTCCAACGAGCAGTAAGGCAGCAAGAGCCAGCTTGTTAAGCAGACTCTTGCAGATATGTAAACCATTGGTTTTCATGTCGTTTAGGGGGTTAGTCGTCATCATCGTCAAAGAAGTCGAATCCGGCATCACGGGAACCGAAGCCGTCAGAATTTTTAATCTCGTCATTATTGTCATTACTTATTTGACCTATAGGAGAACCGGACAGCAGTGAATGATTGAAATGAATGTCAATGACAAGCGACTCAGGGATTATATATGTCTTTTTCATACTTCGTTTCTTTTTAAGTTGAACATGTAATGACCATTAATTACCCATGAATTATCATTAATATTATATGAAAAATTATATGGACCATTCGTGATAATTATATGTTTAAGAATAAACTCTCTGATTCTTGACCTAAATACTACTTTATAACCACTTTCTTACCGTTGATGATGTACAGGCCGGGCTTCAACCCTGAACCATTAACCAACCGTGAACCGTCCACGCGCTGGCCGGCAAGGTTGAAATAGCTGTTCTGGCCATTCTGCCTGTTGGCTATCTCGGCAATGGCTGTTGTTGTGTTGTCGCTGAACGCGCAGACGAGTTGGCGAGACAGGCCAGACGGGGTGTCCGCGACTTGCAGATAAGCCTTGTTGGAGGGAATGGCAACAGAACCAGGGGCAAACGTAGCAAAGACTATCGGGTCTTCGGCAGAGGTCGCTTTCTTCATACCGTAATAGGTATAGCCGCTCTCTGCACTGAATGTACCACCAGTGCTGTTCACCCAGAACGCATTTCCTTCAGGGGCAGTACCAGATGCAGCCACAGGGATGGCATAGGTCGTGCCTGCTGTACCTCCTAACAGTATACCCGTATTGGCAGGAACAGCTTGGTTGATTTCTGTAAACAGCACCTTGTTGTTCTTTGCGTCCACAGCTGCCTTGTATGCTTTCAGGCCTGAGGGAAGATTGGCGGTTGTCAGGTCAAGAGGATAGGGGCTTGCGAATGTGGTGTAGCCGTTGAGGTCTATTTGTACAGGGGCAGTGACTATACTTTTTGTGGTGAATGTTATTTGAGGATTGAAATTTATCCTATTATTGGAATTATTCCCATAGCCATACAACAAAGTATTAGAGGAACCACTAACACCAATCCATTTAGCGTATTTATATGAACCTATTGCCGTCTGCTTAAAACCTATCATTAGATTGCCATCACTGTAATTATAAGGGGTGTTTAGTGTTATTTCCATCTTATAATTACTTACCGAGACCGTAGCGCTATTGTAAACTTTCGTTCCCCAGCTCTCTAGTGTTGTCGAACCAAATGAGGTGTTATTGATAGGTTTTATATATACTTCGAAGGTGGCAACACCCCAATCTATATCCTTATAAGACGATTCATCAGCTGTATAGAAAGTCAGTTTGGTTATTTGCCTGTTTCTGAGTCCTGTTAGCAAAGAGGAAGGAATAATTAATTGAGTCCTTGTTATACTATTAGTATAAGAGCCGTAAATTGGAGCATATCCTCCTGTCGTAGTTCCATCATTTATTGTAATTTCTGTTTCATCACTGGGTGTAAATTCAACCTTATCTGTCCAATTACTATAATTGCTGCCACCATAACAGGCGCGGATAGAGGCATAATAAGTAGTTTCTGCTGTCAAGCCCGATAATGAATATGGGTTTGTGCTTATATTGTCGATTAA
Source organism: Prevotella sp. (assembly GCA_017554385.1). GTDB lineage: Bacteria > Bacteroidota > Bacteroidia > Bacteroidales > Bacteroidaceae > Prevotella. The sequence goes on along the minus strand of JAFZIL010000067.1, from coordinate 35,643 downwards.
AGTTCCTTCATCATTTGAAGGATTAAAACTTGAAGAAGTAGAATACCTTAATTGCCAGCTTGTTGGTGTTGTTCCCTCTCCATTCGTCCACGCGAAGGTGGCTGTTGTAGGGGTATAGCTTGACATCGCTAAGCCGGTGGGTATGGGATATTGTTCAAGTGTGGTGAACGAGGTACTTACCCAATCGCTTTGGTTGCTCTCGCTGATGTATGCACGTACATAAGCATAATATGTAGTTTCAGGTGATAGTCCTGAAATGGTTTTCGAAGGCGTTGTCTCTACCATTGTTAGAGATGCCTCTCCATCAGGTTCAGCATTTGTAGTAGAGTAATATATCTGCCACTTTGTTTCAGTCTCTCCCGCTGTCCAACCCAGAGTTGCAGAGTTATACGTGATGTCAGATGCGGAAAAAGACGTGGGTTCTGCCGTACCCGTAAAATAGATAGTTGTTTTGGGTAAAAAAGAATCTCTAGAGATTGATTCCTTCCCTGCATATGAACTATAGTTTGAGTATATAGAAATATTACTTGTACTGTTATTTCCGTAACAGGAAAGACCATTGCTCGTTCCTGGCGTTTGCATGTCAAATCCAATCAACAAGTTGTCATTCGTGTAAGAAAATGACGAATTAAATGTAATCAGCATTTCGCCCTTTGAGTCAATGGATAGAGAACCACTATAGACCTCTGTTAGCGTAGCCCAATCTGCGAACTCTGATGAACTAAAAGTAGTATAGTCAACTTCTTTTAGATATACCTTAAACGTTGCATCTCCCCAAGATTTGTTGGCTCCGCTAAAATATAATTTAATTTTGGAGATACTTTCTCCCTGAACCTTTGTCAGATTAGCTTTAGGTATGATATATTGACTGCGAAGAGGAGTATAATTAGCTAAAGTACCATAAAAAGGGAACTTAACAGATGTCGTTCCCGTTCCACTGATAGTTATATTTCTTTCCGCCCATGCAGAACTACCCCCCCCAACTATCAGGATGGCCATCAGAGCGAGCTTACTGAGCAGGCTCTTTGAGTATAAGTTAATAATCTTTTCCATATCTGTTTGTATTTTAATGTTATGTCTGTCAATTGCTTTTGTAAGCAACAAATTTACAGAATTTGGAAAAAATATGCCGTATCTTTCCCTAAAAATCTTTAAAGAGGAGCACAAAATGGGGTGATTTTTTGATTTATGTCAAGACGTGTTCTTGCGATGATACCCGAAAATCCTGATTATAACCATGTTTTCATGGCCGAATGTAGGGGCAGGCCCCGTGCCAGCCCGATGCCCCATAGGGGCACAGAAAACAGTGATATCAACGCGGACATTTGCCCTGACGGGCAATCGGGCTGGCACGGGGCCTGCCCCTACATTTCGAGGGGGGGCACACCGGGGGCGCGTTTTTAGGCAAGGTGTGCCCCCTCTAACTATCTGTATACGAGGTGTCTACATGTAAAGGGGGCGGGGGGCACACCTTTTTCTATTCCAGACAACAGGGACAACAATGGACAACTTTTCCATTCTGCTCATTCGTGTTTAAGTCCTTTTCTTTTAACATATAATGCCCATTAATTCTTGCGTCCCTATGGTAGCGAGCAAAGGTCGAGCGCGTGGGTCATTTGCATCTTAAGTAATCGTATAAAATAAGTGGGTATGATTTTAACTAAACACGAAGAAACGAAGAAAGGAAGATTATTTCACGAGAACGAAAAACTTCGTATCTTCGTATCTTCGTGTTTCATTAATTATTTGTACCAAGTTATTTTTTTATCTTCACTAAACATACTTTAAGTTTCTCAATCCAGTCTTTAAAATGAGGGCACTTTTTGAGAATAATGCCTATGCCTGTATACTCTATTAGGCTGACACCATAAGTAACTTTGTTGTAGCCCTGTATTAGCTTTTGCATCCGCTTGGATGGAGCCGTTTCAGGTGAATCGTTAATGTCCTCTGGGTTGGGGAATGTGTCAATCACCTCACGAATACCCTTAAAGTTCATTTCTTTATCCTCAAACAAGGCCTCGAAACCATTGGGTGAGGAAAAAACCAATGCCTCAAATTCATGAAGTTGGATGTAAGGAATGTAATTGTTAAACTGCCTATTTTGACTCAGTTCCAGATCTTCCTTCATTTTGGCTTCCAAGAACTCAACTCGCTTTAGATGGTCATTAATAGTCTGTGACTCTTCGTAGCCAGGAAAGCTGTGAGGTAGTGCATATAAGTCAAACATAGTTGTAACGATGACATCATGCTCGTATATGGTGTTAAGTACGTCGTTGCGGACATAGGAATACTTGTGCATTCCTCCTTGAGTATGTTTGATTTTAAAACACTGCACGGGATTATAGAGCCCACATCCTTGGAAATACGGACGGAGAATGGTGTTTACGAAAGCCTCTTCAGTCTCCCCCTCAACAATAAATACTAATCTCTTCATAGTTCTCTGGGTTGACCGTTAATAATGCTTTTAGTCCATAAATCGCCCAATGTATAGTCGTTGAGCCACTTTTCCAGTTCCTTTGAGTCAAGACGGTTGAATACTGATTGGCCGTTCTGGCGGTCAACAGTAATAATATCTTCAGCCTCAAAATTACTAATCAGATTGACTGACTGGGTTGATATAATAATCTGACATCCCCTTGCTGCAGCTGACTTTATTAAACCAGACAATTTCGTGATAGCAACAGGATGCAACCCTAATTCCGGTTCGTCAATAATAATGACTTTGGGAAGAATAGGTTGCATAAGCAGTGTAGCTAATGCCATGAAACGAATACTTCCGTCTGAAAGATCGTTGGCAGAGAAATACTTATCAGGAGCGTTGACGTCATTCCACGTCAAGTTAATCTTGTCACCAAATGGCAGGGGTTGCAGGTCGAACCGCTCGAAATATGGCATTACCGAACGAATGGTCATTTCAATGCGCTTCATTGTCTTCGGATGTTGCTGCTGCATCAGATATAGGAAAGCTGGCAAATTGGCTCCATCTGTTTTAAGCATGCGATTATCATTGACATCTGCATCACCTCTAAGTGGGGAACCAACACTAGTGTCGTGGAAATGATATATTCTGAAACTATCAAGATTCCTATTATAACCAATAATAGATGAATCCTTAATATGACTTTCAGGCTCATTTGAAATTGCATATTCCCCTCCTTGAAAATTGCTTTTCTCCTCGGACAAGAACATGGAACCGTTATCACGGGGCTGGAGAGAAAACGAATAATCGTTGTCCGAGAACTGCATAAAGCCTCTTATTTCTTTTGTATGTTTAAGTCCATAGTGCAGCAGAGACTCTGCACGGTTTTGCATAGTATAGTTTTGTAGCCTTTGCTCATAGATGTTATTAACCAATCGGAAGAAAGATATAAAATTGGTTTTACCAACACCATTTGAGCCAATAAGAATATTTATCGGCCTAAGCATTAAGTCTATCCGTTTAATAGACTTGTACCCATCTATGATGATTCTGTCTAACATAAATTGAAATAATATGGTGCAAAGATAGCAATGGAGGGGAGGGGAATCACTTCACGACAATCTTGCGGCCTCCTACGATGTAGATGCCCTTGCCTGCCGTGCTGATGCGCTGTCCGCTGAGGGTGTAGACGGGCTGCGGGGCGGCATTCGAGGCACGCACGAAGTCGATGTCGGTGGTGATGTACTCACCGTCGGTGATGATGGCGTTCAGGCTGGCACCCTCGGCCATCTCGATGTAGGCATGATAGGCTTTCAGCGAGGCGGCGGCATAGCAGGCGTAGGGCTTGCCGTTGGCTGTGACAATAAACTTGCCGTCGAGGGCGGGTGCGTCGATGGGAGCGAAGGTGCCCTTGAAGGTGGCACTCTCGCCAACGGTCTTGCTGATGTTGCTGTGTCCCCAGTTGTAGGAGCCTGCCGCCACATTCTGCAGGTAGACGCCCTCGGGATGGCTCACGGCGTTGGGCGCATAGACCAGCAGGGGCGTGGTGACGGGCAGATAGGTGACGGTCTTGAAGGTGAGGATGCCGTCGGCATAGGTGTCGACGGTATAGGCCTTCCAGCCCTCACCGAAGATGGTGTTCATGTAGGCGGGTGAGCCGCTGAGCGAGAAGGGCATGACGATAGTGTTCCATCCCGGCTGTGCGGTGTATATCACCTTGACCACGCTGTTGGTCGAGATAACGGGGTTCACGTCGCTGTTCTCGTCGAACACGTAGGGCGTCTCGGTGATGGCCACGGTGACCTTCTCGGTCTGCAGCGTGCCGATGTCGTCGCCCGACACCTTGATATACACCTCACCGCTGAACGTCTCTTCCGGCGTATAACTGAGGGTGATGGTCTCGTCGCGGTTGCCGGCAAGGAGGAAGCCCGTCTCTTCGGCCACCTTCTGGTCGCCAAAGAAGAGCTCGGCATTGATGGTCTCGGCAGAGCCGCCCAGCTCCATCACATCGACCTTGGCGGTATAGGTGCCGTGGGCCATGCCCTTGTCGGGGATGGTCGCCGTGCCGAGACGGGTATCATGGATAGGATCGGCAACGGTCCAGCCGGTGATGTTGTCGATGCCCGACTGGTTGGCAGTGAACTGCACCCAGTAGTAGCCTGCGGCGGGAGCCTCGATGGCGTAGGTGCCGTCGGTCTTATAGTCGCCGGCTTTCGTCCAGTTCACGCGGTCGGTAGAGTAGCTGGCCGACACCATGCACGAGCTGTAGGTGCCCACCACCTTCACGTCGAAGCCGAAGGCCTCACCGGCCTCGGCATAGAGGCGCGGCGTGCGCAGTACGTCGGAAGACTGGTAGCCGGGGCTGGCCATACCCTCCATGTTGCGCACGTTGATGAGCCACGAGCCGTCCTCGTTGTACCAGGTAGCGGGGATGCCCTCTGAGAAATCTTCCCACACGTTGGCATTGGCAGCCGTAGCGGTAGCCACGACGGTGACAGCAGCCTCGGCATCGTAGCTTGGGGTGACGGTGATGTTGGCGGTTTTGTCGCCTAAGCTCTCAGCGTTATAGTTGAAGGTCACGGTGAAGGTCTTCGACTCGCCCTCGCCGATGCCTGTCAGCGTTGTTGTCGAGAGGGTGAAGTCTGTGGTGTTGTCAGAAGCGATGGTGACATCCATCGTGCCTACGCCGCTGTTTGTCACGGTCACGGTCTCCTCGGCATTAGCCCTGAGCGAGCCGAAGCTGATGGTCTTTGGCGATACCATGAGGACGGGTGTAGTGACGGCCACACCCTCGCCCTTGATGACAACGGAATTGATGTGGATGGCTTTACCTATGATCTGTATGTAATAGCTGCCCGCAGGGATGTTGTCGACGACCTGGGTGTTGAAGGCTGCCATAGCATCGTTGCTGCGGAGCTCCGTTGTGATGTCGACAGCATTCGTCCACTCGGTGCCGTCGGCCGAGTATCTGACGATCAGTTCAGCACCGTAGTTGTTAAGGGCTTTTACACCTATCTCGAACGACTGCTCGGCGGATAGGGTGATGGCATCGTCGGACACAAGTGAATACCACGTCCAGCCGTTGACCGAGGACAGCTGACCCTCGGTACTCGTTGAGAATGGATTGTTTTTCGATGTCACGTTGCCAGTACTGGCTATGAAATTTCCTGTCGCACCACCGTTGGTCCATCCGGTAGCGATGGTGTTGCCGTTGACAACCATTGTGTCGGCCCAGCTACTGCCCACCCATCCTGTAGCAATGACGAGGAGGAGGGCTTTCAGAAATATTTTATTCAGTTTCATAGTTCTAAATTATCAATTACCTAAACACGAAGAAACGAAGAAAGGAAGATTATTTCACGAGAACGAAAAACTTCGTATCTTCGTATCTTCGTGTTCCATTAATTATTTGTACCAAGTTATTTTTTTATCATTACATAACTTCTTCTAACTTCATTTCACCAGAACCTTGCGTCCACCAATGATGTTCAGACCCTTACGGGGCGACTGCAGGCGCTGACCGCTGAGGTTGTAGATGGCGTTGCTATCGGTCTTGTCACTCTGCAACACGGTGATGCCCAACGACTGCCAGAAGGCGGCCATGTCGAACCAGAAGATGTCGGAGCGGTGCTCCACGCCGTTGCCGCGATAGATGCTCTGCAGTCCCAGTCCTTCCCAGGTCTTCAGCTCGTCCTCGCCCATCTTCTCGAAGAAGATGTCGTGCAGGCCGATCTCAAGACCGTCGGTGAAGCCGAAGGGAATCTCGGTCATGTCTTGCGGAAGCATGTAGTACTTGTCCTTGTGGAAGGTGACGGGTGTAGTGGTGCCGTTCTTCTTGTTGTAGAACATGAACGAGAGCTTGTCGCCCAACATGGGCTCGCCTTCGGTGTCGGTCATGGGCACGAAGATGGTGGCGTAGTACCAGGTGGTGCTGCCGTAGGGCGAAGGCTCGCGTGTGAAGGTAAACTGTGGTGTGGCGGGTGTGGCCTCGCGCTCAGTGATCTTCTTCAGCTGTATGTTCTTGATCCAGAAATAGGATTCAGGCTTCTTGTCGCTGTTGGTGGCAGCCATTGTCTGACTGCATGAGAACGACTTCGTGGAGGAATTGAAGGTGAAGGTAAGGTCCATGAACTGGTTGTTGCGTCCTACACCGGAGATGAAATAGTCGAAGGTGAGGTTGAAGGCCTGCACGGAGCCGAGATACTGACCGGAGGGGATGACATACTGGCCGACAGCGTTCTTCGTAGCTTTTGCCCAGCCCTCAGGCACGTTCTCGATGAGTCCCTGCATATAGACATTGTCGCCGTGGAAGCCAATCTTCACCGGGCGCTCGTAGGGCTCCTCGACGAGTTGCAAGGCACCCTCTGTGTCCTGCTCGTTGATCATCATGGTGCCGATGAACAGGTAGTCCTCGGTGGTGAGGTCGGCAGGCACCTCGACAGGCACCAAGGGCGGTACGCCGCCAGGAGTGTAGGTAGCCATGACGACGTCGGCATAGAAGCCTCCGCCATTGCGCTCGTTGGTCTCGCTGATGTAGCAGTAGCCGTCGAAGGTGAGCGACTTCGTGTAGGGGTCATAGAGGAACACGAACGGGGTAATGATGCCCTTTCCATCTTCTATGACGTAGCTGGTGAGGTATTCGTTACCATACTGGTCTGATCCGAGGAACTGTCCTGACTCGAAGGTCACGCGGTCGTCGACGTCGGAGTACGTACCCTTGACGTATGCAGCAGGGAAGTAGTAGGACAATCCGGAAAGATAGACATCGTTGCCGTCGAAGGCTACGTAGGCCGTCACCTCCTTGCTGCTCTCGGTGTACTGGTTGTCGGCCTGATAGATGCGATGGGTGATGGCAAGGGTGTATTCCTGAGCCTCGACACCATCGGGGAGGGCAACGGACGTTTCAGCTGCCTGAGCAGTGAAGCCCAGCAGCGTCATTACCATAAAAAGTAAGAGTTTCTTCATAGTCGTTGGTATTTTTAATGAGTATTTTTTTTAGGAGTGTAGGAGTGTGGGAGTGTAGGAGTGTGGACAAATGTTGGAGTGTAGGAGTGTGGGAGCTACTTTTTCTTTAGCTTGAACCACTTCGTGGCGTCGCGCTCACTGGTGAGGGTGACGGTCTTTGGGGCATCGTCGTTGTCGAAGGAAAGTAGGTAGGGACTGTTTTTGCCCACGAAGTCGACGAAGGGTTGCCAGTAGCCGTAGTTCGAGAAGAGGTTGGCAGGCTCGACCATCTGGATGCTGACGAGCTGGCGCCCGGCATCGACCACATTCATGTCGACAGCATAGCCCACGTAGAAGTCGATGGCACCACTGAGACGGGTGTGCCACCCTAACACCCAGCGGTGGCGGTCGTTGGCAAACGACTCCATGTTGGCACCGAGGTAGAGCTCACGCACCTTCTCGCCCCACGATCCGTTGTTGATGACATTGGCACAGTGCGTCACGATGGAGAGCAGCTCGTCGCACATGTCGGAGGGCGTGCCCGAAGAGGCCTTGTAGGAGAAGAGCCACTGGGTCTGTGGAGCCACGAACGACTGTTCGATAGTGGTGGGCTTTGGCAGCACGAAACGACCGTCGGCAGAACGAAGTTCCTGGCTGTCGCTGTCGAAGGTGAGTTGGCTGACGCTGACGCCGCCAAGGGTCACCGGCTCGTAGAACCGGATGCCGTCAGGAGTATGGACGAAGGGCATGGAGCACCGTTGCCCTGAGCCTGTCGAAGTGCCTTGCCCTGAGCCTGTCGAAGGGTCGTAGCTGAAGAGGCTGTAGGCCATCGTGACAGGATAGGTGGTGCCGTCGACGGTAGCCCGCTTGCGGGTGATGGGTGTGAGCACGCTGCGCATGTCGGCCACCTTCTTCACGTAGTCGGTAGCAGCCTGCGGCAGGGGATACATGCGGAGCATGTTGCCGTAGCGCTTGCCACGAAGCACCACAGAGTCAGAAGATGCCGAGATAAACGTGAACTCATAGTCGCTCTCGTAGCCCTTGGCGTGGCCTTTGAACGGTTGCGACCAGTAGTGGAACAGCGGGTTGTAGGTGTCGAAGGTGAGCAGGACACCCGTCTCGCTGACAATCTGGTAGGCCGAGGTCATTTCGGTGCCTTTGGTGAACTTCTTTGAGATGTCGGTATTGTTGATGTCCTGTTCGCAGGCCATGGTGACCATACCATCTTTGAAGCATGCGGTATAGACTACTCCACCCTCGATGCGGTCGGAGGGGTAGAAGTCGAGCACCCATCCCTGGGGCTGCGATTCGAGTATGGCGTAATAGTCGCTCAGCTGCTGGGCCACACGATGGGAGGCCGTCTCGCCAAAGACGTTCTCCACCTCGGGGGTGCAGGATGAAATGAAGAATGAAGAATGAAGAATGCTGCGCACAGCCACTTCATCGTCATTCCCAATCTTCGCTTCATATTCTGGTTCTTTATATTCATAGCGGTAGCAAATTCTTCACTCTTCACTTTTCACTTTTCACTTAATCCTGTTTTTCCAATTCCACCTTGCCAGTAACCACCTCGTCCATGCGACGCTGCACGACAGAGCGGAGTTGGTCGATGTCGATGTCCCAGGCTGACCGCATGTAGCTGCGCACCATAGCGAGCTTACGCCCGATGATGGCCGAGCCGTTGGTACCTGCCTTCAGGGCTTTCTCCTTCGCTTCGTCATCGCCCACATTGTCGGCTATGGCCATTTTCGCGTCCCACTCCTCGGGGGTGTAGATAAGGTAGAAGGCCAGCGTCTCGGCAAAGTCCTCGTTGTACTCGCTCATGGCATAGTTGGAGAGGAAGCCTTTTTGGAGGGCGTAAGTCTCGGTACGGCCGGAAGAGTACCAGTCGGCAGGTTCGTACTGTCCTTCGGATATACGCTGGAAGTCGGTGTCGAAGTTCTTGCTCTGTGCCAGGATGTGGGTGAACTCATGGTGCATAGACTGGAAATAGTTGTCGTTGAGGAAGGAGCGCGACAGCTCTAAACGGTTGACGCCGAAGAACGTCACCTTCATGCCGTCCTCAGCCTGTCCCATGATAGCACTGTTGTCGGTCTGCCAGGCCACGGAGCCCACGAACTGGATGACCTTAGGTGCCATTCTCCGCGTAAAATCCATGCCTGCCACCTCGTCGTAGGCCTGAAGCCAGGTGTGTAGCACGATGTGTGCCAACTTGACGGAGTTGTCGATGTCGGCAGGTGCCAGCGTATAGGTAAAGTCGGTCTCGTAGTCATTGAGCCGGTACTTCAGGTCGATGTTATAGGGCTGGACAAAGTGTGTGTCCAACCATTTGTCGAAAGCGGTCTTGGGCTGGGTAGAGTCCTTGATGACGCTGGTGGCATCGAGATCGTCCTCGGCACAGGAAGTGAAGAGTGAAGAGTGAAGCGTGAAGAATACTATGCAGCATAGTCCCTTCATCATCACCTTCAGGCTTCGTTTCCCTTTGTTCATTATTATATCACTCATAATTGAATCTTTAACAAATCTACCTATCGCGGAAGCAAATTATTCTCTCTTCACTCTTCACTTTTCCCTTTTCACTCTTCACTTTTCACTCTTCACTTTTCACTCTTCACTTTTCACTCTTCACTCTTCACTTTTCCCTTCCCTCGGGTTAGCCTCAATGCCGGCGTTTATAACGTATGGCGGGAGCTGGATGGCGCGGCGTGGGTCGTCCTTCGTCATGGTGTCGTAGACACTAATGTTACCGTCACCTAACGTACCGTCGACATTGCGGCGGTAGATCTCAATGCCGTAGCGCTTCACGTCGAACCAGCGTAGCCCCTCGTGGAGCGTGGTGACGCGACGGGCGTGGAGCACAGCTTGGATCAGGTTCTCCTGCTCACCGGCACTGACGGTGAAGTCGGGGTTGAGTTGCTTCTTGGGTGTGGGTGCAGTAGGCGTATAATAAGGCTTCGTACTACCGTAGGTGGTCTCCAACTGGGCAGGAGTGACAGTGCCTGCATTAGAGGTGAAGGCGTTCATCCACACAGTGAGGTCTTGATAGGCGTTGGCATAGTCGCCCTTGAGGGCGTAGGCCTCGGCACGGTCGAGGATGAGCGCATCGGTGGTGAAGGCCGGCACAATCATCTTGGGATAGCCCTTGCCGTTGACAATGTCGGTATATTCCACATACTGTCCCATCTTGTAGAAGGTGATCTTGGGTGAACCGCTGACCTGAGTGGCCTTCATATAGACCTTCTCCTTCGTGCCCCAGAAACCGGTGCTGTTGATGGTCTCGGCATCGGAGATACGGGTACAATGGCAATAGCCTTTGGCCACTGCTGTAGGGCCGTAGATCCAGGTCCAGTAGGAGTTGGCACTGACAATCAGCAGATTGGCCTTCTGGCTGGCATCGATGAACGCGTTGTATTGTGCACTGCCTGCCGACAGATTGCCCAAAGCCTTCCAGTCGCGCATCATGTCGGTTGGCGACGCGGTGAGTGCCTGTGTGGCATAGGCGATGGCCTTGTCGAGGTTCGACTTGTCGTCCTGCATGTAATACAGGAAGAAACGTGCGGCAAACGCCTGCGCGGCCTTCTTGTTGAAATGGTACTTGGGAACCTTGTAGAGGTTGTCGTCGATAAGTGGCAAGCCCTCCTCGATGTCAACAGCGATGTTATGGTAGAGCTCGGCCATCGTGCCACGGCTGTAGACAGGCGACACCGAGGTCTCGGCCGAACGCATGTAGGTAACGCCCAAAGCCTCGTTGCAGGTCTTCGTGCTATAGGGCATGCAGAAGATGTTGCCTAAGATGAAGTGGCAATAGGCACGACAGAGCAACGCCTCACCACGTTGGGCCTTGAGACGGTCGGGGTTGCCCAGCTTGTCAATGGCGATGAGCACGTTGTTGGCAGCGGCAATGCTCTTGTAGCAGCTCTCCCAGATAGCGTATGGACTGTCCTGGTTCTTGTCGTGGATGTCCTGCCAGTTGGAGGCCTCTTCATGGAGGGTCGTTCCGCTATTATTAAAAGCGGTATAGCTCTTGCTGCCGATGCAATGGTCGGTATTGTCGCTGTATAGCTCGGCTACCATGAAGTAGCTGGTCAACGGGTATGCGTTGGTGAGCAACTCCGTGATATTAGCCTCAGAATTGAGCTCGGCCCTGTCATCGGGCAGCACGTCAAGGTAGTTGTCGCAACTTGTTGCTGCTGTAATGCAGCAACAGACAAACCCCCAAAGCAGTTTTCTATTCAGTCTAATCATAATTCTCAATTCTCAATTCTCAATTCTCAAATCCCTAGTCGTAAGGTAAGGGTGTACTGCTTGGGTATGGGTGTAGCCACACCACCGGCGTTGACGAACTCAGGATCCTGACCGTTCAATTTCTTGTCGGAGTAGATGAGGAAGAGGTTGGTGGCTTGGATCTTCAGCGAGAGATCGCTGACCTTCAGCGGTTTGAGCCATGCCTTCGGGAAGTCGTAGGACAGCGACATCTCTTTCATACGGATGAAGTCGCCCTTGGCTACACGCTCAGAAGAGCTGTTATAGGCATTGTAGAGGATGTTCATGTTGGGGTCTTCCTCCACCTGTCGCTTGGTAAGGATGACGGGCACGGTGGTCTTCAGTTCGTCACCGGGCACCATCCAACGGTTCTTGAACTCCTTAGGCATAGCGTAGAGGTCGGAATAGCTGCTCTTGAACGAGGGGTAGAGACGCACCACGTTGCCATAGGAATAGGTAACGAAGACGTTCAAGCGGAATCCCTTATACTTGAAGATGTTGCCCAGGCTGCCGTATGTAGTAGGCTCGGTGGGACCCTCGTAGACGAGATTGTCGAGATTCTGCGACTGGAAGTTGATGGTAGCTCCCTCGTTGACCACCACACCGTCCTGATTGAGTATCTGTGGCAGACCGTGGTTGTCGAGGCCTTCGAACTGGAAGGAGAAGAGCGCACGGTGAGGATAGCCAACCCGCGTAAAACCGTTGCCCCTCACCATATCGTTGATGTCGGCCTCGGCCTCAAGACTGGTCACCTCGGTGGTGACGTGGGTGAAGATGAAATTGGTCTCCCAGCTGAAGTCCTTCTTACGGATGTTCTTCGTGGAGATACTCAGCTCCAAACCGTTCGACTTCATGTCGGCTACGTTGGCCCACTTTCTTATGGAGCCGCCTACGCCCGTCACATAGCAGGGACCGATGAGGTCGAAATTGTCGCGACGGAACCAGTCGAACTCCACATTGATGCGGTTGTCAAGGAATCCGGCACTGAGACCGAGGTTCAGCTCGTGCTTTTTCTCGTAGGTCAGCTCTTCGTTGGCAATGTCCTCAATCTTCAGACCAGTCTCCTTGATGTTGGTGAAGGGACGGTAGGGCTTGTAGTTCTTCATGACGATGGTGGCATTGCTCACCCACAACGGTCCCGGGTCGGCCGTCAGCGAGTAGCTGGCCTTCAGCGAGAGGTGGGAGAGCAGGGGCTTCAACGTCTCGAAGAACTTCTCCTCGTGGGCGTTCCATGCTGCCGAGACATTCCACGTAGGCAGCCAGCGAGCCTGGCGGCTCGGGCCTAAGCGGTTGTTGCCTTCGTAGCGGTAGGTGCCGTTGACGATGTATTTGCCCTGATAGGAATAGGTGCCGTTGACGAAGAAGGCAGCCGAGCGGCCTCGGGTCTTGGAGATACTATAGTAGTCGGCATTTTCTTCCACGGTCTTCTTGAAGAACTCGTAGGAATAGAACGGCATCTCGCCCTTATTGTACTGCAGGCCAATACCGTCGAAGGAGTTCATCTGCCGGTTGATGGCACCTGCCTCGATGCCACCGAAGAGGTTGACGATATGGGTATCGGCAAACACATCGTTCCAGGAGGCGGTGAAGCGGAAATCGGTGCTCGTCATCTTGTTGTCCTTCTTCACGTAGATACCGCCTTCGGGCAGTATGCTGACGGGCAGTGCGTAGGGATCGTCGGGATTATGGTAGAGCCACGGGTTGTTCTGCCTGACGACGGCATCGCCCATAGCACGATAGGCCTCTGCCTGGTTCGACTCGTCCTTGATCTGATGCTCACGTGTAGAGGTGAGATAGGTGATGGAGGCCAGCGCACTTAGTTCGAGCGTGCGGAGTGGTTTCCACTTCAGTTCACTCTGGAACTTCATGCTGATCTCGTTCAGGTCGATGTAGTTGTTGTCGAGCTCGTTCTTGATATTAAACGGAGCGTAGTTGCGCGTATAGTATTCGTCGGCATCCATCGTACGCGACGAGTTGAGTGCAAAGCTGAAGGGGTTGATATCAAAGTCGCGCTTCACCTCGCCATCGACAACATCGACCGACTGGCTGAGGGTGCCCGGCTCACACTGCTTGCGGTAGTAGCCGTTGCTGATGAGGTTCAGCGTCAGCTGCTTCGACATCTTGATTGAGGTGTTCATGTTAGCCGTGTAGCGTTCGACCTTGTTCTGACGATAGCGCCCGGGGTCGTACATCGCTGAGAGCGAACCGTAGAAGCTGATGTCGTCTGTTCCTCCCGACACGCTGACTGAGTGGTTCTGCTGTATGCTGTTGCTGAACAGCTCCTTGAACCAGTCGGTATTGCGATATTCGGCCTCGCGCAGATAGGCATTGCGCGCCTCCTCGTTGTTAGGCAGTGCGAAGGTGCCCGACGCGGCATCGTAGTCGTTGGTGAGCTGATACATCTTGCCAAAGACACCGCTGTTGGCTGCACGGTAGCTGTCGGCAAAGTTGAACCATCCCTTGCCCAGCATTTCCTGATAGACGTCCATCTGCTCCTGCGAGTTCATAATGTTGTAGTCGCTGTAGCGTGGACGCATGCGCAGGGTGTACTCGCCAGTATATCCGACACGCGTCTTGCCGGCCCTTCCTTTCTTGGTAGTGACAACAATCACGCCGCTCATCGCGCGCGCACCATAGATAGAGGTGGCGGAACCGTCCTTCAGGATGTCGAACGACTCAATGTCGTCGGCATTCAGGCCGGCCACAGCCGAAGAGATGAGCGTCTCGGCATCACCGCTCGACAGGTCGTCGGCACTGACGTCGGTCACGTCTTCCATAATAACACCGTCGATGACCCACAGCGGCTTGGAATTACCATAGATAGAGGTGGCTCCACGCACGCGAATCTTCGGTGCCGTGCCAAATGTACCACTGACGTTCTGTACCGATACACCGGCGGCACGACCCTCCAACGAACGGCTGATATCGGCCATACCGTCAATCTTCGCCTCTTCGGCCTTGATCTTCGTGGTGGCACCGGTGAACAGGCGCTTGTCCATCTTCTGCATACCCGTAATCACCACCTCTTCAATCTGCCGCCTGTCGGGCTGCAAACGGACAGTCTTCGTCTGGGCCAACCGGTCGACGGCTATCTGCAGAGGCTCGTAGCCGATATAGGTAATGGTCACCACGTCACCACGGGCAGAGGCAGACAACCGGAAATGTCCGTTGATGTCGGTGACGGTGCCCTGTCCGTTCATCTTCAGCTTCAGCGACGCACCAATCAGCGGCTCACCGTTCTCATCGAGAATGGTGCCGCTGATATCGCCGGTGTTGGTCTGTGCTGCTGCAAGGAGGGCGAAGAACAGTGCTGTCAGCAAACATTTGACTCTAAACATAGGATGCTATTACTTGACAACTATCTTCTTGCCGTTTTGAATGAACACGCCCTTGGCAGGCTGAGACACACGGCGACCCTGCAGGTCGTAGACAACACCGCTGGCTGCACGGTCGGCGCTGACCGAACTGATGCCGGAGAAGTCCCAGTCGTTATTGTTGTAGTCGAACTTGAACTGGTCGGGCAGCTTTTCGCTTGCCTGATACTCGGCTTTCGTCGTCTTGACGAAATGAGCATAGTAGACCTCCATCCCCTTTACCGTGATGGTAAACTCACGGTCTCTGCTTACCTCGTTGCCATTGGCATCGCGCCAACTGTCAAACTTGTAATAGACATTGGGAGAGTTTCTGGAGTCAACATCGCCATAGGCATAGAACGTGACCTGGTCACCGGGCTCGTTGTAGAGCTTGCTGGAGAAGACATAGCCAAATGGCTCTTCGCCTTCGGCACGACGGGCCACAGCGCCCTTGGTGAATACGGCAAGCACCTCGTCGGTGGGTTGGGTCATCTCCTCCAGTGCCTCTTGTGCAAGTTCCATAGCCTCGGTCGAGCTCTGACCGATATACTCTTTATGGTCATAGAAAGCTGTGAAGAAATAGTTGTACCAGACATGGATCTGCCTGTCGGTGTCAGCCTCGTACTTTCCGCTGCGGTTCATGTCGCGTGCGGCTCCGGCATACAGCCAACCATCGGCAGGCTCGGCATAGATGAAAGCGTTGCTGGCTCCGAAGTTGATGGAGCGCTTGAATTCTGATGTGGGGGCAGGATTAACGTCGTCAAGATACCAGTCGACAAACACCAGACCGGATCCTGCGGGATAGACGCTGGCCTTCACCCAGACATTATTGAAAGAATCGGCAAAACTCTGTAATGAGACCATGAACAGCATAGCTGCTGCAACAAACAGTCTCTTAGTGGAAATCATTGTTTTCATTGTGCTATGTAATTTTCATTATTGTCTATTAATTCCAATTTCACTTAATCACGACCTTCCTGCCGTTCTTGCCCTGCAAGCGTCCTTCGGCCGAGCGTATGATGTATAAGCCGCGGACGGGCTGTGCCACGCGACGGCCCTGCAGGTCGTAGACGCTGTTGTCGGACGAGAGAATACCAGCATTGGCTGTCTGGATGCCGTCGACACCTCCACCGATGCGATAGAGGTGGAAGTCTTCGACGTACCACTCTTTATAGGTCAGCCCAGCCGACTCCTCGATGCGCAACGTGAGAGCATTCTCGTCTTCTTTCTCGAACGAGCATACCACCATGTACCAGTTGTCGTTGGTGACGGTTCCTTTGCCTACGAACGTAGCCACCTTCTTGTTGTTTACACGGATGTCAACAGGCAGGTCTTTCTTGGCCATCATGTTAACAGAAAGTACGTATGTGCCTGCAGGCAGGTCACTGACGGTCTGCTGCATCGATGCCACAAGGTCTGTATTCGAGGAGCTGTAGGATTCTGCCGTTCCATAGACGGCCTTGTCCCTGGTGCCGGCTCTGTCAAGCCAAGCCTTGCCGTTGGTCAGCGTACGGATGGTGACGTTGTTGACAGTCCAAGCCGAATTAACAGCCGAGCCATTGGCGTTAGCTGCTATGATGCGCTCTGTATAGTCGGTATTCTCGACACCCTCACAATAGGCATTTTCCCAAACGACGTTGATACAAGCATCGGTGAGGACTGTAGTCAGTTCGATGGCCTGAGCACGGGTGGCTACCTCTGCAGCCAGGGCCGTCTGTATCTGCTCCAGCGTCTCGGCCTTTGCGTAAGGATAGTTCTCTGAGGTATAGGTGGCTGCAGCAACCTTGATCTTCTCAAACCTGTCGTAGGCATCCTTGGCTGAAGCGAAGTCGTTGACAGCCGTGTTGATGGCTTCGATGTCGGTTCCTTCGATGGCGTTCTGCAAGGTGGTGCGCTCCTCACCGGTCACGTTGACATACTCCGACTTGTCGAGGATTTCCTGTGCGACGGCCTTGACCTCAGTCAGCAGGAACTGCAGCAGGGATGCCTCGTCCTTTCCATAAACAAGACGGAACTTATCAACGTTGTAGGCAGTGTTTCCCTTGATGCCGATCTTCAGGTCGCCACCGGCAAAGTTGAGAACGGCGGGATGGACGTTCAGGTAGAGGGCTTCGGTGCCACCCTGACAAACGGTCTCGTTGCTGCCGAGCACCATGGTTGCCTTTTTGTTCAGCTTGGCATCGAGGGCATAGAAACCTGCAGGCAGGTGACCAATGGTCTGATACACGGCATTGGAGCCAGCCTGGGCAAATTCCACGATGTTCTTACCGTCGATATAGGGCTTGGAGTCTTCGTTGACAGGCTCACAGACTGAACCCGTCGAACTGCCCCATGTCCAGGGATCGACCTTCCCGGACTCGAAGGAGGGGTTCTCTACGTAGACGGACGTGATGTCCATCGGTACGTTGGCAGTAGCAGCCAAGGCCGTGCTCATGGCCGTATAGAGTGCCTCGGCCTGTGCGGCGACATCGTCCTGAGTAGTGGGATTCTCGATGAATGCCTGGGCCGCAGCGATGGCTGATGTCAGACCTTCATCCTGCAACAAGGCGTTCAGGGCGTTGGCCTTGGTCAGAACGTTCTCCAATGCGGTAGTGATGACACCTCCCTGGTATTCCAGCTTCAGGTCATCGATGACGAGGAAATACTGTATGCCGTAGCTCACCTGGAAATTACCCGTCGTTGCCTCTGTCAGCTCAAACTCGATGACATCCTGGTTCCAGCTGTTGCTGTTGAGGGTGATCTCCTTGTTGGAAGTCCGGTGCTGGGAAAAATACTCATTGCCGTTGACATCCACAAAGCCGGTGAAGTCCTTGACTCTTGTAGTGGGCTGTGCTGTTGAGTATGCTCCATTATAGGGATAGACATAGACGGTCAGCTTATAAGCGCCGGCAGGGAGGGTAACGCTGTTGGGCTGCTTGTAGACGAGGTTGTTGTTGCCGCAGAAGCAGAGTGCCTTGGTGCCGGAAGCGTCGGTAGGCCCTATGGCAGGCACGTCCTCGAATCCGGACTTGGAATACTGCACTTTGTTGCCGTAGATTACGACACCACCGTTGGCATTGGTGTTCTGCGACTCCAACTGCCAGCCTTGGTCGGCATAGTCATAGCCGTGGGCAACGCTTGATTCAAGCATCAGACAGTGGCCATTGCCATGTACTACCGATCCATATCCCTTGCATTCTGTTATTTCCACAGCCTCGCAATCCTCGAATCCGGGATTGGTGATGTACTGTGTTGTGACGTCGGTCATTTGAGCCTTGGCTCCCATGACCAACGACAGGTTGATGGCTAAAAGTAAAGATTTCTTATTCATAAGCGTAATATTTTGTTTTCATAATCATGTTGTAGATTTTTGCCTCTTTTTGTATGGTATAATCATTCACTTTGTTTTCATTGTGTTGGTGTGATACTCGGTGCAAAGATATTATTTTTTTTGAAAATTTGCACATTGATGAGGCTTTTTTTGCAAGTACGCCCTCTTTTTTTATATCTATTAACAAAAAAGTGCCTGCACGGCTGTGAGTGGCTGTGCAGGCGCTTGCTATCTAATGACGGTCAGCGTGTTATCTGACGATGACCTTTCGGATGGTGCCGTCGTTGCTGCGTAGGATGTTCAGGCCGCGACGAGCCGAAGGTATGGCCTGGCCTGCCGTGTTGTAGCGGGTCTGGTGGGCGGCGTCAACGGCAGAACCGTTGACCACAGTGTTGCTGATGGCGGTAGAGACGGCCTCGGGGTCGTTGAAGTTGTCCATGCAGAAGTAGAGCGGTGTGGTGGTGCCCCACTGATTCTGACGCGTAGCGGTCATCGAGAACTGGATAGTCTTAACGATGCCGAGCTGTGTCAGGTCGAACCACTTCCAGTCCTGCAGATAGTAATGGTCGGCAGCGTTGGCAGAGCGGTAGTCGGCCAGATAGAAGTCGGCGGTGCCAGTCACATTGCCCTGCTTGTCGTAGCCAGTGGCGGTGAGCTTCACGTAGTCGCCCTGATGGAATCCCTCGTTGGGAGCACAGGCCTGTCCGTTGGCATCGATGACGTTCTGTTGACCGTCGCCGTTGAGGATAGCATCGACAACATACATGTCGTTGGTGACGTAGCAGCCCCTGACCTTTTCACCGTCGGCACAGTTGAGCACTTCGACGGTAGGCAGGTTGCTATAGCCCACGTAGCCCACGGCAAAGGTCTCCGAACCGTTGTAGCCACCGCCGGTGACAGCGTTGAACTGGTCGGCAGCGTAGGTCAGGCTGCTGAACGTGGTTGCTGTGCTGCGAGAGTAGGCGAAGCCGTCGAACGAGCCGTATGCCGGCATGTTGTTGTTGTAGAAAGCGTACGAACCGCTGAGGAATGAGCCGCTGTAGTTCAGTTGTCCCCACGACTCGGTGACGGTGTTCATCCAGAACGGGCCGAACATGTAGTCGTACTCGCCGTCCTCGTCGCTGTCGTACCAGAGGTCGTCGAAGGTGGCCATCTGGGCGGCACCCGTGACGATGACGCGCAGGGTGTCGCAGGTCACGTTCTGCTGAGCGTCGATGAGCGTCAGTATGTAGTCGGTGGGTTGTGTGGGCTCTACCTCGAACATGCCCATGTAGTCCTCGGCATCGTCCTCATCAATGACCTCGGTCTCGAGCACATCGCCGTAGGCTGTTGCCATGGTGAGGGTGAAGGGTGCCTTGCCTCCTTCGATGCCCATGATGAAGATGGTAGCTGTCTCGTCCTCACCGATGGTGGTCTTGTGGGCATGGTCGTTGTTCATCCAGATGTCCATTGTGGCGGGGTCGACGTGGGCTTCATTTGTGGTAAAGGCTACGGCGGCCACCTCAGAAGCCATGCTGCGTGAGTTGGTGAGCACGACGTAGGCCACATATTCGGTCTCGGCCTCCAAGCCGCTGAGGGCGATAGTTGCCTCGGTGTCGGCACCGACGAGCGTTTTCTTGTCGCTTTGTATCACGGTTTCAGCAGCAGGAGTCTCGACATCTTTCTTCTGAACAAGGACGAAGGCTGTTCCGGCCATGTCGCTCTTCACGACGACGGTGGCAGCATCCTCGCCGATGTTCTGCACCTTCGGATAGCCTTCGGCCATCGAAGGAGCCACACGGGGAGAGTCGTCGTACTCGTAGGCACCGATGGTGCGACCCTCTGCGGGACGCTCACGACCGGTGATGTCGGTGTTGACGTAGTCGAGCGGCAGGGCGGTGAGCAGGTCACCGTCGAGGGTGTTCTCAGGCTCGAGGATTTCGTTGCCGGCAAATGTCACCTGCTTGTTTACGCAGTTGGTGGCACCAGTGGCAGCGACGAAGGCGGCAAAATCGCCCGAGGTCGACGAGGCGGCACGGAAGAATGTCTCGCCTGCGGTGTACATCACGTTGTTCTGGAACTTGATCATGTCGTCAGCGAGGTTGGCATCGTTGTAGAGGTTGACGGCGTAGCCGCTGGTCTCATTCTGAATGATGTTGTTCACCACGTTGACATTGCCATATCCGTCTTCGATCTTCGATGCAGCCCAGAAGGCAGCGCCTCCATTGGCGCCCGTCATGCGGATGGTGTTATGTGCGATGTTCACGTTCTTTACTTTGCTGCCGTTGAGCTTGAAGGCTGCATAGCTGGCATTGAGCGAAGCCAGGTTGATGACGTTATTGGCAATGATGACGGGAGCGTCTTCCTGACCCTCCAGCTGGCGCAAGTTCATCACAGCAGCATAGGTCTTGGGAGCCACGTTGAAGGTGTTGCCCGTAATCTCGAGTGACTCACCGTGAGCGTCGCGCAGTTGCAGGTCGAGGATGCCCACGCTGATCTTCGTCTCGGCATCGGCATCGATGATGACGGTGTTGTTGCGAATCTTCGCACCTAATTCGTCCATCACGTAGATGGCCTTCGAACCTGGGTTCTTGATGGTGTTACCCTCGATGATGCCACCAACCTCCTTGGGCAGGCTTACATAGCCCGTTCCACCCATGTTGATGGCGATGTAGCCACCCTCCAACAGACAGTTGCGGACGGTGAGGAAGTCGTTGTTCTTGTTCTCCTCGTCCTGAGCATAGTGAGCAATGAGGTTGATGTCTTGCTGGTTGTTGGTCGTGGTAGCGGTGTGGATGTAGCAGTTGTCGATGGTGACGTGTCGGCTCTCGTTCTTCACCATCACGACGGCATCGTAGCCGTGGTCGGTGGTAGTGATCTCGAGGTTGCGCAGGGTGACGTAGCTTGCCTCGTAGAGCGTCACCACACCGTAGACCTTCGAGTACTGATCGTCGCTGTAACCTGAAGAGGTGTACTGGTCGTGACTGATCTTCACGTCGCGCTGTCCGCTCTGGCTCTCGATGGTGAGGGTGTTCACGGCACCCATGCCTTTGATGTAAGGTATGCGCACACGCTCGTTATAGGTGCCTGCCTTCACTTTCAGCGTCACAGGACCATCCATGCCTAGAGTACCCAGGTCGTCGACGGCCTGTTGCAGCGTGGTGTAGGTGCCTGTTCCGTCGGCAGCCACTATGTAGTCACCGCTCTTTCCGCTGGCCACGGTGATAGTGGCGGTGGCAGGAGAATTGACGTCAACGGCAGAACCGTTGACCACAATGCTGGTGATGGTGGCGGTGGCGGTCTGGCCTACGGTGGCATCGGGCTTCACGTCGTAGGTGAGCCAGAAGTAGTAGATGCCGCTGTTGCTAATGGTGTAGCTGTCGTTGAACTCGTCGTTGGCCGAGAACGAGGCTACGGTGCCCGTCTGGTAGATGTGGTAGGCGTTGACAGGAGAGGTGGTGTCAACGGCAGAACCGTTGACCGCTGTGGTGGTGTTGTCAACGGCAGAACCGTTGACCGCAATGCAGGTGATAGTGGCAGGTGTCAGCTCACCCTTTGCCTCTACTGCAATCTTCAGCATCTTCACATCGGTCTGTCCCTTCAGTACTTCGCTCACGCTAATGTCCTCAGTGGTGACGGAAGTCACAACGACGTCGGTCTTCTTGTAGCCTTCAGCCTTGATGGCAAAGTTAGGACGGGTGTAGCTGCCCTTACCCACGTACTTGATAGTGATTTTGCCGCCGTCGACAGCTGCGTCGGAGATGATGGGGTCGAACTTGGCACTGCTGCCCGTTACATCCTTGATGAGTTTGTCGTCGTTGACCTCGCTACCCTCGTAGATATAGAGGTGGGCGGTGTAGTTGAAGGTGAAGCCCTGGTCGGTCAGGCGTATGCAGTCGGCCTCGCCGCTGGGAGCCAGTGTGATAGTTGCCTCCACACCGTCGGCACCGTCGCCCTCTGGGCCACCATCGTCATAGATATTGGTCTGTTGGTTAAGTGCGAGACTGATTGTGCCGTGGTTGCCTGCGGTCAGCAGTATCATGTTCTTCAGTGTGCGCTGTCCCTCTGGGTCGCCGAAGGTGGCGGGTACGTCGGCAGAACCGACGTTCACACTGACTAACTGGGCATCGATGGCCTGGTTCTCGGTGGCAGTGCTGCTGATGTCGGCCTTTACGGCAAAGAGGTTGTTGCCCTCCTTCAGTATGACAGGCTCGGCAAGCGTTAGTGTCACCTCGGCAGCAGCGTCGGCCTCGGCCATCTTCTGTTCGTTCTGCCAAAGTGAGAGCTTGCTGATGTTGGCTTCGGTGCCTTTCAGATTGAGCTTCATGCTGCTGAGTGCGAGTGCATCCATATTGCCCTCGGCCATCACGTTGATGGTGAGCAGGTCTTGCTCGGCAGCACCGATGGATACGTCGGCAGTCGTAGGCTGGGTGGCCTCGATGGTAGTGACGGTCATCGGTTTCGACTGGTATTCAGAGACGGTGCTCTTGAAGCCCTTGTAATAATAGCTATAGCTGGTGTTGGGGTTGAACACGACGGTCAGCGAACCGTCGGCAGCAGTCGAGCGTACGATTTGCCCGGGACCTGTCGACTCCTGACTGTTGTCGTTGAGTTCCCACAGCAGCTCGCCCGTGGTGTCCTGTCCGGCATAGATCTTGAACACCGACTTGTTGCCGTAGCTGCTTGAAGAGTACTGTACCTCGAACTCCGAGAAGTCGATTTGGCAGACCATACCAGCGTGCTTAGGTACGAAGACGTTGGTACGTGTGTCGGTGCCGGCCTCGCAATAGCTGCTGTAGCTGGAAGCCGTCTTGGTGTTGAAGTTGATGGAGCCGTTGACTCGTTTCGTCACCGTACCCTGACCGGCCTGTGAGAGCACGATGTTGTCGACGGTGCGGGTGCCGACGGCAGAACCGTCGGACACACTCTCGGTCTTTGCCGAGCCATTGACAAGGGCAGTGACGCTGACGGCCTTGGCACTGACGGTCTGACCGTTGAGGGCATTGTCGCTGATGGTGTAGCTCAGCGTAAAGGTATTGTCGCCCTCGACGAGCATCTGTGGCTCGGTGAGTGTGATGTCAAACACGTTGCCGAGTACGTCGGTCGTGCCTACAACCTTATTGCCAAAGAATAGTGTGGCGGCTGTGATCTGTTCGTTGGTCTCGTTGGTGGTGAAGCTCATAGCTGTTACCTGCATGGCAGGCTCGGTGTTCTTGGCCTTGACGGTGATATCGAGGACGGGTTGGTTCTGGTCGCCTGCGCAGACGGTCTCGGATGATGCTGTGGCAGTGGTTATGCCGTCGAAGTCCATGGGTTGCGGTGTGAAGAGACTCACCTCAGCCTCGAAGCCGTCGGCAGCGGTGGTCGAAGAGGCGTCGCTATAGAGAACCACGGTCAGCGAACCGTCGGCTGCGGTAGAGCGAACGATGGCCGTCTCGCCCTGCTGAAGGGTACGTATCAGCTTGTCGGCGCTGACCTCCTGACCGCTATAGATGCGCAGTTCCTGGTTGTAGTAAGAGCCGTGCCAGATGGCGTTCTTCGTGAAGGAGACCATCACCTTCTTGTTGGCATCGGCAGAAAGGAAGGTCACCTGTCCGTTGGTCTTGGCCTGGATGCTTCCGTCCTTGCCGCCTTCATCGTAGAACTGCAAGGGCGTTTCGCCCACGGTGACGGTCTGTGGTGTAGCAGTCATCAACACGATGGCGGGGTTCACCACCTCGACCGCTGTTCCTGACGTGAACGGACTGATGCCGTTAGGCTGGAGCGTAGTGGCAACTTTCGTTACATCAATCTGTACCTTGGCGCCCACGGCAGCCGTGCTAAGGATGTCGCCACGTATGCTGAAGGTGGTAGTGCCGTCGGCAGGTGCTTCGTCACAGACGAACTTGAAGTCTTCTCCGTCGGCCTCAACAGTAGCGGTGAGTTGCGTGTCGCCCTTGAAGAGTTTCAGTGCCATGGGATCGACCATGCTCTCGTTCTTCGTCATCTTAAAGCCGATGGCAGTCACATGGTCGGGATTCATCACGCCGGTAGCGGTGACGAAGGCATTGGCCAGCAGTACGTTCTGCTTCGTTGTGGGCGAAACCTCCACACCCTCATAGTTCGAACCAGCACCCGTGATGGTCATGTTTTCTAACGTGACCACCTTGACCTTGGCCACCCAGCCGGTGCATGTGTTCGAGTTGCGGTGCATGAAACCAACCGACAACGCCCCATCAGCTGTGCCAGAGGTGTAGACGGCAGGCAGTGCGGGTTTGTTGTCGTTGTTGATTTTCTCGGCAATCAGCGTTCCCTGCATGCCTGACAGGCTTGACGACGACGAGATGCTGCTTGTGGTGGTTGCCCACGTGAAGCTGTCATCGCTGTCGGCGATGCCGTCATAGAGGTTCATGTACAGGTAATAGCTTGCGCTGTACTGGTTCAGGTCGATGGTCTCGAACGTGATCTGTACCGACTTGTCTGCCTCGACGGGCTTGAACACGGTTAGCGACTGTGCGTTGTACGAGTTGTTGTCAATGACGTTCTCCGTGCCCCAGGGGTCGTAGAACGTGATGACTTCGTCGGAAGCGACCTCGATGGTCTGCTTGCCGAACTGTGGTTGGTTTACCTCACGGTCGGCCCAGGCCGTTAGCGGCATGAGCGTCGAGAGAAGAAACAACAAAAGTGAATACTGTAGTGTTCTCTTCATGTTAGTTTTGTTTATTAGGTTATTTGATCAGTATCTTGCGAATTTGTCCGTTGTTTAGACGGACAATGGAGATCCCCTTCCGTTTTCCGTTCATGGTGCGGCCTGTGAGGTCGTGCCAGGTGTTGATTTTCAGGCTTTTGTCATTCCCGTTTTTCATAATGCCCGTGGCATGGCCGATAGCGGCGATTGATTCGGACAGGTGCAGGTCGCGTGCTCCCTGCAGCTCGGTCGACGACTCGCCCACGGCAGCGCTGACCACCTGTAGTGTGCCAGTGTAGACGCGCACGAAGTCGATGAAGTCGAGTCTGACGGGCTGTCGCTGATTATCTACGGCCCAGCCGATGTCGAACGAACATCCCTCGGTGTCGGTGTTCGCCAGGTTGTCGGCATAGCCATAGCGCAGTGCGCGCATGGCATAGGTCTTCGGGCGTTTTGAGGCAAGATATACATTATCGGGCAGACGGGTGCCGCTCAATGTGAGCGGACTCGCTACCCAAAGCGGGAAATATTCGTTGTCCTCGTGAAAAGGATTGCGAGGAACGACCCCCGTCTGTCCCTGGTTGTCAGTCCAGGGAATGTCATCCATCGTATTAGCTATATACGTCACTTCATATTGATAGCGCACCTTGCCCACGCTGTCCACGTCGGCCGAGCCGCTGAGCTCGTACCACGTGTCATCGGGCAGTCCGTTGCGGTTCTCGTCCTTCATCACCATGACGATGCCCGGTTCGCTGGAGCCTTCGAAGGCGTTGCCTGCGATGTAGAAGTCGCGTTGGCCTTCGATATTTGCGATAGAGTGGTCGAAATGGAATGTCACGTAACCGCCCCACGAGCCTAAGGATATCATGCTGACCATATCGTCCTCGGCAGTGGCACCGATGGGACCGCCGATGGCTCGCGTACATTTCTGTGCCATAGCCTCTGGGGTGTCGCCATCGGTGTATGGCGGCAGCAGACCTACGAACTGACCTGGTGCCGGACAGTATTCGTCGACGGCAAGAATCCATTCGGAGTGGTTGGCATCGTCGGTCATCTGTTGTGCCCGACATTCAGACAAGGAGAGGTGGAGTCCGAGCAGACATAGGACTGTCGACAGCAGTATGGGCCGGATGCTCCACATCCTTATCCAACAAAACTTATATATAATACACGTACTCATTCTTTATATGGGGCTAATTGGGCCTATTGGGTTAATGGGGTCTTCAGAAAGCAAACGTGGCCGGGAATGTCGCCGGTAGATGTCTTCCACTTTAAGCGACCGTCGCGCGAGAAGCAGAGCAGATAGCCGGAGGATACATAGTTCGTGGCATCCATCAGATAGATGTCGCGCGTCTGTGGGTGTACCTTGATGCCGTATGGTGTCTGCACCTTCCACGTGCCGTCCTCGCTGAGCAGGCTGTCGGTGATTACCTGTGCCGTCCTTGTGTCTACGGCACCGTAGTGGCGCAGCATCTTCGAACCGTTGATGGAGGAACCACAGAAATAGAGTGTGTCGCCCACGATGTCGAAGTCGGACACGATGCGGTCGACGGAGTCCCTAACCTGCATCTGTCCCGCAGCATCCTTGGCCAGCATGTAGAGGCGCGAAGGTATGGGTTGTTCGTCGTCGTCAATGCCGCGGCTCGTCACCCAGAGCTGTCCGTGGCTGTCGGCCTGGATGCGGAACAGGTTCGGGGCCACCGTGATTTTGCGCTCCTCACGGAATGTAGCCAGGTCGATCTGGCTCACCGTACAGTCGTAGTCCTGTGGTGGTGACATGAGCGGCTGGTAACCACCGCTGTTGCAGACGTAGAGCTTGCCGTCGAGCACGCAGAGTTCGTCGGGCTGGTAGCCCACCGTGCAGCGCCCCACCACCTTCAGGGAGAGCGTGTCGATCTTGTAGACGCTACCTAAAACAGAGTTTTGCCCCACCTCGCCAACATAGCTCGACACGTAGGCGTAGCCTCCGTCGAAAGCTAAGTAGCGGCAGTTGGGTACATCGACATGGCCTAATGAACGGGCCGAGTCGGCGGTACATACCTCGACCTTGTTCGAGCAGTTGATGACGAGCCACAACCGTGAACCGTAAATCTGCGCGTCGTTGCCTACGTCACCTAACTCCATGACCTGCTGTGGATTACGTGAAGGGAAAATGTTCTTCCAGTACTGACCCGTGTGCAGGTCCAGATAGTCAAGTGTGGCCTTGTTCGAGCCCATGTTGCCCTCGCAGAGCACGTACATGCCTCGATAGTCGGTGACGGCATCCTTACCTACGTCGCTGACAGTGGGCTGTACCACGTCTTCGTCTTCGCGACAGGCAACCAACATAAGTAGGATGCACAACAGAAAACCAAATCTTTGCATTGGCTTCATTGTTCAATGATTATTATTCAATATTCTACTTCCCGGCCTAACCCCAGAGACCGAAAACGGAAGTTTTCTCGCATACACGGCAGGTCTTCTGACTTGTTGTCTGGTGGCAAGCGTCTTCCCGGTACTCTTCGTTTCCCAGTGACTTTTGTGCTTGCTCCTTGTGAAGGACAACTCACAGCAGCGGGACTGTCCGGGACTTTCACCCGGTTCCCTTTTAATCGTGCTTTTGGACACGAACCATAATGCGTTGCAAAGTTACGGATAATTCTCGAACTGACAAAGAAATATCCTCTTTTTTTATTCTATTCCTTTTTTTTAGAAGGGAGACGGTGAAGAAAAGGTGAGCGTTTCGCCTGTCGACGGGTGGCGGAACGACAACTGTTCGGCGTGTAGGTAGAGACGTTCGGCACGTTCGCCGTAGAGCGGGTCGCCGAGGATGGGACAGTCGAGCCCGTCGGGATGGGCACAGTGGACGCGCAGCTGGTGGGTGCGTCCCGTCAGTGGAATGAGCGCCACGCGGGGGTGGGGTAGGGCGTCCGAGAGCAGTTCGTAGCGTGTTACAGCCTGTTTGCCGTGTTCGAGGTCGACTACTTGTCGCGGACGGTCAAGTGGGTCTGGGAGCATGGGCAGGCTGATAATGCCTTGCGGGTTGCTTCTCAGTCGCGACATACAGGATGACGACTGTAGCAGGGCAACGTAGCGTTTGCTCACAGAGCGTTCAAGGAACTGGCGTTGCAGGTCGTGGTAGGCCTCGTTGGTCAGGGCTATGACCATGAGTCCCGACGTGTCCATGTCGAGACGGTGCACAATCAGAGGACCCTCGGCTTTGGGGTAGCGCTGGCGTAGCAGATAGGCCACCGACGGTTCGCCGGTACGACCGGGCACGGCGAGCAAGCCTGCCGGCTTCACTACGACTGCAATCTGACTGTCCTCATAGAGTATCTCTGGTTGTAAGGTGTCGGTGTCCAGACGTGTGGCAGGCACCGTTTCGACATCGAGTCCTTGCAGCATCCACTCCAGCACTGGCTTGCATTTTCCCCGGCAGGCGGGATAGTAGTGGCCTTCGTGGCGTATCTCGCCCCGGGGCGACTCGCCTTGCCAGAACTCGGCCATGCATAGCGGTTGCAGCCCTTGCTGGTAGGCATACTGCAGGAGCTTGGGTGCACAGCAGTCGCCTGTTCCTCCTGGAGGTAGTGGGTATTTGCGCCTGATGCGCTCGGACTGATGGTAGTCGCGCCATAGCTCGACCAGGTCTTTCTCTTCACCGCGTGCGTTCAGCATGCGGTATTGGCGGAACAGCCATAGCTGCAGCTCTTCCGACATCTGCTTGCGCTGTTGCTTCAGTACCTGTATCTGTGCCGCTGTTTCCGAGGACAGTACTCCATTCACCGCAGAGTCGGAAAGGACACGTACCTCGGCGTTGATGCTCGAGATGGCGCGCTCGGTGGTCTTGAAGTGACCGTCGGGCTGCTGGGCGTCGAACACCGGGGGCACAAACCATTCCCAGTCGTTGCGCCCTGCCAGCAGACCGCTGTAGGCCGCCAGGAAACCTAACTGTCCGTCGCATTGGCGGCAGACCAGCACGCCCAGCATCTTGCCTTCTTCATGCAGTCCCACCTTTTTTATATATGCGCGCACGAGAGAAGCCGCCATGATACACAGCTGATGAGGCTCATAGTCGAAAGGATCGTTAAACCTTACGGGTGGTTCAATGTCGGTTGATAGCGGGTGGAATCTCAGTGTCATGCTGCAAAATTACGAAATATCGGGCATATATGAGCAAGACAAAACAGTTAATTTCTGATAAAACGCAATATATTGACTGGAAAATGCGTAACTTTGCACCTTAAAATCGAAAATAGTCAATTGTAAAATCGATGTCTTGCATACTGCATATTGAGACGAGCACTGCCATGTGCTCGGTGGCTGTGAGCGAGGATTCGCAGGTCATCTATCACGAAGAGGAGCGTACCGACCAGAAGGGTGCCGCTGCAGAACGGTTAGGTTCGATGGTCGACGAGGCCATGTCGTTCACCGACAGCCACGCCATTCCGTTCGATGCTGTTGCCGTGAGCTGCGGACCAGGTAGCTATACGGGCCTGCGCATTGGTGTGTCGATGGCCAAGGGCATCTGCTACGGCCGTGACCTGAAGCTTATAGCCGTGCCCACGCTCGAACTGCTTTGCGTGCCTGTGCTGCTGCGCGAACCCGACATGGACGAGAATACATTGCTCTGCCCCATGCTCGACGCCCGTCGCATGGAGGTCTATGCCGGCCTTTACGACCGGGCTTTGCGACCCCTCAGGGAGGTGCAGGCCGACGTGGTCGATGCCGACACCTACCGTCAGTGGCTCGACGAGCGCCCTGTCTGCTTCTTCGGTCCCGGTGCTGCTAAGTGCATGGAGATTATCAACCATCCCAATGCCCGTTATATTGAAGGCGTTGAGCCGGTTGCACGATGGATGCAGCCACTGGCCGAGCGCAGGCTGCTTAGCGGACAAACTGAGGACGTGGCCTATTTTGAGCCCTTCTACCTGAAGGACTATGTAGCAAAAATGCCGCGTAAACTTCTCTAATGTCTCCTAACTCCCCCTAACTCCCCCTAACTTCTCCTAACTTCTCCTAACTTCCCCTAACTCCCTCTAACTTCCCCTAACTTCCTTCAAAGAAGAAAATGAACATACAAGGATTAGACTACAACACCCAGCGCGAGGCGCTGCAATTGCCTGAATACGGCCGTGAAATTCAGAAAATGATCGAGGTGGCCATTGCCCTTCCTACGAAGGAAGAGCGATTGCGCTGTGCCAAGACCATTGTGAAGCTGATGGAGACCAAGGTGCCGCAGATCAAGTCGAATGCCGACTACAAGCAGACGTTATGGGATCATCTGTACCTGATGAGTCGTCAGCAACTCGACATTGACTGGCCCTACGATGTCAGCGAGGCCGAGAAGATCCATGCGAAGCCCGAACCACTGCCTTTGCCACAGACCAGCATACGTCTGCGCCATTACGGTAGGCTGGTCGAGGAGCTTTGCGAGAAGCTGAAGGTCATGCCCGAAGGCGATGAGCGCGACGAGCTGGCCCGTCTGACGGCCAACCAGATGAAGCGCGATCTCATGCTGTGGGGACATGGCTCGATTGACGACGAGAAGGTGGTCGACGACATTGCCCGCATGACCGATGGTGTCATACAGCTGAACCTGAGTCACTTGTCGCTGCCCAGGAGCGTTCCTTCTGACAATGGTGCAGCATCGAAGAAAGGTAAGAAAAAGAAGTAATCGTACTGATATGGCTGCATTCATTATCGAAGGTGGACACCTGCTGAGTGGCATCATCAGGCCGCAGGGTGCGAAAAACGAGGCCCTGGAGGTCATCTGTGCCTCGCTACTCACCTCGGAGAAGGTCACTTTGCGCAATATTCCTGACATTCGCGACGTGCAGAACCTCATACAGTTGCTGCGCGACGTGGGTGTGAAGGTGGAAAGACTGTCGGCCAACGACTATTCGTTCCAGGCCGACGAACTGCGTCTGGACTACTTAGAGAGCGACGAGTTTGTGCACAAGTGTGCCCAGCTGCGTGGTTCGGTGCTGATGATCGGTCCGCTGCTGGCCCGCATGGGCAAGGCTATCGTGACGAAGCCGGGCGGCGACAAGATTGGACGCCGACGCCTGGACACCCACTTCCTGGGCTTCGAGAAGTTGGGCGCACGCTTCAACCACGTCGAGGGCCGCGATGTCTATGAGATCAGCGCATGCCCCTCTACCCTCCACTCCTCACCCTCCACCCTCAAGGGCACCTACATGCTCCTCGACGAGGCCAGTGTCACTGGTACGGCTAATATCATCATGGCCGCTGTCATGGCACGCGGCACAACTACTATCTATAATGCAGCCTGCGAGCCATACGTGCAGCAGCTCTGTCATCTGCTCAACAACATGGGTGCCCGCATCAGTGGCATCGCGTCGAACCTCCTGACCATCGAAGGTGTCACGGAATTGCACGGTGCCGAGCACCGTATACTGCCCGACATGATTGAGGTGGGATCGTTCATCGGCATGGCTGCTATGGTAGGCGAAGGCGTGCGTATCAAGGATGTGTCGCTGAAGAATCTCGGCTGCATTCCCGATGCTTTCCGCCGTTTGGGCGTCAAGATCAAGGTAGAGGGCGACGACATTGTAATTCCACATCAGCGCCATTACGAGGTGCAGTCGTTTATCGACGGAACCATTATGACCCTGGCCGACGCGCCGTGGCCGGGACTCACACCCGACCTGCTGTCGGTGCTTATTACCGTGGCCACACAGGCCCGGGGCTCAGTGCTCATTCACCAGAAGATGTTCGAGAGCCGACTGTTCTTTGTCGACAAGCTCATCGACATGGGCGCACAGATTATCCTCTGTGACCCGCATCGTGCCGTTGTCGTGGGGCACGACCGAAAGTTGCAACTCCGCGCCGGACGTATGTCGAGCCCCGATATCCGTGCGGGCATTGCCCTGCTCATTGCAGCTATGAGTGCACGTGGCACCAGCCGTATCGACAATATTGAGCAGATAGACCGCGGTTACGAGCACATAGAAGATAGACTGAACGCACTGGGTGCCTGCATCAAGCGCGTCCCATAAGGTCTATTGGTTCCATGAGGCCCATGAGCCCAATTGGCCCTAAACCCCAAAAATGAATGATAAGAAAAGAAGAAGTCTATAAGATAGGCCGTCTGGGTAAGGCGCACGGCGTGAAGGGCGAAGTGTCGTTCATGTTCGATGACGACGTGTTCGACCGCGTAGATGCCGACTACCTCGTGCTTGATGTCGACGGCATCCTTGTCCCCTTCTTCATAGAGGAATACCGTTTCCGTAGCGACTCGACCGCCTTGGTGAAGTTCGAGGACGTGGACACACAGGAACGGGCCCGTGAGCTGACCAACTGCGACGTCTACTTTCCGTTGGCACTGACCGACGATGACAGCGAAGTAATCTCGTTAGCAGTGCTGGTGGGCTTCAGCATTGTAGATGCACAGACAGGTGCCGTCGTTGGCAGCATTGCCGATATCGACGACAGTACTGCCAACATTCTCTTCGAGCTGAGCGACGGGCGCCTGATTCCTGCTGCCGACGAGTTCATCAGCCAGATAGACAAGGACAAACGCCAGATCAGTATGCGTTTGCCCGAAGGCTTGCTGGAATTGTGAAACAGATAAATAGTAAGAATAGTGAAAAGGAAAAAGCAAATAGCCATTCTCGGTTCCACTGGAAGTATAGGAACGCAGGCCCTCGAAGTGATTGAGGAACATAGTGACCTGTATGAAGTGTACTGCCTTACAGCGAACAACAAGGTGGAACTGTTGGCCGAACAGGCCCATAAGCATCATCCTGCTGCCGTGGTCATTGCTAATGAACAGCGACTCGATGAGCTGCGCAGCCTCATGCAGGATCTGCCCGACGTGAAGGTCTATGCCGGAGCAAAGGCTCTTGACGAAATCGTCGAGGCCGACCCTATCGACATCGTGCTCACCGCCATGGTGGGCTTTGCGGGACTTTCGCCTACTATCCATGCCATCAAGGCTCGCAAGAACATTGCACTGGCCAACAAAGAGACGCTCGTCGTGGCGGGCGAGCTTATCTGTCAGCTGTCGCAGGAATACCGATCCAGCATCCTGCCTGTTGACAGTGAGCACTCGGCTATCTTCCAGAGCCTTGTGGGCGAGGATGAGAACGAGATCGACAAGATCTTGCTGACGGCATCGGGCGGCCCGTTCCGCACGAAGTCGTTGGAGGAGATTGCCCATGTGACCAAGGCCGACGCCCTGCGCCATCCCACATGGGACATGGGTGCGAAGATTACCATCGACTCGGCTTCGATGATGAACAAGGGTTTCGAGGTGATCGAGGCGAAATGGCTCTTCGGTGTCGAGGCTGATCAGATACAGGTGCTGGTACACCCGCAGAGCATCGTCCACAGTGCCGTTCAGTTTGTGGACGGCTCGGTGAAGGCCCAGCTTGGCGTGCCCGACATGCGCCTGCCCATACAGTATGCCTTCTCGTTCCCCCAGAGGCTATCGCTCAGCGGCAAGCGACTCGACCTGTTTGCTGCCCAGCACCTGGACTTCTTCGAGCCCGACCTTAAGAAGTTCCGCTGCCTGGCCATGGCATACGAGGCCATACGCCGGGGGGGTAATATGCCGTGTATCGTCAATGCGGCCAACGAGATTGTGAACCGTGCCTTTCTCGAGGACCGCTGTCGCTTCCTGCAGATGGGTGACATCATAGCCGAGACCATGGAGCGAACCACGTTTGTCAAGTCGCCGTCCTACGATGACTACGTGGCCACCGATGCCGAGGCAAGAAGAATTGCAACGGAGCTACTTAATGAAGAGTAAAGAATTAAGAGTTAAGAATAAAAAATGAGTATTTTTCTGATAAGACTATTTCAGTTCATGCTGGCTATCAGCCTGCTTGTGTTGCTCCACGAACTGGGGCACTTCACCTTCGCAAAGCTATTTAAGGTACGCGTGTCGAGGTTCTATCTGTTCTTCAATCCGAAGTTCCATATCCTCAGCACCTACGACACCTGGGTGCGCCGACTGCTGAGGCTGAGCCCGGAGGTAGTGCCCGAAAAGGAGATTGAGGAGACCGATAATGACGGCAAGGTCGTCAAGACCAAGAAGAAGGAGTATGTGGGTACAGAGTACGGTCTGGGCTGGCTACCACTGGGTGGCTATTGCGCCATCGACGGTATGATCGACGAGACCAACCAGAAGCTGAGTGAGGAGACCCATCCCTGGGAGTTCCGTACGAAGCCCGTGTGGCAGAGACTGCTGATTATGGTTGGAGGCGTGCTGGTGAACTTCCTGCTTGCGCTGTTCATCTACTCGATGATCCTCTTTGCCTGGGGCGACACCTATCTGCCCGTTCAGAACATGAGCTATGGCATGAAGTTCAATACTGAAGCCAAGGCGCTGGGATTCCACGACGGCGACATCCTGCTGAGTGCCGATGGCAAGGCTTTTAAGGAATATGGCGGTGACCTGTTCCGTGATATTTCGAAGGCCCGTGAGGTGAAGGTCCGTCGTGATGGAAAAGAAGTGAGTATCGCCCTTCCCGGTGATTTGAATATGCTCAACATGATTAAGGAGGAGCCGCGTTTCGTGGCACCTTTGTTGCCCATGAGCATCGATAGCATTGTGCCAGGCACTCCTGCTGAGAAGATGGGACTGAAGGTGGGCGACAAAATCCTGAATATCAACGGACATGCGGTTGCCGACCATAATGATTTCATCTATGAGCTGGGACGCTTGAAGGACATGATGACCGGTGCCGTGACAGCCGAAGACAGCATGAAGGTGCGTACGGCACAGATGGTGGTGGCACGCACCGACAGCGCGAGGGTCGACACCCTGCAGACAGTACTCAATGTAGAACAGGATGGTAGCCTGACGTTGGGCTTTGTCAACAAGGCCATGGCCAATTTCGAAACGGTCACCACCGAGTACGGATTCTTCCAGAGCTTCCCTGCAGGCATCAAGTATGGATGGAACGTCTTGGCCGGATATGTCGACGACATGAAATATGTCTTCACGGCCGACGGTGCGAAGTCGTTGGGTGGCTTTGGAGCCATCGGCTCGCTGTTCCCGCCCGTCTGGGACTGGTATATGTTCTGGAAGATGACGGCTTTCCTCAGCATCATCCTTGCTTTCATGAACATCCTTCCCATTCCTGCACTAGATGGCGGACACGTGCTCTTCCTCTTCTACGAGATGATTACTGGCAGGAAGCCATCCGACCAGTTCATGATCCGGGCAGAATACGTAGGCTTCGGCATTCTGATTCTGCTCATGGTCGTGGCCAACCTGAACGATATCCTGCGTTGGTTGGGCTATATGTAATCTCTACGATAAGAGTCAGACCATTCGAAGCGCATCCTCACATCGTTTTTGAGGATGCGCTTCGCTTTTTTGATTACTTTTTTGCCCAAAAGTTTTGCTATCTCGCTAAAGTTTGCGACCTTTGCACCCGAATATATTCAATAAGTATTATTTTTAGAGAAAGCTATGGCTGAAAAATTAGAAGTGAAAGAGCTTGACCAGGTGGTCGTGCGTTTTTCAGGAGACTCTGGCGACGGCATGCAGTTGGCCGGAAACATCTTTTCTACGGTCTCGGCTACCGTAGGCAATGGTATCTCAACATTTCCCGACTATCCCGCTGACATCCGCGCCCCGCAAGGCTCGCTGACGGGCGTCAGCGGATTCCAGGTGCACATCGGTGCCGGACAGGTCTACACCCCTGGCGACAAGTGCGACGTGCTCGTGGCCATGAACGCTGCTGCGCTGAAGACG
>JAFZIL010000066.1 GCA_017554385.1 Prevotella sp. | reverse complement strand
GGTGCTTTCGTCTCTCTTCATAAACATGGTCGGTTGCGTGGCTGCATCGGACATTTCGGTGAGGACGTGCCCCTGTATGAGTGTGTAGCCAGGATGGCTCGCGCTGCTGCCTTCGAAGACCCACGTTTCATGCCTGTGACTCTCGATGAGCTTGACGACATCGACATCGAGATCTCTGTCCTTACGCCCATGCAACGCATACAAAGCCTCGACGAGTTCGAGCTTCACCGTCACGGCATATACATCCGTAAGGGCTATCGTAGCGGCACTTTCTTGCCACAGGTGGCAGATGAGGTGAACTGGACGAAAGAAGAGTTTGTTGCCCACTGCTCGCAGGATAAGGCCGGACTTGGCTGGGACGGTTGGCGCGATGCTGAGCTTTATGTCTATGAAGCAATCGTGTTCTAAGGGAAGAGTGAAAAGTGAATAGCTGATAGTGGATAGTGTAGAATGCAGATATTACCAGCGATTGGATGATGGGGTAGTGGAGTGCCTGCTCTGTCCTCACCACTGCCGCATAGCGAACGGTAGGGTGGGACGTTGTCGCAGTCGTAGGAATCATGACGGAGTGCTTTTCAGCGAGGTCTATTCCAAGCCTTGTTCACTGGCCATCGACCCGATAGAAAAGAAGCCGCTCTATCATTTCCATTCAGGCACCACGTGTCTGTCACTTGCCTGCACAGGCTGCAACTTCCGCTGCCTGAACTGTCAGAATCACGACATCTCGCAGGCTGCGCCTGACGATGTTGACTATTATGACCTCACTCCCGAACAGGTGGTCGGCCTCTGTCTACGACACCACTGTCCAGGCATCGCCTACACCTATACCGAGCCGCTCACCTATGTAGAATATGTCATCGACTGCGCGCGAATGGCTCGTGAGAAGGGCCTTTGGAACATCCTCGTCACAGCGGGCTATGTCTGTCAGGAACCGCTATCCGACCTGTTGCCTTTTCTCGATGCCGCTAACATCGACCTGAAGTCGTTCAGTGACGATATCTATCAGCGAGTCAGTGGGGGTAGGCTACAGCCAGTGCTCGACACCATCCTTGCCATGAAGGAGGCTGGTGTATGGATAGAGCTGACCAACCTCATCATCCCTAGTGTCAACGACGATATGGACATGATTCGTTGCATGTGTCGGTGGCTCATAGAGAATGGTCTTGCCGAGGCTCCCCTCCACTTCAGCCGCTTCTTTCCCCGCTACAAGATGTTGGACTTTGAGCCCACGCCTGTGCAGACCTTACGTACTGCAAGGCAGATGGCGCTTGACGAAGGCTTGCGGCATGTGTATTTAGGCAACGTATGATTAAAACTATCCGACTACGTTTTGTGGTTTCCCGTTGAGGAAAGCGCGTACGTTGTCGGTGGCGATGGCGACGAGCCGAGAGCGGGCTTCGGGCGTTGCCCAGGCGATATGTGGAGTGAGGAACGCATTGTCGCACTTGAGCAGCGGGTTTGTTATGCGGGCGGGTTCTTCGCTCAGTACATCGGCACAATAGGCGTAGAGACATCCTGATACGAGGGCTTCGGCAACGTCTTCTTCACAGACAAGGGGTCCTCGACCGGTATTGATAAGAATAGCTGTGGGCTTCATCAGCTGTAGTGTTTCGCGTCTGATGAGGTGGCGGGTGTCACCAGTCAGCGGACAGTGCAGGCTTATCACGTCGCTCTGCGTCAGCACTTCTTCTATTGTACCTTTCTTTATATATGCGGGCAGCTCACTGGGCTGCTTGCTGGTGAAGGCGAGCACTCTCATGCCGAAGGCTGAGGCAATGGCGGCTACGCGACTGCCAATGTTGCCTAATCCTACGATGCCAATGGTTTTGCCGGCCAATTCCTGCCAGTTGGCTCCCGATGCAGTAGACAGGTTGTCCCAATAGCAGAAGTCGGGACTGGCGCTCCACCGTCCGTTGCGGTTCTCTCGGGCATAGTGCTCTGTGCGGTTGGTAACGCCGAGCAGATGGGCAAACACCATCTGTGCCACGCTCTCAGTGCTGTAGGCGGGCACGTTGGTCACAACGATGCTGCGCTCTCGGGCCGCATCTATGTCGACAACGTTATAGCCTGTGGCCAGCACACCGATGTAGCGCAGTCTTGGCAGCTGCTCCATCTCCTGCCGTCTTAACAGTACTTTATTTGTCAATACGATTTCAGCCTCGCGCGCCCTCTCTACGGTGTCTTCTTCTGCCGTGCGGTCGTAGGCAGTGAGGTTACCCAACGTGGCGAGTTCGTTCCATGAGAGACCTCCCGGATGTTTATGCTTGCTTTCGCTGCTTTGGCCTATAGCTGTAAAGCCGTCAAGAATGACAATGTTATTCATTTTTGTCTGTTTAGTAATAATCGTTGGCAAAGTTAAGGATTATTTGTTACTTCACCAAGAAATTCTTCACTTTTCACTTATCCCTTTTCACTTTTTTTTCGTACCTTTGCCGCCGTTATGAGAATATTATTGTTAGGCAGCGGTGGCCGTGAGCATGCCCTCGCTTGGAAAATTGCTCAGAGTGAGAAGTGTGAGAAACTGTTTATTGCCCCCGGCAATGCGGGTACCTCGCAGTGTGGTGAAAACGTGGCGATGAAGGCCGACGACTTTGAGGCCATCAAGCAGTTCTGTGCCGACAAGCAGATAGACATGGTGGTGGTTGGCCCCGAAGACCCATTAGTGAAAGGCATCTACGACGACCTGAAGGCCGACGAGCGCACAAAGTATATACCGGTGATCGGTCCTTCGAAGGCAGGTGCTGTCCTTGAGGGGTCGAAGGACTTTGCAAAGGCTTTCATGCTGCGTCACAATATCCCCACGGCCCGCTACCAGACGTTCACTCCCGCCACTGTGGAGGAAGGTTGTGCCTTCCTCGAAACCCTCCAGCCCCCCTATGTACTGAAGGCAGACGGCCTGTGTGCCGGCAAGGGTG
The DNA here is from genome assembly GCA_017554385.1 of Prevotella sp. Taxonomy (GTDB): domain Bacteria; phylum Bacteroidota; class Bacteroidia; order Bacteroidales; family Bacteroidaceae; genus Prevotella. Next base: position 8,305 of record JAFZIL010000066.1, on the reverse strand, counting down.
TGCTTATCCTGCCTACAATAGAAGAGGCAAAGAAAGAACTCAAGGAGATGCTGGGCGGCATGTTCGGCAACGCCTCGAACCGCGTAGTCATTGAGGAGTTCCTCAGCGGCATAGAGTGCTCAGTGTTTGTGCTTACCGATGGTGACCACTACCAGATCCTGCCCGAAGCCAAGGACTATAAGCGCATAGGCGAGGGCGATACAGGACTGAACACGGGAGGCATGGGCTCAGTTTCTCCAGTGACGTTTGCCACGAAAGAGTGGATGCAGAAGGTGGAAGACCGCATCATACGTCCTACCGTTGAGGGCCTTAAGGCCGAGGGCATCGACTACAAGGGTTTTATCTTCTTCGGACTGATCAACACATACCCCACCCCGTCCTCCGGAGAGTGTGGCGATCCCAAGGTCATCGAGTACAACTGTCGCATGGGCGACCCTGAGACCGAGAGCGTGATGCTGCGTCTGAAGAGTGACATCGTGGACCTCTTCGAGGGTGTGGCCGCAGGTAGGCTGGACGAGCTGAAGGTAGAGTTCGACGAGCGGGCTGCTGTCTGCGTAATGCTCGTCTCGGGCGGTTATCCTGAAGCCTACAAGAAGGGCTACCCCATTGAAATGAGGAATGAGAAAGGAGAAACGAGAAATATCAGCGAGGCAGAGGAAAATGCCTTTGAGGGCAGCATCGTGTTCCATGCCGGTACTACGATGAAGGATGGACAGGTAGTGACCAATGGAGGGCGAGTGATTGCAGTCTCGTCCTATGGCAAGGACAAGGAAGAGGCATTGCGTAAGTCTTTCACCGAAGCCCAAAAGATAACGTTTACCGACAGATATTTCAGACGCGATATCGGAGCAGACCTGTAAAGGCTTGAGGATTCAGATTTGAGATTTGATTAAGTATTTCCAGAACCGGACAGCAGAGAGCGGCATGTTGTTGCCGTTGGCAGCAGCCATCACACTGGGTGTATGGCTGCTCTGTGGGCTTGTGGAGCATGCATGGTGGGGACAATTGGTATGCTTTGTCGCCACGACTTATCTTCTGGTTGAGCTGAGCAACAGCAATGCCCTGCTCAGGGTGCGCTCGCGCATGGTTTCTGCAACGTTCCTCGCGCTGTCGTGTGCATCGTGCCTGCTATTAGGGTCGCTGCCGGGCGGTATCGTTCAGCTGTGCACTGTTGCAGCGACCATAATCCTTTTCCGCACATATCAGGACAAGCAGGCTCCGGGATGGAACTTCTATGCGTTCCTCTGCATAGGATTGTCATCGCTGGTGTTCGTCCAAACGCTGTACTTCGTACCGCTTGTCTGGCTGCTCATGGCCTCACATCTACAGTCGCTTAGCTGGCGTTCTTGGATGGCTTCGCTCATAGGGTTGCTTACGCCCTATTGGTTTGCCATGCTTTATTTCCTCTACGTTCAGAATTTTACGCCAGTCGCAGCCCATTTCTCCCAGCTGACCCAACTACCGTTTCCCTATGACTATGCGTCGCTTGCCATAGGCCAGTGGGCCCTCTACGTTCTGGTGCTTGTCCTTGCGATGACAAGTGCCGTCCATTTCTGGTATCGCAGTTTCGAGGACAAGATTCGCATACGCCAACTCTTTGGCTACTTTATCGCCATGAGCTTCTTCGTCTTACTCATACTGGCCCTGCAGCCCCAGCATTTTGATATGCTCATGCGCATGCTCCTCGTGTTTGCCAGTCCGCTTATCGCCCATTTCTTCACGATGACCAGTTCCAAGTCGACTAATATCTTTTTCATTGTTACGTTGGTACTGGTTTCCCTTCTCACCGTCTACAATATTGTATCACCTTTCCTTATGGAGTGGTCGGCCTTCCTGTCGAGCCTATGGAGTGGATCATAAGTTTTCTCTCTGGCTATGGCTACATAGGTATGCTGTTGGCAGCCTTCTTGGCAGGTAGCTTCTTCCCGTTTTCGAGTGAGGCAGTGATGGTGGCGCTGATGGCCACCGGCCTCGATCCCTGGCAACTGATGGTGTATGGCACTATTGGCAATGTGCTCGGCTCGGTGTTCAACTATAGTGTGGGGCGAATGGGACGGTTGGAGTGGATAGAGAAATACCTGCATGTGAAGAAGGAAGACTTGGATAAGGCTGAGCGTTTCATGGCGGGACGCGGTGCGTGGATGGGATTCTTCGCTTTTCTTCCCGTGCTTGGATCGGCCATCACCATCCTGTTGGGACTGATGCGTGCCAACGTCGTTATCACCTTCATCAGCATCACGTTGGGTAAGGTGTTCCGCTATCTGGTTGTTATCTATGGTGCTAATCTGTTTCTGTAAATACCCTCAAACACAATGAAAGACTTTAATTACTACGCGCCTACCGAAGTGGTTTTTGGCGAGAATTCAGAGGAGCAGGTCGCTTCTCTCGTTAAGAAGTATGACGGCACGAAAGTGCTGGTGCATTATGGTGGACAGAGTGCTGTGCGCTCGGGACTCTTGGATAAGATATGCGGATTGCTCAAAGAGGGTGGGGTAGCGTATGTCACCCTTGGTGGCGTGGTGCCCAATCCGAGGCTGTCGCTCGCACAGCGAGGCATCGAGCTGTGTCGCACAGAGGGTGTCGACTTCATCCTTGCCGTTGGTGGCGGCAGCGTCATCGACTCAGCAAAGTGCATCGCCTATGGAGTCTGTATGGACGAGGACGTGTGGAACCTCTATCTTGGCAAGGCTCAGGCTCCAACAACAATGCTCCCTGTGGCCTCGGTACTGACGATTCCTGCTGCCGGCAGTGAGATGAGCGAGGCCTCAGTGATTACCAACGAGGAGGGTGACGTAAAGCTGGGCTATAGCAATAACATGTCGCGACCGAAGTTCGCCATCATGAACCCTCGTCGTACCTTCACACTTCCTCCCTATCAGACCGCTGCCGGAGTGACAGACATGATGATGCACACGATGGAGCGCTACTTTACCAAGGACGATGACATGGACCTGACGACAGACTTGGCCGAGGCCGTATTGCGCTGTATGAAGCAGGCCGTGTTCGATGTGCTGAAGAATCCTGAGGACTACCGCCAGCGTGCGCAGATTATGTGGGGTGGCAGCATCGCCCATAACGGACTGACGGGCTGCGGTGTCAGCGACGACTGGGCAACTCATCAGTTGGAACACGAACTTAGCGGTATGTTCGACGTGACCCACGGTGCTGGTCTTGCTGCCATCTGGCCAAGCTGGGCTCGATACGTGATGCACGAGAACCTCAGCCGTTTTGTGCGCTTTGCCGTTAACGTGATGGATGTGCCCAACGACTTCTCCGCTCCCGAAGCAACGGCGCTCAAGGGTATCGAGGCGATGGAACGCTTCTACCATGCTATCGGCATGCCCATCAATATCAAGGAACTTATCGGTCGCAACATCACCGATGAGGAGATCAAGGAGATGACCCGCAAGTGCAGTCGTGACTATCAGCGCACCTGTGGCTGTCTGAAAGTGCTGAAGGCTGAGGACATGGAGGCTATCTACAGGATGGCGAGAGGATGAGAACTAATGAATAATCGTGAAAGATGAAAAAACTATTTATTCTTGCCTTTGGTTGTCTGATAGCAGTCAGCAGCTTCGGTCAGCAGGCTCTGGGACAGCGACCCCATGTAAAATCACCTGTCATCAATGCCGACGGCACGGTGACCTTCAACTTCTACGACCCGTCGGCTACGGCAGTCAGCGTCAACGGCGACTTCGAGGAAATACGTAATCAGCAGATAGAAATGACAAAACAGGAGAATGGCGTGTGGACGGTGACAACAGCGGCACTTAATCCCGAGCTCTACTCCTATAGTTTCACCGTCGACGGACAGCGCATCGTAGACCCAGCATGCAGCTACGTGAATCGCGACATCAACACACTGAGCAACATCTTCATCGTGACCAGGAACAACGACGACAAAGGTCATCTCTATTCCGTGAACAACGTGCCCCACGGCACGCTCTCAAGAGTGTGGTACGACAGCCCTACACTGGGCCAACAGCGACGTATGACGGTTTACCTGCCACCTACCTACGACGGTGTGAAGCGCTTCCCCGTGATGTACCTGCTTCATGGCTGGGGAGGCGACGAGACGGCGTGGGGCGACCTGGGTCGCACGTCGCAGATTATGGACAACCTCATTGCCGATGGCAAAGCAACACCGATGATTGTGGTGATGCCCAATGGTAACCCCACCTGCAACGCCGCCCCCGGCTGGTGGCATGAGGGCATGTACGTGCCCGACGGCAACGCCTTCAACCAGCGAGGGACAAAAGCCACGATGGAGGATAGCTTTATGGATATCGTCAACTTCGTCGACAGCCGCTATATGACCATCAGGAAGCGTTCGGCTCGTGCCGTGACTGGCCTGTCGATGGGTGGCGGACATACCTTCGGCATCTCGCGTCTCTATCCCGACGTCTTCGACTACTACGGCCTGCAGTCGGCTGCTACACGGATGGCATTTGGCGGTTCTCTTGAAGGGAAGCAGGACAATGAAGACCAGGCGAAGTTCGATGCGCAGATGAAACGCCTCTTCGACTCGAAGCCCAAGCTCTACTGGATAGCCATTGGCAAGGACGATTTCTTGATGCAGATGAATACCGACCTGCGCCAGTATCTTGACGACCACCACTACCCTTACGAGTACTATGAGAACGATGGGGGCCACATCTGGCGCAACTGGCGCATCTATCTCGCCGTCTTTGCCCAGAAGATTTTCAAGTGATTAATAGGAAATACCCTATGATTCCTCATTCAAGTGCTCGAGGAGTCCAGTTCTTGAAGAACCGTATGACTTTCTCTTTATTGTAGCTTTCGCCCTCTTCGAGGAAACTTGAATCTTGGATGTGAATCACCTTTCCTTCCCCATTCAGTACGACGAACACGGGAAAACCAAAGCGTGCAGGGTGGTTTAGTCGTTCCATCAAGAGTGCGGAAGGTTGTCTTTTTATTGGGGAGGCGCTATCGCTGATAGCCGACTGCGCCTCCATTCTTGACTTACGCGGGTCGTAGTTCACATGGATATAAACAAAATTGTCGGCAATGAGCTGGTTGATGGTTGTGTCACTGGTTATGAAATAGGCAAAACGAAGGCACCATGGACACCAGTTGCCCCCTACCTGGCAGACAACGTGTTTACCTTCAGCTTTTGCCTTGGAAACAGCTTGGTCAATTTGCTCTATCGGGTCGATGGTCTCGTCGTAAACCTTCTTGTTGGCCTCTGGACGCAAGGAGGTCGTTTGGGCGTTTGCCATGAGTGTGAACACCAGGGCAAACAACATCATCATGATCTTTTTCTTCATTGTTCCCTTTTCTGTTGCTGCCACAGTATCTGTCGTGGCCACAGTTTCCTTAGGAAGGCTATTCGTTTATTTTGAGCAATGCCAGAAGCTCGCGAGCTTCTGGCATTGAATTGTTTAGAGACGAGGAAAATGCTCACTCGGCCTTAGGCTCTTCGGCTTTCTTGGTAGCCTTTGCCTTCTTCGGAGCGGCGCGCTTAACAGGCTTCTTCTCCTTCACTTCTGGCTCCAGCTTCTCGAGTTTGGCCTTCAGACGGGTGATCTCCTTGTCCTTCATCTCAATCTCATCGCCCTGATTGCGGATGGTGGTGAGCAACGAGTTCAGTTCCTCGTTGTCGATTTCCTCAGGATAGAGGGCGTTGACGCGGTTGATGAAGTCGCCCAGGATGTTCATGTAGTTGGTAAAGGCATCGAAGGGACCGCTGTAGATGCCGCGGTCGAGTCCTACGTTCGAGGGCTTGGTGGTCATGAAGCGGAAGTTGTTGGATGCCTGCAGATAGTCCCAGTCCTGCATGATGCGCGGGTCGTCGGCAATAAGCAGACGGTCGGCCACGCTGTAGAGCTTCTGGAAGGCTTCACGCTGCATGGCATTACCGAGCCAGCATGAACAGTCGCGCTCCTCGTCGACCCAAGAGAGTGTGTCGGGCACGTCAAGGTTGCCAACGCTCTTCACCTTCATGCAAATCTCGGTCGGTGTGGAGAAGGTGATGCCTTTTTCCTTGGCACATGCAGGAAGTGCATGCAGGAAGTCGAGGATGTTGCTGCTGAGAGGCTGTGCGATGCCGAGTGCGGACAGCTCCATGAAGATGTTGATGATCTGCTCTTCCTCTGGCAGGCGCGCGATGCGCTCGATATAGGCATCGGCAAAGAGTGGATAGCCCTCCCACTCAGCGTTGTTGAAGCGCAGGGAGATATCGTCGGAAAGCTCGACGTCGCGCAGCAACAGCTTTAGGTTGGGAGCCATGTTGCAGTTGTAGACGTAGTGGGGAGACTTCCATCCGAGCACGTGCTTGGCTCCTTCGGTGAGCATGCCCTTGAAACCGAGAGCAGAGATCTGGGCACCGATGTCATCGCTATAGATGAGCGACGAGTTGCGGGCCACGGTCGGCGTCTGGCCGAAGTACTCCTGAATCTTCTGCACCTGCTTCTTCATATCGCGGGCGAAGCTCTCCTCGTTGGCCAGTGACGACAGTCCGTGACTGTATGGCTCAGCAAGGAACTCGACGCAGCCCGTCTTGGCGAGGTCTTGCAGTTTCTCGAGCACCTGCGGAGCATGATACTCCAGCTGCTCGATGCCAGTGCCTGAGAGCGAGAAGGCCACCTTGAAATACTTGCCGTGCTCCTGAATCATCTGCTCCAGGGTGTTCAGCGCTGGCATGTAGCTGCGCTCGGCGATGTCGCTGATGCTACGCTCATTCTCGTAGTCATCATAGTAGTAATGGTCGGTACCGATATCGAAGAAACGGTAGCGCTTGAGATGAATGATCTGGTGTATCTCAAAATATAAGCAAATCGTTTTCATAACTTCTTAACTTTTTTACCTTTTTACTTTTTTACCTTTTTACTGTTCCCATCCCAGGGTGCGGCGATAGAGGGTGCGGATCCATGTGCCAACTTTTTCCCAGGTAATCTGGTCGACCTCCTTCTTGCCTTCCTCTTTCAGATACTGGAAGAGCGACTCGTTGGCGCAGATGGAGTAGATGGCATCGGCCAGAGCGTGGATGTCCCAGTAGTCGACCTTGATACAGTTGTCGAGAATCTCGGCGCAGCCTGACTGCTTCGAGATAATCGAGGGCGTGCCGCACTGCATGGCTTCGAGGGGCGAGATGCCGAAGGGCTCAGATACTGACGGCATGACGTAGACATCGCTGGCCTTCAGGCACTCGTACACCTGCTTGCCGCGCATGAAGCCCGGGAAGTGGAAGCGGTCGGCAATACCTCGCTCGGCTGCCAAGTAGATCATGGCGTTCATCATGTCGCCACTGCCAGCCATACAGAAACGCACGTTGCGGGTGCGGTGGAGCACCATGTTGGCGGCTTCGACGAAATACTCTGGACCCTTCTGCATGGTGATACGTCCGAGGAACGTCACCACCTTTTCCTTGCCCGTATGGTCGGGACGCGGAATGTCCTGATATTCCTGCTTCAGCGGATACACAGCGTTGTGAACGGTGAAGCACTTGCGCGGATCCTGGTGATACTGGTTGATGACCGTCTGGCGTGTCAGCTCAGACACACACATGATGCAGTCGGCATTGTCCATACCGTTCTTCTCAATCGAGTAGACGGTGGGGTTCACCTTGCCGCGCGAACGGTCGAAGTCGGTGGCATGAACGTGTATGCACAGGGGCTTTCCTGAAACCTGCTTGGCGTGAATGCCGGCAGGGAAGGTCAGCCAGTCGTGGGCATGAATAATGTTGAACTCCTCGGTGCGGGCAACGACACCTGCAATGATGGAGTAGTTGTTGATCTCCTCGTGCAGGTTCTCCGGATAGCCGCCGGCAAACTCCATTGCTCCGAGGTCGTTCACGTTCATGTAGTTGAAGTCGGCATAGAGATGGTCACGGCACTTGAAGTAGTAGTCGGGATCCATGATGTTGCCCACGCGCTGCTGCACGTAGTCGCGGTCGACATCACGCCATGCAATGGGCACAGCGTTCATGGCAACGATGCGGCAGGCGTGCTGGCTCTCGTCGCCAAAGGGATGCGGCAGACAGAGCACCGTCTCAATATCTCCCTGAGCTTTCAGTCCCTCAGAGATTCCGTAATTTGCAGTAGCGAGTCCTCCGAAAACATGAGGAGGATACTCCCATCCAAACATTAATACTTTCATAGTCTTAGCCCCCTAAGTTAGGGGGTTGGGGGTCTGAACAAGCGTTTATCAGACCTTTTATGAGTTTTTACTAAGGGAACCTGCGCTTGTTCAGGCTCCTCCCTGAATTAGGAGTTTGACGGACTGAAACATTTACTGACGTTCAGACCCCCAACCCCCTAACTTAGGGGGCTTAGTCACTTCTGAT
>JAFZIL010000065.1 GCA_017554385.1 Prevotella sp. | reverse complement strand
CCTTGACGTGAGCGGCTTCAACACCGACAATGTGAAAGACATGAGCTACATGTTCTACGGATGCTCCGGCCTGACGAACCTTGACGTGAGCGGTTTCAAGACTGACAACGTGACGGACATTAAGTGTATGTTCTACGAATGCTCTAATCTGACGAGCCTCGACGTGAGCGGCTTCAGAACCGACAATGTGAAGGACATGGGTTGGATGTTCTACGGTTGCTCCGGCCTGACGAGCCTCGACGTGAGCGGCTTCAAGACCGACTACGTGACAAACATGAAAAGCATGTTCAACAATTGCTCCGGCCTGACGAACCTTGACGTGAGCGGCTTCAACACCGACAATGTGAAAGACATGAGCTACATGTTCTACGGATGCTCCGGCCTGACGAACTTAGACTTGAGCAGTTTCTTCACCCTCTCAGTAACAAATATGTATAGTATGTTTGCAAGCTGTGCTAACCTAAATACTATCTATGTGGGCAATGGATGGATAACTGGACAGGCCAATAGCGGTGATATGTTCTATGGGTGTCCGGGCAATCTGACCTCATCAGGAAAAATCTTACCCTTTGCATACGGAAAGTTAAGTGATGACGGTACCATGATAACCTATTATTATGATGACAATGTCGCAGATGGCTGTGTAGCAGTAGGAGAAATTCCTTCTGACAAGCGCTCAAAGCTAACCAATGTGGTATTCGACAGCTCGTTGGCAAACTGTACGACGCTGACCAGCATCGCCTACTGCTTCTATCAATGCGACAAGCTGACCACCATCATGGGTATCGAGAATCTTAAGACCGACAACGTGAAGGACATGAGAGCCATGTTCTACGGTTGCTCCAGCCTGACGAGCCTCGACGTGAGCGGCTTCAAGACCGACAACGTGAAGGACATGGGCTACATGTTCTACGGCTGCTCCAGCCTGACAAGCCTCGATGTGAGCTGCTTCAAGACCGACAACGTGACGGACATGAGCTGCATGTTCTACAATTGCTCTAGTTTGACGAGCCTCGACGTGAGCGGCTTCAAGACCGATAACGTGACAGACATGGGCTGGATGTTCCTCGGCTGTTCCAGTCTGACGAGCCTCGATGTGAGTGGCTTCAACACCGACAACGTGACGAACATGAAAAGCATGTTCTGCAAATGCTCCAGCCTGACGAGCCTTGACCTAAGCGGCTTCAAGACTGACAACGTTACGGACATGAGCTACATGTTCTACGAATGCTCTGGCTTGACGACGATTTTTGTTGGCGACGGATGGAGTGTCGATGGTCATCTCGGTGCAGATCAAATGGTCGATTTGTTTTTTGGTTGTACAAACTTGGTAGGAGGTCAAGGCACGGTCTATGACAGTGGTCACACTGATTTCACCTACGCCCGCATCGACGGCGGCGCAGAGGACCCCGGCTACTTCACCAGGAAGAGCGGTGGGGAGACGGCTATTGACGGCGTGGAGGCTGATGGACGGATTGGCGGCGCATCTGGTGTCTATACCCTCACTGGAACCAAGGTGCGACAGCAGGTCGATGACCTACGTGGCCTCCCCGCAGGTGTCTACGTGGTAGACGGTCGCAAGGTTGTAGTCAGGTAGCCTAAGACTGTTTTAAGACCCTTCTTTAGGTTGGCTGCGATAAAAAGTGGATAAATAATTTGCTGGTTCGGGTAAAAATTAGTACCTTTGCAGCCGATTTCGGAAAATCCGAGGCATCTGATGACGTTTCTCGCTGTGATTAAGGCGATTGCACGTCGGAAAGATGTTAATAATCACACAACAATTAATCACTTTCAAAACAATGTATCTCGACACAGCAAAAAAGCAGGAGATTTTCGGCCAGTACGGCCAGAGCGCAACTGACACGGGTTCGGCTGAGAGCCAGATTGCCCTGTTCACCTATCGTATCAAGCACCTCACCGAGCACCTGAAGCAGAACCACAAGGACTTTGTGACTGCCCGCTCGTTGACCAAGATGGTAGGTCGTCGCCGTAAGCTCCTGAAGTATCTCTATGTCAACGACATCAACCGTTATCGTGCCATCGTGAAAGCTCTCGGCCTGCGTAAGTAAGAAGCGGAAGAGATTGAAAGAATCAGAAAGGGCTGCACATCACACTCGATGTTGCAGCCCTTCGTTATTGGGACGGGTTCTGTTTGTGCCCACAAGAAGCAAAACAATATTCGCTCATTATTGAGCGCTGACGGTGATGTTTACATTTTCCTTCCTGACGTTCTCGACATTAGTGAACGTAGCGTCCTTTTTTGCAGTGATGACGATGTTCTTCAGGTTGATGCCTTGAATAGGCATTTCGGGCAGGCCGTTGAACTCCATCGCGCGTCCGGCATCGGTACATACGATATCCTGGATGTCGATGTTGCGGAAGATGGGGGTCTCTTCGTTCACCGGCATCTTCGTGGTGTTGTCGGGATTGTCGCCGTCGGCCAGCATTTCGGCAACCGACTTTCCACCATAGTACATGTTGAAGGTGACGGCGTCGGTCTTGATGTCGGTCATGGAGATGTCGCGGATATAGATGTTCTCCACGATGCCTCCGCGACCGCGGGTAGACTTGAAGCGCAGGCCTACGTCGGTGCCTAAGAACTGACAGCTTCTGACCATGATGTTCCTTACGCCACCGCTCATCTCCGAGCCCACGACGAAACCGCCATGTCCGGCAAAGACGGTGCAGCCGTCGACCACGACATTCTCACAGGGACGTCCACGGCGTCGTCCGTCCTTGTCCTTGCCGCTTTTGATGCAGATGCCGTCGTCACCGGCATCGAAACGCGAGTTGACAATCAGCGCATTCTTGCACGACTCCAGGTCGAGCGCGTCACCGTTCTGTGCGTATGCTGGATTGCGCACGAGCACATCATCGATGATGACGTTCTCGCACATCAGCGGATGCAGGTTCCATGCGGGTGAGTTCTGGAAGATGACGCCCTGGAGCAATACGTTCTTACACTCGACGAAGCTCACCATCACTGGGCGCAGGAAGCGACGGATGGCATTCCACTCCTCGTCGGTCTGTGCGTTGGGCACGTTCATGTTGGCACCGGCCTCGCCTTTGGCATAGCCCTCGGAAGGCACCCAGTAGTCTTTCTTGAGCTCTATGCCACCGCTCTGCAGCAGTTGTTTCCAGTGGGCTTCGGTGACCTTCGAGCGTTTCACGGGACGCCAGTACTGGCCGTTGCCATCGATAACGCCCTGTCCCGTGACCGAGATGTTCTGGGCACCCCGTGCGCTCAAGGGTGACTGGCAGCGACGTGTGTCAAGACCTTCGAACGAGGTCTCGATGATGGGGTACAGGTTCTCGTCGGCAGCAAACTGGATGACGGCACCTTTCTCAAGATGAAGGTCGATGTTTGACTTGAGAACGACAGGACCGGTGAGCCATACTCCGCGTGGCACCACCAGATGGCCACCACCTCTTGCCGACAGGGTGGTCACGGCTTTCTCAAAAGCCTCGGTACACAGCTGCTTCCCGTCGCCTATGGCACCGAAGTCGGTCAGGGTGACGCTCAGATCGGGTATGACGGGAGCCTTCACTTCGTTCATGGCGAAGGGCAGACCGTTGTTATAAGTATTGTACTTGCTTTGTGCACTAATGCCCATGGCACTGACAATGAGCAATGCCGATAGTAAAAATCTCTTCATAGTTTGTTGTTGTAGTTAGTCATTGATGTCGTTGGCGACAAAGGTACGCAATTTATTTCATTTGACCAAGCAAAAAGTTCAAGTATTTGTTGTCATCTTCCTGATTGAGCACTTCGCGAAGCGGAATCATCACAAAATCGCGCTGTAGCATGAGCGGATGTGGCACTTGTAGGCGCGGTTCATTGATGGTGGCGCAGTCATAGAGCAGGATGTCGATGTCGATGGGGCGGTCGTGAAAGATGGTGGAGGGTTGAGGGTGGAGGGTGGATGGTGGATGGTGGATGGTGGAGGGTTGAGGGAGGCGTTCTGTGGCATGTTTTTTCCGTTTGCCGAGTCTCCGTTCAATGCTTTGCGTGACGTTGAGCAGTGGCAGTGGTTCCAGGTTAGTGTGACAGCGCACCACGGCATTCAGGAACTTGTTCGTTGACTCGTATCCCCACGGTTCGGTCTCGATAAAGGCCGACCGGACTACAATGGGTCCGATCAGCCTTTCTATCTCTTTACAGGCTTGGTTCAAGAGTGTTTCTCGTTCTCCTATGTTCGAGCCAAGCCCCAGGAACACTTCATGCATGATAATGCTTCATGTTCAATCGTCCAACATCAGGAGGGCATCGCCGTAGCATCCGAACTTCAGTTGGTGCTTCACTGCGAGGTCATAGGCTTCGCAAACGAGTTCATAGCCTCCGAAGGCTGCCGTGGCCATCATCATCGTTGACTCGGGATGATAGAAGTTGGTGATGAGCGCGTTTGACAATCCGAAGTCGTAGGGCGGGAAGATGAACTTGTTCGTCCATCCCTCGTATTCTTTCAGCAGTCCGTCGGTGCCAACGGCAGTCTCGGTGGCACGTGCCGTGCTCACACCTACGGCGCAGATGCGGTGTCCGGCCAGCTTGGCATCGTTTACTATCTTGCAGGCCTCGGCAGTGATCTGCATTTGTTCAGAGTTCATCTTGTGCTTGGTCAGGTCTTCCACCTCGATGGGGTCGAACGATCCTAAACCGCAATGCACGGTGACATAGGCGAAGCCAAAGCCACGAATCTCCATCATCTTCATCAGCTGACGGCTGAAATGCAGGTTGGTCGAGGGTGCGGTGACGGCACCTTCGTTCTTAGCGAAGATGGTCTGGAAGTTCTCCATGTCCTCGGGCTCGGCAGGACGCTTGTCGACGATGTAGCGGGGTAGGGGAGCCTGACCCAGGGCGAACAGTTCCTGCTTGAACTCGTCGTGCGGACAGTCGTAGAGGAAACGCAGCGTTCTGCCGCGCGACGTGGTGTTGTCGATGACCTCGGCCACCATGGGGCCCTCTTCGTCGAAGAAGAGCTTGTTGCCGATGCGTATCTTGCGGGCAGGCTCGACGAGCACATCCCACAGGCGCAGTTCCTGGTTCAGCTCACGCAGCAGGAACACTTCAATCTTGGCGTCGGTCTTCTCCTTTGTGCCGAAGAGTCGTGCGGGAAAGACCTTCGTGTCGTTGAAGATGAAGGTGTCACCCTCGTCGAAATAGTTGCAGAGGTCACGGAAGGTCATGTATTCGTCGGTGTCCTTGCCCTCGGCGTCTTTCTTGAACAGTTCGATCTTCTGGCTTTTACGGTGGAGGACCATCAGCCGGCACTGGTCGCGATTATAGACGCGCTCAGTGGTTCCGTCTTCGTTTGTGAAGGCACGATGGGGCGGGTAGAGTGCTACGAGCTCCTCGGGCAGCTTGAATTTGAATTGTGATAGTTTCATATTGTTTACAAGCTTATATTATTTTCAATCCATTCCGGCACCTCGTCAAGGGTGATGCAGTCTTCTATGCGCACGTCGCCCAGTCGGGTGCGGCACAGGGCGGTAAGAAAGGCTCCGCTGCCCAGCGCCAGACCGATGTCACGTGCGAGCGAACGGATATAGGTGCCTTTGCCGCATGCCACGCGGATAGACATCTGCATCAGTTCGGGGTTGAAGTCGGTCAGCTCAATTTCGTCGATGTGTATGGGCTTGGCCTTCAGTTCCACATCATCGCCCTTGCGTGCCAGCTTATAGGCTCTGTGCCCGTCGACCATGACGGCCGAGTAGAGTGGGGGCACCTGCATCTGGTCGCCCTCGAACTGACGAAGCGTTTTCTCGATGAGCTCACGTGTGATGTGTCGGGTGGGGTAGGTCATGTCGACGGTGTGCTCACGGTCGAACGATGGCGTGGTAGCGCCGAGTTGCAGTGTGGCGGTATATTCCTTCGACTCGAGTTGCAGTTCCTCAATACGCTTGGTGGCCTTTCCCGTACAGAGGATGAGCACGCCTGTAGCCAGTGGGTCAAGGGTACCGGCATGCCCCATCTTCACGCGCTTCACATGCAGTTTGCGCGAGAGACGGTATCGTACGTAGGCCAGTGCGCCAAACGACGACATGCGATAGGGCTTATTGATATAGATGAACTCTCCGGCGAGGAAATCCATGTAGATGTTTTTATAATGGTAACAGTTCTGCTGCTTGATGGTTGCCAACCGTCGGCCCTTATTGCAATGACCAGATGATGGTTACGGCAGCTATCAAGGCGCAGTAGGCAGCAAAATAGATGAGCTTGCCGCGCTTCACGATGTCGATCATCCACTTGCAGGCGAAGCAGCCGCTCACGAAGGCACCAAGGAATCCCACTATGAGCGGGAAAGTCTCGATGTTACCCATGACGGCCTCGCCCTTCGACACTTTCATCAGGTCGAGGAATGCCTCGCCAAGGATGGGAGGGATGACCATGAGGAACGAGAACTGAGCCAGCTTCTCCTTCTTGTTGCCCAGTAGCAGTCCCGTGGCAATGGTCGAACCCGAACGCGACAGTCCCGGCAGCACGGCGCATGCCTGTGCAATACCGATGATGAATGCGTCTTTCAGTGAGATATTCTCTTTCTGACGGGGATGTGCATAGTAGGAGAAAGCCAGCAGCAATGCCGTGATGAGCAGGCAACAGCCTACAATCATCAGTCCGCTTCCGAAGACTTCTTCCACTGTGTCTTTGAAGAACACGCCCACGATGCCAACGGGAATCATTGACACAAGGATGTTCAGTACGTAGCGGGTCTCGTCGTTCTTCTCCCATTTGAAGAGGCCTTCAAACAGCCACACCACCTCGCGCCAGAGAATGACGAGCGTCGAGAGCACGGTGGCTATATGTACCGCTACGGTGAAGGCAAGATTGTCTGAGCCGTCGTTCATTCCGAACAGTGCCTGGCCGATGGCCAGATGTCCGCTACTGCTCACGGGCAGATACTCCGTAAGCCCCTGGACAATGCCCAGGATGAGTGCTTGAATCCAGTCCATAGATACTCTTATTGCTTGTCTTCGGTATTGCCGGCGGCATTGGGATTGTTAGCAGCAACAGGAGCGTCGGTGCTCTTGTGTACCACAGCATAGATCATCGAAACGAAACCAATGAGGCATACAATCGGTGCCACCTTGATACGACGTACACTGAAGATGTCGGGATTATAGGCTTCGTATGTCGACCCGTCACCACCCATCAGAACAAATCCGACGATGACAATCAGCATGCCTACTGCCAACAGGATGAAATTCATCCGTCCAAATGCGAAATTTCTCTTGTCCATTATATTAATTCTTAATTCTTAACTCTAAATCTTATACAGCTCTCCTGCCCTCATGCGCAGGAACTTGTTTACCGACAGCCACGAGCACAGCAGCATCATGACGAAGCCCGATGCCAGCACTGCCACAGCGGTGATAGTCATCTCGCGCCAGGTGATGACCTCGTCGGCTCCCGGCTGATACTCATAGAGCGCATACACCACACCTGCCAATACGCCGCAGGCCAGCAGCGACGAGACAAATCCCACGGTCAGCGCCCGCTTGAGGAAGGGTTTGCGTATGAAACCCCACGAGGCTCCCACCAGTTTCATCGTGTGGATGCTGAACCGGCGCGAGTAGACACTGAGCCTTACCGAGTTCGAGATGAGCGAATAGCTGATGATGATGAGCAGCACTGCCAGTCCCAGCAGGATAACCAGTGCCTGGCGCAGGTTGCGGTTCACGTTGTCGGTCAGGTCTTTCTGGTAGGCCACCTCGGTCACCAGGTTTCGGTTGCGCCTCAGCGTCTTGGCGATGAGCTTCAGTGAGTCGGTATTGGCATAGTCGGCCAGTACCTGCATCTCGATGGTAGCCACGAACGGGTTCATGCCCAGGAACTCCGAAGGGTCGCTGCCCATGGCAGCCGTCTGCTCCTTCAGGGCCTGCTCCTTGCTGATATATGTAGTCTTACGGGTATAGTGGCGCTGCTGCAGCTGCTGACAGTAGGCCTTACCCTCTTTCTCGGTGATGCTGTCGTTCAGCACCACGGTCACGGTCAGGTTCTCGCGGACATAGTCCGAGAGGTTGTGGGCCGTAAGCACCGAAAGCACCACGAGGCCCAGCAGTGTGAGCACCATCGTAGTGCTTATGCACAATGTGACAACCTGCATGCCTGTACGGCGCGAGGTCTCCTTACGTTTCTTTCTCATACTCAATAATGAGTGCACAATAAGCCAAAATCGGTGCAAAGATACTGCTTTTCCCGATAATGGCAAAACGTTTTAAGAATTATTCAAAGTTAATTGCCAACGTATGGAATACTAAATTGTCATTGATTCATAATAAACGGCTTGTGCAGACGTTATTTATGAAAAACAGAAACAGACCGATTATGTCAACCGTTATCTATCCCTCGCCCATCTTTGGACCCGTGCACAGCCGTCGGCTGGGCGTCTCGCTGGGCATCAACCTGCTGCCTGCTGACGGCAAGGTGTGTACCTTCGACTGCATCTACTGCGAGTGTGGCTTCAATGCCGACCATCGTCCCAAGCAGAAGATGCCTACCCGCGAACAAGTGGCTGAGGCGCTTGAGGCTCGGCTCATTGATATGCAGCAGAACGGTCCGTCGCCTGACGTGCTGACTTTTGCAGGCAACGGCGAACCGACGGCCAACCCGGCCTTTCCCGAGATTATCGACGATACGCTCCGGCTGCGCGACAAGTATTTCCCTCGTGCTCGTGTGTCTGTGCTTAGCAACGCCACGATGGTGCTGCGTCCTGAGGTGCATGCTGCCCTTCTGCGTGTCGACAACAACATCCAGAAGCTCGACACCGTCTCCCGCGCATATATTAATAAGGTAGACCGTCCCACCGGCCATTATGATGTGGATGCTATCGTTGAGGGCCTTCGTGCTTTCCGTGGCCATGTCATCATACAGACCATGTTCCTCCACGGTCCCGGCGTGAGCAATACGGGCGACGAGTATGTGGAGCCGTGGCTTGAAGCATTAAAGCGTATAGCTCCGCAGCAGGTGATGATCTATACCATTGACCGTGAGACACCCGACACCTCGCTCAGCAAGGCTACCCATGCCGAGCTCGATGCCATCTGTGATCGTGTTAAGGCGTTGGGCATTCCCTGTCAGGCTTCCTACTAACGAATCATCCTCCGATTCACATCGGAGGATGACCAACACAAACACAAAATAAAACACGGCAGCGCATACATGCATCCTGCCGGTATGTCGTTTATTGTATACCGCGCTCGCGCAGTTTCTCCTGCCAGCGCCAGGCACTCTTCAGCACTTCCTCTGTAGGCGTATCGGCCTTCCAGCCCAGCACCTTGTTGGCCTTGTCCACGTTGCCCCACACCTTCTCGATGTCGCCTTCGCGACGCGGGGCATAGCTCCAAGGAAGTTTTACGCCTGTGGCCTTCTCGAAGCCCTCGACCACTTCCAGTGTCGACAGTCCGCGACCTGTACCGATGTTGAATACCTCTACGGCGTCGGTATCAGGCTGGTCGAGCACGCGCTCCATGGCCTTCACGTGGGCCTTTGCCAGGTCTACCACATAGATGTAGTCGCGTATGCACGTATGGTCGGGCGTGTCATAGTCATGTCCGAAGATCTTCAGCTCCTTGCGAATGCCGATGGCGGTCTGTGTGACGAAGGGAATGAGGTTCATGGGCACGCCGTTGGGCAGCTCGCCGATGAGTGCCGTGGGATGTGCGCCGATGGGGTTGAAGTAGCGCAGGATGATCGACTTGATGGGTGCACCGCTATGGATGTAGTCCTGTATGATCTCCTCGTTGATCTGCTTCGTGTTGCCGTAGGGCGAGAGTGCTTTCTGTATCGGTGCGTTCTCGGTCACGGGCAGGTTCTCTTCGGTGGGCTGTCCGTAGACGGTGCAGCTCGACGAGAAGATGATGCCCTTCACGTCGTACTTCGGCATGAGCTCCAGCAGGTTGATGAGCGACGTGAGGTTGTTGCGGTAGTAGAGCAGCGGCTTCTCCACACTTTCGCCCACGGCCTTTGATGCGGCAAAGTGGATGATGCCCTCAATCTTCGGGTATTTCTTGAACACGCCTTCCAGAGCCTCCATGTCGCAGCAGTCCACTTTTTCAAAGGCGGGACGCTGGCCGGTGATGGCCTCGATGCCGTCGACAACGTTGGCATTCGAGTTCGAAAGGTTGTCGATGATAACTACTTCGTAGCCTGCTTCCTGCAGTTCTACGGTGGTGTGGCTACCGATGAATCCGGTGCCTCCTGTGACGAGAATGGTCTGTTTCATTGCTTGGTAAAAATAGTAGTTACAGATTGTTTTTACATCTTTTCTGCCGCAAAGTTACGATTTTTTTTCGGATTGGAGAAACTTTTGCAACGTTATTTTCTTTTTTTATCCGAAAGTTTGTAACTTTGCACGCAAAATCACTAAACAATCAAAAAGCAGAATGAACGCAATCGAAGAAAAAGCCATGCACAGCAATGAGCTGGAGTTGAAGTACGGATGCAATCCGAACCAGAAGCCCTCGCGCATCTTTATGCACGACGGCAGCGAACTGCCCATCCAAGTTTTGAATGGCCGACCGGGCTACATTAACTTCCTCGACGCGCTGAATGCATGGCAGCTTGTCCGTGAGCTGAAGCAGGCTACGGGCTTGGCTGCAGCAGCTTCGTTCAAGCATGTCAGTCCCGCTGGTGCCGCTGTGGCACTCCCGCTGAGTGCGACGCTGAAGAAGATCTACTTTGTCGACGATATTGAGGGATTGGACGACTCGCCCGTGGCGATGGCATACGCCCGTGCCCGTGGTGCCGACCGCATGTCGTCGTATGGCGACTTCATTGCCCTGAGCGATGAGTGCGACGCCACCACAGCCCGCATCATCAAGCGCGAGGTGAGCGACGGCGTGATAGCTCCCAGCTACAGCGACGAGGCTCTTCAGATTCTTCGCGAGAAGCGCAAGGGTACGTACAATGTGATCAAGATTGATCCTGCCTACCGCCCCGACCCCATCGAGCGTAAGCAGGTGTTCGGCGTCACCTTCGAGCAGGGCCGCAACGAGATCGACCTCAGCTCGCCCGCTCTCTTCGAGAACATCCCCACGCAGAACAAGACCTTCACTCCTGAAGCCAAGCGCGACCTGATGATTGCTCTCATCACGCTGAAATACACCCAGTCCAACAGCGTCTGCTACGTGAAGGACGGACAGGCTATCGGCATCGGAGCCGGGCAGCAGAGCCGCATCCACTGCACGCGCCTGGCCGGACAGAAGGCCGACATCTGGTGGCTGCGCCAGCATCCGAAGGTGCTCAGCTTGCCGTTCAAGGAAGGCATTCGCCGTGCCGACCGCGACAACACCATCGATGTCTATATCTCTGAGGACGAGCACGACGACGTGCTTCGCGACGGTGCCTGGCAGCAGTTCTTCACTGAACAGCCTGCCGTGCTCACGCTGGCTGAGAAGAAAGAGTGGATTGCCCAGAACACAAAGGTGGCCTTGGGCAGCGACGCCTTCTTCCCCTTCGGCGACAACATCGAGCGTGCTCACAAGAGTGGTGTGGAGTTCATCGCCCAGGCTGGTGGCTCTGTGCGCGACGACCATGTCATCATGACCTGCGACAAGTATGGCATCGCTATGGCTTTCACTGGTGTACGCTTGTTCCACCATTGATTTCAAATGAGAAATGAAAGAAATGAAAGGAATGGAAATGAAAATGAAGAAATGAGTAAAGAATCCGATTTTCAAGACATTCTGATGAATGGCATTAACTTCGGTCGGGGCGGCGAACGCCACGACCCGAACGAAGGGAAGGTGAAGACCAAGGCCAAGAAAAAGCAGTATATCACCGGTGCCCACGGCAGCGGCTCGGCCCGTCAGAAGGCCAAGTACCGCCAACAGCGTGCCAACCGGAAACATTGACTGCAAGGAACGGCATCCTCGTGACTCACGGAAGCCGGAATGATACTTAAAGACAACTACAAAAGCAATAGAATATGACTACCCGACACTACCTTCTGGCTTTGTTCATGGGTCTGTTCGCTCTCACGGCATGTGGCAGCGACGATGACCCCGTGCCCGAATCCGAGCCTGTTGAGAAGCCTGAACCGAGCGACACCACAACGACGTCGCCCGAACAGCCCGACACCACCACTACTACACCTTCCGGTCCCAACCTTACCGAGACCCGGTTCGTGGGTGGCGACATCTCGATGCTCACTGCCTACGAGCAGCAGCATGCCGCCTATGCCGACCTCAACGGCAAGAAGATTGCCAGCCTGCTCGACTTCCTGAAAGAACAGGGCTGGAACACGATGCGTGTGCGACTGTTTGTCGACCCGTCGAAGGATTCCGACAAGGGCGTGTGCCAGGATCTTGACTATGTGAAGAAGCTCGGCAAGCGCATCAAGGATGCTGGGCTGCTCTTCATGCTCGATTTCCACTACAGCGATACGTGGGCCGATCCTGGACAGCAGACGGCTCCTGCATCGTGGGCGGTATACAGCTGGTATCCCGAGGATACGTTCTATAAATACACCAAGAATTGTCTGGAGGAGCTTGTAGCCGCAGGTGCCACGCCCGACTTTATCCAGACGGGCAACGAGATCAGCTTCGGCATGCACTGGGGCTATCGTGATGCCAACGGACAGTTTGTCGACTTGCAGAACTTCAGCGGCAAGGTGGAGGCTAACAGTGGGTGGACGGCCTATAAGGACACGCACTGGGACAACCTGGCCAAATATCTGAAGTATGCTGGCAAGGCCTGTCGTGAGGTATGTCCTAAGGCCAAGATCATCATCCATACGGAGCAATGTGCCAACAACCCCACGCTCGATATAGCCTTCTACAACCGTATCAAGGACAACGCTATCGACTACGACATCATCGGTGTGTCGTACTATCCCTATTTCAAGGGCCCGCTCTCAAAACTCGACAACGGACTGACGCAGCTTGAGCGGAACTTCCCCGGCAAGACCATTCAACTTGTTGAGACGGGCTATCCTTCGAAATGGAAAGTTGAGGGCACAACCTATGATTACACATCCGTTTACCCTTATTCCTACGAAGGACAGCGTAAGTACACTGCCGACCTCATCACCATGCTGAAGAAACACTCGCAGGTCAACGGCCTGTCGTGGTGGTATCCCGAAGCCAATGCCAACGGCTGCACGGGCAACCTGAAAAACGGTTGGTACAACGCGGGCCTGTTCGACAACGAAACGGGACGAGCCCTGCCAGCCCTCTACGAACTGAAGAACTTCAAGTAATCACACAATATTATTAACTAAATTTTTAACCAATGAAAAAACTTTTTACGCTAAGCATGCTCTTCGCGCTTGTGGCCTCACTCGCACAGGCACAGGGCTATCGTAAGTGGGATTTTACTAATTGGAGTTCCACAACCGTCAGCAATCTGGCTGAGGAAGCTACCAAGGGTGTAACTGGAGGAGCTTGGTCGGACACCGAGAAAGCCGACGGCACCAACCCGCAGCCGGGTAACTGCTACTGGTCTTACAGTGACAACGTCATCGATGGCGAACTTGCTGCCAACGGTGCCGTGATTGCCGAGACAGCTGGCCTTGTCTGGAACACGGCTTATACTAAGCGCCGTTCGCTGGCCATCGCTGTGAACTATTCCACCACCTCGCTCGGCGAGTATGCCGGTCCGCAGTACCTGTGGCTCGGTGGCGGTAACGCCAAGAGTGCATCGGCTCGTCTCTACTGCTTCATTATCCCGAAGGTGCGCATCGGTCAGAAGATTACCATCGTGGCTGAGTCGCACAAGCCTTCCGACAAACGTGGCGTGGCTCTCTATGCTGGTGATTGCACCAACGATGCCCTGCTGATTGGTGAGGCCTTCACACCTACTGCTCAGGATTCCTACACATGGGAAGAAGGATGGACACTGCCCGAGGGTGCTACCGACAATGGCGACGGAACCGTCGACATCCAGGTCTACAACACCAACGGCTGCCACCTCTACAGCATCGAGGTGGGCACTGCCGACCAGAAGTCGAAGGTGGCCTACATCTACAATGGCACTGCCAACGGTGAAACGGCCCTTGCTGCCATCAGCGGCAACGAGATGTTTGAGGTTGAGAGCCTCGAGGCTACAGGCGCTTTCACTCTTGACGCCC
Organism: Prevotella sp.; assembly: GCA_017554385.1. GTDB lineage: Bacteria > Bacteroidota > Bacteroidia > Bacteroidales > Bacteroidaceae > Prevotella. The sequence goes on along the minus strand of JAFZIL010000065.1, from coordinate 194,902 downwards.
TGAAGGCCTACAGCGCCCTTGTGCTCAGCCCCAGCCTGAACAATGCCGAGGCTATCGCCTCGCTGAAGGACATCCGTCCCTTCATGCCCATACTGAACCTGAACCCCGCTCTCTACGAGGCTTGGGGCATGGGTGCTACGGCTGACTCCGGCACTCCTTTTGTCGATGTGACGAAGACCGCCAACCACGCGCTGTTCCGCGGTCTCGACATTATCGATGCTGAGGGCGTTATGGGTCTGGAACTGACAGATAATACTTTCCAGACCGTAACCCTTGCTGGCGCGTTTGCCAACGACCTGGTGCTGGCCACTGCCATGGAGACAGAGAATACCGCCATCCACGGCCATAACCTGGGCCACAACGGCTATCTCTACATCCCCGCTTTCGATAAGGCTCCTGCCTTGCTGAACAATGCCCTGTCAATCCTCATCGGTTCGAAGGCCGAGGTTACCGCTGCTCCGAAGCCCACGTTCACTCAGAGCTTCAAGAACATGGAGACGCTCGTCACGATTAAGAGTGGCGTGCCCGGTGCCGAGATTTTCTACACTACCGACGGTAGCGAGCCTACCACCGCCAGCACCGCCTATACCGAGCCGTTCAGCATCACCACTGCCAACACCATAGTGAAGGCTGTGGCACAGGGCGACGGCTATCTGCTCAGCGACGTGGCCGAGCTGGCCGTCGAGCTGAAGGAAGCTGGCCCCGTTCCCACCATCACTGTCGAGCAGAAGGGCAATGAGAGCATCGTCACCCTGACGTGCGACAACCCCGACGTGGATATCTATTACAACTACGAGGCATCGACCGACGCAGCAAAGTCCTCCAAGTACACCGGTCCCATCACCCTGGTTACCAACAAGACCATCTCGGCCTTCACCTCCAGCGAGACCCTCGTGCCCTCCGAGCTTGCCCAGCAGGATGTCACCATCGAGAAGCCCATCGTCTTCACCGAGGTGATCTCCCACATGGATGCCAACAAGCAGGAGTACTATCAGAACTACTTCGACTCCGAGGATAAGCCCAACGGTGACTCGAACTCGAAGGTAGCCTACTTCTTCAGCTGGGGTAAGAACAAGACGGCCTATTCCTACTACGACACCACGGCCGAGCCCATCTCCACCACTACCGATCCTGAGACGGGCGACGAGATCAACGTCTATCCCATGAGTGCCGAGGAGAAGTACGACTTCGGTACCGGTTGGGCCATCCGTTCGCGCGGACAGGTCATCTGCACCGAGGTTACCATCAAGCCGGGTAAGAACGTGGGCGACGGCAGCTCCTACAACCCCGCCACGGTCGACGAGTTTGAGCTGCAGGAGCAGTATCCTGCCACCGACTACTATGTGAATATCAGCGAGTGGAACGCCAATGCCGGTGAGCCCCGCAGCGGCATGATCTACAGCACCCAGAAGTTCAAGGGTCCCTTCGCCGTCCTTGCCTACATCTCCAACGGTAACGGAGGCACCGGTCCGAAGTGCGTGTTCGAGACAGGTAGCGACATCGAGGGCGACGCCGTGGAGACCGAGTGGAGCCAGATAGGCGACAGCTGCATCCTCAACAAGGGTCAGCGCCTCTATCAGAAGTTCCTGCGCGTCTACAACGGTACCGACGAGGTTTATCTGCGCACCCGCATCGCCGATGGCGGCTCTAAGGCCGGCTACTACGACATCTACGTGCTGGGCGTCGAGGCCGCATCGCTGAGCGACGGCATCGAGGAAGTCACCGACAATGCCCGCACCCTTGGCAGCGACGCTGTCTACAGCATCGACGGCATGCGCCTGCCTGCCACCCAGCGTGGCCTGAACATCGTTCGTCGTGCCGACGGCACCAGCCGCAAGGTGATGGTGAAGTAGTGCGCTCGTACACAATAATGATAATAGTCGGATTGGTGAATGCCAATCCGACTATTTTTTAGTTGCTGAGCTGTGCGGCACCCTTCGACTCTTACCACAAATAGTCCTCCGAGTAGCGGTCGAAGTCGATGGGCTGCTCCCAGCCTTGGTTGCGCAGATAACTGATGATTTTCTGTTGCAGCTGCGGTGGGATAGGCCTCTTGCCATTCCTGTGCTCGTAGGCATAGGTGCGCTTACATTCACCGATGAGCCTGTCCATGAGGTCGTTGCCCATTTTCTTTGGCAACTGTTCGAGCAGACCGATGAAGCCGTATGCAAAGCGCACCTTCCTGTCTGGGCGGTACATGGGGCAGGCTTCACCGCCAATGTCGGGGTTGACCATGCTGACGCAGGTCATCACCAAAGGTGTAGTGTCTGCATAGCCCCTGCCTAACCACCGTAGGCAGTGTTCGTGTTGGGGGCAGTCGTCGTGGAAACAGGTGACGAATCCCTGTTGCACCTTCTTTTCCAATTGTTTTTCTATTTCCATATCATTATAAGTTTGTTGTTTATCCGCTTATCCTACACCAAATACTGATTATCAGTTAGTTGCGTGCAAAATATCCGTATTTTATCCGCTATTATCCTACACCAACAATTTTCCTCATTTCTCATTTGGTTTTGCGTACCATCCTCGCTGTCCTGCTATTGCCCCGTTGCTGAAGCCACAGCGTTTCAGCGTGACGGTGAGCAGCTTGATGCTGGGCACGTCGTCAGTGCGCAGGTGCTGACTCAGGACCTTCTGTATGTCGACGGCTTTCATGAAGTGCGTGGTCTTCTTCTCAGCAGGGGCGAAATAGGTAAGTAGGACATCTTCGGCCGAGGTGTGCTGTTGGTACGAGCGGTTATGCTCCTGTATGAGCGCTTCCTCGTCGGGGAAGAACCGGTATGGCTGCCCCTCGCGGATCTCGTGGATGGCTTGTGCATAGAGACGCGGGTAGTCGATAGGAGTCTCGGTGTCGATGGTGCCCGTGAGCTCCACGCACAGGTAGCGGCGGGTGCCGTCGCCACCGGGCAGCGGCTGAGGGTCGTTGGTGGTGGCGATGAACGAGCAGAGACGCTTCGTCAGCGTGTACTGGTCGCTGCGCATGCGGCGCACCTGCACGTCGCGCTCCGTCAGTAGCCGCTTGATTTTCGCTTGCTCGCGCTCGGTCTTCGCGTTGTACTCGTCGATGTTCACGAGGGCCATTCGTCCCAAGACGCGCTCCACCTGCTCGGCGTTCTCCATCTTGATGTCGTCCATGTAGTATTCGCGCAAGGCCCTGGGCAGCAGTTGTTTGCAGAACGTGGTCTTGTGCGTGCCCTGCTTGCCTATGAGCATCGGCACCATGGCATTGCCGAAGTCGCGGTTGCGGCCCATCCATTGTGCCACCATGGCCAGGAACCAGCGGTGGAAGAAGCGTTCCCAATCCTCGTAGTCGGTAGGAACGCGTCGTGCCAGCTCACCGATATAGTCGCGCTTCGCATTGTAATGACTTTCGGCAGCCATCAGGAACTCCATGATGGGGTTGTACGACTTGACGAGCGTCGACTGCACGTAAGTCTCGATGTCCACCGACCAGCCGTAGCCGCCCTCCATCATCTCCTCGAAGGCGATGCGCTTCAGGTCGCGCTGCGTCAGCGGTTGCCATGCCAGGTCCATCCCGTTGTTGAGCCTGAACTCCTCCTGCTGCTTCACCTCGTTGTAGCGCAGTTGGTAGCGGCGGTCGAAGAAGTCCTTGATGAAGCGTGCTATGCGCTCCTTCTCGTTCATCTGAGACACAGGCTTGCCTGCGGCAAACTGCTTCTTATAGACCGTACGGAAGATGCGGCGTTTCATGTCGTCGCTCACGTCGATGTTGCTCCAGTGCAGCATGGTGTTGTTCACGCACATCTCCTCCGGCAGCTGCGCCTTGTGGCAGTAGTAGGCCAGCGCCTGCACCACCTCCTCGGCATCTGTTGCGCTCTCGAAGGCTTTGTCCAAGCAAGCATAGAACTCCATCTTCATGCGTTCGTTTTCTTTCTGGGCAAAGCGGTGCTCCACGTCGCCTTCTTTGGTGAGCGTGACGTCGTGCAACTTGTGTTCCTGCTCCCTGACGACAGTCACCGTCTGGGCCTCAGGGTTGAAATAGGCCTCCGGGTCATTGCTCATGCGACAGCCCGACAATACCGTTGGCGCCGAGGGAGTCACCCGACAGCCGGCCAGTGCCTCGTAGAGCCGCGAGGCCGTCTGGTGAGCCTCACTGAGAAACTGCCCGTAGTCCTCATCGGTCTGCGGCTGCTGACCGTCGCCATACTGGCAGCGCACCACGATTTTCAGTGTTTTCTGCGAACTGCCTGTAAAGGCCAGCAGCGTGTAGGGCAGTTGCGCCGCGCGCTCCTTCAGCTGGGCGATGTGTGTCAGACCCTCGGGACAGTTCACGCTGAGTAGTACCAGGTGTGTTCTCGTACGCACCTCGTCTACGCTTCCCCGTCCGAACGTGGCCGAGAAGAGCAGGTAAGGCAACGCATCGACGCCATCAATGGTTCCAAGGCGATCGCCTCTGTCGATGGCCGATAGTGTGGCGTTCAGCGCAATCTTATTCACACGCTCGGCATAGTCGCCTGAGATTAACTTCGCGTAAACGGTGGCGACATCAGTGGTGACGGGCGTTCCAAACTGCCCGTACTGGGTCTTCACTTTCGAAATCTGTATTATTCCTTTCATGTTTTTCTATGATTTGAATGATTGTTCTGGTTCGTCCTGACTCCCAACTAGGCTGTTCGGAGTTCTGAGAGGGGCTGTTTGATGTCCTGAGAGGGGCTGTTTGCCTTCGTCCGAACTGTCCGAACTTTTGTCCGAACGTTTCGGACTTTTGTCCGGACGGTTCGGACTCCCTAAATGTTGCTGCAAAGTTACGAAAAAAAAGCGAGAATGTAAGCGCGAGTGACTATTTTTTTTAGATTTTTTTGGTGTAGGATAATTGCGCATAAATGGCGGTTATTTTGTCTCTAACCCATTGAAAATGAGTGCTTGGTGTAGGATAGCACATAATCATGTGTTTTTTTACAGGTCGGGAGTCTTTAATCCCGCACATTTTTGCGAGTGTGGGATATATATTAGCCATCAAACATCAGCCATCGCTACGAGACAGGTACCAGTTCCCTGTGTACCCATACAATACTCCGCCCTTGGCAGTCTGCTCTTTGCCAATGGCGGGGTAGTCCGCCTCTTCCTTCATTAAATCCAAAGCAGCCAAGTCCTGCGGAGAAAGACGCCACCCACTTTTAGGTGCCTTATGTGCAGGGAGTTTACCGCTATGAATAAGCTCATAAATCTCCTGTGTCGAAAGGCCGGTTAATCGGACTACGTCTTTAGTGCTAATGTACTTATTTTGCGACATAATATATCGTAACTCAAGTATCGGAAGTGCTAATCCGTTTATTGTAGGGACTTACTTTATGTATGTCCGTCAGTATAGATTACAAAATGTAGTTTCGGACATACATAAAGTAAGTCCCTACAGTGTGCAAAACGCCCATTCTTACGACGATTCCGGATGGTTGTTGCCGTGTGGTTATAGGGGTACTGCCTGCCAGTCGGTGATGTTGCGCTCCTTGGAGGAGAAGGCAATGCCGACCTTGGTGATGGGGCGACCGTCGAGACGGTATTTCTCTGCGTAGCCCTTCTGGTTGATCTGGTCGAGAGCCTCCTGTACGGGCTTGTCGTATTTCAGCTCCATGACATAGATGCCCTTGGGCATCTTCAGTGTGATGTCGGCACGGCCTTTAGCCGTTGGCTCCTCGGCGCGGACATCTGCCCCGAAGGCCACGAGCAGCGTGTAGAGCAGCGCGTGGTAGTAGTGCTCGTTGCGGTTGTCCTGTGCCCACTGATAGGGAATGCCTTCAAAGAAAATCTTGACGGCCTCTATGAAGTCATCGAGAGAGGCCGAGCGGCTAAATCGTTTGTAAGCCTGAAAGAGTTCACCCTTGTTCTCGTCGGAACCGCCGACAGCGACAACATGGCGGTACAGGCATTCGGCGAAGCCCCGGCGCACCTCCTGATTGGGAAAGCCCAGCGTATAGTCTTCAAATTCACGGTCGTATTCCTTGATGGTGAGGTAGCCGCTCTGGTAGAGCACGGGCAGCGGGTCGTCAAAGCCATCCAAAGGGAGGTCAAAGGCCGATGCCGAGCAGTTGCGACCTTCCAATGCAGCCATGTCGAGCCGAGGCATCTGTGCCAGCATTTCAAACAAGGCACTGCTTGTGCCACGGTCGAACCAATAGCTGCCTACCTGCTGCATCTGGAAGGCATAGACCAGACTGAATGGATTGTACATGACTGTCTGCCGCTCGCTAAAGTGGTAGCCGTCGTACATGCGTTTCAGTACGGCAAACTGCTCGCTATAGTCCAGGCCGTTTGCCTCGCCCAACAGCTTAATGTCGGGATGCAGTTGCATAGTCATCTCCTGCTCTGAGATGCCGCAGAGTGTTTCGAACATCGGTACCATTGAGATATTGGCAAGATTGTTGAGCTTGCTGAAGATTCCCATCTGCGAAAACTTCGAGATACCGGTGATGAAGGCGAACTGCAGGTGGTCGTCCTCGGCCTTTAGCGGTCCGAACACATTTTGGAACCGCTGGCGCGCCAGTTTGACTCTCTCCTTGTCGCCTAAGGAGTGGAGGATGAAGTTGTCGTACTCGTCGACGAGCACCACCACGCGCTTGCCGGTCTTCTCATGCAGGGTACGCATCAGATTCACCATGCGGACATTGGCATCCTTTGCCGGCGGTGTGATGCCGTATTGCTTCTCATAGGTTCCTAACGTAAAGTCAATCAGCGTGTCCAACTGTTCGACGGTCGACAGGTCGCCCGCGCTGAAGTCGAAGCGCAGCACGGGGTACTTCTCCCATTTCCAGTCCGTGGTAGCGATGAACAGCTGCGGCTGCTTGATGCCTTGCTCGGTGGTGAATGCCTCGAAAAGGTCGCGGCGGCCCTCAAAGACAGCTGCCAGTGTCGAGACCAGCAGCGACTTGCCGAACCGGCGCGGACGGCTAAGGAAGTAGGGCTTTCCCTCAGTGATCATCATGTAGATGAGCGGGGTCTTGTCGATGTACAAGTAGCCGTCCTTACGGAGGCTCTCAAAACTCTGTATGCCTACGGGGTATTTCCTCTTTGCTGACATGACTATATACATGATATTTTATTCCTCGCGTGCAAATTTAGACAGTTTTCTTGAACTATCCAAATTTTGGAGCAACTTTTATCCCTTCCCCTCCACCGCTCGACTTTGTCGCTTGCCAGAGCAAGAATCTTGATTTGCTAAGCTTGGTGAAAGCGGCAAAACCGAGCGGATAGACGAGACGGTCGATTTCAGATTCTAAGTGAATCAGGGATTCTCTAACTCACCAAATTGGATCAAAGAACCGTCCCCTGATTCCAGATTCGTTCTTCACGCCAGCATTAAACAACTCTTCAAACTGACGTGCATCCTTAATCTTCAAGCCATACAGCGCATGATAGATGGCATCAAACAACGTGGTTTTACCACAACCGTTACCACCACCAATCAGGATGATGGGTCTGTCGTCTGTCACTTCCAGGTCTAAGTCGAGTAACTTATAGGTCTTATAGTTCTCAACATGTATTTTCTTTATCTTCATAAGCCTATACGTTCTTTAATGCCTTTTTCAGGATCTTCGTCAGTTTCTTCTCCTCCACGAAGTTCTGATTGTTGCGTTCCTCGTTATAAGGCTTCAGGATCTGTTCCTTCAGCCATTCTGTATTGATGTCGCTGTCCTGACAGGCTTGTTCAATCAAGGACATATCCTCTGTTCGCACTCCATAGTGCAGAAACGTACTGTCAATTCCTTTTCTTGCCATATTGTTTTAGGTATTATATATTGGTTTTTATTTCTATTGTTTATCTGGGAAGAACGCATCCCAACCAGTTACATCTTCAGTCGTGTCAATTGGGAAACGTGAGTAATACCAAATATCATTCTTCTCTACGATGACACCTCCCTGCAACTCCTTGTCTTTCATATACTCTATAAGAGCATTATGTTTGTTGGGAGCTTCCGAGTCACTATTCTCCGTCTTAGTATCAAACAGGAACACTTCTCCATTCTTCATTCTGATGACGAAATCCACATAGAACAACGACTTCTCTTTTTGCGAGTTTTCGTAGGGGATGCTATAGTGTTGCTTACCCTCGTCACCATTCTTATACCACCAGTCAATATACTCCTTGTTTGTTTCTAAGAACTCTGAGAAACGACGTTCTGGAGTCGATACAGTATTCAACTCGATGAATGGTAACAATGCATGTTCTTCCACCTTTGGCATCACATGGTGGGTGCTTTCTTTGTAGAGTCGTTCTGCTGGCACCTCCCAAGTATATTTCTCAAAGGCACGTTCTTTAGCTTTGCGTTGCCGTTCCTGTAACTTTCGTTCATAGTTGGCAAGTGCCTTGGTGATAATGTCTGTAAACTTGGGTTTGTTGGCATGATATAGAATTACCTTCTTTGCATCAGTCTCAAACAATTCAAAGAGTATTTCCATTGCCTGCATCAAATAGCCAGCCAAGATATCTGTGCTATGAGCCTTCTCAAAACTACCTAACAGCGAACGACAGAAATCGATATAGATACGATGTACCTCACCAGCACTTTTAGCAAACTCCTTACGTTCACGCTTGTCAATGTCGATGATGCCTACTTCATTTTGAAACACAACATTCTCTGGAACCTCAACACCCAAGCGGAGAACATCAAACTTGATATGCTCGTTCTGCTCTACTTGTTTCCTGTTTTGTGCAGCAATGTTCTCGTCAGTCTCAGAGTCAGGAATTTCTTCATCATCAAAACTAAAGCTGAATTGTTCCCATTTCACTAACCAGTTTCTACTAAAACAGTCTATCAGTTCCTTCTTGAAGTCTGGCCCAAGTCGGTTACGGTCTGAACTCTTATAAACGCTGTAATACGACTGTAATGCAACGTTCTGCAGATTCTCTCTACGGATAGCCTGTAGCGCATCTTTGTTCAGGTAGTCCATGTCTTCTGCCACAATCTGTATTTGGTCTTTACTGATGTCAGTATAGACATAGCCCACATTCAGCAAATCGTTCTTATAGAACTTCTGTTCAGGCATTCTGAGAATACGCCCTACCGTCTGGATCGTAAACTGATTACTCTGCAGTTTACGGAAGATGAGCAATACTGCTGCTCGTGGGCAGTCCCATCCAAGAGCAATGGCCTGTTTAAACAACAATACCTCAGTCATGTTGTCAGGCTCTTCCAAGCCTTCCAAGTTCTCCTTTTCGCCAGAGAGCCATACAGCCAGTTTTTTATTATCAGTCGTAATATCCTTTATCTCTTTCAGATATGTCTTCACCTGAGTCGCAATAGCAGAATCCTCAGCAGTCATGCTCTCAGTAGTATCGTTGGGCAACTGTATCAATAACAGCGGATTGATGTTCGTCCCCATTCCCGACGTTCCGTCGCCTACCCGTAGCCTTTCCTTTTTGTATGCCTCTGCCAATAATTTGCGCTTCTCCAAGGCACATTGAATCAAGTGAATGTTCAGCTCGTTCTCGTCGTTGTATCCCTTGGTGATATCAGGATTCAGTACTACCTGCTTCTTGATCATCTCTTCTTTCACCACCTCTTCGCGACTAACAGTTACTTTATGGTCAGAATTAGTCTTAGGTGTGGCAGAAATACGAATCTCCACCTTGGGATTTATCTTTTGCAGCACCTTTGCACTCTTATCTGCTGATTTAGACCAAAACAAGTGTTCCTCGTCAATCACCACAACGATAGGTAGACCTTGCTCTTCCTGCGTTCTGCGGGTAATCTCGTAGAGCGAAGCGTTCTGCTCAGAGTCGCGCACCATCACGTTTTTCTCTTTGTTGATGCTCTCCCAGTTCACAAACAGTATTTCTCCTGAATGTATCACACCCTCACTTTGGTCTATCTCGTCATACATCACAGGCTTCAGCAGACGCGTCTCTGTGAAGTAGTTCTTCATCTTGAAGTAGCTCTGCTGATGCAATTTGTTTGGAGCAATCCAGATGAACGCCACCTGTTGGTAAGGGCTGTCCCCACGCGATTGCAGCTCTTCCGTCAAGTCTGCCAGCATCTGCGAGGCCATCACCGTCTTACCAGAACCTGTTGGAGCCTTGAATATCAACGTCTTTCTATGACCTGTTAGTCGTAAAAGGTTGATAGTCTTATCAACCAACTCACGAACATACTTTTGTTGATACTTGATTTCTTTCATCGTTTTATCGTCGTTTTCTTGTTTTATTCAGAAATTATTCTTAATTTTGCACGCAAAAGCGTGCGAGAACGGGCGGCACCTCGGCAAAGAGCGAGCTCTCTGCACTCGGTTTGCACCGCCCTTGCACCAGAAATAATTAAAGAGTTATCATTATGGAAGCTAAGAGCACTACATTTTCGCACAGAACTCCTGAAGAAATCAGAGCTTGGTTCAAGCGTCGCAAGGCTTGGTACCAAGAAGTAGAAGAGCGGGCTCATGCTATGTACGAAGAAGAACAGCGCATGAAGCGAGAGGCCAAAGAACAGCACAAATTCGATTTTGAATTCGCATAACTGATGAACCGTCTTGATATTAACTATATCAATATCTTTTCTGACTACACCGTGTGGGCAGAAGGTGATGACCTTTACTTTGTAACCGACTACGACATAAAGTATCTGGTCTGCTTCGACAAGGAAGAAACGACATATTTTGATGCATATTGGTTCAGCCTTGCGAATATGAACCAGAAGGTCTCTCCTCGTGACGCAAAGGTTGCCCAAACTGTCCTTTGCATTATTGAAGAGTTCTTCCGTACAAACCCGGACATCATGCTCTATATGTGTAGCACGGTAGATAATCAACAAGCTCAAAGGGCACGCCTTTTCTCTTTTTGGTTTAACAAAGCCGGTCAACAAGAACGCTATTACTTCAAAACTGCAGAAGTCAAAGGTGAGGAACCTGGAACTAAAGAATACGTGGCTATCATTGTCCCTCGAAACCATCCGCAGGCTGAAGAAGCCCTCGCTCACTTTTACGAGGAAACTTCTATGTTCAATGAGATGAAGCCTTAGTCCGTTCATACAGAATACAATTATAGTCCCTGCCCATCGAACAGATCGGTAGGGTTTTTTGTTGAAGATTGGTGCTCACCATCTTCTTCCTTGTTCTCTAATTCCAGTAGTTTCTCTCTACGTTTGGGAAGCACTTTCTGATAAGCATCATAGATGGCTGCTGGCAGAGCCACCAGTTCTACTTTGTCCTCCACTTCACGGAAGTTATCATTAAAGGCATAACGGCCAGGTGAGAATACATAGATTTTCAGACGCATCTTGCCAAAGTCGAGGTTTTTTATCTCTTCTGCAATCTCGTCTATCAACTCCTCACGATAAACAATCAGCATGTGGCGCCTTTCATTATTGAAGTAGCGGGCCAATTGTGGTTTCAGCTTGAATCGTCCAAATGTCTTTTGCTCGTCGTACAAATCTTCCTTGATACACAGCAGATCTGTGGCAGCAGTCACCAAATCCCTCATATTCTTCTGAGTCCTGTCACGAGAGATATAGTCCGTCTTATAGTAGCGTAGCGTATTGGCTTTCAATCCTGCTACCTCAACACCTTTGGGAGTGGTATAGCCATTGATGACTCGCTTGTTCCGTTCATAGGTTACCTCCTCGCAAATATTATTCTCATTGTTTGTAACAAGAATGCATTGCCTATGGCCTCCGTCCTCAGCATTTAGTTGCATGGTAGCATGAAGAGTTGTTCCAGAGCCTGCGAAGAAGTCGAGAATCTTTGAATTCAAGGAACTACATATCTCACAGATTTGTTTTATTAATGAAATAGGCTTAGGAAAGTCAAACGAATTGCCACCAATTATAGGTTCTATATCCTTTTTTGCATTGTCATTTGAGAAGGTGTTATCTGTAAATGTCAACGAACCTAATTTTGTTTCAGTCCATAGAATCATTCATTAGTGATAATCGCTGCAAAATTACAAATTTTACTCTGTAATAACAAATATTTGGCCTGTTTTTTACTTTCGAAAGTAAAATACGCGCGCTGTTTTTTGCTTTTGAAAGTAAAAACCATTAGACGAACATCTGCTGTAAGCAGGCATGCTTTAGGGTTAGAAATGAAGCGGTTGTCCTCGATAGAACTGTATGAGGGCGGTCTGGTAGAGGTACTCGTAGCGTGCCTGAGTCAGGTCGCTCTCTGTTTTCAGCAGGTTGGCACGCGCCTCGTTGAACTCGGTCGAGGTGGCCTTACCCACTTCGTATTTCGCTTGCATGAGACTGAAAGCCGTCTTGCTGCTACGGTAGGCCTCTTCACTGCTCTGTAGCTTCTGACGAGATGTCAAGGTGTTATAATAGGCGGTCTGAATCTCCTTGTAGAGCTGTTTCTTCGTGTTGTCGAGTGACAGCAGCTGGTTCTCGCGGTCGATCTTAGCGCTGCGGATGTTGTTGCGTACAGAGAAGCGATTGAAGATGGGCACGCTGAGGTTGAAACCGAGATACTGACTGAAGTTGTTTTTCATCTGCTTGGAAAAATCGTCGGCAGGGAAGCCCGAGGTCTTATAGTAGTTGCTGCCCAAGCCGGCACTGAAGGAGAGCGAGGGGAAGAGGGAGCTGCGTGCGATGTCGATATTGGCATCGGCACCCTTCAGGCGCAGTTTCTCGGCCTGAATCTCCGGGCGTATGGCCAGTGCTTCGGCGTAGATGGCATCGGGAGAGGGGAGGGGGAAGTTAAGAGTTAAGAGTGAAGAGTTAAGAGTTAAGAGATTCCCGCTATCGCGCCTACCCGTAGCCTTTGAAGAATCGGCTACCGCGACGGTGGAACTGATGCTAAATCCTTCTGGCGAAGGCAGTTCGAGGAGTTGAGAGAGCGAGAGCAGGGCTAACTGGGTGTTGTTGTCGGCCTGCGTGACGGTAAGTCGGCTCTGAGCCAGGGCGGCTCGCTGCTGGGCTACCTCGGCTTCGCTGGCACGTCCCAACTTGAGCAGTGACTCCAGACGGGCCACCTGAGCTGAGTCGATGGCTACCTGACGGCGGGCTACGCCGCTGATTTCCATGTCGTAGAGCACTTGTACGTATTGCTGAGCCACTTGTACGCGAATGTCGTTCTTGGCCTTCTCCAGGTCTTGGGTAGATGCTTCGAGGTTCAGCCGGCTTAATTCAATGTTCTTTGGGATGCGGTTACCGGTGAGCAGTGGGATGCTCGTGCCGAGCGAGAACGACGTCGACGAGGTGTTGGTGTTCGTGTAGGTGTTCTCGGAGGTAAGGCCGCGACCGAAGGAGAAGTTCTCACTGGCCGAGGCGTTCAGGTCGGGCAGACGCTGCCAGCGGGCGGTGGAGAGCTGTAGCTCTTGTTGCCTTTGTCGGTTTTCGTACTGCTTGATACTGATGTTATGGGTCACGGCGTAGTCGATGCACTGCTCCAACGTCCAGGGTTGCTGGGCGTTAGAAGGTAAAAGGGTAAAAAGATAGAAAGGTAAAACCTTTACCCACCCTTGAACCTTCATTGTATGTCTCTGCTTCATCATCATTCTTTTCACTTTTTACCTTTTTACTTTTTTACCTTTATCACTCCTCTTCGGCGATAATCTGCGGACCGCGCACCTTGTCCTGTTGCTTCAGGCCCTTCTTGATCTCGATGTTCACACCGTCGCTCAGGCCGGTTTCTACGGCACGGCGCTCGTACTTGTTGTTCGGATCCTTGCTCCCAGACTCCTTGACGATGTATACAAAGGTAGAGTCGCCACTGAACTCGATGGCACTCTCAGGTACGCTGAGCACCTGCTTGGCCTCTGCCAGCACAATCTCGGCGTTGGCCGAGTAGCCAGAACGTATCTGCCTGCTGTCGGACGGCATGCGTACGGCAGCCTTGATCTCGAACTGGTTGGCACCGTTGCTCTGTATGGCCTTGGGCGAGATGTACTCCAGCACGGCGTCGAACGTCAGGTTCTGCAGGGCACCGATGGTCAGCTTCATGGGCATGCCCACCGTAAGCTGTCCCACCTCGGTCTCGTCGATATTGCCGCGGAAGATCAGGTCCTTCATGTTGGCCACGGTAGCGATGGTCGTACCGTCGTTGAACGTGTTGGAGTTGATGACCGAGTTACCCACCTTCACGGGGATGTCGAGGATGACTCCGCTGATGGTGCTTCTTATCAGCGTGCTCGATGCTGAGGCGTTCGACTTCGACACACCGTCGCGTACCACCAGCAGGGCATCGTCGGCAGCGGCTTTCTCCTCGCGTGCCTGACGCAGTTGCTGGCGGCCCTTCTCAAACTCTTCGTCGCTCACGAGCTTCTGCTCATGCAACTCCTTGGTGCGGTTGAAGTCGGTCTCCACCTGCTTCAGGTTGATCTCGGCCAGACGCACGCGGCTCTCGGCACTCGACAGCTGTCCCATGTCGGGTATCACTTTTACCTTGGCGATGACCTCACCGGCCTGCACGGTCTGTCCAGGCTCCTTCATCAGCTCAGCGATGATGCCGCTGATCTGGGGTTTTACGCTCACCTCGTTGCGTGGCTCGATGGTACCTGTGATGATGGTGGTCTTCTGCAGGTCCTTGACTTCGGTCGGCAGTTCCGAATAGACAATCACTTTCGGCTGGCTCTTACGCCAGAGGAACACGAAGGTTCCGATGAAAATCAGCGCGATAATTGCGGCGATGATGAGTTTTCCGTATTTTTTCATTGTTATCTAAGAATTTTGGTGGCTAAGGTTTACTCGTCTCTCATGGCATCTACGGGTTTGATGGCCATAGCACGGCCTGCGGGAGCAAGTCCGGCAAGAACGCCCATCAGGGCAATGACGGCGGCACAGAAGATGGCTGTCCAGAAATGTACCTGGAAGTGGGCCATGAGGATGCCGTCCTCGGTGTTGTACAGCTCGAGCATTTGCAGGATGAGCACGGCAAAGAGGATGCCGCTCATGCCAGCGACGAGCGTCAGCATGATGCTCTCTGAGATAATCTGCGTGAGGATGATGCGTGGTGTGGCACCGATGGCACGTCGGATGCCTATCTCGGTAGTGCGCTCGCGCACCGTTACCATCATAATGTTCGACACGCCGATGGCCCCTGCAAAGAGCGTTCCCAAGCCTACGAGCCAGATGAGGAAGTTTACACCGCGGAACAGGTTGTCGAGCAGTTGGAAGAGTATTTCGGTATTAAAGACCATGACACCCTTTTCATCGTCTGGGTCGATGGTGTGTGCACGGGCAATGACTTGTCGCATCTTCGGTGCCAGTTCGCTCATGATGACGCCTGGACGTCCCGTTACGGCAATCATGTCGACCGCGTTGCCACGCTGGTAGGCCTGCTGCATCAGTGTGATAGGGATGACCGCGGAGGTACCGGCCTCGCCCACCATGCTCGACATGTTGTAGTCTACGCCTACCACCCGATAGTAGATGCCGTCGATGCGGATGGTGCGTCCGCAGGGGTCACCCCCGCCGGGGAACAGCTCCTTGTAGACCTTCTTGCCAATGACGCACACCTTGCGGCGTTGGGCCATGTCCATCTCGTTCAGGTAGCGGCCGTATTGCATCTTGGGCTCGTTGATACTACGGTAGGCGGGCGTTGTGCCCATAGGCGATACCGACGACTTGCGGTCGCCATAGACGGCCGTACCGCTAAAGCTCTGGATCACGGGGGCTACGGCATCGAGTTCGGGCACCTGCTGGCGCAGACGGTCAACGTCCTTGTAGACCATCGACCAGTAGCGTCCCTTACTGAAACCCTTGTAAGCCTTGGTGGTGGGCTGTGCCCATACCATAGCCGAATTTGTGGCGAAACCTTCGAAGTTCTCGTTCAGTAGTTGCTTCACGCCCTGTCCGCCGCCCATCAGGGCCACGAGCATGAACACGCCCCAGAACACGCCGAAGCCCGTGAGCAGCGAGCGACTCTTGTTTCTCGTCAGGGTGTCGAGAATTTCGCGGTAGGAGTCAAGGTCAAAGCCCACCCCAACCCCTCCCAAAGGGAGGGACTTTCGATTACTTTTGTTGTTGTTATTGTTTCCCATTTTATGATGTAATTTAACATCCCTCCCTTTGGGAGGGCTTGGGTGGGCTTTTACTCTGCTCTAAGCGCTTCAATGGGACGTATGCGGGCTGCCTTCAGCGAGGGGATGAGCCCTGCTATGGTGCCGGCGATAATCATGACGAGAGTGGCTTCGATACAGACATCGAGACCCACGGTCGGGTCGACAAACATCGTGGCCTTGAACAAGCCGGTGTCTATCTGGTCATGTCCAATCGTCGCGTCCATATATTCGTTGGCTGCCACACCGAGCACCATGCCGATGTATCCGAAGAAGGTGGTGATGATGACACTCTCGACGATGATGAGCTTCAGGATAGTCCACGGTTTGGCTCCGATGGCCTTGCGGATGCCGAACTCATGGGTGCGCTCCTTCACGGTGATGAGCATAATGTTCGACACGCCCACAACGCCTGAGAGCAACGTGAACAGTCCTACGACCCACAGCGCGGTATGGATGATGTCCATACCCTTGTTCATCTGCATGGCCGACGTGAAGCGGTTCCATATCCAGATGGCACCCTCGTCATCGGGTGCTGCATCGTGGTTGGCGTTCAGCCGCTGTTGATAGCGACGCTCAAAGGCCTCGTTGTCTTTCTCCGTGGGCAGTCCGTGGAATGAATATTCGATGGTACCCATCTCGTTGCCCCGCCCATACATCGTCTGTATGGTGGTGAACGACGTGAAGGCCTCGTTGTTCTGTCGGCTCTCGTCATCCTTGTAGATGCCCACCACCTTAAAGGCAATGTTGCCTACGTTCACATACTTGCCGATGAGGTTTGAGGTTTTTGCCAGTTCCTTGGCCTGCGAGCGACTGAGCACCACGACCTTGCGACGCTCACGGATGTCAATCTCGTTGATGAAGCGCCCGCTGATCATCTCGCGCTTGTTGATACGGATATGGTTGGGGTAGACACCATCGAGCGATGCGCTGACATACTCCTTGCCCATGCTGATGATGGCCTGCTGACTCATCTCAGCTCCCACGTCGTCGATGTTTGTATCGAACTCCGTCTGTGTGGCCAGCAGGTCCTTGCTGTTCAGTGTGATGCTGCGTCCTTCCTTCATGCCGCGGTAGGCTTTGTCGGTCCAGCCGCCAGAGATGCGCATCGAGTTGGTGAGGAAACGTCCGTTCGACTCCACCGCAGCGTTGATGAGTCCGTTGCCGGCACCAAGGAGCACGATAATCATGAAGATGCCCCACGCAACGGCAAAGCCCGTGAGCGTGGTGCGCAGCTTGTTACGCCGTGCCGTCTGCCATATTTCATTCAATAACTCCATCCTTGATTCTGATTATGCGGTTTGTCTTCTCTGCTACAACAGGGTCGTGGGTTACGATGATCTGTGTGATATGTTCTTCGGCATTCAGCCGTTTCAGCAGTTCCATCACCTCGACCGATGTCTTCGAGTCGAGGGCGCCCGTAGGCTCGTCGGCCAGGATGATGCGGGGCTGGGTGATGAGTGCACGTGCGATGGCCACACGCTGCCGCTGACCACCGGAAAGTTCGTTAGGATAGTGGGTGGCCCAGTCGCGAATGCCCAGACGCTCCAGATAGTCCAGTGCCAGGTTATGGCGCTTGCGCCGAGAGACGCCCTGGTAGAACAGTGGCAGCTCTACGTTTTCCACAGCAGTCTTAAAGTTAATGAGATTGAACGACTGGAAGATGAACCCGATCATCTTGTTCCTGTACTCGGCAGCCCTGGTCTCCGACAGGTTCTTGATGAGCACGTCGCTGAGCCAGTATTCGCCCGAGTCGTAGTTGTCGAGGATGCCTAATATATTTAATAAGGTGGACTTGCCTGAGCCGCTTGCGCCCATAATACTCACAAACTCCCCCTCGTTGATGTCGAGGTCGATGCCTTTGAGTACATGAAGTGGTTGCGCCCCGTAGTATGTCTTGTTGATGTCACGAAGTTTAATCATCGTTTGCGTTTTTGCTTGTTTGACGGCAAAGTTACGCAGAAAGTTGCGATTGTCCGTTTTTTTTGAAAAGAAATTAGAAATATTAGATTATTTTGTCAAAAATACACTTGTAGGTTGCTTGATTGTTAAATACATGACAGGTGTGGTGTCTGAACGGAGATGTTGTGCAAAAGATATATAAAAGAGACGGTCATCATTTGGCTGTGAAAAATGCTTTCCTTAATTTTGCCCTCGATGAAAGCAACGCCTTACGTTCTCTTCCTATTGCTATCAGCGTGCTGTCTCCCTATAGCAGCACAGCGGCGGTTGGTGGCTATCGACGTCGATGCCAGTGTGCCCGTTGTAGGTGCCAGCGTGATGACTAATGGCGGTACGTTTACTACCGACTCGGTGGGGCGCTTTGCCGTACCCGACACCTGTAGGTTGATTTTTGTGACTCACATGAATTATGAAAACCGCATTGTGAACCTCTCTGAAGTTCGCGACACGGTTTTTCTGATTTCCAAGGAATTGAATCTACGAGAGGTGGTCGTGTTTGGCACAGGACCCACCGACGAGAAGATCCGTAAGTTGAACGAGAGCCTGCGTATTCCACCAAAGGATGCGCAAATGTTGAAGGCAAATCCCAATCAGGGTATGAACGTCCTGGGACTGCTCAAGGCGGTGATACCGAAAAAATGGTTTCGTAATTCCAAGGAAGAGCAGCGCAAACGGTTAGAAAAAACCTTGGAAGAATACTAAGTAGGAAAACAATGGTTAATTCATAATGTTTAATGCACAATGCACAATTGGGATACTCATGCGCATCCAATTGTGCATTGTGCATTATGAATTGTGAATGAACTGATGTCTGATTATTCAACCACAACGGGCTTGTACTTCGGCACGAGTGTCTTCATGATGCACCAGCCGATGAGGTAGGCCACGGCACAGAAGGAGAAGACAATCATGTAGGCGGCAGGCTTGCCGTCGAAGCCCATGAAGGCAAAGGCACTACCCTGCCCTGCTGCCCAGTCGAAGAACTCGCCAGAGCCCTTGTTGATGGCAAACGAGCCAAGGCCTCCGGCCATGGAGCCGATGCCGGTGATGGTGCCGATGGTAGACTTGGGGAACATGTCGCCAATGGTAGAGAAGAGGTTGGCCGACCATGCCTGATGTCCGGCACCCAGCAGACCGATGAGGATGGCAGGCCACCAGGCGCTATAGGCACCGAGGGGCTGTGCCAGCAGGCCCAGCAGGGGGAAGAAGGCAAAGATGAGCATGGCACGCATGCGGCCCAGATAGGGGTTCATGCCGCGTTTCTCCACGAAATAGGTAGGCAGGTAGCCACCGCCGATGGAAAGGAACGTCACGATGAAATAGAGCGTGAAGATGAGCAGGATGCCCATCGTGGAGTCGCTGGTGTAGCCATACTGGTCGCTGAAATAGGCCGGTGCCCAGAACAGGAAGAACCACCACACACCGTCGGTCATCAGCTTGCCCACGATAAAGGACCAGGTCTGCTTGAACGTGAAGCACTTCCACAGCGAGATGGTCTTCTCTTCCTTGGCCTCCTGCTTGTTCTGCACCTCGGCAATGTCGCTGTCCTGCTCGATGTAGTTCAGCTCGGCCTGGTTCACATACTTGCTCTTATGAGGCTTCTCGTAGAGCCACATCCACAGGCCCATCCATACGAAGCCCAGCACACCGATGACGATGAAGGCCATCTCCCAGCCCCAAGCACGTGCCAAGAGGGGGATGGTGGCAGGGGCAGCAAGGGCACCCACGGAAGCTCCGCTATTGAAGATGGAGGTGGAGAAGGCACGGTCCTTCTTCGGGAAGTACTCGGCAGTGACCTTGATGGCAGCGGGGAAGTTGCCTGCCTCACCAAGGGCAAGGATCATGCGGCAGCCCAGGAACAGATACATCGATATCGTAGCCAGCGCCACGGCAGCATCGCCCGTGAGCTGTCCCAGCTCGGCAATTGAGCTGTAGCCCTCGACGTTCATGGCCACCCATCCGCAGCCGGCATGCAGACAGGCACCTAATGACCATACGAAGATGGCGATGAGGTAGCCCTTCTTCGTGCCCATCCAGTCGATGAACTTACCGGCGAAGAGGTTGGCAATGGCATAGAAGATGGAGAAAGCTGCGGTGATGTTGCCGTAGTGGGAGTCAGTCCAGTGGAACTCAGGAGCGATGAAGTCTTTCCATGTGAGTGACAAGACCTGACGGTCCATGTAGTTGACGGTGGTTGCCAGGAACAGCAACCCGCAGATGACCCAACGGAAGTTGGACATTTTGGTAGTTTGTATGGGAGTCATTACTATTTACAATTTTACAATTTACTATTTTATTTACAATTTACAATATACTATTGATTTGGTCATTTTAAGATTTTACAATTTCAAGGACGACTTACAACCGGCAATAAATTGTCAAATAGAAGGAATTGAACAATAAATGGTAAATTGTAAATCGTCAAATTGTAAATTACTTGATGTCGATTACAGGAATGTTGTCCTTGTCGTTATAGTACAGGTTCTCGCCGGCCATACCCCAGATGAAGGTATAGTAGTAGGTGCCGGCAGCAGCGTGCATGGACCACTCGGGCGACATGATGGCCTGCTCGTTGTGGAGCCACACCACACGGCTTTCATCAGGCTGTCCCATGATGTGGGCAATGGTCTGCTCCTGAGGAAGGTTGAAATAGTAGTAGGCCTCGATGCGACGTCCGTGGGTATGGGGCGGCATGGTGTTCCAGGCAGCACCGGGATTGAGCTGCGTCAGTCCGAGCTGCAGCTGACAAGGGCCTTCATCTAAAACGTCGTTGACGATGAGCTTGTAGACGGTGCGGTTGTTGCACTCCTCGAGCGAGCCTACAGGGCCCCACACGGCAGCCTTCAGCGAGCCCTTGCGCCCGTCGAGCGTCACCCACTGTGTCTTGTAGTGCTGATGGGCTGTGGCGCTGTTCAGGTAGAACTTGGCTGGCTTCTTCGGGTCTTTCGAGCGGAAGAGCACCTCCTTGTTCACGTCCTTGTCCTTGCCGATGTGGCCGCGACCAATGTAGAGAGCCTCCTTCGGCGACAGGGCATACTCCTTGCCGTCGACGATGACCACGCCGTCGCCCAAACCGCAGTTCACCACACCAATCTCACGGTTGTAAAGGAAATACTTCTCCTTAATGCCGGGATCGACGTCGAGTCCCAGTTCCCAGAAGTTCTCTAATTTCAGGTCTTTCGTCACAGGCATCGCACCGCCGAAGATAAAGCGGTCGTAGTGCGAGTAGGTGAGCAGGATGGAGTCTGGAGCCATCACCTTCTCCATGACGAAGCGCTCACGAAGCATCTTTGTGTCGTAACCCTTCACGTCCTGCGGATGGCAGGCTGTCTGGAACTTCACGTGCTGGCATCCCACAAAGCGGTCTGCTTCCTGCGCCTGTGCTACAGAAAGCGAGAGGGCCATTGCCCCAACGATAGTAAGAATTGTTTTCTTCATAATTGTTGTTATTATCTTTTTTTACTTGTTTACCTTTTCCTCTTTCACGATGCGCATGCGGTTCCACACTACCATGCCTATGGTGATGAGTGTGAGCACCCCGGCACCAATCCATTTCAGGTAGGCCACGCACTTGTAGATGACCCAGCCGAAGAGCGAGGAGGCGAAGTCGAGCGCACCACCCTCGAAGCCTGCGGGAATGTCGGCAGCCTTGTCGCCCGTCTGCTCAAACACGGTGTGGGCAGCCTGCGTGAAGGCGGGAGCCATGTCGGTGACGAAATACAGGCCGATGGCCAAAGCCACGAGACCAATGATGAACGTCTTCACCACGTTGCCCTTTGTGAACGGCAGCACCATGGGGAACAAGTAGAACATGCCTGCCAGCGAAGCCAACGGCAGGAACTGGTTGCCCGGCAGCACCACAGCAAGACCAAGTGCCACGGGTATCAGCAACAGCGAGACGACCAGCGTCGTCGGATGGCCGATGACTACGGCAGGCGACATGCCGATATAGACCTTCTTGCCGTTGAACTTCTTCTTCACCACCTCCTGTGTCTTCTCAGCGATGGGTTTCAAACCTTCGATAAACAATGAAGTGATGCGCGGAATCAGCTCCATCACAGCACCCATCGTCACACCGAGGAACAGCACCTTCTTGATGTCGAGCTGTGCCAATGCACCAATCAGCGCACCCACGATGACACCTAACACAAGCGGCTCACCCAATACGCCAAACTTTTTCTTCAGTCCTTCAGCGTCAATGTTCAACTTCTCGAAGCCGGGAATCATGTCGAGAGCCTTACCGATGAGCAGGGCGAAGGGCACAAAGCTCTGGCAAAACGGCTGCGGAATAGAAATGCCCTGCCATTCGGTGTAATAGCCCTGGAACTTATCGGCGGTAAGGTCGGCCATGACCAGCGTCACGATGTAGCAGACGATGGCAGCGAAATAGCCCCATGCCAACGATTGGTCCATGACAAAATAGGCAACAGCACCGATGAAGGCAAAGTGCCAGTAGTTCCACAGGTCGATGTTCACCGTGCGGGTGCAGCCCGTGATGAGCAACAGGAAGTTCACACCTAAGCAGATGGGGATAATCAGCGCACCCACAGCGGTGTTGTAGGCCACGGCTGCAGCGGCAGGCCAGCCCATGTCGAACACCTTCAACTGCAGGCCATAGAGCTCGCTGATAGCCGACAGCGGCGAGCCGAAGTTATTCGTCAGCAGGGCCGTGACAATGCCAAGCCCCACAAAACCCACACCCACATAGAGGCCACTCTTAAGCGAGCGTCCGAACTTCAGACCGATACACAAGCCGATAATCGTAAACAGGATGGGCATCATCACCGATGCTCCCAGACTGATAATGTAACTGAATACTTGCTCCATTTTTATCGATAATAATTGTTTGTTTTAGCGCAGTTGACTGCAAAAGTACGAATTTTCTTTGAATTAGCAATACGAATTGTCAGAAAACTTTGCTTTTAATCAGAAAATGAGGTACCTTTCAACATACTTCCTGTCTTGACCAAAACCAAGCCAATGGTTAGGTCAGTCCTGGAAATAGACGCGCTTCACTCGGTTGGAAACTCCCGTGAGCACTTCGTAGGGAATGGTGCCGGTGAGGTCGCTGAGTACGGTGACAGGGAGGTCGGGGCCGAAGATCTCGACGGAGTCGCCCTCGCTGCAGGGGATGTCGGTGACGTCGATCATTGCCACGTCCATGCAGATGTTGCCCACGTAGTCGGCCCGCTGCCCGTCAACGAGACAGTAGCCGTGACGGTTGCCGAGCAGACGGTCGAGACCGTCGGCATAGCCGATGGGTATGGCTCCGATGATGCTGTCGCGCTCAAGGACGGTGCGCCGGCTGTAGCCGATGCTGTCGCCCGCCTTGACGTGGCGCAGTTGGAGGATGGTGGTGCGGAGAGTGCTCACGCACTTTAGTGTAGAAGAGCCCGTAGCCTTTCCTTTTTCGCCTGAATATGGTTCCACGCCATAGAGTCCGATGCCGAGTCGGCACATGTCCATCTGTCGTTCGGGGAAGTGCTCGATGCCAGCGCTGTTGTCCATGTGGCGCAGGATCTTGTGGCTGAAAGCAGCCTGTAGCAGGTCGGCTCCCTGAGTGAAGAGCTGGAACTGACGGTCAGAGAACTCGTCGAACTCTGGGCTGTCGCTGCCCACGAAGTGGGAGAACACCGAGCGTGGTATGACTGCCTGCTGGTGCTGTAGGCGTGAGATGAGCTCGGCTAATTCATTATTAGGCTCATGGGCCTCATTTGCCTCATTGTCCACATTGAATCCCAGACGGTGCATGCCGGTGTCGAGCTTGATGTGTATGGGCCACCCGGTGATGCCCTCTTTGCGGGCGGCACGGATGAGGGCGTCGAGCAGTCGGAAAGAATAGACCTCAGGTTCAAGGTCGTAGTCGAAGAGGGTCTTGAACGATGTCATCTCGGGGTTCATCACCATGATGTTGGCGGTGATGCCGGCACGACGCAGGGCTGCACCCTCGTCGGCCACGGCTACGGCGAGGTAGTCGACGCGCTGGTCTTGTAAGGTCTTCGCAATCTCGATGGCACCGGCACCGTAGGCATCGGCTTTGATCATGCACACCATCTTGGTTTCAGGACTCAGGAACGAACGGAAATGGTTCAGGTTGTCGACCACCGCGTTCAGGTTCACCTCGAGGATGGTCTCGTGCACTTTCTGTTCGAGCAGTTCGGTGATATGCTCAAAGCCGAAACGGCGGGCACCTTTCAGTAGGATGGCCTCGTCGCGGAAGGAATGGAACACGGGGCTGGCGATGAGGGCCTCGGTGGTGGTGAAGAAGTATTTTTCGCCAATGGAGAAGGCATGCGCGTGTGTGCTGATCTCCGGTCCGATGCCGATGAGCTTTCTGACGCCGCGCTTCTGGCAGAGGTCGTTGACTTGGGCATACAGCTCGTCGGCACTCTCACCACTCTGGTAGATGTCGCTGAGGATGAGCGTCGTGTTTGGTTTAGAGTTTGCTACCGCACTTCTACGCTGCATGAAGTCGAGGGCAATGTCGAGGGAGTTGACGTCGTTGTTGTAGGAGTCGTTGACGAGGGTGCAGCCGTGCTGTCCGTTCTTCACCTCGAGGCGCATGGCGATGGGCTCCAGGAGCGGCATGCGCTGGGCAATCTGTTCGGGTGTCAGACCGAGGTGGAGTCCGATGGCAGCACAGGTGATGCTGTTCTCGATGGAAGCCTCGTCGATGAAGGGGATGACGTAGTCGCCACTGGTGCCTTTAAAGACGTAGTCTATTTTGGTGGCGTTCTGCTGGGTGGTCTGAACACCGGCAACGTACATCTCGACACGCTCGTCGGTGCGCGACCAGCCAATGCGCTCGCCCTTGAAGCCCGAACGGCGCAGGCAGCGGCTCACGGTGTTGTCGTCGGAGGGATAGATGATGGCCTGGGTGTCGCGCATAAGCTCCAACTTCTCCATGCACTTCTCTTCCATTGAGCGGAAGTTCTCCTGATGGGCGTCGGTGAGACAGGTGAGCACACCGATGGTGGGCTGTATGATGTCGTGGAGGGCCATCATCTCGCCCGGCTGGCTGATGCCTGCCTCGAAGATGCCTATCTCGGTATGCTCGTTGAGCAGCCATACCGACAGGGGCACGCCTATCTGTGAGTTGTAGGAACGGGGAGAACGCACAATCTTCTGCGAGGGCAGCAGCAGCTGGTAGAGCCACTCCTTGACCCACGTCTTGCCGTTAGACCCGGTGATGCCAACGATGGGGATGTTGAACTCGTCGCGATGACGCTCGGCCAGGC
Source organism: Prevotella sp. (assembly GCA_017554385.1). GTDB lineage: Bacteria > Bacteroidota > Bacteroidia > Bacteroidales > Bacteroidaceae > Prevotella. The sequence continues at coordinate 169,762 of JAFZIL010000065.1, read as the reverse complement.
GTTGCAGGGCGGCCAGCGTGGAGGGCACCTTCAGGTAGTTGGCATCGGTCTGGGGGGCAGCAGGCACCTGTTCGACAACGAACGAGCGCACCCCGCGCCTGTAGAGGTCGTCGATGTACTGATGGCCGTCGCCCTTCTTTGTGTGCAGGGCAAAAAACAGGGTCTGCTCGGGAAAACAAAGTGAGCGGCTATCGGTAAGCAGCCAGCCCACGGTAGTCTCTTGTGTTCCGAAGCGGCGTGCGCCAATGAGCGTCGCCACCTTTTCTATACTGTATGTCATGGTCTTTATGCTTTTTTAGTGCTGCAAAATTACAGTTTTTTTCTGCATGGAGCAAGAAAAAAAGCATAAATTTCCATGTATCAGGCTTTGGAGTCCTCGATTCTTCCCTTCAGAACGGGGATGAGCGAAGGCGAAAGATTCGTCTGGGGGTATCTCTTCATCAGCTCCTCAAGCTTGATGCGGGTCTTCCTCATCAGCTCTCGGTACTCCTCGCTGTCGGGGTTGAAGGGTCGGTGCCCGATAGCTGCCTTCAGCGGTGCCCACTCACGCAGGTACTCTTGCAGCCGGGGACTGAAGAAATGTTCGGCCAGCCGCTCGTAGATGTAGTCGACGGCCTGTTCCGAGGGATGGAGCATGTCGGGCTGGTAGAAGCGGTAGTCGCGCAGTTCGTCGAGCACAATCTCGTAGGCAGGAAAGTAGGATAGGGTGGAGGGTGGAAGGTGGAGGGAGATTACTTTGTCGATGGACAGCAGCAGGGTGGCCTTGGAGAGCTGGCTCTCGTGATAGCCGTACTTGCGGTAACGGATGGGGCTGACGGTGAGCACGATGTGTACGTCGGGACGGCGTTCACGCAGCACGTCGACGCACTGGCTCAGGTAGTCGGCACATTCGTCGACCGTCAACTCTTCTTCCTCGAAGAGACGTGCGGGCCGCTTCTCGCAGTTGTCTACGATCTCGCCCGTTTCACGTAGCCGGTAAACGTGGTTCGTGCCTAAGGTGAGGAAAGCCACGCGAGGGTGCAGCTCAGGGCATAGCTGCAGCGTGTGCAGGATGCTGGCGGGGTTGTACATCGTGCCGCGCGGGTTTACCGTGGCCCGCAGTTGCTGCTCAACGAACCGCTGACCGATGCTGTCGGCAAAGCATGAGCCGAGGAAGAGCAACTCATCCTCGGGCTCAATCTGGAACGAAGGGGACTTAATGTCTACTGGTGTTCTGAATTCCATCATCATGCATATAGAAGTTCTACAAAAGTGTTCAGATTAATTGGCTATGGAATCCGTTTCCACCTTTTCGAGTTTGAAGTCGCAAGCCGAGAACCAATGGGCGTGGTTGGGCTTTTCTGTTGTTTCTTCACAGGTGCTCACACCGTAGCAGAGGGTTGAGTGTTTTTCTACGTTGACAACCAACTCCACCTGACTCCAACCGAACCCCTTGCCGTCATTGGCCTCGAAAATCTGCTTCAAGTGTTGGCGCTCTGAGGCTGATATTGAGTCGACTGACAGCTTCTTGCCGGCCTCCTCCCATATCTTGCCGCCCTCGTTGCCACAGGCGGGTATCATGGCCAGCGCACTGGGATTGTGCCTTTCGGCGGGCGTCTTGGCGTAGATAAACACGCCTTCGCCGTCGGCACGGGCGTTGCAGCTGATGCGGAAGGTGCCGGAATCGACCTCTACTGACAGTGAGCGCACCTGGAACTCTTGCTCGGCATTGGGGTCCCATACGTCAACGTATGCAATACCGGTGTCACCTGTAAAGTATTCACCGTATTTCACATAGTCGTTATGGCAGTTGTCGTTCATCTCTATTGTCCAGCCGTTGGCATCCAGGTATTCGCGGTCTTCATCGGTCATCCACATGTTCTCCTCGGCATAGCGCTCATGGCGATACGAGTCGTGGTACATGCTCACCGAGCTGCCCAAGGCAATGGCCATGAAAAGGGCGACCATCCAAAGTACTATCCAGACGATGCGCTGTGCAATGCTCATAGGCTTTATCTTTCCGGTAAGCGAGAGTACGAGGTGGATAATGGCATAGACCGGGATAAACAATACTGCCAGCAGCGATATGGCGAAACCGATGAGCAGGTAGGGATGGAACGTCCACACCTCCGTGAGTCCCATTCCGCCTAATGTGAAGGGCAGGGTAACAGCTGAGGTGGCAGGCATCACGAGGGCAAAGATAGTGGTCAGCAGAACGCCTAAGAAGGCGATACCGAAGACGGCACCTATCAGGATGGCAATGCCGACAAAGAAGCCGAAGATGATTTTCAGGAAGACAGAAAACACTTCGCGTAGTCCGCTTGACCGGTTGACCGTTTGCTGCTTGTCGTCGACCACAGCGTCGGCCAGGTTCTGCGGGGTTACTTCCTTTCCCTGCATCTGCAGTATCTCCTCGGGCGTGTTGGCCTGCGGCAGCACGATGGCCAGCACGAGATAGGCAATCAGACCGATGCCGTAGCAAAGCGTGAAGAGCACAGCGCCCAGACGCCAGAAGGTGACGTCGATGCCCGTATAGGTAGCCAGGCCAGACATGACACCAGCCACCATCTTGTCCTTGGGGTTGCGGTACAGACGACGGCCTGCCATCTTAGAGCGCACTTGCTCGTAGACGCGCTGTCCTTCGGTCTTCCATTCGGGTTCTTCCTTCACCTCATCGTCGGTCAGCTCCTCGGGCTTGCCGATGCGGGTGATGATGTCCTTCACGTGGTCAATGGTGATGGCCTCGTTGCCCTGCTGCTTCAGTTCGTCGAACAGCTCGGCAATACGTGCCTCAATGTCGTTGGCAATCTCGTCGCCGCCCTCCTGCTTGCCAAAGTGCGAACGCAGCGAGTCGGTGTAGTGTTGCAGCATCTCATAGGCATCTTCGTCAATCTGGAAGAGGCGGCCGCACAGGTTGATAGTGATATTCTTTTTCATAATGGTTAAAGGTGAAATTCGGGGTGGATGTTCTTTAGATAGTTGACGGTGTTGGAGAGTTCAGACCAGGCTCCGTCGAGCCCGTCGAGGAACTGTACGCCCTCGCGGCTCAGTGCATAGTACTTTCTGGGCGGTCCCTGCGTGCTTTCCTGCCACTGGTAAGAGAGCAGACCGTCGTTCTTCAACCGGGTGAGCAACGGGTAGAGTGTACCCTCAACCACAAGCAGTTCGGCATCCTTCAGCTGCTGGATGATGTCGCTGGCATACGACGGACGCTGCTTCAGGAGCAGCAGCACACAGTACTCAAGCATGCCTTTCCTCATCTGTGACTTGGCGTTCTCAATATTCATGGTTTTTGCGTTTGAATGGTTTGACGGTGCAAAGATAGGTAAAAACTTGGTACTATGTAATGCAAAGTACTGTAATTATTATCAAGATTAACAATAATTAAGCATCTGCGTGCTCTCTTACCTTAATATATATGCGTTGAATCATTTTTTTTTCGTACTTTTGCAGCCGAAACTATATCACTAACAACAAATCAAGTCATTAGAATGAAAAAAAAACTGAGAATTTTCGCCCTGGGACTGTTGGCAGCGGCCAGCACCAGTGCACAGGTGACGCCCGCGACACAGATGGAGAAGCTCGACCGCGGCGTGGTCGTTATTCCCACAAGCGCTACGTCCAACTTCGTGAGCTGGCGTTTGCTTGGCACTGATGACAAGCAGGTGACCACTTTCGACCTTCTACGTAACGGTGAGGTGATTGCAACCGACCTGCAGAAGACCAACTATCAGGACACGAAAGGCAATGCCACCGCTGTTTATCAGGTACTGACGAAAGTTGACGGACAGGCTATCGAGAACTCACAGGAGGTTACACCCTGGGAAAAGAAGTTCCTTACTTTGCAGCTGCAACGGCCTGAGGGAGGCATCCACTCCAAGTGGAACGGTGGCACGAACGTGCCCTACGCCTACTATCCCAACGACATGTCGGTGGGCGATGTCGACGGTGACGGGCGTTACGAGCTGGTGGTGAAGTGGGAGTCGACCCACGCCCAGGACAACAGCTATAGCAAGGGTCCGACGGGCAACACCTATATTGACTGCTACAAAATAGTTGAGAGTAAAACCGAGAATTGTGATTTACTCTGGCGTATCGACCTGGGGCCGAACGTCCGTGATGGTGCCCACTACACACAGTTCATGGTCTACGACTTCGACGGTGACGGCAAGGCCGAGGTAATGATGAAGACTGCTACTGGCTCGAAGGATGGACAGGGCAACTACGTGAACCAGGCAGCCACCGACCCTACCATCAAGGACCATCCGAATAACAAAGATTATCGTAACAGCAATGGCCACATACTCGAGGGACCTGAATATCTGACCGTGTTCAACGGTGAGACAGGAGCCGCTATACATACCACATGGTATCTGCCCGGTCGTGCCGGGACGGGAAAGAAGAACCCCAACACGGGTGCCGATCTGATGGAGGGCGGCTCTGAACTGGGCAAGGTGAGCACATTCCCCAGCGGCTTTTGGGGTGACAACTACGGCAACCGCTCGGAACGCTACTTAGCCGCGGTGGCCTATATCAACGGTGCCGACCTGCGTCCATGCGGCATCTTCTGCCGAGGTTATTATTCGCAGGCCTATGTCTGGGCGGTAAGCTTCGACGGCACACGTCTGCACACGGAATGGCTCCACGCTTCGCCCAGTACTACGCAGTCGCTGGTGTTCAGTCCTCATAATACTACCGCTATCAAGGTCGAGGTCGATGGCGATCTGCTGGTACGTGGTGGCATGAAGACGGCCAAGGCCAACACTGGCGGTGTGAAGAGCAACGACGGCTCACAGAACGCAGGCAGCAACACCCTCTTCGGCAACGGCAACCACAACATGTCGATAGCAGACGTCGACGGTGACGGCTGCGATGAGATTATCTGGGGCTCTGCCGCACTCGACAACGACGGCTCCCTGCTCTATGCCACAGGCTATGGACACGGGGATGCCATGCATGTCGGAAAGATGCTACCCGACCGTGAGGGGCTGCAGGTGTTTGACGTGCACGAGGAGAAACTAAGTTCCGCACACGGCTCATGGGACCTGCATGATGCCGCTACAGGCGAGGTCATCTGGCACGGAGGCTCTGACGGCAGCGACAACGGGCGCGGTATGGCAGCAGCACTTTCAACGAGTATGCGTGGCTACCAGTTTTGGTCGCAGGACGAGCGTCAGCCCCGTTCGGCGGTGACGGCACAGACGGTCATCAACAAGTCGTGCACGGTGAACTTCCGTATCTACTGGGATGGCTCGTATGCCGACCAGCTGTTAGACGGTTCCTACAAGTACGACTCGAACGGTGGTGACAACGCTCTCTGGGATCAGTCGTCGCATGCCGAGCCATATATCCAGAAGTGGAGCGGTTCGAGCTTCACCGATGTCATCAAGTTCTACTCCTCTACTTATAATAACGCGCAGACGGCCAACTACACCAAGGCTACACCCTGCCTGCAAGCCGATATCCTGGGCGACTGGCGCGAAGAGCTGGTTATGTGGAACAAGAAGGACTCCTCGCAGGTGATGGTCTTCTCGACATGGACACCTACCAGCTATGCTGTTCCCACGCTGATGCACGACCACGTATATCGTATGGGCATCTGCTGGCAGAACACTGCATACAACCAACCGCCACACCTCGGCTACTACCTGCCCGACTACGTTGAGGGAAAAATCTCGCCCGACGGCGTTGCGTATGTTGCGACTGAGTCGCAACCTGCAGAACAGGTGTTCGACCTGCAAGGCCGTCGCCTTGAAGCATTGAAGCCCGGCTTGAACATCGTACGCCAAGGAGGCAAGGTGAAGAAACTATTTGTACAATGAACCATAACGAAAAGCAAACATGAGACAGAATCTACTGAAATCATTATCCATCCTTCTCTTCTCCGTAAGCATAAGCTCTGCTTATGCACAGAACACTCCGCAGAGCCAGATGGAACAGCTCGACCGTGGAGTCATAGTTCTCCGCAGCGGTTCAGCCAACTTCGTGAGCTGGCGCTTCCTCGGCACCGACGATGAAGACCACACACGCTTCGACGTGATTCGCAACGGCGTGACCGTGACCAAGGACCGCTATCAGACTTGCTACAAGGACGGCTCGGGTTCGAAGGGTGCCGAATACCAGATTGTGACCAAAGTGAACGGAGAGGTTGTCGATACTACCGATCCAGTGAAGGCATCTGACCTGGCCTATCTGAAAGTTGTGCTTGACCGTCCTTCCAAGGGTGAGAACGGAGGTAACTACGAGCCCAACGACTGCTCGGTGGGCGATGTGGACGGTGACGGTCAGTACGAGCTGTTCGTAAAGTGGCAGCCCGACAATGCGAAGGACAACTCACAGGGCGGCATCACTGACAACACCATCATCGACTGCTACCGGCTGGACGGCACACGCCTCTGGCGCGTAGACCTGGGACGTAACATCCGCTCAGGTGCCCACTATACGCAGTTCATGGTCTACGACTTCGATGGTGACGGCAAGGCCGAGATGATGTGTAAGACGGGTCCCGGCTCTATCGATGGCGCAGGCAACTATGTGAACCAGGCTGCCACCGATGCGAGCATCAAGGCTGTGAGCGGAACGGCACTCTATCGCAACAGTGACGGCCGTATCACCGGCGGTCAGGAGTGGCTCACCGTGTTTCGCGGAGAGACAGGCGAAGCCATCCACACTGTATTCTATAACCCCAACCGCAACATGACCTACGGTGGTGCTGCCGACGGCTCGGTGAACTGGGGCGTGGGCGGTAAGAACGACAAGGCCTCATACGGCAACCGTGGTGAGCGCTATCTGGCTGGCGTGGCCTATCTCGACGGCCCTGACCAGCATGCGAGTGGCATTTTCTGCCGGGGCTACTACGATTATGCCTTCATCTGGGCAGTCGACTTTGACGGAGAGCAGCTGCACCAGAAATGGCTCTGCAGCAACAAGGCACAGAACAACTACTCAGTGACCACATATAACGACAATGGCACGGGCTCTACGAAGACCTACAGCAACATGAAGCCCACCAGTGGCAGCGGCAGCGGAACGATGTATCAGAACGGGAACCACAACATGTCGATAGCCGACGTCGACGGTGACGGCTGCGACGAGATCGTATGGGGCTCGGCCTGCTGTGACAACGACGGCACCGTGCTCTATGGCACAGGCTTCGGTCATGGTGATGCCATCCACGTGGCCGACCATAACCCCGACCGCCCGGGATTGGAGGTGTTCCAGATCCACGAGGGAGGAAGCTACGGATGGGACTTGCACGACGCGGCCACGGGTGAAATCCTCCTTAGTGCAACAGGAGGTGGAGACAACGGGCGTGGCATTGCTGGTAACTTTGATTCGGTCAAGCGAGGTTCGCTCTTCTGGAGCAGCAACGACGGCAGCCCGCGCAGTGCCCTGACGGGACAGACGGTCTACGGAAGTGGCGGCTCGTCGAACTTCCGCATCTTCTGGGACGGCGACTTGCAGGAGGAACTGCTCGACGGTTCGAAAATCGACAAACTCAATAGCGGCAGCGGTGGCACGTCACGATTAGCCACTCTGTATAACATAGGGCCGGGTAGTACCTGTAACGGTACGAAAAATACGCCCAACCTGCAAGCCGACATTCTTGGCGACTGGCGTGAAGAGGTGATACTCTATAGCGTGGGCGATGCTGAGACCTGTCTGGCCATCTACTCCACCACTGTTGAAAGCAAGTACCGCATGCCTACGCTGATGCACGACCATACTTACCGCATGGGCATCTGCTGGCAGAACACCGCCTACAACCAGCCGCCCCACCTTGGCTACTACCTGCCCGATGCCATGATGCCGCGCCTGCTGAACGAGGAGAAGGAGCTGACGGTGACAGCCAACCAGGAGATGAGTCTGTTTGTGAGCACCCGCTATTGTAATATGATAAGTCAGGTGGCTTACCTGTTGGAAGACGGAACGAAGGTGACAGGCGTGCCCGAAGGACTGACGAAGACCACCGATTTCGTCAACAAGACACTTACCATCGAAGGTTCGCCCACTGAAGCCGGCGACTACCGCATACCCATTGCCCTCACTGGGCTGGGAGGCGAGAAGGTGAACGACACCATCACCCTGCACGTCGTGGCCGACCCGACAGGCATCATTCCGTTTGTTGCAGCTCAGTCACAACAGACAGAACAGGCCTACGACCTGCTTGGCCGTCCGCATAAGGCCACACAAAAAGGCCTCTTCCTTGTGAGAAGAGGCACACGCTATGTAAAGGTGATGAAGTAATAAATGCTCGCTTGAGTTTTCGCGAGGTCTTTATTTGCTGTGCAGCAGGCGTCCATCGGTAGTGACGCCTGCTGCCGACATTTTTATGCGCGTCTGCTTGCCGTTATTGTAGAAAGTAGCGGTGAAGCGGCCTTGCTCATCGGTCAAGGCGTTGGGGTTCCAGTAGAGCGTGCGGCGGTAGTCCTTGGTGTCGGTTGGTACGGAACGGCTGTAGTCGGGCTGGTAGAACTGCTCGGGAATACTGATGCCGTGGAACACGATGTGGCGGTCGCGGAAGGTGGGCTGCACACCGTCGTTGGGAATAGTGACAAGCTCGACGGTGGCATCGGCCTGCAGAATGCTCTCGAACATCGTAGAGTCTTCGGTACGTGGCTCGTAGTCGCTGAACACGCGGATGTCCTGCAGTCGCTTCAGTTGAATGTTCTTGTAGATGGATTGCGGTGTGCGGTTGGCTCGGAACTGTCCGGCCTTCTCGGCATCGCTGGCACCGATGCTGATGGGTGAGTAGTTGCGATAATAGGTGGCTCCTTCGATACGCCCGTCAACGCGGAACGAGTTGTAGCGGTTCATGTTGCCGTAGAGGTAGCGGCACACCTGCACGGGAAACTGGCGCATGTCGAGCTTGCCAACGGAGAGCCCGCGGTCGGTGATGTCGTTGTAGAGCTCGTAGGCATCCATGACGTAGGCGGGCTTCTTCCAGTCAATGGCACGTCGTCCGCGACGGTGTCCCTTCACGTTGACGTTAGCCAGTTGGTGCACGTCGTTCTCCATCGAGAGGTCTGAGAGAGTGTCGATGAGCATTTCCTCGTAGTTGTCGGGCTGGTGCTTCTCGTAGTAGGTATAGTCGTGGGTATACATGGGGTAGAACAGGTCGCGCTTTACGTAGAAGTCGGGGAAGGCCAGCTCGTCGAGCACCTTAGCATCCTTGCGCGAGGCCATGTTCTTCTTGATGGAGTCGGTTTCCTTATAGGCCTTCATGTTCAGATAGGCATCGCCGTAGAAGGGCGGTACCTGGAAGAGAAAGCGCCCGCGGTCGTGGGTCTTCTGTACATCGCCCACAATCTGGTCGCCAATGACCATCTCGGCCTCGACCAGCACTTCGTGGCGAATGTTGCCGTGGTTGACGCCGACGTTCGCGTTGGTCTCGCCGATGTCGCCATACTCGATGTTGCCCGTGTCGGTATTGTCGGACAGCCCGTCAGTGGCTGAGACCTCAATGAAGTCGCTGGTCTCTTCCTCGGCCCACGGGTCGACGTAGTCTTCCTCGCTGCCGCTTTTGCGGGCTACCATACCTACGCCGTCCTGCCAGCTGTCAATCTCGTCGGGCTCGACATCGTTGATGCCCAGCATCTTGTAGACGCAGCCCTCGAGGGTAAGGGTGATTTCAGGCTCGTAGCGCATTTCTCGAACCGTGTCGGCCAGCTCCTGCCATTTGTATTTTCGCCAACCCTGTACCATCATCAGCAGGTCGAGGTGACGTCGGTGGCGGGCATCGTCGGCCTCGAAGTAGTAGGCCGGATGGGCAATGAAGCCTCGTAGCTCGCTGGAGAGGAGCATTGACGTCATGAGGTTACCGTCGTCGTAGGTAGGCTCCTCGGTATTGGTGTCGCGGATGGAGACGCTGATGCAGGTGGGCTCGTCGATGCCCTCGCACTGGATGGGAATCTCAACCTTCTGGTATGGGTCGTAGGTGAGGGTAGGGGAGACGGGTGCCGTAATCAGGTATTGTGCCTGCTCACCATGATTGACGAAGAACAGACGGTCGGCCAGAATCTGGGCCTCGTCATCGAAGATGGTTACGTCGCATACGCCCGTGGGAAGTTCGTCCAAAGGCAGATTGATGCTGGCGACATCCTGACTGAGGTCTAATGTCTGGAAATGTTTCAGCACACCGCGACAGAGCACCGAGACGGCATACTGGCGGTTGGCAGGCAGGTTGCGTGAGGCAATGGTAAGGGCGCTTCCCTCAAGACGGATGGCTGCTCCCTGTTCCTCAGCCTTGGGCAGGCTCACGTCGTAGTCCTTGCCTTTCCAGGTGAAGTGGGCCTTAAGTCGTTTGTCGGAAGGAGTGACGATAAACGATCCGCGCCCCATGTATTCGGTATTGATGCTGAGGGGTTGCATGTCGTTGCCTGACACAGTTCCCCGTATGTTCACAGCCTCGCCATGCTGGTCCTGCACTTCGAAGGCTACGCGGTTCTGCACTCCTTCGACCAGATGGCCGCCTTCGGGATAGAAAGTCACCACGAGGTCGTCTTTCTTCTGCTTGGGCAGTCGGGTCTTCGGACGCTGGTACATGCGGCGTACATCATAGTCGCCAGGCTCTTCGGGTTTGCTATAGATAGGAAGAACGCGCGAGTAGAGCCCATCCCAGATGCGGAAGTAGTCGGCAGCCATCTGCTTGCTGTAGAACAGCCAAGTATCATGGATGCTATAGCGATGGTGGCGCACGTTGAAGTTCAGCATCCAGCGGGTGTAGGCACGCAACTCGTAGTAGCCGCTGTAGAGCGAGTCGCGCAGGGAAAATTGTCCGCAGGTATAGCCCTGTGGCGACACGATGATTTGTTGGCGCTCGACAAGCAGTCCGTCGGGCGACAATAGCTCTACATAAAGCAGACGGCTCATGTTGGTTGGATGGTGATTGTCGGCACGTACCACGTAGGCCTTGTACCATAGTGTGTCGCCAACGAAGTAGCACTGGTTGTCTGTGTGCAGATAGACTTTCTCCTGTACCTGAGAAAGCGATGAATCTTCAAGAGCCTTACGGATATCGTCGATGTTTCCCGCAAAGGATGCCAGCGTGAAGCAAAGAACAGTCAATAAAAGATAGAATTGTTTAGCCATTATGGTTGGTCTTTTCAAATAAAATAACACTGAATTAGACGGGTGCAGGGTAGCTTCGTTTAATTCAGTGTATGCTTTTTCTATAGAAAGGAATATCAAACCTGTTGTTTCAGCTTGAAGGAATGCTCGATGCTGTTCATTTCCTCAAGGAAGGCCTTGTCAACCTTCAGACGCTGCTCGATGGTGCTGCAGCTGTGGATGACCGTCGAATGATCGCGCCCGCCGATGAGTTTTCCAATGCGCGCACTGGGCATCTTCGTGTACTTCTGTGCCAGATACATCGACACCTGACGGGCCTGTACATACTCGCGCTTCCGGCTCTTGCTGAACACATTCTGCTGGGTGACACCGAAATGAGTGCACACTTTCTCGAGGATGTCGTCGATGGTGAGCGGGTGGTTGTCCATCTTCACGGCACGCTTGATGACACGCTCAGCCAGATGCATGTCAATGTGCGAGTTGTAGACGATGCTATGGGCCATCAGAGAGTTGATAACACCCTCCAGGTCGCGCACCGAGCCGTTGGCCGTCTGCGCAATGAACTGAATGACGTCAGCAGGAATCTTTAGACCGTCGCGGCGGCACTTCGAGTTAAGGATGTCGATACATAGCTGAACGTTGGGCTTCTCCAACTCGGCAATAAGTCCGCAGGAGAATCGCGTAAGCAGGCGCTCCTTTACACCGACGAGATCGACAGGGGGACGGTCGCTGGCCAGCACAATTTGCTTGCCAAGACGGAAGAGATGGTCGAAGATATAGAAGAAAGTGTCGAGCGTCTTCTCTGTTGTCCACTCTTGAATGTCGTCAACAATCAGCACGTCGATGGTCTGATAGAAGTTGATGAAATCGTTGAGCGTATTCTGACGGATAGCGTCGGTGTACTGCACCTGGAACAGGCGGGCCGACACATAGAGCACGCGCTTGCGCGGATACATCTTCTTAGTCAGTACACCGATGGCATTGATCAGATGGGTTTTGCCGCAGCCAGAGGGACCATAGATGAAGAAGGGGTTGAAAGTCGACTTGCCAGGATGCTGGGCGATAGACATTCCTACGGTTCGCGGCAGTTTGTTGGCATCGCCTTCAATAAAGCTGTCGAAAGTCTTTTTCTTGTCTAACTGAGGATCCAAATCCTGCGGAACGGCAGCATCGAGCAACGTGGGCGACATATTGATTCGTGTTGTCTGCAGTTGCGTCTCGAGGTCGGAAGCAACCTCGCCCTCGTTTTCCTGAACGATGCCATGCTCCTTGTCGGTTACAATACGATAAGTCAGCTGTACATTGGCCTTGAAGCTGTTGGCAAGTGCCCACCCCATGAGTCTAACGAAGTGCTGCTCCAGATATTCATAGAAGAACATGCTGGGCAACTGAACCAGCACCGTCTTCTTTTGTTCGTCGTACGACTCGAAGACAATGGGTTCAAACCACGTTTTATATGTCTGCTCCTCGACGTTCTGCCTAATCAGATGAAGGCAGTTGTCCCAAAGCGCCTGATGACTCTGTTGCATGTAGGCGGTAATACTTTTTTTGTTCTAAAGAATGAATTGTTTTGACAAGATTATGTCTTGCTTTCAGCTTTTCAAGTGCAAAGGTCGGAAAAAAAAACGAAACGTGCAAATCGTTCAAAAACACATCTTGATTGTACAATCATCGTAACTCACTCGCATTAGGCTTATTAGATTGTTTCACGATTTTTCGTGCGTGTGCACCCTTGTAAATATGGAACCTCCTGTAAGACAGGGAGATATGAAATAAGAAATGAGTTTTTTGACCCATTTCTTATTTAGACAAAATAAATTTTACTTATCTTTTTTGCCGAACACAGAGAAGTGAACGTACCGCTTGGGATGCCTCTTCAGGTCGATAACCAATGAGTCGGCGTCACGCATGGTGTTAGAGAGGTGGGTGTAGAGCGACGGGTCTCTCATCAGAAGTCCCAAGGTGCCTTCTTTGCTGTTCAGGGCGTTAGTCAACTGCTGCACATTGGCCAGCGTTGCGTCGACCTTCTGCATGGTGGCAGCCACGTCCACCTGATTGAGCTGCTGCGTCAGCCCCTCGGTGTTAGTGAGCACGCCATTGGCCTTCTGCATCATCTGGGGCATCTCGCGGTTCAACGAAGCAGTCAGAGCGTTAAGCTGTTGAGAGGTGTTTGTAAGGCTGGCCGTGATGTTCTCAACGTTATGGAGTGACTTGGCTATAGTGGGGTCGGCCAACAAGGCATTGACGCTCGCAAGGATCGAATCGAGCTTCGGCAACATCTGTTGTATCTGAGGCACCATCTCGGCAGCTTTACCCATCGCTCCCTGTTGCATGCCACCACTGATAGTGTCGCCTACGGACAAAATGTCGGAGGGGTTTTCGCCGAACTTCAGTTCCAGCTTTACGTTTCCCAGCAGGTCGCTCGAGATTTCTGCACGCGTACCCCTGGTCAGTCGGAGCTCCTTGTCAAGTCCTACGACGGCTACGATATGATCGGGCTGGCTGTAGTCGTAGTCGATAGCCTCGACAACGCCCACCTTATATCCGTTGGCATAGACGGGGCTCGAAGCCGAAAGTCCGCTGACATCGCTGAACACAGCGTAGTACTTGTTCCCACTCCCAACCAAGGTTAGGCCTTTGAGGAACTGCATGCCGAAATAGAGCAGGACAATACCAAGAATTGCTACGAGGGCTATTTTCACCTCTTTCTTCACACTTTTCATATCCTATTTCTGTTTTTGCTTACTGTTTGCTTATAACGAAAGGCTTATTGTTTGCGTTTTTTGTATTCCAGTCGCGCCTTTTCTATGTCCATGCGCTCACCGTTCTTGAAGGCCACAATGAAGGCCTGTGGAAACTTGGCTGCCACATTGCGCTTCATGCGGTTGATCTCGTCGTAGTCAGCCGATGCGCCAATAGTGTATTTCCAAAGCCCACCCTCTTTGTAACACGCCACATCCGTGAGACCTTTGAACTCTCTGGAACCTGCCTTCAGCTTTGTTCCACTGGTCAGAAACTGAACCTTGAAGATGGGGGCATCGTCTTGGGGGACTTGCGTTGTCTGGGGCGCCTTAGTTGTCTGAGGCTGCTGGGTTGTCTGTGCAGGCTGAGGTTGTTGGGCAGGCTGCTCTTCTTGAGCCTTCTTTTCCTCTGAAACCTTCTTTTCCTCTTGAGCTTTCCTTTCCTCCTTTGGCTTCGCTATGGTCTGTGGCACATTTCCAATCTTACGTCGGTAGTCTTGAAAAGCTTTCAACATGCCTCGGGCGTATTTTTCAGTAGAGCTCTCGGCATTCATGAACTGCTCTTCGTCGGTCGTTGAGATGAACCCCAGTTCCAGCAGACAACCAGGCATTGATGTCAGGCGCAGCACTGCAAGGTTGTCCTGATGGGCACCCTGATCCTGACGTCCTGTTGTGGAACAGACATGCTTTTGCATGAGCTTGGCCAGTTCCACGCTGTTTAACATATTGTCGTCCTGCATGAACTCGAACAAGATGTCGCTTTCAGGCGAACGCGGATCATAGCCCTGATAGGTCTGAAGATAATTGTCCTCCAGCAAGATGGCTTCATTCTCACGCTTTGCCACCTCCAGGTTCTCAATAAAACCGGCCTTGCCGGTATTACGTCCTCTTCCTAAGGTGTAGGTTTGGAACCCACGTGCAATCCTTCCCTTAGGTAGTGCATTGATATGTACTGAGATGAATAGGTCGGCTTTGTTCTTGTTGGCAATTTCTGCCCGCTGCCATAGCTCGAGAAAATGGTCTTCTTTACGGGTGTAGACAACCTTTACATCAGGACAGTTCTGCTCAACCATCTTTCCGAAGGCCAGCGCATATCGCAATGTCAGAGTCTTCTCCTTGGAAATCTTTCCACAGGCACCAGTATCCTTGCCACCATGACCGGCGTCGATGACCAGCGTGAACTTCTTTGCTCCGACCCCTGTTATGGGCATCAGGCAAAGTATGAGTATGACTATTGAAACAATCTTTTTATATAACATTCGTTTGCAAAATTACAGATTATCATCGAGAAAACCGACGTCTGTTATTTAGTTTTATCATTTATTAAGTGTAACTCCACCCCAGCTCCGGCACAGTTGGCACCCATTGGCGGGTTGATCTTCGTTAGTTTGATGTCGACAGCCGTAGTCTTAGGATAGGCATGGAATACAGTGTGGGCGATACGTCCCGCAACGTGTTCCAACAACTGAGATGGCAGAACCATCTCACGCTCTATCAGGTGGCAGAGCTCGGCATAGTTGACCGTATCATCGACATTGTCAGTTTCGAGTGCGCGCGTAATATTATAATGTACGCGTAGGGTAACAAGGAACTCGCCTCCCACCCTGCGCTCCTGCGGCAGCACACCATGATAGGCATACAACCGCAGGTCGTTGATATAGATACAACTATCTGTCACTCTATAGTCCATTCAATTTCAAAGCTATTGTCCCTTCACTCCTCTTCACTCCTTTTCACTCCCCAATAAATCATCCACACCTGCTGGCTCCGCAATTCTTGCAGATAAGGCAGCCTTCTTGATAGACCAAGGGCTCGTGGCCGCATACGGGACACTTCTGTCCGCGTGCCTCAGTGCCGTCGGTGACATATTTCTTCAGTGCGCGCTCCACGCCGTTCTTCCACGTGTTGATGCTCTCGCTCTTCAGCTGCAGCGAGCTGACCAGCTTGATGACGTGGTCAATGGGCATACGGTAGCGCAGTACGCCACTGATGAGCTTAGCATAGTTCCAGTACTCAGGATTGAACTTCTCCGACAGTCCTTCGACGGTGGTCTTGTAGCCGCGTTTGTTCTCGAACTGGAAGTCGTAGCGCTTCGTGCCGTCGGGATTCATCTGCTTGATAATCTTTCCCTTGGTGACCGACTTC
Organism: Prevotella sp.; assembly: GCA_017554385.1. Classification (GTDB taxonomy): domain Bacteria; phylum Bacteroidota; class Bacteroidia; order Bacteroidales; family Bacteroidaceae; genus Prevotella. Next base: position 153,827 of record JAFZIL010000065.1, on the reverse strand, counting down.
GGCAGCATAATACCCTCCTCCTCGTCCTGCAGACCGGTGAAGATCTCGTAGGGATAACCGTCGAGCAGACCGACGAAGGCCACCCATTTCTCCTTGTTGTTCTGGAAGCGCACCACGTCGCACTCCAACACCTGCGGGCGCACCTCGGTCACGGTGGGATGCTTGCAGGGAGCTTCCTCCTTCGGAGCCACCTCCATGTTGTTGTCCTTCACCTGCTCGTCATCGTTTTTCTTCTTGTCTTTCTTCGACACCGAAATCATCACGCCTGCACGCGAACCGTCGCGATAGATGGTGCATCCCTTGCATCCGCTGCGCCAAGCTTCGACGTAGAGACGGTTTACCAGTTCTTCATCGACATCGTTGGGCAGGTTCACGGTGACGCTGATAGAGTGGTCCACCCACTTCTGGATGGCACCCTGCATGCGCACCTTCATCAGCCAGTCAACATCGTTGGCCGTGGCCTTGAAATAGGGCGAGCGGGCTACCAATTCGTCAATCTCTTCCTGTGTATAGCGCTGATTGGGATCCAGTCCCTGTACCTTCATCCACTCCAGGAACTTCGGGTGGTAGACGATATACTCCTCGAAGGCATCGCCTACTTCGTCGACGAAGTCCACGTGCACGTTGGTATCGTTGGCATTCACCTTGCGACGACGTTTGTAGAAAGGCATGAACACCGGCTCTATGCCACTCGTCGTCTGTGTCATCAGGCTGGTAGTGCCCGTGGGTGCGATGGTCAGACAGGCAATGTTGCGTCGGCCACACTTCACCATCTCGTCGTACAGCTGGCCGTCGGCTTCCTTCAGTCGCATGATGAAGGGGTTCTGCTGTTCGCGCTTGGCGTCGTAGATCTCGAAGGCACCACGCTCGCGAGCCATCTCGACGCTTGCTCCGTAGGCAGCAAGTGCCAGTGTGCGATGTACGGACACTGAGAAGTCGGTAGCCTCCTGCGTACCATAGCGCAGTCCCATGGCGGCAATCATGTCGCCTTCGGCAGTGATGCCTACACCGGTACGGCGTCCTTTCGAGCTTTTCGCCTTGATTTTCTCCCAAAGATGATACTCGGCACCCTTCACTTCCATCGACTGCGGGTCCTGCATGATCTTCTCCATAATCAAGTCAATCTTCTCCAGCTCCAAGTCCACGATGTCGTCCATGATGCGCTGTGCAGCACGCACGTGCTCGCGGAACTTGTCAAAGTTGAATGTGGCTTGTGGAGTAAAGGGATTCTCGACATACGAGTATAGGTTGATGCTGAGCAGTCGGCACGAGTCGTATGGACAAAGGGGAATCTCGCCGCAGGGGTTCGTCGATACTGTGCGGAATCCCAGGTCGGCATAGCAGTCTGGAATGCTCTCGCGCAGGATGGTATCCCAGAACAGCACACCGGGTTCGGCACTCTTCCATGCATTGTGCACAATCTTTCCCCAAAGTTCCTTGGCTGAGATTTCGCGCACGAATTGCGGTTCGTTGCTGTCGATGGGAAATTGCTGCTGGTAGGGTTTGCCTGTAACGGCTGCCTCCATAAACGCGTCGTCGATTTTCACCGATACGTTGGCACCGGTCACCTTGCCTTCGGTCATCTTCGCGTCGATGAAAGCCTCGCTGTCAGGGTGCTTGATGCTCACCGAGAGCATCAGCGCACCGCGTCGGCCGTCCTGTGCCACCTCGCGCGTACTATTACTATAACGTTCCATAAAGGGCACCAATCCTGTCGACGTAAGGGCCGAATTATTCACGGGCGACCCTTTCGGGCGTATGTGGCTCAGGTCGTGGCCCACGCCGCCGCGGCGTTTCATCAGCTGCACCTGCTCCTCGTCGATGCGCATGATGGCGCCATACGAGTCGGCATCGCCGTCCAGACCGATGACGAAGCAGTTGCTCAACGAAGCCACCTGATGATTATTGCCAATACCCGTCATCGGACTACCGGCAGGCACGATGTACCGGAAATGGTCGAGGAGCTCGAAGATCTGCTCGTCGCTCATCGGGTTCTGGTATTTCCGCTCCATACGTCCAATCTCGCGGGCCAGGCGCCAGTGCATGTCCTGTGGCGACTGCTCGTAGATGTTGCCCTGAGAGTCTTTCATTGCATACTTGTTCACCCAAACGCGGGCAGCCAGCTCGTCACCGGCAAAATAGGCGAGTGAGGCCTGCAAAGCCTCCTCATAGCTATAGGTTTTCTGTGGTTCCATAAGGTTTATTGAAATTATGTCTGCAAAGTTACTCACTTTCCTCGACATGACAAACTCTTTTGGCCGAAATATTTTCATCAGGCGTAACAATCAATGGTTCGGACAATAAACGAATCATTTTTCTCATAAATCGTAGCTGTCTTCGTCAGATTATTCGTACTTTTGCAGCCATCATTCGCTACAATTCATAACTAAATACTAAAACATGATGACGAAGAGACTATTCATTGCGGCTCTCATCTGCCTTCTGTCGGCAGGTGCTGCCCATGCACAGCGTTTCACCGACAAGCTCACACGAGGCCTTGTGGCCATTCCCCAGGGCGACAAGACCGGACAGGACGACCGCTACGGTGTCTCCGGCTCGGGCATCTATGTGTCGTGGCGCAAGCTGCCCACTGAGTATTTCGACACTCAGTACAACCTCTACCGTAACGGCACGAAAATCAACAGCCATCCGCTCTCCGTTTCCAACTATCAGGATAACAGCGGGTCGAAGAGCAGCACCTACAAGGTGGTGCCCGTGGTTCGTGGTGAGGAGCGTCAGGACTTGGCCTCGGAAGAGGTGAAGCCCTGGGACCACCAGTACTGGGACATCGCCGTGAAGCCTGTGGTGAACCGTGCCGGTGCAACCGTCACCAGTCAGTACTCGCTCAACGACTGCTCTGTGGCCGATGTCGACGGTGACGGCCAGATGGAAATCGTGGTGAAGCGTCGCAACGACCAGAATCTTAATGTTGAGGGCAATACCACCACCTTCAACCTGCACGAGTGCTATAAGATGGACGGCACCCGTCTGTGGCAGATAGACATGGGGCCTAACCTCATGGCCGGTCCCGATGAGCAGTTCGACCTCATCCTCTACGACTGGGATCAGGATGGTAAGGCTGAGGCCCTGATGCGTGGTGCCGACAATATGATCATCCATACGGCTACAGGCAAGACCATCAAAATCGGTAACATGGATTATTATGCCCCACGTGCCGAATACACCCGCGACGGTGCCGAGTACCTTCTCTATATGAACGGCGAGACGGGCGAGCCTTACGGATGGGACGGCTCAGAAAACTGGACACCAGCAGCTTATCCCCTGCCGCGCTATGAGGCAGGTGAGAGCGACTATGCCACCGTGTGGGGAACCAACGACACCGGCCACCGTTCATGCAAGCACTATTTCGGTGCACCTTATTTCGATGGCCGCAACCCTGCCATCTTCCTGGGCCGTGGCGCTTACACGCGTCATAAGTTCTGTGCCCTGCAGGTGAACAAGGATACCCACGAGCTTACCCAGTTGTGGCGCTGGAACTGCTATCAGGGTTCTTCTCCCTGGTTTGGCAACGGTTTCCATAACTTCGCCATTGCCGATGTCGACATGGACGGTCGCGATGAGATTGTCTTCGGCTCGATGATCATCGATGATACGGGCTACGGACTCTCGACGACGGGCTTCGGACACGGCGATGCCCAACACTGTGGCGATTTGGATCCCTATCGCTGGGGATTGGAACAGTTCGTCTGCCTTGAGGGCAGTAGCGTGCCCGGCATCGCCTATACCGACGCCATGTCATCAACACTGCGCTACACCACTGGCGCTGGCGGCGACAACGGGCGTTGCATGGCCGGCAATTTCGTGGGCGACCATCCGGGTGCCATAGGCATCTCTTTCGGCATCGAGGCCATCAGCCTGGTTGCCGACAAGGTCATAACGGGCAAGAACCTGGCTAACGATGACTATCTGAACATGCGCGTCTACTGGGACGGCGACCTCCTCGACGAGTTCATGGACTCACCGGGCGTGGAGCGTGCTCCCTGTGTCTATAAGGCCCCTGGACAAACCGAAGTGCATACGGGGCGTAGCTATCCCAACAGCCGTTGCTGGATGGGTGGCGGCAACCTGAATAACGACAGTAAGAACAACCCCTGCTTCCTGGGCGATATCATCGGTGACTGGCGCGAGGAAATAGTTACGCGTGTCAACGACAATACCCTGCGCATACAGATTTCGAGCTACGAGTCTCCCTGGGCCGTCACCTCGCTCTGGTACGACCATGAGTATCGCAACGCCATGACCTGGCAGTCGGTAGGCTACAACCAGCCGCCTCACCCCAGCTTCTTCCTCGGTGAGCTCGAGGGCATTACCAAGGAGCCGCCCGCATTGACGCTCGAGGGACGCACTGAGGTCGATGGCACTATCGGCTCAGGCGACCACCTGCTCGTCTCCGGCTATGAAGACAAGACCATCAGCGTCACGGATGGAGCATCACCCTGGATCCTTACCGTGAACACACCGGCTTGGGTACAGGGATCGGGTTCGCAGCAGGCCACCAGCGGCACACCCAAACAGCCCGCACGTACCGTCAATGCCTATACCACAACGCTCACCGGTGGTGCCTTTGGCGGCGACATGCACTTGGTAAAACAGGGCGAGGGTATGCTCGTCCTGCCCAACGTCATCGAGAAGCATTCCGGAAAGACTGAGGTGTGGAACGGCACGCTCTGCTTCGACGGCACCATGGAGTCTTCGCCTCTCTGGCTCAACCGCCATACCACGCTCCTCAGCAACGGTGGCAAGTTCTTGGCTGGCGCCGAGGCACTCTACAATGCTACCATACAGCCTGGAGGCGCTGGCGCTGTGGGCACCACAACCTTCTCTGAGCTGACGCTGCAGTATGGCGCACGTGTGGTGTTCGATGTCACCGATCAGAGCACGCTCGACAAGCTCAATGTCTCCACCCTTACCCTACAGACCCACGACTGGCAGTACGGTCCTAAGTACAAGTCGCCCGTCTTCGAGTTCGTTGTCAATGGCACGCCTGTTGAAGGCAGCTATGAGCTGGGTGAGGTGGGCTCCGTCAGCGGCTCGTTGGACGATGTCATCATTGAGGGCCTCGCCGTCGATGTTGTCACCAGCCTGCGCCATGTCGGTGGCAAGCTTGTGCTCGTCATCGGCAATATGCGCGAGCCAGGCACTATCACCTGGAATGGTAGCGATGGAGATAATGTATGGCAGCAGGCCGTCACTCAGAACTTCCTGCTCGACGGACAGAGCGTCTACTCGGCCTATGGCGACGATGTGGTCTTCGACGACCAGGCCACTTCGACCAATGTGGTCATCCGTGGCGTAGTCAGTCCTAAGTCGGTGACCTTCAACAACGATGAGAAAAACTACACGCTGAGCGGCGACAGCATCGTGGGCGGTGCTCCCTTGACCAAGAACGGCAAAGCCAAGCTCACCATCAACAACTGGAACAATTCAGGCAACACCATCGTCAACGGTGGTACCGTCACGGTGTCTATGCTGGCCAACAACAGTGGTCAGGCATTTGGTTCCCTTGGCAACGTCAGCCGTAGCATCACCCTGAACGACGGTGCAACCCTGCAGATAAATGGTGCCAACATGATTACCGATCAGCAGCTCAACGTCAGTGGCGAGACCACCATCGATGTGCCCAATGGCAAGGGTGTCATCTTCAACAAGGGCATCAAGGGCGCAGGTGCCGTCGTCAGCAAGACGGGAGCTGGATCCATGGAGATGTTTGCTGGCAATACCTTTGCCAAGCTTGTGCTGAAGGCAGGCACCATGACTTCAAACCATTCCAACTATAACGAGCAGCTCCCTGCCGAGGTCGAGTTCCAGGGCGGTACGCTCTGGGCAGCTAACGACGAGCGTACCAATATCAGCAACAAGGCCAATTTCATCGTGCCGCAGGGCAAGACGGGTACGCTCTATGCCGGTTTCCGTTCAACCTATACCGGCAAGCTTAGTGGCGCCGGCACGTTCAATGTATACACTGGTGGCGTGAGATGCTATTTCGACGGTGATTGGAGCGAGTTCACCGGCACCATCGTTGCCAACAAGAACAACCGCCAGAACAAGAAGTCCTACGATCCTCAATGGGTTATCCGAAATACAAAGGGCCTGCCCCATGCCACGCTGAAGGTTGAGAAGGATACCTATGTGGGCAACGATGGCAAGAACATTGAGCTGGGCAAGCTCACTGGCGAGGGCACCCTCACCGGTTCCGGCCAGTGGATCTTGGGCGGTAATGGCGATAGCTTCTTCCTTAATACCGAGATTGGCGTCACCTCCGAGCGTACCGACCCCTACGGCAATACCATTGCCAAGAGCCCGTCGGCCTTGACCAAGCGCGGTGCGGGCAAGATGACCGTGATGACGTTGGGCAAGATCAATGCCGCCATGATTGTCGAGGACGGTACGTTTACCTTCAACCAAGCCTCGCTCGAGACGCTCGTCTGTGGAGCCAATTCCACCACGGTAAAGGGTAGCGGCCGTATCGTGGGCCAGGGACGTCTCAACACCCTGCAGCTACAGAGTGGAGGCGTGTTGGTGCCATGTGGGTCCACTGTCAATGAGACCACACCCGGAACTATCAAGACCAATGCTCTGCTCAATGTGCAGCAGGGAGCCGTAGTCAATTTCCTCATCGGTAACGGGAAAAACTCCCAGTTGCAACCGCAAATGATGACATTTAACGGCACACTCCGTGTCACCCTACTCGACAGCTACAGCCCGAAGAGCGGCGACGAGTTTACGCTCTGGACCGTCACCGGCAGTTTCTCGGGAACACCGGCATTAGAACTGCCCCAGCTGCCCGACGGACTCTACTGGAATACCGACGGACTGAAGGAGAAGACCGGCGTGCTGCGCATCACTGGCAATGCCTCTGACGGCATCGGACGCATCGGCTCCAACGAGACGGTCGAGGCACAGGTCTTTACAACTGGTGGCAAACAGGTAGGCACCGTCTATGCTCGTCGTGCCGACCTGCGACAGGCCGTCCGCCAGCTTGGCGTTGTGCCTGGCGTTTATATCGTGAAGATGCAATGTGGGCGCAACTGCCAGAGTGAGACTGTCGTTATCAGATAAGGATTCATCTTCAATAGGTAGCGTTACTGGCCTCATCCCTGCAACCACAGGGATGGGGTCAGTTTCTATTTACGATTGTTCAAATATCGGTATATTTGTGCGCCCTTCTCAATAATTACAGGAAAAAACCAAAAAATTATGTATCCTTTTCTTGCGCTATATCAAGAAATGTCGTAACTTTGCACCCGAAACTACAGCAAATCATTCAATTACTATTTCATTAATAACTAACAAAATCAAATCATTATGAAGAAAAGACTACTTTTATCTGTCTTTGCTGCGATGACTGCCGTGTTTACATACGCACACGAAGTGGGCGATTATGTCTACACCTATTCGCAGAGAATGTGTGTAAGCAGTGCCAACCTGCTTACCAACGGCAATTTCGCCGATGCCACCAACGGATGGACCAACGTCGAGGGCGGTGCTATCGATGCTAATGCTTGGTCGTCTGAGGCTGGTACGGGTCCTAAGGGCGAGAATGTGCTCACCAGCATGGGCGCTGCAGCCAACGGTTCGCTCTGCCAGACGGTGGCTGTTGAGGTCGGTAAGACCTATGTGGTGTCCTTCTGGGTGAAGGGCGAGACATCTGCCAACACCGCTACTGCACAGGCATTCATCAACATGGACGGTTCGCTGACCAAGGTGACCACACCCGATGTGTTTGCTCCCGTTGAGGTGATTTCGAGTGTTACTTATGCTGCCGACTGGACCGAGGTGGTAGGTGTGGTTGCCGTGAGCGACACACTGTCGGCCCATGAGGGTGTGCCCACGCTCGTCATCAACCTCACCGCTATGCCCGAGAACATTTCGGTGACCAACTTCGCCGTGAACGAGGCCAATGAGGTTTTCGACGTGCGCAAGCTCCAGCGTATTGTAGACCAGGCCAAGGTCCTGATGAACGTACCGGAGTTCTCTGGCGACCAGTCAGAACTGCAGGGTGCTATCGAAGTTGCTGAGGGTGGTATGTCACAGAATGCCTTTGACGACTTCAGTACCGGTGAGAGTGTTTACGAGGCCTTGAAGCTGGCTTTCGATGCATTCCTTGACAAGTCGTCTGTCGATCTGAAGGGTCTTATCCCCGGTCTCGACATTCCCTCGCTTTCCGGTTGGGGACGCGGTGGCGCCTATAGTGCCTCATACAAACTGAACCTGCAGGGTGGCAACTGGGGCCACCTGACCGACGATGCCAATATCGATGCACTGCGTTCGGCCATCCAGAGTGGTTATGCCAACACGGCTACCTACAATGCCTTCCACGAGGATCTGCCCGCAGGCAAGTATTTCTTTGCTGCCGAGATACGCAATGCCAACACCGGTAAGTCATCATGGCCCACTGAGCCCGTCTTCAACCTGGAGACTACCTGCACCATGGGTATTGGCGACGTGACCAAGGAGGTAGGTCCTATCTTCGGCGAGTACTACCAGTGGTACTACATGATTGCCGACGTGGCCGAGGACGGCAAGGTGAACTTCAGCATGGCTTGGCCGGGCAATGGCGGAACAGGCGGTGCCTTCTTCATCCGCAACACGATAGCCCGCGCATTTAATATGGATGTTAATGCCAGCGTGGAGCATTTGCAGGCTTGGAAGAAGTATATTGCACAGTGGAATGCTGCCGTCAGCGGACGCAATGCAGTGCTTGCCGCATGGCGCAATGGTAACTATCCTTGGGACCGTCAGAAGCTCGACGATGCTCTGACCACATGGGATCCTTATTTCAATGCACAGGCTGCTAAGGGTTGGACTACCAGCGACGGCAACGATGCCGGTGTCGCTTCGACCGACGAGCTGACCGACTGGGCACTCTATCAGGGAGTGGAGCTCTACAGCGAGCCCGACGAAGAGGGCAACACCAAGCGACTTGAGTATCAGGTGGTGCGCGGCTATCAGAATGCTGTTAAAGCTGTAATCGAAACCAACAAGCCTATCACCGATCTGGCTGAGGCTATCGATGCTGCAAAGAAAGAACGCAACAAGGGTAGCAATGCTTCTGGCGACCGTGATGCCTTCAAGGCTGCCATAGAGAAGGCACTGAATACGCTCACTACAGTACGCACTGCAACCACTGATGAGACACGTGAGGCCGATGCTGCCAAACTGGCAGAAGCACTGGCTGAGTTGCAGGCTGCAAGCGAGGCATTCCTCGCTACAGTGAAGGCTGACGTAGTGGTCGACATTGACTTCTCTACGCCATTCGTAGAGCAGGAAAGCGACTATGTCATCAACGGCACAGCTGGCCAGATGTTCTTCCCCTCCAACGGTGTTGACCTGGAAGCTATGGACGGTAACAATGGCTATCAGTGGGCACTGGGCTACAATGGTGAGTCTACCGACGTGCTGCGTGTTGGCTCTGCAGCTGCCACTGTCGACATTCCTAATGTAACCGAGAACGACGCAGTTCGCATTTCGTTTACCATGTGGCTGGGCTATCTGAACAAGTGCCATACCGATATTGACATCCAGAACGCAAATGGTGAGAGCCTCGGTAAGATTATCCGTTGGAACTCTCAGGGTACCAGCGAGTCGACCTTCGGTCTTACTGCCGACGAGATTAACAAATACATGACCACCCGCGGTAGCAGCTCTGTCTCTAACGTCGGTATTATCGATGACTCGAACAAGAGTACTATTGATATCACCTTCGACTACCAGAAGGGCAAGAAGCAGGTCAACTTCGTACATGGTAAGGCTGGCGCTTTCGAGGGTCCTGCTATCGATATCGAGACACCAGAAAGTGGCGACAACAAGGTGGCCAAGCTTGTCATCAGCTCGAACTACAGCAGCCAGAAGGCTCCTGCTCGCCGCAGCTGGATGGACGACCTGAAGGTAATGAAGTCTACTGCACATGCTGATTTCGAGGAGGACATCACCGAGACTCCTTGGGCTTCAGAGACCGCATTCCCCGAGCATCAGAATGCCGACGGCATTGAGAACGTGAATGCCAACGTGATGACGAATGCCATCTACAACTTGAATGGTATGCGTGTCAACAAGGTTCAGAAGGGCCTGTACATCATGAACGGTAAAAAGTATGTGGTGAAGTAATTCTTCTTCCACAATCCGGGATAACAACGAGGGGGGCGCTTGCGTCCCCCTCATTTTTTTCGTAATTTGACTCGTCATTCCTTGTGAATGAACTAAGAATGAATGGCTGTTTGGGGAGTTGAGAGGGGCTGTTTGAGTAGCTCAGAGGGGCTGTTTGAGTGGCTAACAGGGGCTGTTTGAGTGGCTAACAGGGGCTGTTAGACCTGCAAACAGGGGCTGTTAGACCAGCTAACAGGGGCTGTTAGACCACAGAATGAATCTGTGTCTCTGCAAAATTTGGGGATAAAAGTCAATAATTGCGGTAGTTTTTTTTTGCATGTTTCATAAATTTATAGTATTTTTGCAACTTGAAATCACCAGTGGGTGATAATGCATGCAAAACAAATCAAAAAATAATATTAGCTAATAACCATTTATGAAGAAATTCTTTTTCTGTATCTCTCTCGTTCTCACGGGATTGATGACCTCCTGCGTAGACAAATACGAGGAGGTGGATGCTGAAAGCAAGCCGTCGTGGCTTGGTTCGAGCATCTATGCGGAATTGAAGAATCCGGACAACAACGCGAAGTTGTCGGGCACCTTCAACAATTACCTGCGTCTGGTCGACGATCTGGGCTATGCCGAGACCCTCAACCGCACAGGTTCGAAGACGGTGTTCCCTGCCAACGACGAGGCGTTCGAGCGGTTCTTCAAGAGTAATGACTGGGGTGTGACAAGCTACGAACAGCTGTCGCAGGCCCAGAAAAAGCTGCTGCTCTACAGCTCGATGCTCGACAATGCGCTGCTCCTTGGCATGCTGCCCAACGTGAGTAACGGTACCAACGAGCCGATGAAAGGCTATGCTGTGAAGCATGCCACCAACATGAGTGTCATCGACACCGTGCAGCACATCAGCAGTCCTGACCTCATGCCGAAGAACAATCCCTACTGGAAAAAGTTCTACGACAAGGGTATCGACTTGGTGAGCGACGCTTCGCGCCCCATGATGATACACCTGACGCGTGAATATATGTTGCAGAACGGCATCTCGACCCTTGGCGACGAGAGCGACTTTGCCATCCTGACCGGCACACCGTTTACCGAAGGAACTGCCTACATCTTCAACGACCGTGTCGTCAGTGGCGACATCACCTGTCAGAATGGCTACATCCATCAGATGGAAGACGTGGTCGTTCCCCCGGGCAACATGGCTCAGGTGCTCCGCCGCAAGGGCAACACCCAGCTATGGAGCCGCGTGCTCGACTATTTCTCCGTGCCTTTCTATGATGAGCAGACCACACGCAACTACAACGACTGGGCCGTGACCAACAACAAGCCCCTGAAAGACTCCATCTACCAGATGCAGTACTTCAGTGCACGCTCCAACGAGAGCTCGGCAACGAGCAACGTGGCTTTAAATAGCGACCCCAACAGCATGCCCGTGCCCACTACCCAGATATTAAGCTATGACCCGGGTTGGAACCAGTACTATCCCAAGGTTTCACGTGCCGGCAACGTCGATGTCTCCATCATGGACATGGGTGCCTTCTTCGTGCCCGAGGACGCCGCCGTGAAGAGCTACTTCCTGCCGGGCGGCAAGGGTGCATACCTTATTGATATATATGGCGACAAGCCCAACAACGAGGCCAACCTCATGGAGAACCTCGACTCGCTACACGCCAAGAACCCGCAGGTGCTCACCGCCTTCACCAAGAACCTCATGAAGGCCAACTTCACCGCTTCTGTGCCCAGCAAGTTCCAGACCGTGCTCAACGATGCCGCTGAGGTAATGGGCCTGGCTGTTGACTCGATTGCCAAGAAAGACAACGGCAAGTACGACATCACCATTGCCAACAATGGCGTGGTCTACGTCACCAATACGCTTATTGCCCCCGACGAGTATCAGTCGGTCATGGCACCCGCTTCTGTCTATCCCGACCTGAAGGTGATGAACTGGGCCATACAGGACGGTGTGGCCAACGGCGACTATCTCGGTGTAGACTTCAAGTACTACCTCCTCGCCATGAAGGCCAACTACGCCTTCTTCATTCCCGAGGACAACGCCTTCGACCTCTACTATGTCGACCCCGCCTCGCTGGGCCATCAGGATCCTGACGATCCCACCAAGACACGTCCCGACCTGCTCCACTTCTACTACGACCCCAGCACGAAACCCGAGCTGAAGGTAGACCGCTATTATTATAACCCCGAGACGGGCGAGCCCGTGGGCAATGCCCGCCGCTCTACCATCCAGGAGGTGAAAGCCCAGATGGTCGACATCCTGAACTATCACACTTTAGTGCTTAACAGCGGCGAGGTCATCGGAAAGAATCACTTCTACAAGACCAAGCATGGTGGCGCAGTCTATGTCGACGGCAACCGGATGGACGGTCGCGCCATCTCGGGTGAACAATATGAGCAGAATCCCTTGTTCCCCGCTCCCCGTATCAAGCAGATCTACAACGAGAAGAACGGTATCACTTACCGTCTCGACCGTATCATCCAGCCGCCACACCAGAGCGTCTACTCGGTCATCAACTCCAATCCTCAGTTCTCTGAGTTCCTGAAAGCTTGCAGTGGCTTCGATGCTACCGACGTGCTGTCGTGGGCTGGCATCTCAGCCGAGGCTGCCGTGAAGGGCATGCCCTCGCCACAAGATGCCTACACCATCTTCACCCGCAACTATAAGTTGGGTACCACCAGTATCGAGGAAGCTTGTCTCGACTACAACGTGAAGATGTTCAACACCTTTAACTATACGCTCTTCGCACCCGACAACGCGGCCATGCAGAAAGCCTATAGCAACGGACTGCCTCGCTGGGACGACATCGTGGCCCTGTTCCACAAGTACTATCCTGCCGATGGCAGCGATCCCGTGGGTACTAACGAAGCTGCCGACCAGGCAAGTGCCTTGAAGATGATCACCGCCATACGCGACTTCGTGCGCTATCACTTCGTGACCAATTCGGTCTATGCCGACAACACCGTCGAAGCAGGACGCTATCAGACGCTCAGCTCCGATGCCACTGGCGTGGCCAAGGAAGTTCGCCTCTCGGGTGGCAACGGCCAGATCACCATCACCGACGCTGCCAACCACACTGTGACGGTCGATGCCAACGATGCCTCGCGCCTTGTCAACAAGATGACTCGCGACTATTGGTTCAACACCAGCAAGACCAAGGCCACGTCTATCGAGACCTCATCGTTCTGTGCCGTGCACCAGATTTCCGAGCCTCTCTATCGCAACGCCAATGGCCGTTTTATTGAGCAGTAAACAACAAACTACGAATCTCTAAAGGCTATTTTTACAATGAATATCAAGAAATTCATATTTACCGCACTCATGGCAGTGGCCTGTCAACTGGCTGTGGCCCAGGGGGTGCGCATTTCGGGTACGCTGAGCGATGCCGACGGTCCCATTATGATGGGCAACGTCGTGGAGATCGATGCCAACAACCGTATCGTCTCGGCTACTCAGACCGACTTTAACGGTAACTTCTCCATGACGGTGAAGAGTGCCAAGAACAAGTTGAAATTCTCATACGTAGGCGACAAGGACAAGGTGATGACCATCGGCTCGCAGACCACGTTCAAGGTGAAGCTCGACCCCGCCAACACCGTGCTGAAGGAAGTAACCGTGAAGGGACGTCGTGGAAACTCGGGCGGTCTGATGCTCCAGAAGAAGGAAATCGCCGTGTCGCAGCAGACGATGTCGATGGAACAGGTCGAAGGTCTGGCCTTCACCTCAGCCGACGAGGCCCTGCAGGGTGAGATTGCAGGTCTCGACATCGTGTCGAACTCAGGTAACCTGGGTTCTGGAACACAGATGCGTCTGCGTGGTGTCACCACCCTTTCGGCCAACGCCAACCCGCTGATTGTGGTCGATGACAAGATCTTCGATAACCCCGACGAGAACTTCGACTATGCCAATGCCGACGAAGAGCAGTACTCGTCGCTACTCTCGGTGAACGTGGAGGATATCGCCTCGATCACTGTGCTCAAGGATGCTGCCGCTACGGCAGTATGGGGTTCACGTGGTGCCAACGGTGTCATTCAGATTACCACCAAGCGCGGTACGCGTGGCAAACCCAAAATCAACGTGTCTTACAAGTTCACTGGTACCTGGCAGCCCGAGGGCTACAAGCTCCTCAACGGCGACGACTACACCATGCTGATGAAGGAGGAGTTCTATAATCCCACTCAGGCATCTACAGCCACGACCAATATTGCCGAGCTCAACTACGACAAGTCCTGGGCTGAGTTCGAGAACTGGAACAACAACACCGACTGGGTCGATGCCGTGAAGCAGTTTGGTGCCATGCACGACTGGAACGTCAACCTCACCGGTGGTGGTCAGAAAGCCACGTTCCGTATCTCGGCTGGCTACAAGCACCAGACGGGATCGATCATCAAGCAGAAGTTCCAGCAGTTCACTACCCGTATGGCTTTGGACTATAACGTCAGTGACCGCATACGTTTTATCACCAACTTCGCCCTGACCTATACCAACAACAACCAGAACTACAGCGACCTGTTGGGCATTGCCCAGAACATGGCGCCCAACATGAGCATCTATCGCCAGAATGCCGATGGCACTGATACCGACGAATACTATCTGATGAACCGCACGGGTGAGCGTGTGGGCGGTGTCTACCAGACCCCCTACGACGGTCCTTATTCCAGCTACGAACTGCGCGGTGTCTACTCGCTGGGCAACCCCGTGGCCATTGCCAACAATGCCTGGATAAAGGATCAGACCTACCGACTGACGCCCGACTTCACTATCAAGTACGAGATTCTCGGTACTGAGGCCGAGAAGAGCCGACTGACATTCAACGGACGCGTTGACTTCGACATCTTTGCCGAGAGCAAGCCTTCCTATTATCCCGCTTCGCTTTCCAATGCTCTCTGGACGTCGGACAGCTATAACCAGACATCGAACTACGAGTTCAACCGTATGAAGATAGGCGGACGTGCCGAGCTCGTCTTCACACCTTACTTCCGTAATCGCGACTGGAGTGCCACCATGCTGTTGCGCTACGAGATGAGCACCCAGAAGAACAACAATCAGACGGTGAACATGAGCCACCTGCCCAACGGCTACACCTCGCCTACCATAGATGGCTATCTCTACAAGGCACCGTCCAGCGGCAACGGACGTTCGAACTCGCAGAACGTGCTCTATAACGGACACCTGAGCTACCTTGACGGACGTTACTCGGTAGGCTTCTCGCTTCGTGCCGACGGCGACTCGAAGTTCGGTCCGAAGAACAAGTGGGCTTACTTCCCCGGTGTGTCAACCCGATGGAACGTGATTGACGAACCGTTTATGAAGTGGTCGAAGAGCGTGCTGTCGATGTTGGGCCTGCGTGCATCATGGGGTATCGTAGGTAAGGCTCCCGATAAGGACTATCTTTTCTATAACACGTACAACACTTCGGCTGGCAGCTATGGTAAGGGTTCGACGAACCTGTCAAACATTGCCACGCTCGACGGATTGAAGCTTGACGACCTGCGCTGGGAGAAGACCGAAAGCTATAACCTCGGTTTCAACCTCGGCTTCCTCAACGACCGGTTCGAGATAGACTTTGACTACTATCATAAGAACACGACGGACCTGCTCATGTCGAATGTGAACATTCCCTCGTTTACTGGCTATTCAACCATTTCCTACGCTAATGTGGGACGAATGACCAACGAAGGATGGGAACTGAACTTCAATGCCAAGAAGTTCGTGAAGATTGGAAAGTTCTCGGCTGACTTCGGCTTCAACATCGCCCAGAACACCAACCTGCTCAAGGAAATGGACGAGAGTGTGCTGCAGAGCATCAACGGAACAACTTGGGATGCTACCGCACGCGGCACCTATCCCGTTCGCGTGCAGATCAACAACTCGTTGGGTTCCATCTACGGATTCCGCTACAAAGGTGTCTACCAGTATACCTACGACTACCTGCAGAACTATCGCAAGGAGAACGGACTCACGTCGGCCGAGTATGAGTCCTGGCTCAACGACTTCATTGCAGCAGGGAAGACCGCGCCCATTGCCGTGGGTCAGGATGGTAAAGTCATCATGACCAATACCGGTGAACCCCAGCGACTGGTTTACAATTACAGCGACGGAACGCAGACCTATCGTTTCCAGGGAGGTGATGCCATCTACGAGGATGTGAACCACGACGGACAGATCAATGCCCTTGATGTGGTCTACCTCGGCAATTCGCTCCCGAAGGTGAACGGTGGTTTCAACCTCACCCTGCGCTATGGTCCTTGGAGCATCAAGGGACGCTTCAACTACCGCTTCGGCAACAAAGTGGTCAATATGGCCCGCATGAGCTTGGAGCAGATGTACGGCACCAACAACCAGAGTGCCACTGTGAACTACCGTTGGCGCAAGGACGGCGACGTGACACCTATGCCGCGTGCCATGTATAATGCCGGATATAACTGGCAGAACTCTGACCGCTATGTCGAGGATGGAGGCTTCGTACGCTTCCAGAACTTGCAGATTGCCTACAACTTCGACCGCAAGCTCATCAAGTCGTGGGGACTGAGCAACCTGCAGGCATACGCCTCGCTGAACAACCTCTATGTGTGGACCCGTTACAGCGGCATCGACCCCGAGGTTTCGGCCAAAGGCTATCAGCCCGCTATCGACAATTCGAAGACACCGCGCTCGAAGCAGTTTACTGTAACGCTGAACGTGGGATTCTAAACAATTGAGAATTAAGAATTGAGAATTATGATTACCAAGATAAACAAGAAGCAGTGGATAAAAGGATTGCGGAAGCAAATTTTTCACTATTCACTATTCACTTTTACCTTTAGTGCATCTCTGATGCTCGCATCCTGCCTCGATACGATCATCCTGCCCGACGACAAGACTGTCGACGAGGATTTCTGGCAGACAAAAAGCGACGTGTCGTCGATGGTCAATGCCGCCTATTCGGCTATGGCCTCTAACGACGTACTGACGCGACTCATCGTTTGGGGTGGTTTCCGTTCCGACGAACTGGTGCTGGCTACCTCACCGTCGGGCAGCACTTACGATGCACTGGCCGAGATGGCTGCTGTGAACATGCAGACCACCAATATGTTTGGCGCATGGGCATCGGTCTATTCGGTGATTAACCGCTGTAACATTGTGCTTGAAAGAGCCGAGGAGGTGCAGCAAGTAGACCCGAACTATACCGAGGGTGACTATCTCACCGATCGTTCGCAGATGCTGGCTTTGCGTGCCTTGTGCTATTTCTTCCTGGTGCGCAACTATCGCGACGTGCCCTATATCACCGAGGCCTATATGAACAGCAGCCAGAACATGCAGGTGCCGCAGTCGACGCCCGCATACGTGTTGGGACGTTGTATTGAGGATCTGGAGGAAGCTGCCAAGAACTCTGTGAAGGCATCGGGATTCTCTACAGGCGAGTGGCAGCGCGTAGGCTGGTTCACCGACGATGGCATCAATGCCCTGTTGGCTGATATCTATCTCTGGCGTGCTTCCTTGACCCACAGCGATGCCGACTATCAGCGTTGTGTGGACTATTGTGACCTGGTCATCGAGTCGAAGAAAAAACAGCATGTGCCTGGACGCAACGAGGTGGAGGTGAAGGAGTATCCTTTGGCCGACGCCGTCGCTGAATACACAGAACTGTTCGTCAATCAGAACGCAGAGGAAAGCATCTTCGAACTGCAGTCGCGCAGCAACCTGGCCGTTATACAGTACTACTACAAGTATGGCAACATCAGCAGTGGTGAGGGCTATCTGAAGGCTGCACAGATTTTCGGGGCTGCCTCATCAAAGGTGGCCAATCTACAGGCCGGACAGGTTTTCTCAAGCAACGATCTGCGCTATTATGCAAGCTGCTACGATGTGACCAGCGATGGCAACCTTGACGTGCGCAAGATGATTTCGCCCAATGCGCTGACTTCGAAGACCTCGCAGCGTCGCGAGACTTCTGTCAATTATGGTGGCAGCAATCAGAACTACATCATCTACCGTCTCACCGATATCATGCTGATGAAAGCCGAGGCGCTGGTGCAGCAGGTCGACACGACGATGGAAACGGCTCAGCAGAAGGAACTGCTGCGCGTGCCCTTCACACTCGTGCAGGCTGTGAACACCCGCTCGCTGGCTCAGGACAACCTGACCGACTCCATGACGTGGAACGTCTATCAGAACTACGATAAGGAACAGATGGAGCTGCTGGTCATGCAGGAGCGTCAACGCGAGCTCTGCTTTGAGGGCAAGCGCTGGTACGACCTGATGCGCTATAGCTACCGTCACGTCGACTACGATGCATCGAAGTACGACAAGCTGCTTGTTGATCTCAATGAGACCAACCAGCTTGGCACTATCTCCCAAGACATGAAGAAACTGATGATCAGGAGCCGCGGCTCCGACGGTTCGGCTGTGGCTGCCAAGATGCAGAATGAGGCCTACCTCTATATGCCTGTGCCAAACAGCGACATCATTGTCTGCCCGCTGCTACGACAGAATCCTGCATATAAGAATACGAATGACTTTGAGAAGAACTACTAATCGAATTGATAATTGAAAATTGATAATTGAGAATTATGATTACCAAGATAAGAAAAACAGTGAAGTGGCTATTGTGCGCAGCACTATTCACTATTCACTATTCATTATTCATTAGCTGTAATCCAGAGCCTGACGAGAGCGATCTTTTCACCGCCACTGGCGAAACAGCATCCGACTATATGATGCGAAAGAGCGAACTGAGCTCGTTTGTCTATATTCTCAATCGTGTCGGATTAGACCGTAATCTCTCGGCATACGGACAATACACCTGTTTCGCACCCACCAATGAGGCTGTCAGCAAGTATCTTGATGACCTGTGGAACGACAGCGAGGCTCTCTTGCCACACAACGGCATGACGGAACATTCGCTCGAAGGACTCACCGACAGCCTTTGCAATGACATCGCCAAGTATCACCTCACCAATGGCGTCTACACTACCATTGACATGGGTGGCGGCGGTATGTCGGTCAACACCATGCTGGGACGACCCATCAACACCAGCGGTGCCGTTGACTCGTTGGGCCGTGTCACGCTGAACATGGAATCGGTGATCGTCGAGCCTGACAGCGTAGTGACGAACGGCGTGGTGCATGTGCTGAACAAGGTGGTGCCGCGCAGTAACCGTACGCTTGTAGAGGACATGGAGCGCATGGAGGAGTATAGCATCTTCGTGCAGGCGCTGAAGCTTACCGGCCTGGCCGACTCGCTCGTCAAGACGAAGAAGGATGTGGAGTATCCTGATCCTGACACTTACGACCATCAGGACACCGACAATGCCAAATCGTCGTTGTTCGCTCCTACCGAGTGCAAGATCATGTACACCATCTTTGCCGAGCCCAACGACGTGATGGCAAAGAACGGTATTAACAATCTCGACGACCTGATTGCTTACGCCAATCGCGTCTATGGCGGGGCAGATGCATGGTATGACTATCCAGGTGAAAAGGGCTTCAGCATCAGCACGGGCGATGACTACACGAACCGCTTCAATGCGCTGAACATGTTTGTGGCCTACCACCTGCTCTATGCCGGTATGCCCGAGAATCAGCTTGTCTACGAGTGGGGCAATGGCAAAGACGGTGGCAACGACTACTGGAACTATGTGAACGGATGTGCTCCGTACGACTATTATGAGACGATGCTTCCTGGCACTATTCTGAAGATATGGCAGCCCTACGGCAACATCAAGTCGTCGTCGGCACACACCAAGGCACTCTTTATCAACCGCTACGTTGCCTTCAACACCCTGACCGACGAACTGGGAACGATGGGCAGCAGCGGCATGCATCCCGTGTTGCGACAGGGAGTAAGGATTACGCGAACGATTGACGACCCTGCGGATACGAACCTCAACAAAGCGTCGATCAATGGCTATATCCACAAGATTCAGGACATGCTCGTCTACGATGAGATGGTACCCAAGGGTGTGCTTCACGAACGTATGCGTTTCGACACGACCACTTTCCTTGTGGAGTTCATCAACAACGGCTTCCGTATGGCCAATGCCTCGACGGTAAAAGGATGGAACGGTGGTGGCAGCGGTGCCCGTATTGCCTTCCCGCAGTTTGAGAACGGAAAGACCTACTTCGACAATGTGGTGAGCTATTCGATGGAGAACCGTTTGCGCTACAATGTGGTAGGTGCCTATAACGCTTGGCAGGGTAATACCTTCCAGGGATGGGGCAACTATGACCTGGCAGTGAAGATGCCGCCACTACCAACGAACACCTATGAGTTCCGCATCTTCTATACGCCCATGAGCCACGGTGGAATGATGCAGTTCTACATGGGCAATTCGTCGAAGCAGGGTTCCATGATGGCACTCGACATTCCGCTCGACGTGCGTGTTCCTATTACAGACCCGCGTATCGGATGGACACAGTATAACCTTGAGGACGACATGGGTGCTGCTACCGACGCGGCCATGCGCAATCGTGGGTACATGCGCGGCTTGTATAGCTATGCCGATCATGCCGAACGCAGCGATGTGGGCAGTGGCAACACTGGCGACAATGCGGAGCGTAACCAGCGCTATACGTCGACCGGCAACAACAGCTTGCGCAAGATTATGGGTCGTATGACGATCCGTCAGAGCGAGGAACGCTGGTTCCGCATTAAGAACGTGATCTCTGATGAGAGCGACCTGAAGTGGCAGCTTGACTATGTGGAGTTCGTGCCTGTCGATGTGGTCGACAACGACACCTACTCTGAGGACTGGTACTAATCGAATTGATAATTGAAAATTGAAAATTATGATTACCAAGATAAACAAGAAACAGTGGATAAAAGGATTGCGGAAGCAAATTTTTCACTATTCACTATTCACTTTTACCTTTAGCGTAGCGCTGACGGCCTGCTCCGATTTCAACGACTACAACGAGGTGCCGGTTGATCAGGTAGCAACCGGCAACCAGACCTTGTGGGATAACATCTCGCAGAATCCCCAACTGAAGGACTTCGCTGCACTGGTGAAACGCACGGGCTTCGACGCTAAGCTGAAGGAGGCCAGAGCCTATACGGTGTGGGCACCTGCCGATGGCACGTATAACCTTTCCGACTATGAGCAGATGAGCGATTCGCTGCTGCTTGCCCACTTCGTCAAGAATCATGTGGCTGAGTACGTGCATGGCGCATCGGGACCTGTCAGCGAGCGCATCCACATGCTCAACGAGAAGTCGTTCACTTTCGAGGGCGATGGCGCCTATACCTTCGGGCGTATTTCCGTCAAACAGCCAAACATGCCAAGCAACAACGGTGTGATGCACCTGCTTGACGGCGTGGCAGCGTTCCATCCTAATCTGTTTGAGTATCTCAACGCCGGCAGTGGCATCGAGAAGTTGCGCAACTACTTCATGCACTACAACGACACCACGCTCAGCGACGAGAGTGTCAAGGGACCAATGGTCAACGGTGTGCAGACGTATTTAGACTCTGTGCTGGTCGTTACCAACTCGCTCAGCCGGGCACTGAATGCAAAGCTTGAGAATGAGGACAGCACCTACACTTTTGTCATGCCTACCGACGAGGCCTATCAGAAGATGTACGACCGGGTGAAGCCGCTGTACAATTTCATTACTACGACCACTGTGCAGGACGTTGAGCAGTTTGCCCAGGCTACGGGTACACAGACCAAGAAAGTCACTGTCGATGCAGCCTATCTCTCTGACTCGCTCACACGCCGTACGATTGTGCGCAACCTCATCTTCAGCAACAACGATGCTTACAACCAGTGGGTTGTTGGCAAGGGCGTGAACACCGACACCTTGCGCAGCACGACCCAGACCAAGCTGTCGAATCCTGCTGACATCCTTGACAAGTATATGGTGAACCAACCCGTAGAGCTCAGCAACGGCTATGCCCGCGTGGTCGATAGCTTGGCTTTCTATCCCTGGGAAACGTTCAATCCCCAGATCTCGGTCAACCCCCGCAACTATCTGGCCAATCTTTTCGGCGGTAGCGCTCACAACTATAATATTAACGATACGGCATCGGTTGTCTTTGGCAAGGAGTCGGGCATCACCAACGTCCGCTATACGTGGATCGAGCCCAGTGGAAACTATTCCAAGCCCGACATCTTCATCTTCCTCCCCAATGTCAAGTCGGCCACCTACAACTTCTACGTGGTCTACCTGCCATCGGCTTGGACAACCTTCGGAAGTGACAACCGCTCCTGCAAGCTAAACTACCAGATTAACTACTGTAAGGCTAACGGCAACACTGACAACTACTTCTTCAGCAAACCATACGCTGACGCCATGCTGAACGGCGAGACGCTGCCTAAGCTTCCCACGGCACAAAACCAGCTGACGATGGAGACGGCCTTCGAGAACGACCCGATGAAGACCGATACCGTCTTCATCGGACAGTTCACCTTCCCCGTGGCCTACAATGGGCTCGGCAATGACTATCAACCCAATATTCGCATCACTTCACCCATCAACGTCTTCAACACAACGCAGATGGAAACCTATACACGCGACGTGCGTATAGCTGCCATCATCATGAAGCCTGTGGAGTACGATGAATTTGAAGCAAACAACAAATGAAAATGAAGAGCACTATATTCAATCTTTGGCAGACATCGAGTCTCAGACTCCTGCTCTGCACAATGGCATTTGCATGCTGCGCAACGCCTGTACTGGCACAGAGCGAAGATGAAGACGAAGAAGTGGAGACCGACATCAAGCAGCCCGTGCGTAAGATAGTACATGCTGCGTATCCTACGGTGACGGTGAAAGGACGGGTGACCGACCAGGCTACCCGAAAGCCCTTGGCTGGCATACAGCTGCAGGCACTGGGCAACGTCCGCTACACGGCCATGACCGAGGAGGATGGTTCTTTCACTATCAAGGTGCCCGAATTTGCCACCGCACTCTATGTCTATGCCCCGGAGTTCATGCCACTCCAGGTGGCCATCAATGCCGGAGACTCTACCCAGTTCGTCAATGTCGCCATGCTCCGCGAAAAATTCCAGTCCATGTACACCGCCGGAACAAACTATACGGCCAAGGCCGAGGCGCGTATCACCCATTTCGGAGTGACGGTCGACAATGAGATCACCGAGAAGCTGGGAGCCGATATGCATAGCGTCATGCGCTCTGGTGCGCTCGACGGTGGTGCCTCGATGTTCATTCGAGGACTCAACAGCATCACGTCCGACGCACAGCCGCTCATTGTCATCGATGGCATTGAGCAGGATATGCAGCGCGACCGCTACTCGCTTCACGACGGGCAGTTCAACAACATCCTGGCTAACATAGCTCCCGACGACATCGAGAAGGTGACGGTGCTGAAGAATGCCACCGCGCTCTACGGTGCCCGTGGCGCCAACGGCGTGGTGCTTATCGAGACCAAGCGCGGACATTCCATGGCTACCCGCATCGATGCCAACATCTCGGCGGGCTACACCTTCGTGCCAAAGCTCCCCACGTTGATGAACGCCTCGCAGTACCGGGCATACGCAGCCGAGATGCTGGGAACCATCGACGGCTTGCAGGAGAGGGACATCGACTTCCGCTTCCTGAGCGATAATCCCTACTATTACCACACTTATCATAACGACACCGACTGGAACGACGAGGTCTATCGCAACGCCTTGACACAGAACTACAGCATCAACGTGCAGGGTGGCGACGACATCGGTATGTACAACCTCTCTGTGGGCTATGTCGATGCACAGTATGCGGCTAAGGCCAACTCGTTCGACCGCATGAACGTGAGGTTCAATACAGACATTAAGATTCTGTGGAACCTCACTACGAAGTTCGACATCTCGATAGCACGCACCAACAACTCGGTGTTCGACAATGGCATGCCTGCCGACTTCTCGGCTGCAACGGTGGTGTCGCCCACGGCGCTGGCCATGATCAAGTCGCCGCTGCTCTCACCTTACGAGTACAACCAGCTGCTGAACGGTGGACAGGGCGGTTTCTCTAATCTGCTCACCGGCTACGACGATCTGTTCTCACAGCTGGGCAACGCCTACTCGCTGGCCAATCCGCTCGCGGTGATTGAGTATGGCGAGGGCGACAACAAGAACAAGGCCGAGAATACTTATTTCAACGTGCGCGTGGAACCGCAGTTCCAGGTGAATCCCAACTTGGCGCTGACGGCAATGGTCAGCTATACGCTCGACCGTAACGCACAGCGCTACTTCCGTCCCTACACGGGCGTGCCCTCGTTCAACATCGCAGGCCTCGGACGTGTCTATGCCAAGACGCAGTCGATGTTTGCCAAGGAAAACAATATCGTTGGCAAGTTGCAGTTCGACTGGAAGCACCAGTATGGTGCCCACACGCTGGCTGCCTTCGGCGGTGCACGCTACAATGCCTTTGCCTACGACACCAATGACGTGGGCGTGCAGGCAACGGGCGAGACCAGCGACAAGAATCCCTCGCTGGGATGGAACGGATTCCGCAGTGTCAGCGGTGCCAACGACGAGTGGCGACAGATTCAGTGGTACGGCAATGTCGACTACAACTACATGAGCCGCTACTTCGTCACCCTCTCGCTCCTGGGCGAGGCCAACAGCCGCTTTGGCGAGAATGCCGACGGACTCAGCCTCTTCGGCACGAAGTGGGGACTCTTCCCCAGCGTGCAGCTCGGCTGGGTGATGACCAACGAGAAGTGGTTCCCAAAGAACAATGGCATCAACTACCTGCGCCTGAATGCCGGATTCGATGTCAGCGGCAACGATGGCATCTCCAACTATGCTGCACGCACCGGCTACTCTTCCGTACGCTACAACCTGACGGCTATCGGTACGCAGCTCACCAATGTGGGTAACGACAAGATCAAGTGGGAAACGACCAAGAAACTGAACGTCGGACTGCAGAGCTATCTGCTCAACAACCGCGTGGGCGTCAAGTTCGACTATTTCTTCCACAAGACCGACGACCTGCTCACGCTGAAGTCGTTCACCACACCTATTGCCGGTATCAACCGCTACTGGAGCAACGGGGGCTCGCTGCAGAACGCCGGTTTCGAGGCTGCGCTATCCTTTAAGCCCATCGTCAGCAAGGACTGGAACTTGGAGCTGGGGGCCAGCGTCGGCCACTATGCCAACGAGGTGACCAAACTGCCCGACGGTGACTATACTTCTTCGGTCTATGGCGACAACAACATCCTGACCAGCGAAGGAAATCCCGTGGCCCTGTTCTATGGCTACAAGACCGAAGGGGTCTTCGCCACCGATGCCGAGGCCAAGGCAGCAGGCAAGGGCGGCTATCTCTATATGGAGGACTATGCAGGCCAGCGCCATGACTTCGTGGCAGGCGACATACATTTCGTGGACCTGAATGGCGACGGAATCATTAGCGAGGCTGATAAGACCGTCATTGGCGATCCCAATCCCGACTTCTACGGCAACATCTTTGCTACGCTCGCATGGAAGAACCTCACGCTGAACGTGGGCTTCAACTATTCGCTCGGCAACGATGTCTACAACTATCAGCGCTCTATCCTTAATGCGGGCAGCAACTTCTACAACCAGCAGGTGGCTGAGGTGGGCCGCTGGCGCTACGAAGGACAGCAAGCCGAACTACCGCGTGCCAACTATGGCGACCCCATGGGTAATAACCGATTCAGCGACCGCTGGATTGAGGATGGCTCCTACCTCCGCATGAAGACCGTCTCGCTGACGTACCGCGTGCCTGTGCCCGGCTCATGGACCTGGCTGCAGGGACTCTCCGTATGGGTTGAGGGTCAGAACCTCCTCACCTTCTCGAAGTATCTGGGCAGCGATCCTGAGTTCTCTGCCGGTACGGGTGTGCTCTATCAGGGTATTGATACGGGCAACCTTGCCCATAGCCGTTCGGTCACTGCCGGACTGAAGATCAACCTCTAATCGAAATTGAAAATTGAAAATTGAAAATTGAGAATTATGATTACTAATAGCATAAAGAACATCCTTGCCTGCTGTTTCGTAGGCTGCGCTTTTGGCGCAGCACTCGCCTCCTGCTCCGACATGCTCGAAACCGAGAGTACGCGATGGAACATCGATCCCGAGATTGGCGAAAAAACCGACTCTGTGTTCTACGCATTTGGCATCCTGCAGGCCATGCAACAGTTGGCCGACCAGTATGTGTTTCAGGGTGAGATGCGTGGCGACCTGGTGAAGACCACCCCGTATACCGACAATAACCTGCGACAGCTGGCCGACTTCTCGGCTACCACTGCCAACAAGTACGACTCGGCCTACGTCTACTACCGCGTCATCAACAATTGTAACTACTACATAGCCCATTGCGACACCGCACTCTATCGCGGATCTACCAACGTCATAATTGACAAGTATGTGGCAGCCAAGGCCATCCGTGCATGGGCCTACCTGCAGTTAGGACGTAACTACAAGCAGGTGCCCTTCTTCACTGAGCCGCTGACCAAGATCTCGCAGATCGACGACAATTCCTTCCCAGAGCTGACCATCGACGGCATCGTGGCCCAGCTGGCTCCCGACCTCGAGAAGTACAGTGGCTACCTCACGCCTTCTCTTGGCTATGTGGGCACTAACGCTTTCTCCGTGGGCTCGCCTACATGGGAGAGTACTGCTAAGCTCGTTGCTCCGCGCTATTGCTTCATTCCCGTCGATGTAGTGCTGGGCGACATGTATCTCGAAACCGAGCAGTTCGATGCTGCTGCACGTCACTACATCAACTATCTTGTCACCACGCCCTACGACAACAAGAGCATGTTCGTGGCTCCGATGGCATCGAAGTCGCTGAGCACCGGACGTTTTGGCGCTGCCGACGACGATCTGCCCAGCCGAATGCTCATCTCTGCCGAGATCAACACCAGTCCCGCATGGAGCGGTATCTTCGCCCGCAACCAGGTCAACGATCTTGTTACCTTCATCCCCATGGCTGTGAGCCGCGAAAACGGGCCCACCACCCAGGTGCCCCTCACCTTTGGCTTCAACTACTATGCCACGAGCGAGGAAAACGCACGCATCGGTTCGCTTCGTGAGCCATATGTGGAGGAGATACAGCTGCTGCCCAGTGATGCCCTCAACCAGCTCAGCGACTCTACCGAGTACTATTTCTATACTGCGCATTCGGGTCAGACCAACAACTACGACAGCATCAGCATTGCCAAGTGTGGCGACATGCGTCTCCGCAGTGTCATCCAGCAGACCATGGTCGACGATTCCACCAAGCAGTGGATCGACAAGTACAAGTATGCCAACATCGTGCTCTACCGCACCAGCACCGTCTGGCTCCGACTGGCCGAGGCATTCAACCGATTAGGCATGCCCGACGCAGCCTTTGCCATACTCAAGGATGGCATCAGCGACGCCCTTGTCAGCAAGAACAACCAGGATGTCTACTATGCCGCCTATATGACGCCTGAGACGCGTTCTAAGCTGCAGACCACCTATCCCCTCCTCTCCGAGGCCAACATCAGCAAGTTCCCCGCTTCCAGTGCCTGCGGCATCCACTGTCATGGAGCCAGCAAGGCTGCCAGCGACTTTGCCACCACCAGCTATCTCACTGGAACGTCGCCCTATCAGCTCCATCGTATGGCAGGCCTGAAGATGCAGGAGCTCGCAGCACAGTTCCCCATCACCATAGGCACCACCAAGCAGGACACCATCAATGCAGTGGAAGATCTCATCTGCGACGAGATGGCCCTTGAGCTCGCTTTCGAGGGTAGCCGTTGGTACGACCTGAAGCGTCTGGCACGCCACA
Source organism: Prevotella sp. (assembly GCA_017554385.1). Classification (GTDB taxonomy): domain Bacteria; phylum Bacteroidota; class Bacteroidia; order Bacteroidales; family Bacteroidaceae; genus Prevotella. The sequence goes on along the minus strand of JAFZIL010000065.1, from coordinate 125,995 downwards.
AGAACAACGCAGGACTCTATGGCAGTAACTTCGGAGGACAATGGCTTGCCCGCAAGCTTGCTTTCAAGAATCCTGTCGTCAGTCTCGAGGATGAAAATAACTGGTATCTGCCGTTTAAGTAAGTATTCTTCTACTTTTTCTCCTCGAATGTTTGGAATATGAAAACTATTTCGTATTTTTGCACCTTCAAACAACATAATGACTGACCTATGAAGAAAATGCTATTTGCTGCTCTGGCAGCTGTCGCTCTGTTTGCATGCAGTGGCGAACGTGACTATCTGAAGGTGAAAGGACTGTCCATGGGACTGCCAGCCAAAGTGTTTATCGACTCGTTGGTGAACCGCGGTCTGGCCATCGACACCAACCATTCCAGCAAGGAGATGACTATTCTGTCGCGTCCTGGCGAGACTTCCTATTCCATTGCCGTGGCCTCGAAGGATAACGTTATTACTGCCGTCGAGGAGGATTATCGTGCCACGTATAACGATTCCACACGAGCTCTTTGGCAGGAACTGCGCGACGGTTTCGTTGAGGAGTTAGGACGCAATCCTGGCGTGCCCAAGCGTGGTGATGACCACAAGATTGCTGAGTTTGAGACATCGGAATACAAGCTTGTCGTCACGCTCGACAACCATTCCGTGCCCTTCCTCAGCGTGTTCTACGAGATGAAGGAGGAGAAGTAGGACGGGTACGGCTTATCCGTATGACCAACAAGCGCACAGGCAGGGATTAGCACCCTGCCTGTCTTTTTTTGATGCTGATTGAGCATTTTTTATAGGTCGTCTTCGTGTTAAATGCCTACCTTTGTAGCCAAAGAACAAAAACGAACTGCTGATGAAAACAAAGACATGGATTTTGTTTGTGTTGATGGCGTGGAGTATATCTGCGGCAAGAGCTGAAGTGGTGTGGTACGACGGTACGCATGCCGTCAGCTATTGCATGGAAAACAGTGTGGCACCCGTCGTCGAGATTGCTTTGCAGATGTTTGCCGACGATATGAGGCAGGTTACCGGCCAACGGGCTGTCAGTTCGAAGAGCGGACAGATACGCATCGTGGAGCTTGACAAAGCATCGGGGGCTACTATGAAGCGCTTACGCCAGATGGGCATACCTGTCGATGATGTCTTAGAGAAACATGACGCCTTCTACATAACCATCAACTGTGCCCAAATATTTGTCGTAGGCAATAACGGACGCGGCTGTGCCTATGGCATCTTGGAGTTGAGCCGCATGGCTGGCGTCTCACCGTGGGTGTGGTGGGGCGACGTTATCCCAGAGATGAAGAGCCGCCTCACGATGGCCGACGACTTCAAGACCATGCAGGCTCCCTCAGTGGAGTATCGCGGCATTTTTATTAATGACGAAGACTGGAGCCTGCGCAACTGGGCATGGAAACACTATGATACCTCCTCCGAAGGAGAGGAAGGACGCCCCGTTTTCGGGCGCATGGGACCGAAGACCTACAAAGCTATCTTCCAACTTCTACTACGTCTACGCGCCAATGCTATTTGGCCGGGCATGCATACCGGTACTCCCGGCTTTTTTACTATCAAGGGCAACAAGGAGATGGCCGACTCATGTGGAATCCTCATCGGCACCAGCCATTGCGAGCCATTACTGCGCAACAACGTAGCAGAGTGGGACCACGTTTCCCGTGGTCCGTACAATTACATCACTAATCGTCAGCAGGTGCAGCAGTACTGGATAGAGCGTCTGCAGGAGGTGAAGGGCAGCGAGGAGTTTTTTACGATTGGCATGCGTGGCATTCACGACGGTTCGATGGAAGGCGTAAATACGAAGAAGGAAAAGCTCGACGGCTTGCAGCAGGTCATCGACGACCAGCGCGAGCTTATTCGCAAGTATTATAATAAAGATGTGGAAAAAGTACCACAGGTCTTCATTCCCTACAAGGAGGTGTTAGAGATCATGGAGAGCGGATTGAAGGTTCCCGACGACGTGACGCTGATGTGGTGCGACGACAACTACGGCTATATGACCCGTCTCAGTGACGAGGAGCAACAATTGCGCAAGGGTGGGGGAGGAGTATATTATCATCTCTCTTATTGGGGCCGGCCACACGACTATATGTGGCTCACCACTACTCAGCCCGGTCTTGTCTACTCTGAGATGCGTGCCGCCTACGACCATCACTGCCGCAAGCTGTGGATTGTCAACGTCCACGATCCGAAGGTGGCGGCTTATGATTTGGAACTGTTCTTGGATATGGCGTGGAATATCGACGGGCTGAACCCGTCGACACTCGAGAAGCATCTGGAAAGCTGGCTCTGCACACAGTTTGGTGAGAAGGCAGGAAAGAAGCTGTTCCCAGCCATGAAGGAATTCTATCGTCTCTGTGGTATCCGCAAGCCGGAGTTCATGGGATGGACACAGGTAGAACTGGCAGACCGAAAGGCATATCCCCGTGGCCGTTCGCATGTTATCGACACCGAGTTCACTAATGAGTTTGGTGGTGAGTTAGAGCGCTATCTTTCCGACTATGAGCATGTCTGTGTAGGCATGCAGGAGGCCGAGAAGTTCGTCCGTCCCGAACTGAAGGATGCCTTCTTCGCACACGTCAAATACCCCGTGCAGGCCGCTCGTGCCATGGCCGTAAAGATGTTGGAGGCTCAGCTGGCCCGCTCAAAATATCAGGGACAGACCGACAAAAGTATGGAGGGACGTGAGGACTATATGATGCTCCACTCGGCACGCGCCATACAGGCTTACCGCGAGATACAGCAACTCACCCGATACTATAACGACAGCCTTGCCAATGGTAAGTGGAAGGGTATCATGAACATGATGCCGCGCGACCTGCCGGTGTTCAATCCTCCGACACTGCCCTATCTGCCGCCAGCCGACTACCAGCCGGGCTATGGTCTCTATCTGTCGTATTCGGTCGTGCCCGACGATGCCATCGCCCGCAATGCCTGCCGATACCAGTCGGCTACGGAAGGTGTGCATGCCATTCAGCTGCTGGGTCATTCGATGAATGCAGTTGCTATCCCAAAAGGTTGTGAACTGACCTATGAGTTCGCGACTGAGCAGGAGGGCAATGCCGTACTGTATACGGCGATGATTCCCACCCAGCCTAACGATAAAGGCGATTTGCGCTATCAAGTGACGCTCGACGACCAGCAGCCCGTGGTCATCTCGCTGAAAGAAAAGTATCGCTCGGACTTCTGGAAGCGGAGCGTTCTGCGCGGACAGGCGCTGAAGACGACTCCTGTTAAAGTACAGAAAGGCAAGCACACGCTGAAGATAAGGGCGCTTGATGACCATGTCATCTTCGATCAGTGGATGATTGACTTCAAGCCTAACCGCAAGTTCTATGTCATACCAGTGGCACAATGACGATTGGTCACATATAGCGTAAATCAAGTGTCGTGTTTCAAGGCAGAATTACAGACTCTCTGTAACGTCATTACAAAGTATTCGTAACGTCATTACAAAGTATTCGTAACGTCATTACAAAGTATTTGTAACGCGATTACAAAGTATTTGTAACGCGATTACAGACCGTTTGTAATGGTGTTACAAGCAGTCTGTAACGAATCATGTGAAGTCATTGCCTGTATTTATATAAATAATCATAAACAATTGCGGGAATGTGACAATAATTCATTATCTTTGCTGCTCATTTACCAATCTGGGGATTTGAGCATCATTATTAATACTTGGCAGATATGAAATCTAAAACCTTGAACATTATTGCTGCTGCAGCCTGTTTAATGACCATGTCGTGCAGTCAACAGGTCGAGACCACCAAGTCGGGACTGACCACCGTAGGTAACCCCTTCCTACCCCTCTGGGAGCACATCCCCGACGGCGAACCGTACGTCTTCGAAGACCCTGACCAGCCAGGAAAGCAACGTGTGTATATCTATGGTTCGCACGATGACTTGAAGACGGAGTACTGCGGTCGCGACCAGGTGGTATGGTCGGCCTCTGTCGACAGCCTGAACAACTGGCGTTACGACGGTGTCATCCTCGTTGTCGACAAGAACGGCAAGGGCGAACCGTTCGATTCGGCAGGTACTGCCGATGTGCTTTACGCTCCTGACGTGACCTTGGTGACAAGGGGAGCGGAGAAGACCTACTACCTCTTCCCCAACGATCAGGCTGGCGGTCGCAACGGACTCATTGCGAAGAGTTCGCGTCCCGACGGTCCTTTTGAGGTGTGCAACTGGAATGCCGACAATCCTAATGTGGTTGACGGAGTGTTGAAGTTCGACCCTGCCGTCTTCGTCGATGATGACGGGCGCGTCTATGGCTATTGGGGTTTCGAGCGCTCTTACGCTGCTGAGTTCGACCCAGCCACAATGGCTACCGTAAAGCCCGGCACCGAGATTGTCGAGGACATGATCTCAGGGCGTTACCAGCCGGGACAGTTCCGTTTCTTCGAAGCTTCTTCCATTCGTAAGATCAAGGACAAGTACGTATTTATCTACAGTCGTTTCACTGAAGAGGGTGAGTTTGGGCTACCCATGTCCAACTATACGCTTGCCTACGCCTATAGCGACCACCCGCTCGGTCCTTGGACCTACGGTGGCACTATTATCGACGGTCGTGCACGTGAGAAGGACGAACAGGGTAACGTTATCGCCTCGGCTACACCCGACGGCAATACCCACGGCAGTATCTGTGAGATAAAAGGCCAGTGGTACGTGTTCTATCACCGGCAGACGGGCACCAACGAATATGCACGCCAGGCTATGGTGGCACCCATCAGTGTCAACGTGGAAGAGGGCGCTGGCGGGAAGGTAGAGATTTCTGAGGGCGAATACAACAGCAACGGCTTTGCCTTGGAAGGCCTGAACCCCTTCGAACGCCATTCTGCCGGCATCGCCTGTTGGTACACAGGACCTAAGCCTGCTACCCATGAGTGGCCGAACAATACGTTCTATGGCTCGTATGTGGATGTCAGCTACGACCAGAACAGCAATACCAACCATGTGGTCAACAATACTGCTGGCTCCATCGTTGGTTACAAATATTTCCTCTTCGATGAAAAACTGCTGTCCGATAACCTTACCCTGCGCCTGCGGCTTATCCCTGAGGGCATTGACGGAACCATCGAAGTGATGAGCGACCGTCCTTGGACTTCACAAGGAGGCAATATGATAGCAACGATAGAGCTGAAAGCCGACATGCCCCGTACGTCGACCGAGCTGACCGTCCCCATTGACAATCCCGCGCAGCTTGCCGGCCGCCATGCCATTTTCTTCAAGTTCTCTGCCAAGCAACCTGGAGATGCGTCGCTCTGCACGCTTGAAGACTTCGTCTTTGAATAGCGTCGGATGGTGGCATCCTATTGCTGGCTCTTCAATTCAGATTGCCGGAAAAGCAGGATGATTCTCTTCGTCAGACAATAATTGCAGATAAATGACCAATTATCCCATGATGTTGTCATCTGATTGTAGTAACTTTGCAGGCAAATGTGCAATTTAAGCATAAACAAACTACTACTATATGAAGAAAATCATTTTATGGTTGCTGCCTTACCTGTGTGTATTGCAGACGGAGGCAGTGAATGCTATGTATGACAACGGCGGTATACCTCAGGTGATAGATGCACTGAAAGGCGTATGGCCTGTCACCGACAAGCAGAAGATGAAGAGTCTGAATGGCGAATGGCAGCTGAAGGTTGTTAATGGTCTGACCGAAGATAAAACGGTTCCTGTAGCCGATGCTTCATGGGGTGAGATACCTGTTCCAGGATGCTGGGAGGCGTATGGTTTCTGTGAACCAAGTTATTCGTTTCCTGACTCACTGACTGGCTATTATCGCACAGCGTTCACAATACCTGCCGACTGGAAGGACCAACAGGTAATCATCCGGTTCGATGGTGTGCTGCGCGGCTACGACCTATGGCTTAACGATCGATATGTAGGCACATGGGAACAGGCCTATAACACATGTCTTTTCGACCTGACGCCATATTTGTCAAAGAAAGCCTTCAAAGGTGAACCACAGCAGTTGGCCATGCGTGTCTACAGCCATTTCAAAGGATTCGAGTTCGACTGCTTCGACGACTGGGCGCCCATGGGCATCTTTCGCGATGTCACGCTGTTTACCGTGCCTAAGATCCATCTGTCTGACCTGACTGTCACCACGAAGATGAACGGTGAGGTAACAGTAAAGACCGAGGTGGCCAATGCTACGCGAAATACCAGTATCGAGTGTAGATTGGATAGTTTGGAGTTGGCTTCCGCTGTCCCTTCAAGTGCAGAAAGAAATGCGGTAGCAAACTCTACACTCTATACTCTACACTCTAAACTAAACAACCCTCGGTTATGGACAGCCGAAACGCCGTACCTCTATCAATTAAAGGTACGCGTGAAAGAAAAGGGAAAAACGCTCCAGACCTTCACCCAGAAGATTGGCATACGCGAAGTGAGCATCGACGGGCGCTCGGCTTCACCGCTTGACTCTGTCAAGAATGTGCTGAAAGTTAACGGGCAGCCTGTCAAGCTGCGGGGCGTGACCTGCCACAGCACCGATCCCAAGACAGTGAAGGTCGTTTCTGACGACTTGACCCTCAAGGACATGCATCTGATGAAGGAAGCCTCAATCAACTATATCCGCACTTCACACTATCCCCGCGAACCCCGCTTCTTCGAGCTGGCCGACTCGTTGGGATTCTATGTGGTATGCGAGGCCCCCTTTGGCTCGCGCGGCGAGAAGCATCTGAAGAAGCCCGACTATTTCGACATCCTTCTCAGCCGTGTGAAAGCTACCATCGACTGTCACAAGAACCACCCCTCTGTCATCGTCTGGAGTCTCGGCAACGAGAATCCACTACCCAAGAGTTGTGAGAAGGTAGGCGAATATGCACAGCAACTCGACCCTACTCGCCCCTATTGTTTCCCACAGAAAGGTAGCACGTTCCGGAGTATCGGGTTTGAAAAGTTCCCCCAACAGGTGCCTGTCTATGCTCCCCATTATCCCACGACAAGCCAGTTGCGTGACTACTATACCAAGACTGACCGCCCGCTCATCTTCACCGAGTACTGCCACACGCTGGGTATCTCGTTCGAAGACCATGACCGTCAGTGGGAGATCATCGAGCGCACGCCCGGCATTGCCGGTGGAAGTGTCTGGGAATGGGTAGATCAGGGAATGCCGTTCTCTTTGAGGAGTGAAGGAGTGAAGGAGTGTGGGAGTGCAGACAATAGTTCGGATGTGGAGAAATTCTCCCGTTGGCGTACGGACGGTAGCGAATGTGATCAGAAGGTGTACCTGACAGAGACCAGTGGTTTTGAGATGAATGGAAACCAAGGTACCGACGGACTGCTCTATGCCGACCGCACACCCCTGCCTAACTACTACGAGCTGCAACACAACTACGCCCGCGCCTTCGTTGGTTCCGTATGCTGCGATAATATCTCAGCCAAGCTGACACTCTACAACCGCTACGACTTTCTGAACCTGAAGGACAACGTCACCTTCTGCTGGGCTCTGACCAACGACCGAGACACCGTGGCTCGTGGTGCCTTCAGTCCCGATTGTCCGCTGCGTTCCTCTGTCCCCTATACCCTTTCTCTTCCCTCAGTTGTCAACCCTCAGCCTTCAGCCCTCAGCCTTCTTCATTTCGACATCGAAGACAAAGAGGGCCATACCTTCCTCCATCAGTCATTTGTGCTGAACAAGCCTCAGACAGCATGGACGGGCGATGGCGACCCTATGAGCTTCGTACAGGAAACCACCATCCGCACAGGCCGCAAGGCCACGATGGCTGAGCGCATCACACAGAAAGGACGCCTGCCGCAGAAGTACCTGTTGCCGATAGATAATGAACAAGTCAAGGCTGACATAAAGTCAGAATCGGTGGACGGTGGTCTTAGCATCAGCTACACACTAACCCCCGATACTGCCGATGTGTTCCGCGCCGAACTCGGCCTTGCTTACCTACTGTCGCCCGAGATTGACCGTGTGCAGTGGATTGGACAAGGCCCCTTTGCCTCTTACCCGGGTCGCCATCAGGCCAACCGCTACGGTTTCTGGGCCAAGCATCAGGACGACCTCTATTTCGAGGGCAACCACGGAGGTATCGATGTCGCCTTCTTCTCTGACAAGGATGGCAACGGCCTGTTAGTCGTGGGCGATTCTCTCGATCTGAACTTCGAACAGACCGACCGTGGCATCGTCCTTACTGTCAACGCCGCCGTTAGCGGACAAGGCCCGAAATTTGCCAAGACCGCTTTCAAAGGTTGGCAGGTGGGTGATGCACCTGTTGGCACGTCGTTCCGCCTCTATCGTATAGAAGCCGAAACAATACCTCAGGACGTCCGACGGCTCTTTGCCAGTCCACGCGAAGTCCCTGCACCTTTCAAGCCCTTCCTCACCCAATACGATACCTATCTGCTGAAGTACAACGACATTAAATACGATTAACATGAAAAGGTTGCTCCTTTCTTTATCCTTAGTCATCTTTCAGTTGTCATTTGTCTATGCGCAACGCAGCGCCAACATCGTGTTCATCGGCAACAGCATCACCTATGGTGCCCTGCACGAGCAGCGCGAACAGACCGCCCCTCCCGCACAGTGTGCCCGTTGGTTATGCCAACAGGAAGACATCGACACCATCTACTTCCGAAACTGTGGGCGCTCGGGACGCACCACCTATCACTTCCTACCCTGTGCCGAGGATGTGATTCCAGTGGGCGACAAGACTTACTTCGGTGACGTGGTATCGAAGACCCGCGAACTGGTGAAGGCTCATTCTTCCCTTCCCCTCGTATTCAGTATCATGCTGGGAACCAACGATACCGTAGAACGTCCGAAGAACAAACATACCGAGCCAGACGACTACGCCAGGAACCTCATCACCATCATCGACTCGCTCCTCAAGCTTTGGCCCGATGCTCATGTGGTACTCAACAAACCCATCTGGTATTATCCCGACTACCACTCCAAGGGCGGCTCCATCGCCTCGAAGAAGAGCCTGAAGATGATTGATACCTATTATCATCAGTTCCCAAATGTTGTAGCCATGAGCAAGACGGGCCACGTACATATCGGCGATGCCGATGCCTACACCTATTTCGAGCAGCATTGGCAAACCGACATCGTTGAGGAGAAGGATGCCCGAGGCAAAAGTTATTGGCTGCATCCCAACGAGCAGGGGGCCGGGCGGTTGGCCGAGTTTTGGGGTAAGGCCCTGCTGCCAATCATAAAGAGCATACCAGCCATCGACCCGTTGAAGGGAAAGAAGATTGGCTTTCTTGGCGACAGCTACGTGCGTAACCACCGCGAACCCGTCGAGAACACCTGGCACTATAAGTTTGCCCGCAAGCATGGCATGGAGTATTACAACTACGGGCGCAACGGCAACTGCATCGCCCTCGACCTGAAACAGTGGGGAATCGGCATGTACCAGCGTTACAAGGACATGCGTGACGACCTGGACATCGTCGTGGTCATCGCTGGACACAACGATGCCTCACATGGCCGCATCGACTCCATCGGCATCGGCACCTTCAAGGAGCGCCTTGCCGTTTTGTGCCAAGGACTCATAGAGAGATATCCGCACGCCCAGCTGTTCTTCTTCACCCCGTGGACGTGCGACGGATTCGTAGGTAGTCCCCGTCAACAGGTGGTCGACGCGATGCTCGAGGTGTGTGGCTCATACGGTATCCCCGTCTTCGATGCTGCCCGACGCTCAAACATCTTCGCTACAAGCGAACAGTTCCGAAAGATCTATTTCCAAGGCGGTAAAGGCACCGACACTGCCCATCTCAACAGCAAAGGCCACGACCGATTCCTACCCGTAGCCGAAAACTTCATCTTACAATATATCACAAAATGAAGCGATTGCCCGATGCTATAGATAAGTTGTATATGAAAAAGATTTTTTGGATATAAATTTGGAGGATTCGGAGAATAATTGTACTTTTGTAGCCAAATAATTTGCCGTTTCATTCTAAATGCAGAATATATGAAGTTATTACAGAAGATTGCCATGCTGGTCATGCTGGCAGGCGTGTGTACAACCGCCCCCGTTAAGGCACAGATTATCAAGACTGCCGACTTAGAGAAGTATGCCAAGGAGAAGTATGGTGACAAGTGGCTCGACGCTGCTGCCAATCTGGCCAGTGGACTGACACTCGACAAGAACCAGTCGCTCACTTATCAGCAGGTCATTGAGGCTCCGGGTAAGACGAAGGATCAGCTGTACGTACAGCTGAACTACTGGGCTACCTCGACGTTCAAGGACAAGCAGGCCATCACCCTCAACGACAAGGATGCAGGCTGCATCATCATCTCGTCGACCATCGATGCTATTGCCGACCATACCGGTACGCTCAACCGCTACGTGGTGAGCATCACGCCGGTCATCCGCATCGACATCAAGGAAGGCCGCATCCGCGTCACCTATACCGTGCCTACCTACGATATCCTGAAGGCTGAAGATGCCGGCTGGCTGGGCGCTATGGCTGACAATACGAAGTATAACAACAAGAACCAGAACCTCTACAGCGACGGAAAGCGTCTGAAGGAGGATAAGACCGACCATCGTCTCTACGATGAGCAGTGGGAGATAGCCAAGCATTATCCTTTCGTGGAAAAGGACAACAAGAAGCGCACCTCAGCCAAGGCTCTCGTGATGACCCATGCCTACTCTAACGTGGTGATGGACAAGCTTCAGGAGGCCGTCACCCATGGTATCGTGGGCAATGAGGACGATGATTGGTGATTCGCATTCTATGATTAAGAGATCACTTGTTGCTGTCACTCTCTTTCTGCTTGCCGTTGTTTGTCCTGCCAAGCAGAAACGTGTGCCGGTGATTCTTACAGCCGGGCAGTCGAATGCCGACGGACGTGTGCCGTTAGCCGACTTGCCCGGCTATCTCTCATATAACTACTGCCTTTGGAGCTACGGTAGCGGCGACTTTGAGACCGCCACAGGCGAGTTCTCGAAGTTTTCGCCCCGTGTGGCAAAGCCGAAAATTGAACGTAGCTGGGGCTTCGATGCCGTTGTCTACTATCAGCTGGAACAGCTGTGGCAACAACCTTTCTACGTCATCAAGCATACCGACGGCGGCACAGCCATCGACCCGTCGTGCAAGAGTAGCACCCACGGTCTCTACTGGAGTGCCGACACCGCCTTCCTCAACCATACTACCTCGGCCAGCCATGGTGGGAAGTCGCTGTTGAAAGCTTTCACCCGACAGATTGACGACTGCCTGGCCAACCTACCAGCGAACTACGACATCAAGGTGCTCATCTGGCATCAGGGCGAGAGCGACCAGCAGGCTGCCGATCGCTATTTTGAGAACATCAAAGCGGTGGTTGCCTATGTCCGACAGCATCTTGTGGAAAAAACAGGCAAGAAGAAATACCGCAAGCTGCCTGTGGTCTGCGGTACTTTTGCCAAGGACAGTCGTCAGGGTTCACCGAAGGTAGCCGAGGCTCTGTTCCGCTTGGAACGCGAGGACAAACACTTTCATGTCATCGATGCTTCCGACCTTTCGCTGCTCAGCGACCGCCTGCATTTCGACGCCCATGGAGCCGAGACATTAGGCCGTAGGGTGTTCGAAAAAATGAGGAACGAGAAAATCGTTTCTCGCTCCCCATCTCACTAAGTTTTCTGCTTCTGCTGTTTATTGTTCTGCCGCAGCAAGCACTATCTCACTGAGCGTGGGATGGATATGCACCATGTCACGCAGTTGGGTGACAGTAGTATCTCGACACATCAACACGCTCACCTCCTGCACCATGTCTGCCGCATGGGCACCAAAGGCGTGGCAGCCTAATATGCGGCCAGCATCCGGCTCACTCAGTAGCTTCAGCATGCCTTCGGTCTCGTTCATGGCCAGAGCCTTGCCATTGGCACGGTGGAAGGCCTTGCGACATTCGTAGGCTATGCCCTGTTCCTTTAGTTGGTCCTCGGTTGGGCCTACACAGGCTGCCTCAGGATGGGTGAAGATAGCGGCGGGAACTACTGTACATGGAGAATTAAGAGTGGAGAATGGAGAATTAGCGGGGGCATCGCTTGTGTGGAGGATATGGGTCACCGCAATCTTTGCTTGTGCCTCCGCTGCATGGGCCAGCATCTGACGACCGTTTACGTCGCCGATGGCATATATGCCCGGCACGGTAGTCTCGTAATGGTCGTCGACCTTGATGCCCGTACGGGTATCGAAGTCGAAACCAGCCAACTGGAAGTCATCGCTGACACGTGGTGCACGGCCTACAGCCATCAGCACTTCCTCAGCCTCGACTGTTTGTTCCTTCCCCTTCTTGTCGGTGAAGGTGACCTCCTTGTCTTTTATTCCCGTCACGGCGCACTGCAGGTGGAAGGCGACACCGCGTTTCTCAAGCACCTTGCGCAGCCGCTTGGCAATGTCGCTGTCAAGAGCAGGTAGACATTCCTTCAGGAACTCCACCACTGTGACCTTCGTGCCAAAGGCACTGAAGATGCTGGCGAACTCCATACCGATGACACCTGCACCAATGATGCAGAGACTCTCTGGCAGGTGGTCAAGTTGTAGCAGGTCGCTACTATCGAGCACGCGGCAGTTGGCAGGCTCCTGTAGTCGGAGCGCTTTTGGCACCGAGCCAGTCGCGATGATGATGAAAGGGGCGGTGTATTGAGCAGCGGCAGAACCGCTGCCCACACTGAATGCTTCTTCGGTATGAGGGTCCGCACTGAATGCTTCAACGGTATGAGGGCCGACGAAGCGGGCATGTCCATGGACAAGGGTAACGTTAGGGTGGGAGAGAAGTGTCTCGATGCCTGAGCGGAGTTGTGCAAGCACTTCATCCTTTCGGGCCACGACCTGACGGAAGTCAAAATCGAAGCTCAAATTGTTCATACCGAAAAGACTTGCCTCCTTCAATGTCTGCATGATCTCTGCATTGCGGGCAAACGACTTTGTGGGTATGCATCCCTCGTTCAGACAGGTGCCACCCACATGTCCAGCCTCGAAGACAACCACCTTCAAGCCAGCTTTGGCAGCTAACTCTGCGGCACGGTAGCCTCCCGGTCCCGCCCCGATGATTATCAAGTCAGTCCTATTCATGGCCGTAGTTTCATTTCTCAATTCTTCATTTTCATTTCTCATTACTCATTCCTCATTTCTCATTTGCCGCCACGTTACCACTGGATGCTTGGCAGCCAGTACGTCATCTACACGGCCGATAGGCGTATTGTGCGGTGCCGACTTCACCAGTTCGGGATCGGTCTTGGCCTCCTCGGCTATACGTTGCATCACAGCGATAAAGCCGTCGATGGTATCCTTCGACTCATTCTCCGTGGGTTCTATCATGAGGCTCTCGTGGAACAGCAGGGGGAAGTAGATGGTAGGAGCATGGTAGCCATAGTCGAGCAGCCGCTTGGCTACGTCCATCGTGGTGACGCCCGTGCTCTTGTCCTTCAGGCCGTCGAAGACGAACTCATGCTTGCAAAGGCTACGGGTAGGCGAGCTCTGCTCGGGAATCAGGCCATCGATGGGCAGCTCGTAGACATCCTTCAGCGACTCCTTGATGTAGTTGGCGTTGAGTGTTGCCAACGGACCCACCTCTTTGATATGTTCACGACCCAAGGAAAGAATGTAGGCGTAGGCTCGCATAGCGACGGAAAAATTGCCGTGATAGGGAGACACTTCGGGGAAGAACTGTTCCAGTCCTTTTCTTACACCGACGGGACCGGCACCTGGACCGCCACCGCCATGAGGCGTGGAGAAAGTCTTGTGCAGGTTGATGTGCATCACGTCGAAGCCCATGTCACCGGGACGCGCAGCGCCGAGCATGGGGTTCAGGTTCGCACCGTCGTAGTACATCAGGCCACCGCAGTCGTGTATGAGCTTCTCGATGACAGGTATCTGCTTCTCGAAGAGGCCGAGGGTGTTGGGATTGGTCATCATCATGGCTGCGACAGAATCGCTGCCCACTGTGGCAATCACCTCTTTTAAGGCATCGATATCGACGGTGCCGTCGCTGAGCGACTTCACCTCGACGATGTCCAGTCCGCAGACGGCAGCACTGGCGGGATTGGTACCGTGGGCCGAGTCGGGCACGATGACCTTTGTGCGCTGCGTGTCGCCTCGGCTCTCGTGGTAACGCTTGATAACCATGAGGCCCGTCAGCTCGCCGTGGGCACCGGCAAAGGGCTTCAGCGTGAAGGCATGCAGTCCCGTCAACTCGCAGAGTGAACGGCAGAGCAGTGTACAGACGGCCTCGGCACCTTTCACGGTATCAGTGGGCTGAAGCGGGTGAAGGTTCTGGAACTGCGGCAGGGCAGCCACCTCCTCGTTGATCTTCGGGTTGTACTTCATCGTGCAGGACCCTAATGGATAGAAGCCATTGTCCACACCAAAGTTGTTGGCCGACAGGTTCGTGTAGTGGCGCACCACGGTCATCTCGTCGCACTCAGGCAATTCGGCATCCTGCTCCCTACATAGTTCCTTTGGCACTTGGTAGTCGCCAAAACGGTTCTTCGGCAGCGAGTAGCCGCAGCGTCCCGACTGCGACAGCTCGAATATCAGGTTTCCGTATAGTCGGTTGTTCATAGCAGTGCAATTAATTGATCAATTTCTTCCTTGGTGCGTTTCTCGGTAACAGCAAACATGAGCTGGCCATCGGCAATCTTGATACCGCCGAAGAAACCTTCGTCAAGCAATCGCTGCTGTAGTGCATCTACATTACCGTCGTAGCTGACGACAAACTCATTGAAAAACGACTGGTCATAGGCCAAGGTGAAATGGCCTGTTGCCAAGAGCTTGTCACATAGATAGTGGGCACCGGCATAGGAGAGCTCAGCTGCTTCCTTCAGTCCCTGCTTACCCATCAACGAGCAATACATGGTCACGAAGAGTGCCATGAGACTCTGGTTCGAACAGATGTTCGAGGTGGCCTTCTGCCTGCGGATATGCTGTTCACGGGCTTGTAGCGTTAACACGAAGGCCCGCTGTCCTCGGTTGTCTACAGTTTTGCCGACGATGCGTCCCGGCATCTTACGGATGAGTTTCTCCGTACAGCACATGTAGCCCACGTAAGGACCGCCCCATTGCATAGGGATACCGAGCGACTGTCCGTCGCCTACGGCAATATCGGCTCCCCACTCACCGGGTGTCTTCAGCACAGCGAGGTCGGCAATGATGCTGTTCATCACAAAGAGTGCCTTTGCGTTGTGAATCGTGTCTGTAAAGCCTCTGTAATCCTCTACGATGCCGAAGTAGTTGGGTTGCTGCACCATCACACCGGCAACGCCGCCTTTGGCTATCTGTGCTTCGAGGTTTTCCCTCGAAGTGACGCCCTCCTTCTGTGGAATGACTTCCAGCTCGATGCCGTGGAAGTGGGCATAGGTTTTCATCACGGCAACGGTCTTCGGGTCTACGGTTTCCGAGACGAGGAAGCGTTGTTGCTTCTTGCCTGCGGCCACGGCCATCATCATCGCCTCGGCCGAGGCGGTAGTGCCGTCGTACATCGAAGCGTTGGAGATGTCCATGCCCGTCAGTTCGGCCATCATGCTTTGGAACTCGAAGATATAGTGCAGCGTGCCCTGTGATATCTCGGCCTGATAAGGGGTGTAGCTCGTCAGGAATTCCGAGCGTTGTAGCAGCTGTGGGATGACACTGGGCGTGTAATGGTCGTAGACGCCGGCGCCGGCGAAGCATGTAAGTTGTCGGTTCTGCGAGCCTAACTGCTCAAATAACTGCCGCACCTCCATCTCGCTCATCTCCGAAGGCAACTGATAGTCGCCACGGAATCGTATCTGCTCGGGCACATCGGCATATAGCTCGTCAAGGCTGTTGATGCCGACGACATCCATCATGGCCTTTAAATCGGCCTCGGTATGCGGGAAATACTTATACATTTCGTTCTTTACGGGATAACGATATGACGTAATAACGATATAACGTTATAACGCAATTATTTATTTGCAGAATTCCTCGTAGGCTGCTGCCTCCATGAGGTTGTCAAGCTCAGTCTTGTCGCTCAGCTCCACCTTGATAATCCAGTTCTCGTAGGGGTCTTGGTTCAGCAGTTCGGGCTGGTCGTCGAGGGCTTCGTTCACCTCGACCACGGTACCGCTGACAGGTGCAATGAGGTCGCTGGCGGCCTTCACGCTCTCCACGGCGCCGAACTCCTCGCCTGCCTCTACCTCGTCATCCACTTCGGGCATGTCGACATAGACCACGTTGCCCAAAGCATGCTGGGCATAGTCGCTGATGCCGATGTAACCATACTCGCCTTCAATTCTCACATACTCGTGCGACTCGCTGTAATAGAGTCCTTCAATTACTTTTGCCATAGTTCTAAAGTTATAAATGAATAGTGAAAAGTGAAAAATATGCTTCCGCTTTTCTGTCTATTCTATAATATATTTTTCTTTTAATATCAATCATTGATTTAGCAGAAGGTATAGCGGTAGCAAATTTTTCACTTTTCACTATTCACTTCTCCCTTCTTATAATGTTTTTCGTAGAAACGTTTCTTCACGACCACACCGGGGAACACTTTCTTGCGGATCTGTATCTGCAGCGGGGTGTCGAGCTTCGCATAGCGGCTGTCGACGAGTGCCATGCAGACGCTCTTGTCCGACGAGATAGTGTGGTAGCCTGTGGTCACCTCGCCCACCTGATTGCCTTCCATGTCGAGTACGGCGTATCCATGACGGGGGATGGCCTTGTCCTGCAGCTCGATGCCGATGACGCGACGATCCACACCCTCTGTCTTCTGCTTGAGCAAGGCTTCCTTGCCGATGAACTCTTCCTTGTCGAACTTGCAGAACATCGACAGTCCTGCCATGACGGGCGAGATTTCTGCGCTGAGCTCGTCGCCATAAAGCGGCAGACCAACCTCGAAGCGCAAAGTATCGCGACAGCCCAGTCCGCAGGGTTTGCAGCGTCCGCTGGCCATCAGCTTGTCCCAATATATATTAATGTTCGCGTGTGAGTCGTAGATCTCAAAGCCGTCCTCACCCGTGTAGCCTGTGCGGGAGATGATGATTGGTGAAAGGTGGAGGTTGGAGGGTGGAGGGAGAATGGCCTTGCAGGTGTAGAACGTCAGTTCCTTGCAGGGGATGCCCAGCACTTCCTCGACCACCTGTTCTGCCTCGGGTCCCTGTACGGCAATCTGACCGTAGTCGTCAGAGACGTTCCTTAGCTCGATATCAAAACCCTTGGCCTGCTCCTGCATCCAAGCCCAGTCCTTGTCGATGTTAGCGGCGTTGATGACCAGGAAGAAATCCTGGTCTGCCATCTTGTAGACCAACAGGTCGTCGACGGTGCCGCCATCCTCATAGCACATCATGCCGTAGTACACCTGACCGTCGGGCGCATCCTTCACATCGTTGGTAAAGATGTGCTGTACGTAGCGTTCGGCGTCACGACCACGAACGATCACTTCGCCCATGTGGCTCACGTCGAACACGCCGCAGTGCTGGCGCACCGCCTGGTGCTCGTCGGTGATGTTGCTGTACTGTATAGGCATCTCGAACCCGGCAAAGGGCGACATCAGTGCGCCTAACTGTACATGTTTGTCATAGAGACATGTTCTTTTGTTTTCCATATTATTGAATGAGGTTGATGAAATCTTCTTTCAGGTAAGTCTGTTCTATCTGTTCGATGCCGGCCACATCGTCTGCCGTAAGCAGTCTTTCTCCGTCACAAAGCGTGTCTCGGATAAACGCTTTCAGTTCGTCGAGGCTTTGCGGTATGTAGTCCTTGAGCAGGGTGATGCGCTGCCGCACGCTCTGAATGCCTTTCTTCTGTAGTTTCTCGGGTCCGGGTGTGATAGCGTTGACCATGTGCTCCATATCCGTGTCGTAGAGTAGCGTACCGTGTACGATGCTACATCCCGGCAGATGATAGCAGGCCGTGCCGCTCAATTTCCTGCCATTGACCAATACATCGTTATGCTGGGTGCTGGTTGCCTCGACCCCCAGCTTCCGCAACACCAGCATAATCATGTTGATGAAGCGGTTGAAGGCCAGGTTCACTTGCTCGTCCTTGGTCATAAACGACAGCATCACGTTGCCCAAGTCGGCATAGACACATCCGCCACCGCTCTTCCGTCGGTACATCTCGATGCCGTGCTCACGGCAGTAGTCCACGTTCACCTCGTTCTCCATCACCTGGTTACGCCCGAAGATGACGCTCGGTCGCACCTGCCACATGAAGAAGGCGTCGGGCTCGTCGAGATGACGGGCGACGTATTCCTCCATGGCAAGGTAGAACGACAAATGCCGCTGTTGCTCAAAGGGAAGGGCGATGTATTTCATATCACCGAAGGTTAGCGTGTGGTTTCAATGTGCAAATATATGAAGAAATTATGTAAGCACAAAGGAAAAGCGGAAATAAATTTGTCTCTTCACTCATTTTTTCGTATCTTTGCACCCGAATGACTGAATCTGAATTGTGGAAACAAGCAAGTTAGAACTTTTAAACAATATACAATTTCCCTCCGACCTGCGCCGTCTGAGCGTCGATCAGCTGCCACAGGTTTGCGAAGAACTGTGTCGGGACATTGTGCAGGAGCTCTCGGTGAACCCCGGACATCTGGCATCGAGCCTTGGTGTAGTGGAGCTTACCGTCGCTCTGCATTATGTGTTCAACACCCCTGAGGACCGTATTGTCTGGGACGTGGGCCATCAGGCTTATGGCCACAAAATCCTCACTGGGCGCCGCGAGCAGTTCAAGACCAACCGCAAACTGGGCGGCATACGTCCCTTCCCTTCTCCACAGGAGAGCGAGTACGACTCGTTCATCTGCGGTCATGCCTCAAATAGCATCTCCGCTGCGCTGGGTATGGCCGTGGCTACCTCTTACCTTTCACCTCTTACCTCTCATCCTGAGCGCAAGGTGGTGGCCGTCATCGGTGATGGTGCCATGTCGGGCGGACTGGCCTTTGAGGGCCTGAACAACGTTTCGTCGAGTCCTAACGACATGCTCATCATACTGAACGATAACGACATGTCTATCGACAGGGCTGTGGGTGGTATGGAGCAATACCTGCTACAGCTTGACACCAACGAGACTTACAACCGCATTCGTTTCCGTGTGTCGCAGTGGATGCGGCGTCACGGCATGCTGAAGGAAGACCGACGGCAGGGCATCATCCGCCTGACCAATGCGTTGAAGAGCGTTATTGCCCGCCAGCAGAACATCTTCGAGGGCATGAACATCCGCTATTTCGGACCTTTCGACGGACATAATGTGGTGGAACTGGTGCGCGTCCTGCGACAGCTGAAGGACATGAAAGGACCGAAGCTGCTACACCTGCACACAAAGAAGGGCCATGGCTACAAGCCTGCCGAGGACTATACGCCCGTATGGCATGCCCCCGGAAAGTTCGACCCCGAGACGGGTGAACTGATTAAGGGCGACACCACTGGTCAGCCACCGAAATACCAGGATGTGTTCGGCAAGACACTGCTCGAACTCGCAGAACAGAACCCGAAGATTGTGGGTGTCACGCCCGCTATGCCTACGGGCTGTTCGATGAACATCATGATGGAGAAGATGCCCGACCGTACGTTCGATGTCGGCATTGCCGAGGGACACGCCGTTACTTTCTCCGCTGGTATGGCCAAGGATGGCCTTCAGCCCTTTTGCAATATCTATTCGTCGTTTGCCCAGCGTGCCTACGATAATATTATTCACGACATGGCCATCCTGCGACTGCCCGTAGTGCTCTGTCTCGATCGTGCCGGGTTGGTAGGCGAAGACGGACCTACCCATCATGGAGCCTTCGACCTGGCTTACCTCCGTCCTATCCCCAACCTCACCATCTGCTCGCCCATGGACGAGCACGAGTTGCGACGGCTTATGTACACCGCCCAGCTGCCCAACATGGGACCCTTTGTCATCCGTTACCCCCGAGGCCGCGGTGAGCTCAGCGACTGGCGTTGTCCGTTAGAACCTGTCAAGGTGGGCACTGGTCGCCGTCTGCGCGATGGTGACGGCAGTGTGGCTGTGCTCTCTATCGGTCCGATAGGCAATGATGTCATCAAGGCCATAGAGGATTATGAGCCTAAAGGGGCCAATGAGTCCCATGAGCCCCATGTTGCCCACTACGACATGCGCTTCTTAAAACCACTCGACGAGGACATCCTCCACGAGGTGGGCCGTAAGTACAAGCGCATCGTTACCGTGGAGAATGGTGTGCGCAACGGTGGTCTCGGCTCGGCAGTGCTCGAATGGATGAACGACCACGGCTATCACCAGCCCGTGGTGCGCTTAGGACTGCCCGACGAGTTCGTTGAGCATGGCAAGGTCAGCGAGCTACAGCACATTGTCGGCATCGATGCCGAGAGTATCAGTAAGATAATTCTTGCTCCCTGAATATGAAGATCGTCATTGCCGGTGCAGGCGCCGTAGGAACTCACCTGTCGAAGCTGCTCTCTACTGAGAAACACGACTGCGTGCTCATCGACGACGATGAGAACCGCCTTGGTGGTATCGACTCACGCTACGACCTCATGGCTGTCAATGCCTCGCCCACAAGCATCAGCACGCTGAAGGACGCGGGTATCGACGGTGCCGACCTCTTCGTAGGTGTCACCACTGAGGAGAGCCGAAACATCGCTGCCTGTGTCATTGCCCATGTGCTGGGTGCGAAGAAGACCGTGGCGCGCATCGACAATTACGAGTATCTGTCGCAACAAAACAAACTGTTCTTCAAGAACTTGGGCGTCGACTCTCTCGTCTATCCCGAAGTGCTTGCTGCTGCCGATATCATCAACGGACTGAAACTCTCATGGGTACGACAGCGATGGGATGTCCACGACGGGGCATTGGTGCTCCTCGGCATCAAGTTGCGCGAAACGGCAGAGATTCTGAACCGTCCGTTGCGTGAGCTATGCGGACCCGAGGATCCCTATCTCGTGGTGGCTATCAAGCGTGGCGACGAGACCATTATCCCCAGTGGCTTGGACGAGTTGCATGTGCTTGACCTGGTCTACTTCATGACTACACAGGAGTACATCCCCTATATCCGCAAGATTGTAGGCAAGGAACACTATGAGGACGTGCAGAACGTGATCATCATGGGTGGAGGAAAGACCGCCGTGCGTGCTGCACTCACCATGCCCGAATATATGAACGTGAAGATCATCGAGCAGGATGCCGACCGCTGTGAGCGTCTGAACCAGTTGCTCACCAACAGCGATGCTATGGTCATTCATGGCGATGGACGCGACCTGGGACTGCTTCAGGAAGAAGGCATCAAGCACACACAGGCCTTCGTGGCTCTCACTGGCAATGCCGAGACCAACATCCTGGCCTGTCTCACGGCAAAGAAGTTAGGCGTGCGCAAGACAGTGGCTATGGTCGAGAACCTTGACTATGTGCCTATGGCCGAAGGATTGGACATCGGTACCATTATCAACAAGAAGACCGTGGCTGCCAGCCATATCTTCCAGATGATGCTCAAGGCCGACGTGCGTAATATGCGTTCGCTGATGATGGTCGAGAGCGACGTGGCCGAGTTCGTGGCTGCCGAAGGCTCGAAGGTCACCCGCAAGCCCGTCAAGGCCTTGGGCCTGCCGTCGGGTGTGGCCATCGGTGGACTGGTGCGCCGTGGTGAGGGAATGCTCGTCAACGGTAATACGCAGATCGAGGCGGGCGACTCCGTGATGGTGTTCTGCCACGAGCATCAGCTCGGCAAGATGGAGCGTTTCTTCAAAAAGCAGGGACTATTTTAGTGAATAGTGGATAGCTTGCTACCGCCATTCGGTAATCATCATTTTTAATTCATCATTTTTAATTACAATAGCTTTGGTCAACTGGAACATCATATCGAAGATTCTGGGCTCGTTGCTCTTCATCGAGGCCTTCTTCATGTCGTGGTGTCTTGTCATGGCCTTCTCTTTTGCCGAGGACGATACGCTGGCATTCCTCATGTCGACGCTGCTCACCTTCAGTGCTGCCTTTATCTTCCTCTATTTCGGACGCAATGCAGAGAACGCGCTGGATCGTCGTGATGCCTACGTCGTCGTCACCCTCGCCTGGATTATCTTCAGTTTCTTCGGCATGTTTCCCTTCATCTTCCATGGCGGCATCCTCTCTGTGACTGATGCTTTCTTCGAGACCATGTCGGGGTTCACCACCACCGGTGTCACCGTCATCGACGATGTCGAGCGGCTGCCCCACGGCATCTTGTTCTGGCGCTCGCTCATGCAGTGGATAGGCGGACTGGGTATCGTCTTCTTCACCATTGCCGTGTTGCCGTCGTTGGTAGGTGGTACTGTGAAGGTCTTCGCTGCTGAGGCTACTGGCCCCATACGCTCGAAGATGCACCCGCGCCTCTCTACCTCGGCCAAGTGGATATGGAGCATCTACGTGCTGCTCACCATCTCATGTGGACTGTCGTTCTGGGCAGCAGGCATGGATTGGTTCGATGCTACTAACTATGCCATGACCACCACTGCTACAGGTGGCTTTTCCACTCATAACGGCTCCACGGTATTCTTCAACTCCAAGACCATCGAGTACCTGTCCATCCTCTTCCAGTTCCTTGCAGGTATCAACTTCACCCTGCTCTACATGTCCATCTTCAAGCTGAGGGTGGGCAGTATGTTCCGCAACGCCGAGTTCAAGCTCTATATTACCACCATCATCGTGGCCACCCTCTGGATCATGTACCTGCTCGTCACCCGACTGGGCTACAACTACGAGCCTGCCTTCCGCTCGGCCCTGTTCCAGGTGGTATCATTTATGACCACCACCGGACTGAGCAACGACAATGCCGGCTACTGGCCCCACATGACGTGGGTCATCCTCATGGGTCTGATGTTCATGGGTGCCTGTGGTGGAAGCACCACCGGTGGTTTCAAGTGTGTGCGAATCTCGATGCTCATCAAGGTGCTGCGCAACGAGTTCCGCCATATCCTTCATCCCAACGCCGTGCTCCCCGTGAAGCTTGGCGACCAGAGCATTCCACAGGGAAAGCTCGTCTCGTTGCTCGCTTTCTTCACCCTTTACATCCTGATGCTCCTTATCACCGGTGCTATTGTAGTTATCGGTGAGAAGGTCGACCTGATCAACGCCATGACCATCTCGCTGAGCCTTATCAGCAATGTGGGTGCAGGTCTTGATACAAATATCGGCCCACAGATGTCGTGGGCCGATCTAAGTGTCGGAATGAAGTGGATGTGCTCCTTCCTCATGCTCGTAGGACGTCTTGAGATCCTCACCGTCCTCGTACTCTTCACCCGTAGCTTCTGGAAGGAGAACTGATACTACTCGGATAGCTCCAGTGCCATCATGTTCAGTTGATGGCACTGTGTAGCCGTTATCACCTTCTTCTGTATGCCTAACCACTCGCTCTGCACGGCCTTTCCGAGTGGAGTAAGCTCTATGCGCGGCTCATTCCCGCTACCCTCGGGAGCGAAGGCATCACCCACAAGATGACCGAAGAGCGGTCTGCGGCCTTCCACCTCCATGGTGATCATATACATGCGGCGCTCGCTGTAGTCGTGACCATCGTCACGGCGTTTCATCGAGGCTTTTTTCTCGCCTGCATATTCTTTCTTCCGCGCTAACTGCTCTTCGGTCATCTCTTGGACAGGTCGTTCTGTTGTTTAGAATCTCACCGTACCATAGTCATCGTCCTCATAATCATCTTCGTCGTCCCAACGGTTGTGGTTACGGCGTGACTCGATATCTTCAGGGTCTACCTCCTCCTCACCAGGGTCTACTTGTGCATCCGGCGTGCCGGGTGACCCTGTCATGATTGATGGTACGATGATGCTTAGGACCTCAGTATCTGGTGACAAATATATCTTTTTCATATCTCTTTCTTTATTTTAAACACGAATTTCCATGAATTACCCATTAATTTCCCATTAATTCTTTGGCAAACAATGAGTATCGGTAGAAAATTATTCACTTTTCACTCTTCACTTTTCACTTAAAAGACCACTTTCTTTCCGTTCACGATATACAGGCTACCCTTCTTCATGGTTTCCACGCGGCGACCCTGCAGGTCGTATATCTCATTATGCATGATGCATCCTGCATTCTGCATGGAAGAAATACCATCCGTCTCCTCGCTGAAGACAATGTCCAAGCGGGCGTTGTTGCCAGTAGGTACTTGTGAAGTCGGAATAGGCAGGAATGCCTTGTTGGCATTCACCGTACCGTTCTTCATCTTGACGAACTTGCCGTTGCTGAGGCCGAAGAGCGTGTAGCTTTGACCATCGATCACCATTTCAGTTGTAACCTCAGTAGGCTCTAATGTACCGCGGAGCATGTTGCCCGTAAGCTCTTCTCCGTTTTTCGTGTATGGTAATGAGCACTTTGCACCGGGAGTACCGTAAAGGATAATTCCTTCACCAGCTTTAACTTTACCAGTAATCTCTGTGAAGGTAACGGAAGTACCCGTTACATTGCTTACGTACCAAGCACGGAAATCATTCTTTGAGTTAGTAGAGAAGTCAAGAGCCTTGTCACAACAGTATGAGGCATAGCCAGAGGCTGCAAGCGTGACGGTAGCAGATGCTCTCTTGTAAAGCGATAATGCGCCACCAGTTTGTGTTGAATAGCATGCAAAACCATTGGTGCCATTGTTTCTCAGATTCTTATTTACGTTATTTGCAGCGTTCTTTTTGTTAATGAACTCATACGTCTCATTTCCAGATACTGTCCACAAAGCTTTGTCGTCAGTACCGTCGCTTAACATTTGTGCTTGGTTCCTTGTACCTGTAGCAGCAGCATAAGCTGTTGCGTCAGAATTATATATAGTCCAATATTCCCCACTGGGAGCAATGTGCCAAACGATGGAAGCATTGTCAGTAGTAATAATATTGTTCTCAGGAGTTACCTCTTCATACTGTAAGCGGCTATTAGATACAGTAGTATTCATGGCATATCCACCATAATAGATGATATAATCGCCCTCAACAAGGTCTCCATTGAAGAGTGCAAACTGATCCCCTGAACTTGCAGCTGCCTGTGTGATGGTAATCAATTCCGAATAAATAAGATCATCACCACCGTTATTGTCAACACCATAGACTTTCAGGTAAGCGGTACGAGCTTCTCCGGTATTCTCTTCAACTATATAAGAGAGTTTTTTGTCTTGATCAAATCTTGCTGCAATCCAGTCGTAGGAAGTAGCATCAACTTCAGTGCCGTCAGCTGCATAGAACTGCACATCAACCAAGTTGGTTTCAATCTTAGTGTAGGTTACGTCGATGGTTCCTTCACCTCCAGCTGCATCAACACTGACTGTAGTCTGAGCAACCGTGATGGTTGGAGGAGCGGGGGCAGTTACAGTACCAGTAAGTGGGATGGTGATGCTGGTAGCGCCCTCACTTGCAATCGTCAGAGTTCCTGAGTAACTGCCCTGTTGCAGATTATCATTGATGTTGACACCAAATTCTTCACCACTTCCAAGGGTCAGGCTACTGTTTCCGTAACCGCCAGTAGGACCTCTTAAATCAAATTCACCAGTTACGCTGACGGTGATGTCGCCTGTTAGGTTTGTACCAGTCACGGTAAACGTCTGCTCTGCACAAAGATTTCCATTCTCTTCGTAGGTGAAAGGCTCTGCCTCTGCTGGTTCGACAGAGAGTCTGGGAGAGTTGTCGGGCTTTGCTAGGACTATATTGCCTAATGCCACGTTTCCGTTGACCTTTTCAGTGTATATCCACTTGATGTAACGGACATTCTCACCGAGGTTGTCGAACGACTTGTTCTGAGTTTCGCCAAGCTCAGTGTAGGTTTTAAGGTCAGTATAGGCTGTACCATCCTCAGAGGTTTGTACAGTAAAGGTGCCATCAGAGAAACCATTACCCTTGATGTCAAAGGTCAGCGTGCCAGGACGCTCGTTAATCTTCAGGATAAGGTAGTCATCTGTTCCGTCGAACTTCAAATAAGGAGATGAATTATAGTCTGTACCAAGACCCTCCTGTGTGAGGCCAGAAGTTGTGCTAATTGCATTTCTACCACCATCAAACTCGAACGGCAGCGTAGCGTAGTCGGCTACGAACTTGGCCTGTGTGACGGCGAAGATAGGCGACTCTGTATTGCCTGCTTTTACTTTGAAGTACGCTGTGCGGGCATTTTCGGTGTCGGTATTTGCATCCCAATATAACTTCGCATAGTAGTCGGCATAAATATCTCCTCTGAACCAATCGTAGTTAGCTTCATTGCCATCAACATCGCAGAGCACGAGTGTTAATTCTTCAGTGTTGATGTTTTTAGCCACAAAGTGCACATTAGTATTGCCTGCTAAAGATGACGTTTCGTACGAATAGGTTTCGATACCGTCGAAGACGATAGAGGGCGTGGGGTCGTAGCCTGCCTGCGTTACGATCACATCCTTAGTTACGGTTTTATTATCACCATAGGTGAAAGTGAGAGTAATGGTAGCTGAACGTGATTCTGACGATGTGTTCTCTGTAGCAGAGAAATAGGCGATACCTTCGTTGTGCTCTGTGTCGAAATGGTCATCAGTGCTATTTAAACCATAGATCCAGTCGGCTTCCGTTGAAGTAGTCATTGTGCCATTCACATAATTTGCGATATTGTAAATGATACCGTCCCCTGTATCATTGTATTCGATGTCAACATCTTCTGCAGTGATGACGGGCTTGTGTTGGAGCGAGACCAGATAGTTGTTCTTGTCAAACTCCGGAGTAGAAGAATACATCTTTACCTTACCCTTAACGGTTACGATATCTCCAACCTGCAAGTCATCCTTAGAAGAGAAATCGGCATTTTCCAAGCCCTTACCACTGTAGACTTCCAATTGGTTTGTCGTCGTACCATCGTCTGAAATCCAATAAGTAATTGAATGATATGTGGAGTTGTAACTGTCAACCTTAGAGATAATACCGCTTACATATACATCGTTAGCAGAAGTACTGCTGCCCAATGTATTGATATATGCTATGGCTTCAGCTACGGTGTATGGCTTTTCTGCCGATCCATCATTAGCATTCGGGTCGGTATTGGTGACTGTCAGCTCGTAAGTGGCTGACTTCTCGCTGTAATCACCATTACCAGCATAGGTGGCGGTGAATGTAACAGAACCGGCACCTACAAGAGTAACGGCACCTGTAGAAGCGTTGATGA
This sequence comes from Prevotella sp., assembly GCA_017554385.1. Lineage (GTDB taxonomy): Bacteria > Bacteroidota > Bacteroidia > Bacteroidales > Bacteroidaceae > Prevotella. The sequence continues at coordinate 98,963 of JAFZIL010000065.1, read as the reverse complement.
TTGCAACTGCGTCGTTATTACCGCTCCATGTTACAGTAGCATCATCAATAGCGGTCTCGTTATATTTTACCGAAGCTGAGAGACTACCGGCAGCGGTTCCTTCAAAGACATTGGTGTTCGTGATGCCTGTAGCGTCGATGGTTACCGTCGGTTCTGCCAGGTTCTTTGTGGCGGTTACTTGTACCACAGCACTTTCATCATTACCCTTTACGGCTTTGGCATAGATGGTCTTGGTCTCAGTGATGGTCAGAGCAGAGGTGTAGTCGCTCCAGTTCTCTCTATCATAGCTATACTTGATGCTTGCATCCTCTGTGGCACAGGTGATGGTAGCTGTGGTCGAGAAATAGAACGGATTGTCTGCAAGGGTTATCACTGGACGCTCAACGGCAGCAGCAACAACGGTGGTGCAGTAGTCGGAGTAAGAAACTCCAGCACCACTTTCCCACGTAATATCTATCTGAGAAATGTACAACGCACCATCGGCAGAACGTAGACCGACATAGGTATAATCATCATCTATGCTGAGTTCTGTCGTTCCATTAACGGCCAAGCTTCCTAACAACGTTCCTTGAGTAGAAGATTTATAAAGGTCAGCAGCATTTGAATAGGCACTATTCTTACCATATACTTGAAGAGAACGAGTATTAGTATTACCTGTACCCCACGTTATGGAAACTTTCTTTAACTTACCGCCAGATGCGGTTGTAACAATACCACTATTGCTATCCTTGGTTCGTAGTTGAATGTAATCATCACTGCTTTTTGTGCTTTGACCTGCGTACACAGCATCTGAAGATGAAGTTTTACCACTCCATTCTGTGTAATTAGTTGATGTTACACCGGTTAGTTCGTTAGTAAGATTATCTACAATTGATGTCAAACCTCCTTGACTTGCTAAAGCAAATACTGCGTAATAGGTTACGTCGTTTTCTCCCATCGTTGCAGAAGTAACTAACTCTGGTGCCGTGTCAGTGGTTCCGGTAATAGCTGTTGTTACCCAGCCTACAAACACCTTTCCTTCAATGTCGGTTAGATTCTCCGGGAAGGTAATGGCTTCACCTTCTACGAAATCTTGGGTTGTAGTGGTGCCGTTTATGGAGAATGTTGCAGTGTGTTTTGGATTCGTTACTGTGACAGTGAAGGTTGCTGTGTTGCCAAAATATTCAGAAGTTGGAGCAACGGTAGCGGTGATGGTAGCCTCACCTGCTGCAACACCTGTCACTACACCAGTTACTGCATCAACAGTTGCTACATTGATATTGCTTGAAGTATAGGTCACTCTACCATTGCCTAAATTACCATTTAATGTTGGAGCTTCTACTGTCTTGCCTTTTTCCACCTCTACTGAGTTGGGAGAGAACGAGAGGTCAAGTGTAGCGCGAGTGTCCTTAACAGTAACAAAAATGGTAGCTCGTCCTGCCTTATGAGTAGCAGTCTTCTCGGTAGTAAAAGTAATCGTAGCCGTTAAGCCTTCAGTCGTTCCATTGACTGCAGTTACCGTAAAAGCGTCGTCAGTCTTTGCTACCGTAGCTACCGTTTCATCGCTCGATGTAGCAGTCACTGTTGCTCCATTGGAAGCTGTTACAGTCAGCACCTTTGTTTGACCATAGTTCAAATCGAAGTTCTCTGATGGAGAGATTGTAATGGTAGTCTCTTCCAGATTCTCCGCCAAGCGATAAATTGCAAGTGATTTCTGTCCGCTAGTGTAACATGCGAAACGTGGAGAACCTGAATTATACTTAATTACGCGAGTGTTATAAGCGACATTTGTCACAGATGCCACACCTTCATCAATAGTTATAGTCCACTTTTGGTTGTCTTCTGTCGCAGTATCTGACTGTCTCAATTCATTACTTGAACTTGGAAGTGAAAGGTAATTGTTGTCTAAACTTGATTTAATTGTCCAACCGTATGCATCACCACCAAGAGTTAATACTGCAACTGCTTCATTTGAAATGGATATTGTTGAGTTTTCTATCGTAACCGATGAACCATCATAATATTTTCCACCACTATTGATATTTCCAAGTGCTAAACTACCATCCTCATATACCAACAGAATTTGATCACCCTCTGCCAGTGTCGAGGCATCAGTCACTTTTTCGTATGTGGTTACTAATGAAGGATCTGTATTAGTAACGGTAAGCTCATATGTGGCAGAAGATGGTTCATATTCATCCTCTATACCAGCATAATTTGCCGTGATGGTTGTAGTTCCTTCATCTACGAGAGTGACAGCGCCCGTGTTTTCATTAATAGTTGCTACGCTCGTATTGCTTGAAGACCATGTGACGGTTGCACCATTAATAGTACCAGCTGACGTGGATACAGTTGCACTAAATGTACCAGCTGCAGTGCCTTCAAACACGTTAGTGTTAGTAATACCCGAATCATCTATAGTCACAGTAGTAGCCACAGCCTGATTACCGCCACTGCCAGAAGCTTTTTCTCCCGTGATAATTATTTCAGAGACGCCACTTCCTTTGGTGTTGGATGCATTTTTACAACAAATTGTAATTGCACCCGAAGATGGAGAAATAGATGTAGGTCCATAATAACTTAACGAAGTGGATGTAGGACTAAATGTAGTCAAGTCTGTTTCTCCTTGACTAACATATATCACTAACTGATTATTGTTAGGGCCTCCATATTTTCTTGCCTTTATTTTGATTTTTATATTATTATAACCAGACCAATCAATATCAGGCGTGACAATAGACATCGTTGAAGCGACTAATTGATAACCACCAGAATTGCTATAAGAAGGTGAACCATTTATTGTCCAACCCTCATTTGATGAATTGGAGAACGAGGCTATTGTTTCCTCTTCTGCTACCGCATTCCCTACTCCCGCTACTACGCATAGAAGGAGCATCCATAGTTTTAGTAAGTAATTCTTTTGTTTCATGTTATAGTTTTATTAGTTATTATCTTTTCTGTCTTAGGTGTGTTGGCTGGCGAGCCAATACAAAGCGCAAAGTTACAATGTTTTTTTTGAACAGCAAAGAAAAAATGAAGAAATGATTCAAAATTTTCGACATTGAAATGTTTCTACCGATGTGGTTGCTATCCGCTGGGAAAAACCGCAAGTGTAGGGGCAGGCCCTGTGCCAGCCCGATTGCCTGTCAGGGCAAATGTTGCAGTGATGTAATGACAGATTCATGTGCCCCCTTGTGGGGCATCGGGCTGGCACAGGGCCTGCCCCTACACTGTTGTTTTGCATCGTCAAACATAGTACTATTGCCTCGCAAACATAGTACTATTGCCTCGCAAACATAGTACTATTGCCTCGCAAACATAGTACTATTGCCTCGCAAACATAGTACTATTGCCTCGCAAACATAGTACTATTGCCTCGCAAACATAGTATTTTTGACCTGCAAACATAGTACTATTGACCTGCTGACAGGGGCTGTTGGGGGGCACATGGGGGCTGTTGGGGGGGCACACTGGGGGGCGCGTTTACAGGCATGGTGTGCCCCCCCTTAACGAGTTCATTATCAGCAAGAAAACGCATTGGGGGGCGTGGGGCACCTCTTTTTTTCCTTTGTCGTATATATAACGACTTCTGTTAGTGTTGTCAGTGTAGGTTTTTCACAAAGGTTTTCTTTCCGCGGACGAGATAGATGCCGGGCTGATGGTGCAACGAACTGTCGACCCTACGGCCCTGTAGGTCATAGACGGTATTGTTCTGACTCCTTTGCCCATCGTCCATTGACGTAATTCCAGTGGTCTCTTCGTCGAAGGTGATGACCATGCGAGCATTGCTATTATCGGTCAAGAGGCTGTTGGGCACGGGTAGGATGGCTTTGTTGGCTGGGACGGTCATGCCGCCGCTCTTCAGTATGCGGAAGTCACCGTAGGTGGCGCTCAGAGCAAAGTAGGTGTAGTTCTCGTCCGACTGCTGCATAAAGGTGGGTGTCAGCGTGCCGATAAGCAGGTTCGGCTCTGGGTGGTTCTCGCTATCGGTAGTGAGTGGTAGCGTACAGGTGATACCTGGCGTGCCATAGAGAATGAAGGGCACACCGCTGGCGATGGTGCCAGTGATGCGCTTGAAGAGCACCGTGTTGCCGCTTATCTCTTTTACCGTGTAGGCCCGCACGTTACTGTCGAGGGCATCGAGGTCGATTGGGTATTGGCAGCAGTAGGTGGCGAAGCCGCTGGTGGAAATAGAGACAATGGGTGTCACCTGAGTGCAGTAGTCGGAGTAGGTGTCGGGGTCACCATTTTCCCAGTCGATGTCGATTTGTGTAATATATATGGTACCGCTATTCGAGCAGAGACCTATATATTTGTAATCGTCAGTAATGGTGAACTCAGTACTCGTGCCGTAAGTGATAGAGCCTAATTCTGTGCCCTTTGTCGATGAACTGTATAGGTCGGCAGACAACGAGTAGGCAGTGTTCTTACCGTAGATGTAGAGTTGGCGTCCATTCGTATTTCCACTTTCCCACGTAACTGTAACCTTTTTTGCTCTGCCACCTGATTGGGTCGTGATGATACCAATCGGACTAGAGCCTTTTAATTGAATACCTCCGAAATTGGTGCTTTTTGCACTTTCTCCTGCATAGACGGCATTCGATGTTAAGGTTTTACCTGACCATTCTATATAGGAATTTGTGATGGTAATTCCTGTCATATCTGATGTGAGCTGGTCTGTAGTAATGGTTAAGGTGCTTGGTGTCAGAGTGGCATAGACAGCATAGAAGGTGACGTCAGCGGCTCCCATATACGCTGAAGAATAAAGTGTCGGTGCTGTGTTAGTGGTTCCGTTGATTGCAGCCTTTGCCCAGCCCGCGAAGGTCTTGCCACTGGTGTTGGCGGGATTTTCAGGGAAGGTGATGGCTGTTGCTTCGTTTACACTGGCTTCAGATACGGTAATGCCATTGGCGATGAATGTGGCGGTATGAGAGGGAGCGGATGCACTCTCATCAACTAGTTTGTAAATTGCTATTGCATGTGGGTATGTTCCTGCTGGCGTTAGGTCTTTTGTGGCATATGCTTTGTAGACGTGGCTTGTGTTTGTTGTGTAACCTAAGAAGCGATTGTCGTTGCTTTTATTTTGTATGAGGAATGTGCCGTTGTCTTCCTGGTAAGCAAAAGTCCAGATAGAGCTTTTGCTTCCGAAAGACATGTTTGTTGAGCTGCTATTATTCAGGTACTGGCTTCCGTTTTTCATATAGAATCCGCCAGAGGCAGTTTCCAGTGTCCACACGTATGACACGTTGTCTGAGAGTCCGGTGGTGACGTAACTATTAGTTGTCTGCAAAGCATTGCTACTTACGGTATTATTCATCACGTATCCGTCTTGCTCGAAAACGTAATAGTTGCCTGCGGAGACCGAGGCTACGCGTACTAATTTATAGGTGGTGGCGCAGGCGGGCGATACGCCTATGAGTGCTAAGCAGAGGGTGAGTGCAGCAGCGAGCCTCACCCAAGAGCGTTCGGTTTTCTCTTCTTTGGTTTTCATTATCAACTACGGATTATACGGGTTATTTGCCACGGACTATACGGACTGGACGGACTTGGGTGGGCAACGATCAACTATAAACTATCAACTATTCACTTTGTCTGAACCCTCTTTGTCTTCGGCTGTTCCTTGTTCCTTCGGTTCACGACGGTGACGACGGCCTGGGCGAGGTTCAGGAAGGCCTGGCCGGTCATGGTGTCGACGCGTGTGGCAGCGGGCTCACCGCTGTCGCCGCCCTCGCAAATGCCCTGTACCAAGGGTATCTGTGCCAACAATGGCACCTGCATCTCGTCGGCGAGCTGTTTGCAGCCCTCCTTGCCGAAGATATAGTAGCGGTTCTCGGGCAGTTCGGCAGGCGTGAACCACGCCATGTTCTCTACGAGTCCGAGGATGGGCACGTTCACCTTCTCGTTGCGGTACATGTCGATGCCTTTGCGGGCATCGGCCAGTGCCACTTGCTGCGGTGTAGAGACGATGACGGCACCGGTGATGGCGAGCGTCTGCAAGAGCGTGAGATGGATGTCGCTCGTGCCCGGCGGGGTGTCGAGGATGAGGTAGTCGAGTGCTCCCCAGTCGGCATCGGCAATGAGCTGCTTCAGCGCGTTCGAGGCCATACCTCCGCGCCAGAGCGTCGCTGTGGTGGGACTGACGAAGAAGCCGATGCTGAGCACGCGCACGCCGTACTGCTCGACAGGTTCTATAAGGTCGCGCCCGTCGACCTTTACGGCGTAGGGCCGTGCATCCTCGATATGCAGCATCTTTGGCACCGACGGTCCGAAGATGTCGCAGTCGAGCAGGCCCACGCTGTAACCTAAGCGTGCCAGTGCGATGGCGAGGTTGGCAGCGACGGTCGACTTACCCACGCCGCCCTTGCCTGAGCTGACGGCTACGATGTTCTTCACCTCGGGCAGGAGCTTGTCAGGTTCAGGACGCGCCTTCGACTTGAACTCCGTGACTATTTCTACCTCTACCTCTTCAGATACATGATAGTGGATGGCGGCCTCGGCAGCCTTTACCGTTGAGCGGAGAAAGGGATCGGTTTCGCGGGGGAACTCGAGGATTACGCGCACCTTCATGCCGTTGATGCTTGGAGTATCGGCAAGCATGCCGCTCTCTATGAGGTTCTTCTTCGTGCCGGCGTAGGTCACGGTGGCCAGCGCATCGATAATCAGTTGGGGGTAGAGGGTTGTCATTCTTTAAATGAAAAATGAGAAATTAGAAATGAAATATTAAAATGAAAAATTAAAAATGGGCTTCCGCATTTAGGAGTTCTCTTTCTTCGCTTTCATCTCCATGAGTCGTTCGTGGGCATCCTGCTTGGCGAGATGGATCTGATAACGGTAGACGGTGAGGGCGAGGACGAAGTAGACGGCGGCATGGATCCAGAGTATCTCGTACTCAGCGGCAACGTCGCTGAGAGAGGCACCCATGGAGTTCAGACGTACGTAGGCCTTCACGCCGAAGGTCGAGGGGAATATCCATGATACGCACTGCCAGAAAGCGGGGATATTGCTCTGGGGCCACGATACACCTGTAAGGAAGAGCAGCGGGACGCTGATGAACACCATGAGGAGCATGACGTTTTCGCGGTATTTCACCATGCACGATACCGTCATGCCGAAGAAGATGCACGCCAGGATATAGGGCACCATGATGACGAGCAGCGACTGCCACGAGGCTAGCTGCGGGAAGTGGAACAGATGGGGTACGGCAGCAAGCAGCCACGCAGCCATCACGGCATAGATCATGAAATAGCACAATGCCTTGCCCAGCACAATGCGGAACATGCCGTGGTAGTGGCGGCTAATGGGGATGAGCTGGTTGTAGCGGCTCTCCTCGCGCGACGAGCCGGCAAGGAGTCCGATGCCGAGGACAAGTGTCTGCTGGAGGATGAGCACGAGCACGCCGGGCAGGATGAACGAGCCATAGCCGCCCTGGGGGTTGTAGAGCGGTACGTCGGCATAGTCAAGTGGTCGTGCGGCAATGATCTCCTCGCGCTTCGTGTAGTGACGGCCTAACTTCGTCTGCAGTTCGGCACCCATCTGCATGCTGACCACCTGGGCCGTCTGGAACAGTGCCTTATAGGTGAGCATGAGGCTCATGTCACAGTAGACGCTGATGACGCCCTGCTCCATGCGGTTGACGCGGGTCTCAAAGTCGGAGGGGATGAGGTAGATACCCTTGACGAGCTGTCGCGAGACGAGCGACTTCGCCTCTTCGATGTCCTGTGCGTAGTAGGCCACACGCACGTCGGCCGAGGCATCGCACATGCGTATGAACTTTCGCGACAGTCCGGTGTGGCTCTGGTCGACGACGCATACGGGCACGTCGTGTACGGTCTCATTGTTGTAGATCCAGGAGTAGAGGATCGGGTAGACCAGTGGCACGACGATGAAGAAGATGATGGCTCCCTCGTCCTTGAACACCTGCCTCATCTCCTGTCGCCAGATGTAGCATGCGTCTAATAGCGAATCAATCAGGTTACGGAATATAGACATAGTTGAGCATTGCGTTCTTGATCTTACTAATCACGAACCAAGGCAGCAGCAGGAAGGCCACCAAGGCGGCAAAATGGAACCACGCCTCGAGGAGCGGGTAACCGTTGAACACGCAGATTTGATAGATCATGTAGTAGTGGCGCAAGGGGAAGAGCCACGACAGTGCCTGCAGCGGTGAGTCCATGCCCATGATGGGAAACGCCGAGCCGGCCATGGAGAAGCTGAGCACGCCCCATAGCGAGCATACGCTCATCGACATGCGCAGCGACGGCATGAGTCCGAAGGCGAAGATGCCGAAGCCCTGTGCGGCGAGCACCTGTATGAGTCCTAAGAGAACGAGCATCCACGGACTGCCCAGATGTGGGAAGCCGAGGTGGAAGAACACGTACCACTCGTAGGTGTAGACGATGGCGAGCCAGATGAGTGTCTGCGGCAGGAACTTGCCGATGATGGCGGTGAGGATGCGGTTGTCGGCCATCTGCATCCATTCTTTCGACGTGCCGAACTTCAGCTCTGTGCCGAGTGAGTAGGCCGAGATAAGGAAGATGAACAGCATGATCATGCCCGGCACAATCATGGTGGTGAGGTAAGCGTTATAGCTCGTCCAGGGGTTCGCTATCTGGTGTAGGTCTATCCTGACAGGCTGTAGGAACGTCTGTATCTGGTCGTCGGTAAAGCCACGTGCACGCATCGTGGCCTGTCCTACGGCTGCCGAGCCGAGCGTAGAGATGGTCTTCATGTCCTTCATCATCAGCGCACCGGCTGCCAGGGTGGTGTAGGTATAATAATAGGAAATCTTGGGTTGACGGCTTGCCAGCAGCTGTTCTGTGGTGCCTTTGGGAATGTAGAGGAAACCGTAGATGTCGCCCTTCTGCGTGGCACGTCGCGCCTCGTTGAACGAGGGATAGTGAGCCACGACCTGCGACATCTGGAAACCGTCGAGCCGTCGCGCCAGTGCACGAGATGTCGAGGTGTTGTCGAGGTCGACCACGCCTACGGGCATGCTTGTGGGTAGTCCGTCGTCCATGAGTGACGTGAAGAAAATCATCGTCAGCAAAGGAAAGACCACCATGCAGAGCCCATAGATATGGTTGCGGCGGAGGATTAAGAGCTCGCGCAGAACGATGCGGAATAGCATTAATGGATAATTCGTGGAAATTCGTGTTAAAATAGCTTTCTCATTTGATGATCAGGCTCATTCCCGGGCGCAGGCCTTCCATCTTCTCCATGGGGCGGGCCTTCACCTCGAAGGTCTTCAGGTCATACTCGCCGTTGGCCTTTGTGGCTTTCCATACGGCATACGAGCCCTGGTCCTTCATATGGTAGATCTTCAGCTTCAGCTCCTTGTTGAAAGCGGGCACGAAGGCGGTAATCTCGCCGCCCATCTGCATGCCCTGCAGCTGGTCCTCGCGCACGTTGAACGTGCCCCAGAGGTCGTCCATCATCGAGATGGTCATGATGGGGCTGCCCGTGCCTACGAGCTCGCCCACCTTCGGGTAGATGCTGCTCACCTCGCCCTCCATCTGTGCCGTCTGCACGGTCTCACCGATGTAGGCGTTGACTTCCTGCACGGCACCGCGTGCGCGGTTCACCTGTGCCTGTGCGGCGAGCTTCTCTTCCATGCGAGCACCGTTCACGGCCATGTCGTACTGACTCTGGGCGGCTTCGACGGTGGCCTGCATGGCCTTGTAGTTGGCCATAGCCTCGTCGCGCTTCTGGGCACTCATCACGCCCTCGTCGTAGAGGCGCTGCACGCGGTTGTATGATTTCTCGGCAATCTCGAGACCGGCCTTGGCTTTCTGCAGAAGCTGGAAGGCTCCCTGCACCTGTTCCTTACGGGCACCGTTTTTGGCCATCAGCTCCAGTGCCGATGCACCTGCCTCGGCTCCTTTGGCCTGCTCCATCTTCGCCCGCACCTCAGGTGCGTCGATGATGGCAAGCGTGTCGCCGACCTTCACGTAGTCGCCTTCTTTTACTCGTATCTCAAGGATGCGACCGGGCACCTTGCTCGATACACGGTATTCAGACACTTCAACCTGTCCCTGTATGACCTCAGGCGCACGGCCTAAGGTGAAGAAGCCGATGAGGGCTACGATGGCCACGACTACGGCAAAGCCGAGGATGGCATACAGGATGTTCTTGTGTTGTTTTGTTGCTTGGTCCATATTTTCAATGCTTAATGCTCAATGCTTAATTATCAATTATCAACTTACCCAGTGCCTTGCGCATGTCGACCCTGCTGAGGCAGACATCGATCTCGGCATCAATCTTCTGCGACTGTGCCTGTAGCCAGGCGGTCTGTGCCTCCATGACCACCGTGGGGGTGATGACGCCCTCGCTGAAGCCAAGGTTTGCTGTGCGCAGGTTCTCGTTGGCCTTCTCGATGCCGGCGTTGGCCATGGCCAGACGCTTCGTAGCCTCCTCAACGCGGAAGGACTGCTGGTTCACCTGCAACTCAATCTTCTCGCGTGCTTCGGCCACCTCGAGGTTGGCGATGGCTGTGGCACCTTTCGTCGCGCGTACCTTATATAAATTATCACCCCAGTTCCAGATGGGAACGCGTACGAGGAGTCCTACATTCCAGTAGCCGCCGAACTTCTTCTCAAAGCCATTGAACACGTTGGGGTTGCTCACGGCATAGCCACCCATGAGAGCCACCTGCGGCAGGTTGGCTGCCTTCATGATGTTTGTGAGCTGGTGGGACATGTCGACCGTGGTCTCGAGCATCTTCAGCTCAGGACGGTTGTCGAGGGCCATAGCAGCCAATGACTCCGGGGAAGCGTAGTCGTCGGCAGTGGGCGTAGCCAGCTCGTTCGAGTCCTCGTCGGCGAGGGTGACGGCTTCGTTCATCGGCAGTCCTATGGTTTGGCAAAGCAGCATCTTCGAGAGCACCAGACCGTCGTTGACCTTCTGCACGGTCATCTCGGCCTCGCTTACCTTCACGCTGACGCTCAGGCCGTCGCTGCGGGTAGCCACGCCCTCGTTGATCATCTTCTGCACGTCGCTGTCGAGCTTACGGAGCAGTTCGAGGTAGCTCTCAGCCAGCCGTTTCTTGTTCTTCAGCGACACTACCTGCCAGTAGGCCTGGTCAGTGGCATAGATGACTGCCTGCTGACGGGCGTTGGCCGAGTTGGCAGTCAACTGCTCGTTCAGGTCGGCCAGCCGGTTCATGGCCACGATGCTACCGCCCATGAACACGGGCTGAATGGCATGCACCGAACCAGTCCAGATATTACGGGTGTCGGTGCGGAAGGCATCGACAATCTTCTCGCCCTCACTGTTCAGCTTGCCGGCAAGTCCTTGGATGTCGCCCTTGACGGTCGCATCGATGCTACCCATCATCTGCTGGATGGCTTCGGCAGGGATGCCCAACTGCTGCAGCATCGTGCCCACTTGTTGTCCGAAAGCCTCCATGGGCTGCAGGGCTCCCTGCATGCCGGTAGCAAAGCTGTTGCCGAGATTCAAGAGGCTGCTCTTCTGGTCGTTGTTCAGTATAGAGATCTCCTTGCTCGTATGCTCGTAGGTACCTATCGCACTGACATGCGGAAGGTACTTCGTGCGTGCCGAGCGTCGCAGGTTGGCCGCTACATCCTGCTTCAGGCGGGAGATGCTCAGTTGTTTGTTGTTGCGTAAGGCCATTGCCCGACAGCTGTCAAGGCTCAGCAGTTGCTGGGCCTGTGCGTCGCAGAACGACAGGAGTGCTGTCAGTGCCATTAGCGGCAGCCATCGCTGGTTGTTATTCTTCATTCTTTTGGTTCTTATGGTGCTAATTAGGCTCATGGGACTTATGGGTCTGGGCCTTCTTATTCTTCCATGTTAAATCGTGCTGAGCCGATGAGGTTACCGTCGGCGAAGATGCTGACTAAGTAGGTGCCGGCACTGAGCACGTCGCTGCCTTCCCAGTAGGCCCTGACGGTGGTCTGCTCACCCGTGTACTCGATGGAGTTCCGGGCCGAGGCCTTCAGCGTACGGTTCTCATAGGTAAACGAGCCGCCTCCACCGAGCACGTCACCGTTGGGCTTCTTGATGCACGTGTAGATGACGCGCTGGCCGTTGGTAGCCGTGACATTCTTCGAGATGGAGTAGGTCACTAACAGCTTGTTAGCCTTCTTCAGCTTGTTCTTTCGGGTAGGCTTGTCGTCGCGCATGGCGGTGAGCGAAATGCCCGTAGCATCGAGCTGTGCGGCAATAGCCACCTTCTCTGTGAGCGACTGTTTCTCACTTTGCAGACCTTGTTTTTCGCGGTTGGTCTGTGCCAGTTCGTCGCGTATCTGAAGGTTCTCCGAGCGTAGCGACTCGTTGATCTGGTTGAGCGAGTCGACCTGCCGGATATAGGAGCGCAGCACCTCGCGTACCGTGGCGAGCTCTTTCTTCAGTCGGGCAATCTCACGGGCATCGTCAGACTTCACTTTCTTCAGTTCTTCGAGGAGCTGTTGCGTGCGCATTTGTTCCTGTGTGAGCTGTGCCACGATGGAGTCGTTGTTGATCTGGGTAATCATCTCGCTGTACTGCATGGTAAACCGCTGGTACTCGTTCTCCATCTCCTGCTTGTCGAGCTCGGCAAGCTCCTGCATCTCCTGGTTCACCTGCTTCTGCTGTTGCAGGCCCATAAACAGCCAAACGGCCACTCCGGCAAGTGCCAGAATGACCAATATGGCCAGTGCTATTAATGCTTTCTTCATTGTTGGTTAATGGGGCTAATGGGACTAATTGGGCCAATAGGGCTAATGGGGCTTATTGGGCCAATAGGGCTTATAAGTTAGCCAATTCTACGACCTTGTCTACGGCGGCGCTAAGACCGTCAATGTTCTTGCCTCCTGCCGAAGCGTAGTGGGGCTGTCCGCCGCCACCGCCCTGGATGAGCTTTGCAGCCTCGCGCACCATCTGTCCTGCGTTCAGTCCGTGTTCCTTGACGAGGTCCTCACTCATCATTACCGACAGGAGCGGTTTGTCCTGATACTTCGTACCTACGACGCAGAGCAGTGAACCCTCGACAGCGGCCTTCACCTTGAACACCAGATCCTTGGCGGCACCTGGCTCCAAGGGCAGCACACAGCTGACAACCTTCACGCCGTTGACGTCGCGGGCCTTCTCAACGAGCTGCTGGCAGCAACGCATCACGGCCTGCTGCTGGAAGGTTTCGATTTCCTTCTTCATTGCGTCGTGCTCCTCCACATATTTCTGGATGACGGCCTGCAGGTCTTTGGCGTTGTTGAAGAACGACTTCACAGCCTTCAGCGTGTCTTCGATATTGTAGAGCAGTTCCTCACACTCCTTGCCGGTCCTTGCCTCGATACGGCGGATGCCTGCGGCAACGCTGCTCTCAGAGACAATCTTAAAGAAACCGATGCGGCCTGTGGAGCTGGCGTGGATACCACCGCAGAACTCGCACGACGGACCGAAGCGCACCACGCGCACCTTGTCGCCATACTTCTCACCGAAGAGGGCGATGGCACCGAGCTTCTTGGCTTCGTCGAAGGGCACGTCGCGATGCTCGTCGATATGGATGTCCTGACGGATCATGTCGTTGACCATACGCTCCACCTCGCGCAACTGTTCGTCGCTCACCTTCTCAAAGTGTGAGAAGTCGAAGCGTAGCGTGTCGGGCGAGACAAACGAACCTTTCTGCTCCACATGGTCGCCCAGTATCTGCTTTAGGGCGTAGTCGAGCAAGTGGGTTGCCGTATGGTTGGCAGCCGAGGCATCGCGACGGTCGGTATCGACGCAGGCCATGAACTCGGCGGTCGGGTCTTTTGGCAGCTGCTTCACGATGTGTACGGTCTGGTTGTTCTCGCGCTTTGAGTCGATAACCTCGATGGTCTCGTTCTCGTTGACGAGCACACCGCTATCGCCTACCTGGCCACCCATCTCGCCATAGAACGGCGTGTAGTCGAGCACGAGCTCGTAGAACTCGTTCTTCTTCTGAGTGACCTTGCGATAGCGCAGGATGTGGCAGGTGTACTCTGTATAGTCGTAGCCCACGAACTGCTGCTCTGCAGCAGCTGAGCTGCTGCCTATGGAGAACCAGTCGCTGTTCTCGACGGCGGCAGCGTTGCGGGCACGCTCCTTCTGCTTCTGCATCTCGGTGTTGAATTCTGTCTCGTTGACAGTAAAACCATTCTCGCGGCAGATGAGCTCTGTGAGGTCAAGAGGGAAACCGTAGGTGTCGAACAGGCGGAAAGCCTGCACACCGCTCAGCTCCTTCTCTCCTTTACTTCTCATCTCCTCCATTGCCTTGTCGAGCAGGGCGATACCCTTGTCGAGGGTACGCAGGAAGGCATCTTCCTCTTCCTTCATCACCTTGGCGATGAGCGTCTGCTGGGCCTTCAGTTCGGGGAAGGCATCGCCCATCTCCTCAACGAGCGTGGGCAACAGCTTATATAGGAAGCTCTCCTTCTGTCCGAGGAACGTATAGGCATAGCGCACGGCGCGGCGCAGGATGCGACGGATGACGTAGCCTGCCTTCGCGTTCGAGGGCAGCTGACCGTCGGCAATCGAGAATGCGACGGCACGCAGATGGTCGGCACAGACGCGCATGGCCACGTTAATCTCGTTTTGAGATTTGAGATTTGAGATTTGAGATTTATCATTAGCAGCTTCCTGCTCTTCCTCGAAGGTGGTGTATTTCAGACCGGTGATGTTCTGCTCAGCCTTGATGATGGGCTGGAAGATATCGGTGTCGTAGTTCGAGTGCTTGCCCTGTAACATGCGGACGAGACGCTCGAAGCCCATGCCAGTGTCGATGACGTTCATCGAGAGCTTTTCGAGTGAGCCGTCGGCCTTACGGTTGTACTGCATAAAGACGAGGTTCCATATCTCGATGACCTGCGGGTCGTCCTGGTTCACCAGTTCGCGACCGGGCTTGCCGTTCTTTTTCTCTTCCTCAGGACGTGAGTCCACATGTATCTCGGAGCAGGGACCGCAGGGACCTGTATCGCCCATCTCCCAGAAGTTGTCGTGCTTGTTGCCGTTGATGATATGGTCGGCAGGCACATGCTTCAGCCAGTAGCCGGCAGCCTCGTCGTCGCGTTCCAGTCCCTCTTTCGGGTCGCCTTCGAACACGGTGACATATAGATCCTTCGGGTCGAGCTTCAGCACGTCGACCAGATATTCCCAAGCCATGTCGATGGCTCCTTCCTTGAAGTAGTCGCCAAACGACCAGTTGCCCAGCATCTCGAACATCGTATGATGGTAGGTGTCGTGTCCCACCTCTTCCAAATCGTTATGTTTACCACTGACGCGCAGGCACTTCTGCGTGTCGGCTCGGCGGCGTGGCTCAGGGTCACGCGTACCTAATATAATATCCTTCCACTGGTTCATGCCGGCGTTGGTAAACATCAGCGTCGGGTCATCCTTAATCACCATCGGTGCCGACGGCACGATGGCATGTCCTTTCGACTCGAAATACTTCTTGAACGAGTCGCGGATTTCTTTTGCAGTCATCATTGTTGTTATTTCGATATTACGTTATAACGTTGTTACGGCATCGCTAAATCGCGATTTTACGGTGCAAAGGTAAACAATTTTTCTTAATTAGTAGCGAGAATGGCTGTTTTTAATACTATAATCAGTGATTTTTAGATTTTTAATACTTTTTCTCCCGACAGTCCATTATTATTTGCGTACTTTTGCAAAAGAAACTATTCTACTTAATGACATGAGACGGGTATTATTGTCGGTAGGCTTATTGCTGGTCAACCTAACAGGTTGGGCTCAGTCGAACTATGACTACGAGCGACTATGCATGGAGCGGCTTGACCGTGGTGTCGTAGCCATTCCACAAGCCGACGGTCGGGTGGCTGTGAGCTGGCGTACACTTAGGTCGGACAAGAAGGGCGAGTCTTTCGACGTCTATCGAAACGGTGTGAAGCTTAACGATGAACCGCTCACCTCGGGTGGTACGTTCTTTGTTGACCCGCAACCTGTTGGTGGCGAGGATAGCGTGATTTACGAAGTGCGTGGTGGAAGTATTGACGGCAGCTATACGCTGAAGGCCGACGCTCCAGTAGGCTATCTACCTGTGAAGATACAACGACCTGAAGACGGCCATGTGCCCGCCAGTGTAGGGGCAGGCCCTGTGCCAGCCCGCTCAAAATCCCGTGGACGCGGATGGGGCTGGCGCGACGATGGCTCCTATACCTACTCGGCCAACGACATGAGCGTGGGTGACGTTGATGGCGACGGACAATATGAACTGTTCGTGAAGTGGGAACCTTCGAATGCCCACGACAATGCTCACGACGGGTATACAGGTCCTACGATCATCGACTGCTACAAAATCGTTGGTAGTCAATTGCTTTGGCGCATCAACCTCGGGCCGAACATCCGCTCGGGTGCCCACTATACGCCCTTCATCGTTTATGATTTTGATGGTGACGGACGTGCTGAGCTGATGGTAAAGACAGCCGATGGCACATGCGACGGGAAGGGTAGGGTGATTGGTGATTTGCTCGCCGACTGGCGCAATAAGGCTGGCCGCATCCTTGAGGGGCCTGAGTATGTCACTGTGTTCAGCGGACTTACCGGTGAGGCTCTGGACACGAAGCCCTATATCCCTGCCCGTGGTAACGTTAGAGATTGGGGCGACGATCGCGGCAACCGCTCGGAGCGCTACTTAGCCGCTGTCGGTTACCTCGGCATGTCGTCATCCCCCATCCACCAGTCACCATCCACCATCCACCCCTCTGCCCTTTTCTGCCGAGGCTACTACACCCGCTCTGTCGTTGCAGCATGGGACTGGGACGGCAAGGAACTGAGCAGTCGCTGGGTGTTCGATACTAACGAAAACAAATGGAAAGACTATGCCGGACAGGGCAACCACAACCTGCGCGTGGCCGATGTCGACGGTGACGGTTTCGACGAGATTACCTACGGATCGATGGCCATTGATCACGATGGACGGGGACTCTACAATACAGGCATGGGGCACGGCGATGCCATCCATCTCGTTGCGGAACCGAAGACAAACAAACTCTATATCTGGGACTGCCATGAGAACAGACGCGACGGCTCAGACTTGCGCGATGCTGCCACGGGCGAGGTCGTCTTCCAGGTGAAGAGTCCTATCGATGTAGGCCGTGCTATGGCTGCCGACATCGACCCGACAAGTCCAGGCATGGAGATGTGGAGCACCGACAGCCACGGTATTCGCAACATGAAGGGCGAGGTAGTGTCTACCGCACGCGATGCCGATGACCCACAGCATGATAACAACCTCGTTCTCGGAGGACGCTATTTGCCCGTGAACTTCGGCATCTGGTGGGACGGCGACCTGCTGCGCGAACTGCTCGACCGTGCCACCGTCACGAAATACAACTGGCAGGAGAAGACTATCGACACCATACAGAAATTCGAGGGCGTGGTCTTCAACAACGGCACGAAGTCGAATCCCGGACTTGCTGCCGACATCCTGGGAGACTGGCGCGAGGAGGTCATTGCCCGTGACCGCGAGTCAACGGAGCTGCGCATCTATGTCACTACTATGCCCACCGACTACCGCATCAACTGCCTGATGCAGGATATTCCCTACCGACTGTCGGTAGCTACGCAGAACGTAGGCTACAACCAGCCCTCGGAGCCCGGGTATTACATAGGCCCCGACGACACAGACTACACAAAATGACGTGAGTTCGAGGGAAAATTGTTCAATCGTAAATAAATCGTAAATCGTCAATCGTCAAATCGTAAATAACTTCAGAAAGTTGAATATGTTTACTTTACGATGACCTTTGTTGTCGTGCCATTGTTCATGCGCACAATGTTCATGCCACGGTGCAGTAGACGGAGGCGTTTGCCGTCGGCTGAGTAGATGGTGCGTATCTCCGACTGTGATGTCGGTTTGTCGATACTGACGACTACCGACTGCGCGTGTAGGGGCATGGGACTGTCGAGCGTACCGAGGCACTGGCCTTGGAAGCAGATGGTCTCGTCGATGGGCAGCGTCAGTGTGGTGGCATTCTCATAGGCACAGAAACTGATGGCGTCGCCGTCCGATATGGTGCCATGTACCGTGATAAAGAGCTTGTTACCAACCACTTGGCCCATACCACGACACTCGTTGCCACAGAAGGCTCCCACGATGTATTCGTTCTGGTCAACGCATTGCTCCTCTAAATAGAGCTGAGCGACGATGGTCGTCACGTCGGGATAGAGATGTGGGTCGTAGTGCCATAGGGTAGAGTTTCCCCTACTCAGACATTCCGAGGTGTGGTCGTCCTGACTGGCATAAATAGAGTTCGTTTCTGAAGGGTAGCGAAGGGTAGTGGAAGCGCCCGTGCGGTGGTAGAGGAAGCCTTGGCCGGGATTCATTACACTGAGGGTTCCCTCCCAACCGTTGGCACCATATTCAGCAAAGCTGTTACCATTGATCAGCCGGTCGCCAGTAGCGGCAGACAGGCGCTTCAGTGCTTCGCCCACAGCCATCGACTGCATGGGCAGGTAGCCTATCCAGTTCCAGCCCTTGTGTATTCGTACTGGGGTAGAGATAGAAGCGGTGATGCCAGTCTTCTTCATGCTGGCCTGGGCGGTGGTGTGGATCTTATAGCCAGCAGTGACATCCATCGTCTGCAGACCGCCCACCATGCCATATACCTCATCTTTTATCAGCTCGTTCGTCTGTCCCACCAAGCGGTCTGTCTTGTCGAGGATGGGCTCGATAAACGGCAGGGCTTCCGACTCAATGCTGGTGGAAATCCAGTTCCAGCCCTCGGCCAGATTGTATTCGATGGGAGAAGCCTCGCTGGCATGCTGCATGTCCGGTTTTTGTGCCCATGCATCAATTGTGGAGGTCATGGCGATAGGCAGAACCAGCAATGCTCTGCGCATCAGGGTATGGAGCCAGTTGTTACGGTTGATAATCTCTTTCATTGTTTGCTATACATTCAAACTGCGTGCAAAGTTACACATTATTCTGTAAATCTGATACAATTTCTTTGAAAAAGTGTCTTTATTTCAGTGCTGTTTCCTTTGTTTTGTATTTGAACTCCAATTTGAAATCTGACTACGATTTTTCTCTCAGTTTGTAAGTACGATTTCTGTTTCCTCCGCAAGAGACAAGTTCACCCTCATCTATCAACTGATAAATCAGCACCTTTGTCCTAGTTGTACTAGAGCCAAGAAGCTTCACAAGGTCTTCTGTTTTTACTTCACCATTTCTACGAATGTAGTCAATAACTATCCTCCGCCTATCGTCTGCTTTTATCGTCCGCTTATCATCCGCTTTTTCATTATCGTCCACATTTATCGTCCGCTTATCATCCGCTTTTTCATTATCGTCCATATTTATCGTCCGCTCTGTCTGTATCATTTTACTGATGTCTATAATCAATGTTGTGCGGGCGGGAGCATAAGTAACTTGGTATTCAGGCTGTGTACCGAGTTCCGAATTACAAATATCAAACAAATCCGGGATGCCACTGCCAGCCCGTTCTCCGAAGTCAAGCAGGCCGAACATCTTCATAATGGTGGTATTTCGTGCGTCAGAAGTACCACCGCTCAACGCAGTTTTAAGTCCTGGACGCATATCACCCGGATTGGCAAATGTGAGCGAATCTGGCCGACGAATGATAACAATGCCTTTTTGACCATAGTAATCGGAGTGGACCAGCGTATTAACAATCATTTCGCGTAAAGCCTTATGCATAGGAACATCGTCTTCTCTGCTCCCATCCTGAGTGAGTTGGAATGGCACAGGGAAAGCACTCCGCAATCGATGATATACATGGAAGAAAAAGTCGAACAAGTTGCCGCTCCAATCACCCGAAGACGACACTATCCGATGTGTCCATCGAATCTTCGGATCAAGCTGTTCGCGGTAATCGAGGAAATAGTCAGGCATCTCTCGCATAATGTCATACTCATGCCCAAACATCAGCAGCCCCGCCACCGTTGGATACACACGACCATCCTCACGGTCGAAGCCCATTGCCCCAATACTGCGCAGGAACAGTTCATCATCCTGTTTGCTCCACACATGTCCAGAATGTTTCCCGTTGAAATAGTTACGGTAGTCATGCACTGTATTCATGTCAAATACCGACATATCCAGCCCCTTAAGCACTTTTGTATCTGGAGTCGATGTGGCAGCATCACGGTAGATGGCCGCAATTTGGTCACGATTACACAAATGGTCACCCTCGCCATAACGGACATAAGTCCCACGCATCGGGTCTTGTCCTATATATACAGGTCGTATGGTACGGTCTGCTCGAGGAATCTCAATCACGACAATTTGTTTGCCTTCAACCTCCTGCTCATATACCATGTTGTTGGTCAGAATGTTGACACTCACCTTCTGTCGGTTATTAATCATGTTCCAGAAGTCACCTATCAGTTTGTGCGAATCCTCAACACCTTTAACAGACAGCGAATGGTCATTCTCTTCCACAACTCCTAGCAGGATAATTCCTCCTTCTGTATTGGCAAATGATGAATACGACTCCCAAATACTATTTGGAATCTGGTTCTTTGCCGTTTTTGCCTCTATACGGTGATCTTCCTGATACGCCGTAAGATTATTGATGTCTATTATCATATCATTATAAACGATTTGTTTTTTACTTTATTTTCTATACATTTAAGATCCAACACTATTTGTGATTTACAGATTCTGGTAACCCATTTCCGTCATAATTGGGATCAACAGAAATCTTGTCCGTAAATATTTTATTCCTCAATATTGCTCTTTCAAGAAGTTTAGAGTAATGATAAACCTCATATCGTATCTTTGCAGGGCTACGTTTCTCCCCTCCATACACTCCTTTGTCATTTTCATAGAAAAGAAAGTTTCCTGTAAAATCTTCTTGGAAGGCATTTTCGGCCCTTTTTACTTCATCAAACCCGAATTCTTCTCCAATAAGGTAACAGTAAAATTCGTCTATCAAATAATCTTCTTTAGCGAATTCGCGTAATAGTGCTGCATAAGTTTTTACCTGCGAAAGATATTTAGTCACATCCACACTTAAACTTTTCAGTTCAATTATTACACACTTACGCTCCTGTGGGAACAGCAATATGTCTGGACGTTTATCAAGTTGTTTTCGATAAGCGTTTAAATCCTCCTTCTCTTTCTCTGATAAGTCTTCTCGCAATATACTATCTCCATTAAAGCTTAAATTGCCAAGTTCTGTTTCTGATATACCACTATAATGTATGTAATCTTCATTTATTATCCACAAATTTCTATTAAGTGTATCTTCAGATTTTTTGGGGAATAAAATTTGATGCAACATAGTCTCAGACTTGTCTGTTCCCCCTTTTCCTTGTGTGCGTTGTATGAATAATCTTTTCTTTAAAATGTCCTCTATTAACAATAAAATGACTTTACGTTTACTGGTATAGTTCAGAAGTTCTACTCTGTTTAGTTCTGGAACCAATGAAGACACCTTCTCTATTTTAGACTTGAGAACCCTAGTGAAAGATTTACTTGTAGGATCAAGTTCTAATAATGACTCATATACAGCATTCAATTCGTCATAATTCTTCGCCTTTTCTTCAGCTTGTTTGTTAAACACCTCCTTGAAAACAGACAAGGCTGGCACAGATGGGTCTTTTACCAATGTATTCACTGTATTTGCGTCTAATGAATACCTGTCTATCAGTTCCTGTAATTTATTTTCAGCATTGACTTTAGAATTCTTAATTACTTCATAGCAATTGGATATGTTTTCTGTTGTTTGTGACTGGATATCTTCTAATAAAATGTCTGTGGGTTCTGGATTGTAAACATCTCGCTGTTTTGTGAGGCTTTCTGCCGTGTTTAATGTCAACTGACCATGCAAGTCAGTATCCTTATCTGTCAAATAATTGCTTGAAAGAAGAAATAGTCTATAGCAGTCATCTATTTTAGGAGCCCCATCAACTAAGGGAAACTTCATTCCACTATTGCCCACCACCTCTCCTTTGCTCATAACTTTTACTTCGTTGGAACGTTGTGTTTGCAAAGGCAACTTGAAGCTTTGGAGAACAAAACTTTCTGACTTATCTAATTTGACCAGTTTTCCTAAATTATTATATGTAGTGTAATTGACATTGAACGAAACAGACTTTTCGTGTACTGGTATATCAGAATTTGCAATTTCCATATCAGCTTTGTCGTCATGTACTCCCATAATGAACTCTCTAATAAAAATATTAGGATTATGAGGGGCGTGTAAACAAAAGCGGCCCAAGTATCGGCTCCATATGATTTCTCTTAGTTTTTCACTGCTAAGTTCGTTGTAGTCTTTCTTGTCCTTTTCATCTCGTAGAAGTGAAAACGTAAATGTGGTTTCTGTCTTTTCTTTCTCATCAATTTCAATTGGCTTCCCTATCCACAGAACAGAGTGGTGATTTTGGTAGAATCCAATTGACATTACCAAACGTTGCTCATATTTTTTCCCTTTATCCTCAAATATTGTATGGATATCTGTACGGTGAAAGAAATGCAGATATTGTACACGTCCACTCCCTAAATTATTATATCCCTTTGAATCGTCAAAAAGACGTTTCATGCGTGCTAAATCATCGGGTGTTATTCCGTGCCCACTATCATTCACGGATATTGCTAACAATTCCCTTATTCCAGAAACTCCTGGCTGAGAGAAATTTAGAGAAATTATTAATTCGTCATTTTCATCTCTTGTTGCCTCAAATGAGTTACTTATAGCTTCATATATTGGCTGCAAAGAGGTGGTATGCTTCGATATATGCTTTTTCATCAAGGCAGGAAAAGAAACATCTGTTATGTGAAATGCACCTTCCGTTTCATCAATCTCTTTATATACGAAATATTCATTCATAGATAGAAAAAATTATATTGTACTTATTAAATCTCTTGAAAGATTTGATAGCCATTATTAATGAACATATTTCTATTTGCCATACATAGTCCTGCTTGAGATACTATGAAATACTTACCCAAGTCATCGAAGTCGAAGTTATTCTCCGCTTTCTTAAACTCCACCACCTCGTTCTCGTGATGGTAGCGTAGATTGTTGAATGTCTCGTATATGTTCATTGCCTTATTCTTATTCCAAGTAGGGCTGCGGGGTTCCCCCGCTTTCCCCTTTAAGAACCGTGCATGCGACTTTCACCGCACACGGCTCGCGTAATTCTAAATTATTTTTCGTTCTAATTAATCGGCTCCGTGCCTCTTTAGGCACTGCGTTTGAGAGGGCGCGTCTGACGGTTCAGTGACCGCCTTTTCGCGAAGTACTCGTCATATTGTGGGTCGAAGGGGTTGGCTTCCGCCCTTACCTTCGTGTAACGTAGCAGTGGCGTGTCGGCAAGGGTGATGAGTGCCAGTGTGGACTCTTTCCCCTTCTTGTCTTTCCGCGTCGTGCTGTACATCCACTGCCGCGTGCCGCCCTTGTGCCAGTACTTGTTACGTACCCACTCCAATGACTTGTTCTGGTGTCTGCGTATCGCCCATCGCCTCAGCTGTAGGAAGATGGTGTGGTCGAGACGCCAGAATGCCTTCTTCGACGACACGTATCTGTAATAGTTCACCCACCCCGCTATCATGCGGTTCAGCTTCTCTATCACGTCGGCCTGCTTCCGCGAGCGCATTCCATATATAATCTCGTGCGTTGCCTTTGCAAACTTCTTGAGGGCTTTCTCGCTCGGCTTTATCAGCAGTACGCCTTTGTACTTGCGTATGTTGAAGCCGAGGAAGTCAAACCCGTCGTCGATGTGCGTTATCAGTGTCTTCTCCTCTGAGAGTTCCAAGCCCCTTTCCGTCAGGAACGGTATGAGGTCTGCCTTTATCTCCTCCAGCACCTCGCGGCTCTCGCCCGTGACGATGAAGTCGTCGGCATAGCGTACAAGGTTCACCTTGCGGCTGACGGTCTTGCCGTCCTGCTTTCGGGTGCGGTACTTGTCGAGCTGCGCGTCCATGCCGTCGAGTGTGATGTTTGCCAGCACGGGGGAGATAATCCCTCCCTGCGGCGTGCCCTCGTCGGTGATATGGAATACGTTCTTCTCTATGACCCCTGCCCCCAGCCACTTGCGCAGCATCCTCGCGTCGATAATGACGTTGCGGAGCAGCCACTCATGGCTGATGTGGTCGAAGCAGCCCTTGATGTCCCCCCTCCAGCACCCACTGAGCAGAGTTCTTGTTGCACAGACATCTGAACAACTGGTCTATCGCGTCCGCACAGCAGTGGTAGCGACGGAAACCGTAGGAGTTCCTGTCTGCCCGCGTCTCTGCCACGGGTTCGAGTGCCATGAGGTATAGGGCTTGCATCGCCCTGTCCCTGATGGTCGGGATGCCCAGCGGGCGCATCTTCCCGTTCTTCTTGGGAATATATACCCGTTTCAGTGGCTTGGTCTTGTATCCTCTCAATGTCAAAGAACTAATGGCCTTGTAGCGTTCCTCGGGCGTGAGCCAGGTCTCCCCGTCCACCCCTGCGGTGCTACCGCCCTTATTCGATGTCACCCGTCGCACGGCCAAGGCCTTGGCCGCAAACGAGTTCACCAGTATGTGCTGGAGGCTTCTCACCCTGCCAACACGGTTCGCTTTCAGAGCCTTCACTATTCGGACTTGCAGCTTGCGCACCTCCTTCTCGCACTTAGTCCAGTCGATGGACTGCCAGCGGTTCAAGACGGCTAAGGATGCACACGTGGCCAAAGCCACGCTCCATTGACGTTTCCTCATTTCTTACAAGTTCTGCATTTCCTTTCATGAAGAATTACCTCGCGGAAGTCTGCCCGCTTTAGCGTGGGATGATGTTGCAATCCCTATCCCCGCCATTACAGCGAGGCATTCGCTTTCTCCGCGTTCATCTGCCTGCAGGCCGTTCGGGCTTTGTTGCCGTCGCCTTACCTCTCCCCAAAAGGGGAGGTCGGAGACCTACAGGTTTACCGAGTTCCGTATAAGTAACTTCGTCCGGTTTAGGACCCGCCTATCCACCGGTGGGACTTTTTGCCCGTGTGGCCTTCACATCAACAAGACCAGCCTGCCCACCCGCCATTTTTGGCCTCGGCTCATAAGCATCCGTGAGCCGATTCTTCGTTACGATGGTTGCTAACGACGGTTACTTTACGTTGTCCATGCCAGACAGCCTTGCAGCTGCGCAGGGTGATGCTCCCTGCTTCGCCACGTTGTCCCGATGCTCCGCACCCCGCCGTTGCCAGCGACGCACTTTCGGTAGGCTACTCTTGACGGAACAAGAGGTTCATTAGTTTCAAAGAACAATTACTTATACGACTTCTCGTCGCAATTCGTTTGCAAAGATACATTTTATTCTACTATAAAACGATTCACAAATGGATTTTTAATCCAGAAGTCAATCACTTCGTCAGTTTTTCCATTATCTTTCAATGTTTTGGCAATAAAATGAAGATAGTTGAAAGCGAAACGCAAGTCCAACAAAGACCATGATTCAGAATCCTTATACACAGCTAATAATTTATGCAATCTCTTCGCATACCCTAAATTCATCATCTTCTGGCTATTTTCAGCCAAAATGAATTTTATGCATCTCAAATTGCGGGTTAATGCTATCGGACTCTTCATAATAGCACGATCTATCAAAAAGTCAATATCTCCTTGGTATTTTTCTATACCGCTATGAAAAGCCCCCTCATAGATATTCCCCATTGCGTAATCAACGTCAGCAGATTGTTCAGACATCATTAAATCGATATTGTCTGCATATTGTGTTCTATCATGTAAAAGTCTTTCTATATCCTTTCTTGTAGATAACAAGGCTTTATGCCTTTCAGGTTTTAATCCATCAACAAACTTAATCATATCTGACAAATATCGGACCTGAATACCTTTCATAAAAGAATCATCGTGTAGCGATTTGTGGACCTTGTCGTACTTTGAAACGTTAATGATGAGATTGTCTTTAATCATTTCAAACTCCTCATCCGTCCAAGTTATTTCATCATTTAGTAAATTCAATCTGATATACATCGGTTCAGTCCAACCAAATTCCTTGTCATTTAATACACCGCAATGCCAAATGTCCATTGACAGGAAACAACGTTTTATCTTTTCAACAGATTGAGGATCCGTCTTTACCAAATTGAATAATTGAAATAATGAAACCCTATCATGAGGAATATCTTGAACATCTGTGTTGTGAACAACTTCAAAAATAGATGCGATACATTTATTCGATAAGAATCCCTCTTTGTTCAAGGTATCCAATAAGTCCAAAGAATTCCTTTCTAATATATTTGAAAACATTAAAATGTCATTAATAATGATTTTTTTCTGAATGAATTGAATTAATAAATTATTAACGATAATGTTAGAAACAATATCTTCTCTGACAGAATAATGGGAAATCAATTGCTGAAATGCCCAATAAATATTCTTTGGATTTTTAAGGCTTCCTAATGCGAATTTAATATTAAAAACCAATTCGTCAGAATCCTTTATGTCTTGTAAACGCTGTAGAAAAAGTCTAAAGACGGTATTCTTGAATTTCTCAAACCAAACTGCCTCCTCAACAGCGATATAAATTTCTGCTGTGACATTCAAGATGCCACCCCTAAAAGATGTAGGCGTCTCGTCTGTCCCTATAGCATCTAAGGATTTGATTAATATATCTTTATTAAAATCTTGAAGATTTTCATTGTATGCATAATCCTCTCCAATACGTCTTTGAGCATCCTTATCATTATACTGAATAGAATAGAAAAAGCATGGATATGGGAAATATTCAAATAGATTTTGGAATACGACATACCAATTGGCAATATCAAACATAATATGTCCTGGTAAAAACACATATATGCCAGAATCAATTATGTATTGGAGGATTCTCAAACTTTTCACATAATCTCCGTGATTACTGCCAATATTCCAAGTAGAACCAATCCAACCTCGTCTTTTGGGCTTATTTTTCTTACCACGAAGTGACGACATCATAAAATTCAGCATGTCACCTTGCCCATCCAATCCATATCTCCAAAACTCGTCTGTACTATATGGCTGTTGCCAATTAGGTGAAATGAAATTGGCAAGTATCACCTCATATAGTTTCTCAGAAGGGTTCTTTTCCTTTTTTATCGTTTCATCTAATAAAGTTTGAGATTCTTTCTGTTTGTCTTCATAAACAGCCAAGCACATAGCCTTATTTTGCACCCAGTAATCTTTTGCATTCCATTGGCATACTAGTTCTTTGGATTTTGCAAAATCAAGATTAAATAGATAACGTTGAATTTGTTCAAAAATCGCCCAATCTTCCTTTGTCTTAGAAAGCATATCAATATAGCCATGAAGGGTCTTTTCACGTTCAATGAGACGAACCCACATGGGTTGTTTGTTTAATTCTTCATCATCTTTATGATAGTTGACATAGTAACTGGGTATCTGGCCAATATCTTTAACAGCAAGGGCAAAAAGGAATGCTTTATCCTCCGTAAGAGGCTCTTTTCCCATCAGTCGCTGTACGAATTGTTCTTGAGGGAATATTACTTTTAGAAATCTACATTTACTTTTCTTCTTCGCAATTTCTTCTATTTTATTCTTTTTTAAATCCTTATTATAAAGAATATCCTCCCATAGCTTTCTATACTCATAGAAAGCAGTTTTTGATTTTACTACGATTTTTTCTTTGTCTTTTTGTATCCGTTTTTTTCTTGTCAATGGCTTGTTCCTAAGAAAATAGTTTTCAAGGTCATTTTTTAATTTGTTTTTGAAGTTTTCTAAGCCTTGATATTGCATTGGAACAACTCCATCTTGTTCTATTTTCTCCCTGAAATCTTTTACTTTCTGAAACTGATTAAGATCAAGGTCATAAGCAGACTTCTCTGGAACCCCAAAATAAAAGAAAATATTACCAATTTCTCCATTTTGATATTTTTCATATGCAATATTAAACTCTTCTTCCGTACCAGAACCTGCCTGCGGTGTTGGAGTTCCAAAACGACCCTTCATGATTCCAAAGAACAAATCGTAATTACCATCCATTTGGCTATTAATAACCTGCTGACCATAATCTGCAACACTCGGATATATATCTTTTTCCCATCGTAGAGGAACAAGACGAAATCCTTTACTTCTTCCCAAACCATGATTGATTTCTTCAAAAATAGTTTCACACGCATTTCGTTCTTCTAAAGTATCGCCAGGAGAAGCGATAAAACATGTAATCTCAATAATACTATTCATATGGTACTGTAAGTTTGGATTGTTGTCTATTAATTACAATGCGAAGAACTTGTCTTGCATGTTTTATTGGCACAAAATTACACTATTTTTTTTAAAACGACTTTAAAACATCTCAATTTTACATTATAATTCTATTTTTTTATTTATAATCCTACCATATTTCGGAAAAAGTTGTTATCTTTGCCATTGAAAATAGTGTTTCACCCTATAAAGCATAACCGCGTATGGTAACATGACAACAACATAAGGACATAAGACAGAACGTCCACTTTTGATTCTTGTCTCTGATAATTGGGGAATTAGAAGAAGCATTCAAGAACTGAAGTAGATCGTTCACGCCGTTCGGCGTGGGCATTTACTCGTTTAAGAATGCAAGGTTATCCCCAATACCTCAGAGACGTAGACGAAGTAACTTGTCCACGTTTTTCTTTTTATATTTACTTAACAACAAAACTATAGATGCTAAAAACAATAAGATTATGAAGAAACAACTACTTTTACTCATAATGATGTTGCTGCCGATGGTGGCAAATGCATACGATGCCCAAATCAACGGCATCTATTACAATTTTGACCACGAAATGAATACGGCTGCAGTGACAAGCTATCGTTTCGGTAGTAGCAGCAATCGGTACGGCTATTCTGGCACCGTCATTATCCCCGCCACAGTAAACTACAATGAAAAGAATTACGATGTAACAAGAATAGAAGAATTGGCATTCTGTTATTGTAACAGCCTGACCTCCATTACGATTCCCAACAGCGTGACGAGTATTGGCTACGGCGCTTTCGGTTCTTGTAGCAGTCTGAAATCCGTTGTGATTCCCAACAGCGTGACAAGTATAGAATATCATACTTTCAGTGGTTGCACCAGTCTGACATCTATCGCAATTCCCAATAGCGTGAAGACTATAGGAGTCGAGGCTTTTCTAAATTGTAGTGGTCTCAATACCGTTACGATCCCCAACTGTGTGACAAGCATAGGATACCAGGCATTTAAGGGCTGCAGTAGTCTGACCTCCGTCACGATTCCCAACAGTTTGATAAACTTGGGAGGCTTTGCTTTTAATGACACAGGATGGTACAATAATCAACCTGATGGCATCCTCTATCTTGACAATTGGCTGATAGGGGTAAAAGGCGAAAAGCCAATAGGTAAACTCATGATTGCCGAAGGGACAATTGGTATATCAGGCTCTGCTTTCTCTGGTTGCAGCGCTCTAACCTCAGTCACTATTCCCAACAGCGTGATGTATATAAGTGAAGGTTATTCTCGTAATGGTTCATATTATGGCGTTTTTTCTGGTTGCAGTGGTCTGACTACAATTAAGATTCCAGAGGGTATTACAAGTATTGGGCACAATTGTTTTCTTGACTGCAGCAGTTTGACCTCCGTTACAATTCCTAACAGTGTGACGGTTATCGAGGCCTGTGCTTTCAAGGGTTGCAGCAGTCTTGCCTCCATCACTATTCCCACCAATGTGACAGCTATTGGATATGAGGCTTTCTATGAATGCAGTAGTCTTTCCTTTGTTACAATTCCTAACAGCTTGAGTTTTCTGGGTAGCTATGCTTTTTATCGTTGCAGTAACCTCACTGCTGTCACAATTCCCAACAGCGTTGAGACCATAGAAGAGTATGCTTTCTCGTATTGCAGTAGCCTGACCTCCGTCACTATACCAAGCAGTTTAACGAGTATAGCATCTGGCACCTTCCGGAATTGTAGTAGCCTGACTTCCGTCGTGATTCCTTGTAGTGTGACAAGCATAGGTATCAGAGCTTTCGAAGGTTGCAATCAAATAAAGGCCTTGTATTTATCAGATTTATCTGCTTGGTGTAAATTCTTTGACTCAAACAGTACAAGTCCTATAATACCAAGCAGTTATCATTTGTATTTAAATAATGTCGAAGTGGAGCACCTTACTATTCCAAATGGCATTACAAGTTTAGGTAATTATGCTTTCTCCGGATGCAGCTACATCACGTCAATTATAATACCTAATAGCGTGATGACAATAGGTGAAAGCTCCTTTGAGAATTGTAGCGAATTAGAAGAGTTGAAACTGCCAGAAAATCTGCAAATCATCAAAAAGAACGCCTTCAAAGGATGTAGAACTCTAAAAACGATTATCATCCCCTCCACTGTGGAATTTATTTATCAAGAGACATTCGCTAATTGCGATGCGCTTCAGTTTGTAAAGACACTACCAGAGACCCCGCCATTTATATATGACAACTCGTTCTCAAACTACTCCGTACCACTAAAAGTTCCAAAGGGATGCAAAGAAGCTTATCAAACAGCTCAAGGCTGGAAAAACTTTACGAATATAAGTGATGCCGACAAATATAAATTGACATACGTAGTAGATAATGAAGAGTACAAATCCTATGAGATAGAAGAAGGCACAACCATCACGCCAGAACCTGCGCCAAAGAAAGAGGGCTATTCCTTCAGCGGTTGGGGTGAGATACCTGAGACAATGCCTGCCCACGATGTGACGGTTAATGGTACATTCAGCATCAACAAGTACAAGCTAACTTATTTAGTTGATGATGCAGAGTTCAAAACCTATGAGATAGAGTATGGTGCAACTATCACGCCAGAGGCAGAACCCACCAAAGAGGGCTATTCGTTCTCTGGCTGGAGCGAGATACCTGAAACAATGCCAGCCCACGATGTGACGGTGACTGGAACCTTCACCATCAACAAGTACAAACTTACTTATATAGTTGATGGTACAGAGTACAAAACCTATGAGATTGAGTACAATGCTACCATTACTGCAGAAGCAGAGCCTACCAAGGAGGGTTATACTTTCAGTGGTTGGAGCGAAATCCCGTCTACGATGCCTCCATACGATGTAACTGTGACAGGTTCATTCAATATCAATAGCTATAAGCTGACATATATGATAGAGGATAAGGTGTATAAGGAAACAATGTACGAATATGGAGCCACTATAACACCTGAGCCTCAACCAGAGGGCGACTATGCCACCTTCGAATGGACTGACTTGCCTCAGACGATGCCTGCTCATGATGTCGTGGTATATGCAAGCTATACATCTGGGATTTTGGAAGTCCTTATGGCATCACAGCAGAACGTACGCATTTACTCGCCTAATGGCAAAAAGCTTAATAAACTGCAAAAGGGACTTAACATAGTAATCCTTAACGATGGTACCGTTAAGAAGATTATAATGAAATGATGAGTTAAGTCCAACATCAATATTTGATGGTCTACCCTAACGAAAGAGTAGACCATCAACATTTATGTTGGTCAACAATAGCCCAAATCATAGTTGTAATTGTGGAATTCTTCAATACAGCCTTTGCGAGCAGATACCGCAACAGGGGGTAGCCTAATCCCACCCATGCGGGCTGATGCCACAATAGGGGTAGCCTACTACCCCTTTATGTCCCCAATGCCGCAATGGGAGTTGCCGCACACAAAGGTTGAGCAAGCTCAGCGGACAGTAGGCTTGTAAAAACACAAGACCGGAATGTGTTACTTCGTCAAGAATGTGATGAAGTTCTTCAGGGAGTTTTGTTATATCTCATACGCTTTATTGAGATTTTTGACAATTGTAAACGCTACTTAGACTGGATTGAGGCCTGCCTAGTAAGTAGAAACCAATAAATCAGTGAAAACTAATTAACACTAACGTCATGCAACCCATCAAAGAACCCTGCATTATAGCCGCCCCTTATTAAGGGGCTCTAATTGTTCACGTAGAACAAAATTTTGAATGTACTTCTCATGTTTCTTACTCCTTTCTAATTTTGGGCTGCAAAACTACTGTCTTTTGGGTTATCCATCGCTATGCAAAATGTAGCAGTTTGCGGAATAAGGGAGGAACCACGAGATTGAGTATCTCGGGGAGGGTACCAACGGGCGGTAAGAGGTGCTGTGTTTTGCTCTGATTTGCGTAGTCAATTATTGAGTTTCAACTCTCTTCTGAGACCTGTATTTGGGTTACGAATAAGAAACCTAACTCCTTCACCAATCCTCCTTAATTTGCGTAATCCTCATTTTTGACCTTCATCGTTCTTCGCACATTCTTTTCTTTTTATAGGTGCTTAGGCGCTACGCGGAGCTTCCCCGTTTTACCTTTATTTTAGGACGAATTGCGTTTCTTCTCCATAATCCGTTGTTCTTTACAAGCTTTTTTCGTAACTTTGCCGATAAATCGGCGAAATTACTCTGTCTCGGCAAAAAAAGAAACGAGTTTCTTTGTTTTACTCTCGACTTTTCGTAACTTTGCGCTCAAAATCAGAGAAAAGACAATTATGAGAAGAATCATCCTTTCTATCCTTGCGCTACTGCCATTGTTGGTGGTGGCTCGTGAGAGCGTGGTCAGCTCGCCTAACGGTAAGCTTGTAGTAACTATTAATGATGAGGGCGGACGCGCTACATATAGCGTTGCACTTAACGGACAGACGGTGGTATTGCCGTCACAGCTCGGTTTTAAGGGCGACATAGGTGACTTCACACAAGGCCTGCGCATCACGAATGAAAGCGTTGAGACCGTAAGCAAAGGCTACGACATGTGGCAGACGAAGCAATTTCATCATTTCTACGTGGCTAAGCAGCTGACGTTGGACTTCGAGAATGCCCAGCAGCAGAAGACGTCGATGGTCTTTTCGGTGAACAACAAAAACGTGGCTTTCCGCTACGTGATACCCCGTCAGAAGGAAGACAACCCCAAAACTGCTATCATCACCGAGGAGGTTACGTCGTTCAGGCTGCCCGATGGTACCACCACCTTCCTCACTCCCCAGATAGACCCGATGAAAGGCTGGGAGCGCACAAAGCCCAGCTACGAGGAGGAATACAAGGCCGACGCGCCAATGACAGAGCGGTCGCGTTACGGACAGGGCTACACGTTCCCGTGCCTGTTTAAGGTTCCGTTTATTGCGACAGAGTCGCAACCTTCGGCAAAACAGGAAAAGACGGGAGGATGGGTGCTCATCAGCGAGACGGGCGTCAGCAGCCAGTATTGTGGTTCGCACCTGAGTGATTATTCGGCTGAGGGTGGCTATAGGGTGGCCTATCCTCAGGCAGGCGAGAACAACGGCTTTGGTTCGCCCTATGCCTCGATAGCACTGCCCGGTGTAACACCGTGGCGTACGATTACCATCGGCGAGACGCTGAAGCCCATTGTTGAGACCACCATTGCCTACGACTTGGTGGAGCCGCTCTACGAACCGAGTGAGAAATATCAGGGTGGTCGCTATACGTGGTCATGGCTCATCTGGCAAGACAACTCCATCAACTATGATGACCAGGTGAAGTTCATCGACTTGGCTGCTGCTATGGGCTACGAGTTCTGCCTCGTGGATAACTGGTGGGACCAGAACATAGGACGCGAGCGCATCGCCGAGCTATCGAAGTATGCACAGTCGAAGGGCGTGTCGTTGATGCTGTGGTACAATTCGAACGGTCACTGGAACGATGCCCCGCAGACACCGCGTAACCGTATGGACACGAACATCGCCCGCGACCAGGAGATGGCGTGGCTGAAGTCGATAGGCGTGAAGGGCATCAAGGTAGACTTCTTCGCAGGCGACAAGCAGGAGACGATGAAGCTCTACGAGGACATTCTCTACGACGCCAATCTCTACGGCATCAAGTGCATCTTCCACGGCTGCACCATCCCGCGCGGATGGGAGCGCATGTATCCCAACTATGTGGCCTCGGAGGCTGTGCTCGCCTCGGAGAACGTTTTCTTCGGTGAGCATGCTGCCATACAGGAACCTTTCGAGCTGACGCTGCACCCCTTCTGCCGCAATGCCGTAGGCACGATGGACTGGGGCGGCGTCATTATGAACAAATATCTCTCGAAAGACAACAAGAGCCGTCACACCCGTAAGACTACCGACGTGTTCGAGATTGCCTCGGCCTTCACCAACCAGAGCGCCGTGCAGTGCATCGCCATACAGCCCAACAATCTCGACGAGTTGCCACAGGTAGAACTTGACTTCCTCAAGCGCATCCCTACCACATGGACTGAGACCCGTTTCCTCGACGGCTATCCCGGCAAGTATGTCATACTCGCTCGCAACGACGGGAAGCAGTGGTACGTGGCAGGACTGAACGCCCTGAAGGAGCCGCTGACGCTGACCCTCAACCTTGCTTCCTTCAACCTCACAAACCAGTTGGTCGACCAGGCCGACAAGAAGGGACGCGTAACAGGCGTGCAGACTCTCCCGCTGAAGCTCGACAAGAGGGGCAATGCGAAAATTACACTGCAGCCCAATGGCGGCATTGTCATCTTTTAATGTATGTGAATAATTCGTAATACGCCATTCGTAATTCGTATTAATTACGTACCTTTGCAGCCGCATTTCAAAGTTGCAATGGCCCAATGGCCCAATAAATTGTAAATTGTAAATTGTAAATCGTAAATAAATCAATGGCACAAGAAGATGTATTTAAGAAAATCGTGAGTCACTGCAAGGAATACGGTTACGTGTTCCCTTCGAGTGAGATTTACGACGGTCTGGGCGCTGTCTATGACTACGGTCAGATGGGTGTTGAGTTAAAGAACAATATCAAGCAGTACTGGTGGAAGGCAATGACGATGCTGCACGAGAACATCGTGGGTATCGACTCGGCCATCTTCATGCACCCCACCATCTGGAAGGCCTCAGGCCACGTAGATGCTTTCAACGACCCCCTCATCGACAACCGCGACTCGAAGAAGCGCTATCGTGCCGATGTGCTCATCGAGGACCAGATTGCCAAGTACGACGATAAGATCCAGAAGGAAGTTGAGAAGGCTCGCAAGCGCTTTAAGGAGGCTTTCAACGAGGAGCAGTATCTGGCCACCTCGCCCCGTGTCTTAGAGATTAAGGAGAAGCGCGACGCCCTGCATGCCCGCTATGCTGCTGCCATGCAAGGACCCGATTTGGAGGAGCTGCGCCAGATTATCCTCGACGAGGAGATTGTCTGCCCCATCAGCGGCACGAAGAACTGGACTGACGTGCGCCAGTTCAACCTGATGTTCTCGACCGAGATGGGTTCTACTGCCGACGGCTCGATGAAGATCTACCTGCGTCCTGAAACCGCACAGGGTATTTTTGTTAATTACTTGAATGTGCAGAAGACGGGTCGCATGAAGATTCCCTTCGGCATTGCACAGATTGGTAAGGCTTTCCGCAACGAGATCGTTGCCCGTCAGTTTATCTTCCGCATGAGGGAGTTCGAGCAGATGGAGATGCAGTTCTTCGTGAAGCCCGGCACCGAGCTGGAGTGGTTTGCCAAGTGGAAGGAAACCCGCATGAAGTGGCACCAGAACTTGGGCTTCGGTGCTGAGAACTACCGTTTCCACGACCACGACAAGCTGGCCCACTATGCCAACGCTGCCACCGACATCGAGTTCCACATGCCGTTCGGCTTTAAGGAGGTGGAGGGTATCCACTCGCGTACCAACTTCGACCTGTCGCAGCACGAGAAGTACAGCGGCAAGAGCATCAAGTACTTCGATCCCGCCACGAACGAGAGCTACACGCCGTTTGTCATTGAGACCAGTATCGGTGTTGACCGTATGTTCCTTTCTATCATGTGTCACGCTTTTGAGGAGGAGAAACTCGAGAACGGCGAGACCCGCGTGGTACTGAAGTTGCCTGCAGCCCTCGCTCCCATCAAACTGGCCGTGCTGCCGTTGGTGAAGAAGGACGGACTGCCCGAGAAGGCCCGCGAGATTATCGACGACCTGAAGTACCACTTCACCTGCCAGTACGACGAGAAGGACTCCATCGGTAAGCGCTATCGTCGTCAGGATGCTATCGGTACGCCTTACTGCGTTACCGTAGACCACGATACACTTCAGGACGGTTGCGTCACCCTGCGTTTCCGCGACACCATGGAGCAGGAGCGTGTGAAGATCGAGGATCTGAACAGCATCATCGAGGACAAGGTGAGCATCACCAGCCTGCTGAAGAAGCTCTAAAAGTGAAGAGTGAAGAATGAAGAGTGAAGAATTTGCTACCGCTTTATATAAAATGAGGAAGAAGAGAGAGGCCTTGACGTGGAGAATACTGCTGTGCGCAGCATTCTTCACTCTTCACTCTTCACTCTTCATTTCATGTAGCGAGGAGGATGCCACAGAGGATGAGTATGTGAATTGGCAGGAGAGGAACGAGACGTTCTTCGCCACGCTGCAAGACTCGCTAACGAGAGGTAGTGGTACCTGGCTGCGTCTGAAGAGTTTCTCGCTCGACCAGACCACTGAGGGCCTGCTTACCGACTACATCTATGCCAAAATACTCGTGCAGAGTGCAGTGCAGACAGAGAGTCCGAAGTTTACCGACTCGGTACGCGTGAGCTATGAAGGGCGCATCCTGCCCACGACCACTTATCCCGAGGGGTATATCTTCGATACCACTATGTATAATGACTACAATATCGCTACTGCCTCAACCGTGAAACTGCTTACCTCGAATACGGTTGCTGGCTTCTCAACAGCCCTCCAGCACATGCATCGTGGTGACCGTTGGCGTGTTTACATCCCTCATCAGTTAGCCTATGGCAGTACGCCGAAGACGGGCATACCTGCCTATAGCACGTTGATTTTCGACCTAACACTTGTTGATTTCAGCGCGGCAGGCGAGACAATGGCACCTTGGAAATAATAACGAGAGAGGCGCGGAGAACTGATTCCCCGCGCCTCTTTCATTTATGTCTGCCGTAGGCTTAATGTTTCATTTCTTCCTGGAGATACTTGATTTCTTCTTCAAGAATCATCTTGATCTCGTACTTGGACATGCCTTTGAAGTCATCAGTAAAATCTATGATAACCTGTTTGCCGTTAAGCTTGACGGTTCCGTTAATCTTATCCTCTTCGTCTTCCTGGTCGAACACGGCTTTTGCAATCTCAGCACTGGGATAGGTCTCAGTCAAGATGGCCCTAATGCACTGTGCATCGTCCGACGAACCGTCGAAAGTGTAAACGCCCTTAGCCGTTGCTGTGTAGGAACCTAATTTCGACGTGTAGAAGATGACGAGCTCGTTGCCATTATCTTTTAATGTGGCATCGATATCGGCATCACCCTGCTCGGCAGCACGCTCTATGTCCTCAAGAGTGGGGTCATCGTCACTGCCACAGGCACTGAAAGTCAACATGCATCCTAATGCGATGAGACAAAGATAGAAATACTTTTTCATTTTCTTGTTTTAAATTTAGTGAATAATAGTTAGATTGCGCGAACAAATGTACTTCTTTTTCTTCAAAACAGCAAATAAAAACAGGAATATATTTGCTTTGAAGGAAAAAAAATACTATATTTGCCGAAAAATACCGATGTAATGCAAAAATTTGCTGACTATATTTCAAGAATTGAGATCGACTCGCTTTGGAGCGGGAAGAAACACATTGTGTGGGAATTGAACCCACGGGTGAATATCCTGAGCGGCATCAACGGCGTGGGCAAGAGCACTATATTAAATAAGGTGGTGCGTGGACTGGCCGCAGGCGGCGAGTTTCCCTCTCACATGCTAAAAGGCGTCAGACTCAATGTGGTGCCAGAGGATGCGAAGTGGATTCGTTACGACATGATACGTTCGTTGGACAGCAATCTCCAGCAGACACTCAGTGAGGGCGAAGGCTTCATACGGCAGGCACTCTCGGCATTGGCCGGTGTGGGGGGTGGTTCACTGCTCGACATCCAGCTCTACAACCTGCAACGTAAGTATCTTGATTACCAAGTGAACATAGGCAATCGCATCATCGCCGAGCTGCAAGAGGGCAACGCTGAGGCTGCACAACAGTTGTCGCAGAAGAAGAAACGTTTCCAGGACATGGTCGACGAGTTGTTTGCCGATACGGGCAAGCACATCATCCGAACCGAGAACGAGATACGCTTCACACAGATTGGAGAGGTGCTGCTGCCATACCAGCTCAGTAGCGGCGAGAAGCAGTTGCTGATTATCCTGCTGACGGTGCTTGTGGAGGACGACCAGCCCTATGTGCTCTTTATGGACGAGCCAGAGGTGAGCCTACACATTGAGTGGCAGAAGCGGCTCATCGACTTGGTGCTGGAGCTGAACCCGAACGTGCAAGTGATTATGACTACCCACTCGCCCGCCGTCATCATGGACGGATGGACAGATGCAGTGACCGAGGTGACAGACATTACAACATAAGCCCCCTAAATTAGGGGGGTGGGGGTCTGAACATGCACAGACTCCTTACTGCCTATGAGTAATAATAAAAATAGCCATCGTTCAGACCCTACCCCCCCTAACTTAGGGGGATCAAAAGGCCTAAGTGGATACATCAACAGCCGGTACTTCCAGGCGGCCAACGCCATGAGACCGAAGCAGCAGCGACGCAGGATTGTGGCCTACGTCGAGAGCTACGACGACATCTATTTCTGGCGCACGGTACTCAGCCAGTTTGAAGACGAGCATCGTTACTTCGAAGTGATGCTGCCCTCAAAGCTCAACCTGACGCGAGGCAAGAAGTCGGTACTGATGAACTTCACTTCGCAACTTGGCGATAGCATGATTGCCTGTGTCGATGCCGACTACGACTATCTGTTACAGGGCTGCACCCACACGTCGAAGCAGATATTGGAGAGCCCCTACGTGTTCCATACCTATGTCTACGCCATAGAGAACTACCAGTGCTATGCCCCGTCGCTGCACGATGTCTGTGTGGCGGTAACGCTGAACGACCACCGTATCTTCGACTTCGGTGATTATTTCCGGCAGTTCTCCGAGATTATCTTCCCACTCTTCGTATGGTCGGTCTGGGCCTATCGCACAGGCAACTATCCCCATTTCACGCTCACTGACTTCAACCGCATCACCGACCCGGGAGGCTTCAGCGTGCAGGAGCCAGAGGCTTCGCTACAGAAAGTGCGGCGCAAGGTGCAGACCAAAGTGCGCGAGCTGCAGCGAAAGTACCCTAACAACAAAGAGGCATTCCTGAAGTTGAAAGACGAGATAAAAGCTTTAGGCGTCACCCCGCAGACCACCTATTTATATATACAGGGGCATCATCTGTTCGACACGATCGTTGCCCCCATACTGGCAAAGGTCTGCCGTATTCTGCAGCAGGAACGGCAGAACGAGATTTATCATGCGCAGGCCCACCATACGCAGAAGCGCAATGAAATGTCCTGCTACGAGAACTCGCGGCAGGACATCAAGACGATGCTCAAGAAAAATACGGGCTATATGCTGTCGGAGCCTTTCCGCCGACTGCAGGACGACGTGCGTAAGTATTTCACGCCGTGCGCTCAAGGAAGCGAGCCATGAGCCATTCGTTCTGTTCGGGAATGGTCATGTGGCTGTTGTCCAGCTCCAGCGCGTCGTCGGCCTTGCGCAGCGGTGACACCTCGCGGTGCGAGTCGATATAGTCGCGCTCTTCTACATTCTTCAGTATTTCATCAAAGTCGGCGGGCATGCCTTTCTGCAGCAGCTCGTCATAGCGGCGCTGGGCACGCACCTGGGCCGAGGCTGTGACAAAAATCTTCAGCTCAGCATCGGGAAATACTGTGGTCCCGATATCGCGACCGTCCATTACTACGCCGCCTCCCTTGCCCATCTGCTGTTGCTGGGCCACCATAGCGGTGCGCACAAAGGGTAGGGCAGCGATGGGACTCACATGGTTCGACACCTCGATAGTACGGATTTCCTTCTCCACACACACATTATTTAAATAGGTGTCGGGGCGTCCAGTCTCCTCGTTCAGCTGGAAGGTGATGTGTATGAGCGGCATCTGCCGTTCCAGCTCTTCGGTCTGGATGCTTCCGTCGGCAGCTATCAGCCCATGCTGCAGGGCATAGAGTGTGACACTGCGGTACATGGCACCTGTGTCCACATAGATATAGCCCACTTTGCGGGCCAGGTCTTTGGCCA
Source organism: Prevotella sp. (assembly GCA_017554385.1). Taxonomy (GTDB): domain Bacteria; phylum Bacteroidota; class Bacteroidia; order Bacteroidales; family Bacteroidaceae; genus Prevotella. The sequence continues at coordinate 59,019 of JAFZIL010000065.1, read as the reverse complement.
TAGTGCTCTTTCCACACGATGAGTGGCCGTCAATGGCAATTGTGATTTTCTTCATAGTGAATAACTGATATTTACGAGCAGCGAGGTCGAGCTGACGTGGTATTTTGCATAGGCCACATGGAGCTTGAAGCGCTCTAAAGTGATGCCTCCGCCAAACGACAGGGCGGCTCCGTGTGAGCTTTCGCCCTCATCGCCGCTACTGATCTTCATCTCGGTGGCGCGCAGGGCATTGTAGCCTGCGGCTAAGTAGAACTGCTGGCCCAACAGGAGATCGGCACCCAGCACCAAGTGCTTGCCTATGCCATACTGCCAGTCGTTCAGTCGTACCAGCGTGGCCGAGAATCGCAGTGGCGACCCTACAAGCCGCTTCGTGACACCGAGCTGCAGGTCGAGCGGCATGCGCTCAAAGTCATCCTCGTATGCCGTGAGTTGTCCGCCCAGGTTACGAGCTACGGCCGAGACGCTCCATTCTGTTTCCGCATGGTAGTAGTTCAGGCCCAGGTCGACACAGGCTGCCAGTGAGTTGTATTGTCCGATGTATGAACCGGTGAGCTTACCGGTGATACCGCCTGAGAAATGATCAGACAGAGCGTATGCAAACGTGCCGCCCAGCGCGATGTCCTTGGCATTGAACGTACCCGTCTGCTCGCCCACGGTGTTCATCTCTTTCATCTCACCGTAGTTGATGAACCTTCCGCTCACGCCCCAAGTACCTCTCTCACCCGCTGCGCGCAGAAAAGACGCACTGGCGGTCACCGAGCCTTCCATATAGGTCATCATGTTCAGGTTCAGTGTCTTGTCTGCTACATTGTTGACCAAAGCGGGGTTATGGAAAACGAGTGTCGCGTCGTCTTCCTGAATAGTGATATTATCGCCACCGAGAGCTGCCACGTGGGCACTCACCGGCAAGCGCAGAAAGTTGAACACGGTCTGGCTTTCCTGCGCTGTTGTCAGCAGGGCAAACGAAAAGGCAAGAACGGTCAAAACAACTCTATTCATTTAAATCTTCTAAATTTTTGTGCAAAGATACACATTTATTGTGAATTGTCGGTCGCGATTTGTGATTTATTTCCTACTTTTGCAGTCAGTTTACGTTATTATAACGGAACTTCAGCCTTTTTATTATGGAAATCAAGAAGAGTTCAAAGGCCGATTTGGAACATTTGCGCCCGCAGGGATTCCTTTTGGGATTCGTGTTGGTGCTGGCGTGCCTCTTCGTGGCTTTTGAATACACGGTAAGCCCTGACGATCCCCTCGACGACCCCGATTTGTTGGAACAGTTTGCCAGCGATCCGGAGCTGTCGCCGCTCATGCGCCCCGAGAACGAACTGGCGCTGGCTCCGAAGGCCGAGCCTGAGCCTACGGTGAAGCTGAAGATTGTCGAGAACGACGTTCAGCAAGAGCTACGTCACCCCGAGGAGCCTGTTGAGACTGACCTCGACAGCGACATGAACGAGACCGAAGACGATCAGGACGACCTTCAGAAGAAAGACGAGCAGGAAGAGCTGGCTACGCGTATTGTCGAGGATATGCCCCAGTTTCCCGGTGGTCCGATGGAGTTCATCAAGTGGCTCACGCGCAACCTGAAGTACCCGCCTGCTGCTCAGCGACTAAATGTGCAGGGTAGGGTGGTGGCAGAGTTCATTGTCAACAAAGACGGCAGCGTAACCGATGTGAAGGTTGTGAAATCGCTTCATTCCGACTGCGACCGTGAAGCCTTGCGTGTGCTCAGCATGATGCCCCGCTGGACGCCTGGCATCGAGAACAACCAGCCCTGTCGCACGAAAGTCTGTATCCCCATTGTCTTCCGTCTATGATTACTCTCATTTGTCCCCTAACTTCCCCTAACTTCTAAAAAAATGTTCCCCTCAGACGAAATCCTCAAAAAAGTCAACGACGCGCTCGACGCTCTTCCCTACGACCGTCGTCCGTCCTCGCTCTACGAGCCCATCAGTTACGTACTCTCACTCGGTGGCAAGCGCATCCGTCCCGTGCTTATGCTCTTAGGCTACAACCTGTTTCGCGAAGATCCTGAACGCATCATGATGCAGGCACTTGGCCTTGAGACCTATCATAACTACACCCTGCTGCACGACGACCTCATGGATCAGGCCGACCTGCGACGGGGTCATCAGACCGTTCACCGTCGCTGGGATGCCAACACGGCCATCCTTTCGGGCGACTCGATGCTCGTGCTGGCCTATCAGCGTATGGCTCAGTGCGATGCCCGCCACCTGCCTGCCGTGATGCAACTGTTTACCGAGACAGCCCTCGAGATAGGCGAAGGTCAGCAGTATGATATGGACTTTGAGATGCGCAACGACGTGACCGAAGACGAATATATCGAGATGATCCGGCTGAAGACCAGCGTACTCCTTGCCTGTGCGCTGAAGATGGGTGCCATCCTGGCCGATGCCTCCGACGAGGATGCCCGCCTGCTGTATAAGTTCGGTGAAAAGGTAGGACTGGCCTTCCAGTTGCAGGACGACCTGCTCGACGTCTATGGCGACCCCGCAGTCTTCGGTAAGGCCATCGGTGGCGACATCACCTCGAACAAGAAAACCTACATGCTCATCAATGCCATCAACCGTGCCAATGCCGAACAGCGCAGCGAGCTGATGCGTTGGATTAATGCACGCGATTTCGACCGTCAGGAGAAGATTGCAGCCGTGACGAGCCTCTACGATGCCATTGGCATCCGCCAGCTGTGCGAACAGAAAATCAATTCCTATTTCGACGAGGCCCTTCTCTATCTCGATCAGGTCAGCGTGAGCGATGAGCGTAAGCAATACCTGCGCCAGTACACGGCCGAAATGATGAAACGCGAATCCTGACCACTCCTCCTAACTCCCCCTAACTCCCCATGCTTATTGACACTCATGCCCATCTCGACGGTTCTGAATACGATCAGGACCGCGAGACAGTCATAGAACGTGCCCGTGAGGCCGGCATCGCTGCCGTCTTCCTCCCCGCCATCGACCTGCCGTCCACCCAGCGTGTCCTCGCTCTCAGCCAGCAGCATCCCGGCTATCTATATCCTATGCTCGGACTACATCCCGAGGAGGTGAGGGCCGACTACAAAGAGGTGCTCGTTCAACTCAGTCAGCAGCTGCATGCCTCTCAGCCTACTCCTTTCATCGCCATTGGCGAGGTGGGACTCGACTATTACTGGAGCCGGGAGTTCGAGAATGAGCAGTTGGCTGCCTTCGAAGAACAGGTGCAATGGAGCGTGGAGACCCGCCTGCCACTGATGATCCATTGTCGCAAGGCACAGAACGAGATGGTGCGGTTGCTTCGCCACTATGAGAAGGATTTGCCTGGTGGCGTGTTCCACTGCTTTACCGGCAACGAGATTGAAGCCACCGAACTGCTTCAGTTCGACCGTTTCGAGCTCGGCATCGGTGGCGTGCTCACGTTCAAGAAGTCAAACCTTCCCGCTACGCTCGCTTCAGCCGTACCCCTCGACCGTATCGTGCTCGAAACCGACGCACCCTATATGGCACCTGTACCTATGCGCGGACAGCGCAACGAGTCTGCATACGTGTTCAACGTGGCAAGTAAACTGGCTGAATGTTACGGAGTTACGCTGCAAGAGGTGGCCTGTCGTACCAATGATAACGTGAGGCGCATCTTTGGCGTCAATCTTGAAAATTAGTTAAAAGAAAGAAAAATCGAGCCCCATCGTTCGGTGGTTCACGATTTTATTTGTACCTTTGCACCCGCTTTAAGAAAACGGGCAAGTGTCGTTGCCAGTGAGCGCAGGAAGTTCGCTTTCTGCCGAACGCAGTAGACACTCGCGTGTTTTCAAAGAAAACGGGCAAGTCCTGTACGGCCAGCTCCCTCGGAATCCTCCAGGACGGGAACGTAGCAAAGGTACTTGGTTGTAGCGGCGCGATACAGACCGCTTGCCCACCCGCCTCTTTAGCTCAGTTGGCCAGAGCACGTGATTTGTAATCTCGGGGTCGTTGGTTCGAATCCGACAAGAGGCTCAGCAAAAAGAAGAGGGAACACCGATTTTGAGTGTTCCCTCTTCTTTTTTACTTTACATAGACCTTTTGTCCATTTACTATCTGTAATCCTTTCTGCAAGGAGCTTATGCGCTGTCCTTGGAGATTGTAGACGGGCGCGTTGCCTGAGAATATGTTTGGTATGCTCTGAATGCCCGTTGGTGTTGCTAAGGGCAGAATATCGTCGGACAATGGGCAGGGCGAGTAGCTTACCTCGCCCGCACCGATGAACGTCACTACACCTTCTCCCTCGACCAGCAGAGGCTGATTGGCAGGAACAATGGTGACCGGTACAGGTATGAGGTCGTCTGTCAGCGTATAGACATTAACGCCCTCAGACACTACGGCTTGGAAGGGAAGTTGCACGATGTGCTGACCATTGACAACACAGGTGTAGGATGCCTGGGTAGCGGTTAAAGTGTAGGCAGGCCGGAAGGGCCCGAAGCGTTCGTCAATTACCAGCGAGGCACAGACACCGTTCTTGACCACATTTGTTCCCGACAGTTCGCTGTTGTCAGGCACGTAGACCACTCGGTTGCTGCCCTCTAACCAGGGCAAGGTGGCAGGCAGTCCGGTGACAGCCGTCATATCGATGCTGGTGCAGGCGGGGTCTGTCGAGAAGTCAAGCACGTAGCTGTCGTCGGCCACATAGTCGCCACCCAGTATTCCGGCATAGAGGCTGTTGCTGCCATCAGTCAGGTATACATCGCCGAAGGTGAACTGCAGGTTCGACGACCAGTTGTTGTTTGTCAGTGAGATGAGACCTATGCATCCGTCGGTCAGCGTGGCTGTCGAGAGGTCGAACGTCCATTGGAAGTTCTCGTGGACGGGGAACTCCATGTCGCCGTAGTTATGCGTGGCCACCTCTCCCTGGCTGTTGACGTAGGTCAGAGTGGTCAGTGCCGACGAGTAGTTCATGTTCGAAGTCAGAGTCTTCACCTCGAACACCAGGCGTGCCATTCCCTCGTCCAGCTTCACATAGCCGTAGTTGGCATTGGTGCGACTGCTGATGAGCGGGTTGCTATGGTTGAAGGTCTTCGTCTTTCCGCTCAGTTTGTAGGTAGTGCCGAAGTTGGTCTTCGTTGTTGTCAGGTCGTCGATGCGCTTGCGGTCGAAATAGCTGACGCTGCCCGTCATGTTCGAAGGCTGGCGGTCGCGCGACTTGACAAAGAGCACCGTCACCACGCTCTGTGCTGCGACGGTCACCACGGGTCGGCAGGTCTCGGTCTCTGGTGTCAGCTGTGTCAATTTGAAGCTCTGGCTCTTAGCCGTTGTGCGCTGCTCTCCCTGCTGGGTATAGAAGGGCAGGTCTACGGTCAGGGCGATAGAGTTGTCTGAGGCATTGGCCATCACGGCCACCAGCGTGTCTCCCGTCTCCGAGAGATAGGCCGATCCTTCAAGACCGCCGCCGAAGGTGGCGTCGATGCGCGTCATGCCCGTAACGAACTTGGCAAAGTGGGCCATGATGTAGCCGCGCTTGGTGACGGTACCGTTTGAGGTTCCGTTCTGTCCGTCACCTAACATGCCGTAGAAGCGCTTGGCGGCATAGTGAATCCAGGCATTGAAGTCGCCCAGCATACAGGTGTTGATGGCTGTGAAGAAGTTGAAGAAGTCCTTCGTGAAGTCGAAGTTGCGGCTTGTTGTCTGGTTCTCGTTCCAGTTGATGAGATATTCCGTCATCCAGAGCTCCTTGCCTTTCTGTCCCAGGTTCTTGTAGGCCGACTGCAAGCCACCGTACTGGTGACCGCCGTAGATATCGAAGCCTTCAAGCACATCGGTCTTGTTGAGTGCATTGGCGTAGGAATCGCTGACGCCGACGGTCTCTGGTGCTATGACCTTACAACTGATCTGACTGCCATAGGTCTTCACAAACTCTGACATTTCCGAAGTTGTCCATAGGCATCCAGCGTATGTGCAAGGCCAGTCAGGCTCGTTCTGTATGGAGATGGCATCAAGCTCCACTCCGTTTTTTCGCAGATACTGCACATATTCCTCCAGATACTGCGCATAGTCGGCCCAGTTATCCCTTTTCAGGTGACCCTCGACGCCGTCATCGGTTTTGGCATCAATAGAATTGTTGGTCTTCCACTCGGCAGGCTGTCCCCACGGCGAGGCGAAGACGATGAGTCCCAACTGCTTGGCAGTTTTGGCAGTAGCCAGCGACTGGCTCCAACTGTTCTTGCCAATGGGCAGGTAGAGGCGCATGATGTTACACCCCACGGTGCTGGTCGGTCCCCACACCTTTTTGATGTCGCTGGTGGACATGTGATTGTACTGGAATTGTGGCGAACATACAAAGCCGCCGAAACCGGTGATGCGCTGGTGGGTGCTTTGTGCGTCAAAGCGTACCGTTGCTGCCGTCTGTGCTATAGCCGGTATATCGTTCGAGCAGAGCAGCCCTGCCACGAAGATGGCTTTCCATAGGTTTTTCATCATCATATATTTATGTTTGTCATTATCAACGGTTATTACCAAAATAGCTGTAGCGGTTGTTGTCAGGGTTGACGACGATTGTTTCCACCACAATCTCTGGGTCTATCATGATAAGCTTCAGCTTATGCTTGCCCGGAGTGATATGGTCGAAGTTGACCTCTAACCAGCGGATATTATCAAAAACCTCGTCGCGACGGAGCATCCGATGCCCATCCTTCCATCCGCTGAGCAGCAAGTTGTTATGAGGAGGCAGGGGCTTTAGCTTCTTCGACTGCGCAAGGTTCTTAGGCGTGTATTCACCGAACTCGTCATGCAGTCCTTGACGGGCATCAATATTCTGCATGGGCTGGTCATCAATCTGTACGCCAAGACGCAGGCCACGGGCAGGATAGACATCCTGAGTAGGCAGGATGCCGATGGCCACGGTGCCCTTGCCGTCGGTAGGGGAGAGGTCGATATTGTACTCCAGCATAGGACCGTCGCCATTGGGATAACTCTTCATGACGTCGGCAGCACCCATACAGCCTTCGTAGCGACCAAGATTTAGTAAGAATACCCAGCCCTCATCCTCGTAGTCATTTGTGCATTCATTGGCACCGAGAGTGTACTCCTTAGTTTCCTTTGAGACACTAAGGAGGTTGTGGTCGACCTTGAAGCCAAGATCCAACGGATTGGTGTTCTTGTCGGGAATACTCCACTTGGTGTAGCCGATGTGGTTGTCGAGCATCATGCCATCCCACTTACCGCCAGCCATCACCTTGTTGTAATAGTCGGTGAGACGCTGGTCTTTCTTCATCAGTGCTTCAACGGTCATATAGTCGCCCATGGTGGCTGCATTATATATCATCGCCACACCGGCACTGGCAACAGCGGGGTAGTAGACCAGCTGATAGAAAGCATCCTGAGCCTCGGCGGGAATCTGTTCCTTCAAAGCCTCACAGCGCAACACAATCCTCTGCCATTGGTTGTTCAGATCGAGCATCTCCTCATAGTTGAAGAGGCCGGGCACCTGCACCTCGGGCTTACGCACGAGGTTGAATCGCGAGTATTGGGCGATGATGTCAGCACACTCGTTGGTGATTTTGTAGGGCAGACCACCGAACACGGAATGCGTCCATACTCTCAACCACTCTTCTTCCTGTCTTGGTGCAACACGCTTTGGATTCCACGCATAGTCCATGATGAACGAGATGGGCATCTCCTTGGGTTTCAGGTCGCCCACGTTGATAATCCAGATGTGGTCAATGCCGCTCTGGTAGGCTTGGTTTAGCTGTTCGCGCAGTTTCGGCACGGTAGTAGTGTTCACCCAACGGTCGTTCCAAGGACCACCGTTCATGTCGATATGGTAATAGAGACCTAGTCCACCCTTGCGCTTGCGCTCTGCTTCGGTTCCCTTACGGCGGATGTAGCCCCAGTTATTGTCGCAGAACAGCAGGGTGACGTCGTCAGGCACGGTGAAGCCCGCATCATAGTAACGCTGCACCTCGGTGAAGATAGCCCAGAGCTGGGGAACGGCATCCTCGCGTCCGTAGATGTCCTTGATAATCTTGCGCTGTCCGTCGATGACGTTCTTCAGCGTCTGCATGTTCTCTTGATCGTCGCCCTTACCCATCGCCACGTCACCGTCGCCACGCATGCCGATAGTCACGAGGTTATCGTACGCCTTGTTGCGCTCCATGCCCTCACGGAAGAACTGATCTACGCGTTCCTTGTTCGTGGCATAGTCCCAAGGGCCAACCTCGTCCTTCCGCTTCAGGTATTCGCGGTGCGAACGCATCATCGGCTCATGGTGCGAAGTGCCCATGACGATACCCATCTCGTCAGCCAGCCGGGGCGACTCGGGGTCGTCCTCGTTGAAGGCCGTTGCCCACATGGCGGGCCAGAAGTAATTCGCCTTCAGACGTAGCAGCAACTCGAAGATCTTCTCGTAGGCCTTGGAGTTCACACCCCCAAAGTGCTTCTGACACCACGTGCCAAACGAGGGCCACTCGTCATTAATAAATATGCCGCGATACTTCACTGCAGGCCATTGTGCCTGATAGTCATCGAAATACAGTTCTTCCCTGTGAGCCACAGGTGCATCGGCCATCCAATACCAGGGCGAGACGCCTATCTGGCGTGAGACCTCATAGATGCCAAAGATGGTACCGCGCCTGTCGTTGCCGGCAACGACAAGATTGCCATCCACCAAATCAATGACGTAGCCCTCCCAGTGACCTTTAATCCTCTTGACATCGAGCTTCTTCTGTTTGATAAGCCTGTCGACGATACGGCTCTTGCCGATGGTGCCGATGAGGATTAGCCCCTTGTCAGTGGCAAAATCGCTGACCACCGTGCTCGCCGTTCCCGTCACCTTGCGCACATCGTCGCTGAGGTCGTTGGCAGCGCGTATCACGCCCTTCCAGTCCTGTTCGTCTACTACAATGGTAGCTGTCTTGCCGTCCTTGGCAATACAGAAGGGTTCGCTCTGTGCCATAGCCATCATGGCCACGGTGACCGAAAGTAGTAACAAGTATAATTTCTTCATCAGGTAGAGTTGTTTTTATTTCATGTTGATATAGACTACTTTTCCATGGCGATATTCCATACCCTTTATATTGTATGGAACGCGCGATAGTCCCCAATATTGTCTGTCTTTCTCGAAATGCTTTTGCAAAATTACGGTTTTACGAACATGTTCTTTTCTTAATATGTCCCATAGTCTTTTTTTCGGGATGAATGAGACAAAACAAGCCGAAAACAAGACAGGCAAATAAAAAAGCGGACCTGCATTTTTGCGGGTCCGCTGATCTAGGCATGTGTATGTGGAGCGACTATTGTTGGTGTTGCTTGATGTATTCTGTTGGCGATACTCCGAAATGCTTCTTGAATGCGGTGGAGAATGTGCTGGTATATGAGTATCCCACTGAATAGGCCACCTGTGTGATGTTTTGCTTTTGCTCTACAAGCAGTCGTGCTGCCTGCTCTAACCGTAGATTCTGAATAAAGTCGCTGATAGGCAGTCCCGTTAGTTCTTTCATCTTCCGATGAAGATGTGAGCGGCTGATGCAGGCTTCCTTGCAAATGAGGTTGGAATCGAGCGTTTCGTCGCTAAAATGGTCGTTGATACACTTCATAATACGTTCTAATAGCATCTCATCATTGCTTTTCACCTCGATATCCTCAATGTATTGTTTAGGATGTTGTGCCCCTGAGTACTTGCCCTTCAAAAGCAAATACTTGGCTATGAGGTTGTCGATGGTGAGATGTAGCTCTGTGAGATTGAAGGGTTTTGTGAGATAGGCATCGGCACCTTTTTCGAGTCCCTCCAACCTGTTGCCCACGTCGGTCTTCGATGTGAGCATGATGACAGGGATGTGGCTAATGTTGGTGTTGGTCTTGATGAGCCGGAGCAGTGTGAATCCGTCCATCTCGGGCATCATGACGTCGCTGATGACGATGTTATATGCTTGCTCGCCTTTGTCCTCTGTCTGTTTGGATAGAAGCTCTTTCAGTGCGTCCTTGCCATTGCAACAGATCGTGATGTGATAGTAGGGCGACAGTTCCTGACCGATGTAGCGTGCGAGTTCTTCATCGTCGTCGACCAATAACAGGCGCTGGTTGGAGTTTGTCTTTTTCGGATTGCTGAGTTTGATGGCACCTGACGTTTCGGCATTGTTGTCAATCTCTTCTTTTGAGAGATGGGCACAACCTTGTGGTATGCGCACGGTAAAGACGCTCCCCTGATGACCATCTGCCCGGTTACGTGCATGGATAGTGCCGTGGTGCATTTCGACAATCATCTTGCAGAGGTTCAGGCCGATACCTGTGCCCTCAACATGCGATGACTTGGCGCTTTTGCCTTGATAGAATCGGTCAAAAAGATGTTTCAGGGTGTCGTCGCGCATGCCTGATCCGTTGTCGGTAACTGTCAGCTCTACATAGTCCTTCAGTGGTTCGCGTGCCTTGTCGTCATAGCCAGTGGTTATCGAAACATCGATGTTTCCTTGGTCGAAACTGTATTTGAAGGCGTTGGAGAGTAGGTTCGACACTACCTTGTCAAACTGTGTTCGGTCTATCCATGCAGTTACGGGTGTGGGCAAGGCTTTGTCTGTCGCGTCTTGGCCATCAGGACGAGTCCTAAGGCTCTCAATGTTATGACCATTGAACGTGAAAGTGATGTTGCGTTCTTGGGCATTGAACTCGAAGAAACTGCAGATGTCGGTTACAAAATCCACCATGTTGGTCTCACGGCATTGTAGGCGCATCTGCTGCTTGTCGATCTTGCGGATGTCGAGAATTTGGTTGACCAGGTCCATGATGCGGTGGGCGTTGCTGTCAATCACTTTTATTGAAGGTTGAAGAATGGAAGAGTTGAAGGAATGAAGTTCTTCTATCGACTTCAATTCTTCAATTTTCTCATTTTTCAATTTGTCAATGGGCGACAGGATAAGGGTTAGCGGCGAGCGGATGTCGTGGGTGGCATTGATAAGGAACTTCATCTTTTCCTCGTCCAGTTGCTGACGTAAATGACGTCGCCACAATGTTCCTAAAAGTCCTGTTAGTCCTATGAGCCCTAAGATGTAAATCATGTAGGCTATAGGGCTGCGATACCAGGGTGCTGCAATGGTGAGAACAAACGTGCGCGACGGCGAGACGATGCCACCGACAATGGCACGAACCTCTAAATGATATTCACCACTGGGCAGACGGGTGAAGCTGACCGTATTCTGTCCCTCGCTGTTGCGCATCCACTCGCCATTGCTGTCCATACGATATTCAAACACGGTATTGGCAGCGTCGAGGAAGTTCATCAGCGAGAACTGCAGCGAGATGACATGATCAGTATATGGCAACGTGAAATGGTCGTCCTCGGCAAAGGTGCTTACTTGCTGACCGCCCCATGACATGTTGGTGAGTTTTATTTCGCCCAGCTCCGTGGCTACGTCGCGTACCTGCTGTGGCGTGAAGGTGGTGATACCGTCGCTGGTAGGGAAATAGATAGTGTTGTCCTCGGCGGTGTAGAGTCCGGCCTGGGCTACGTATTCTTTTGCAGTCAGCCCGGAACCGCTGATATGGCTAATCCATTTCTGGTCAGACACCCGGTAGTGCCAGATGCCATTTGACGTTGAACACCAGATGTCGCCGTCTTGATCCTGAACAATATGGGCGATGTTAATTCCTTTCAATGGTTGTGAATTGGGGAGCAATTCCAAGGCTCCCGTACTTCTTTTCCATGCATAGATACCCTCCATCGTGCCAATGAGCATGTCGCCCTGTTTCGTTTCGCACAGGGACTCGCAGCGAGTGCCGTCCAGCAGCACATTCCATCCGAAGGGCTTAAAGCTGTGGGTGGCATCGTCGTAGCAACACACGCCGTTGGTTGTTGCCATCCATATTCGGCCGTTACGATCAGCAATCATTTCCATCACCCAGTCGTTCCACATACGGCCAGCCTCGGGAGTAGAGTCGTTTGTCTGTGTAAACAATTGCGTCTTCTCCGTCTTCTGGTCGTAGCGCAGCACGCCCTTACCAAATGCGATGAAGAAAAGGTGTCCGTGTTTGTCGTCGGCCATCATGTTGAGCTTGTCTGAAACAAACTCGATGATTTGGCGCGACCGGCCGGTCAACGGGTCGTACTCGTAGACATGGCTTCCCGTGCCAAGATAGTATTTGTTCTGATGATCACGGCCTATGAATTCTACATCCTTGGGCGATAGGGGATTGGATACCAGACGGCCTTCGGCATTGAAACCAAACACCCCCTCGTTCTGTACGGTGCACCAGATCATGCCGCCATCACCCTTGCACACCGAGGAGACGTAGTTGCCGATGTCTTTTTTCTGATTAGAAAAGCTCCACGTCGTGAATTGCGGCTTGTGGCTGGGAATCATCAGCAGTCCTCTCCTGCGACAGTCAATCCAGATGTTGCCCTGCCGGTCTTCCATGATGGTGCGAATGTTGGTCGTCGACATGTTGATGCCTGGCACATAGGCTACATAGCGCTGCACTTTGTGCGATCCACGCGGTATCCACAGCAGACCATTGCCACGGGTGCCAATAAAAACATTGCCCTGATGGTCGCGCATAACGGTCAGGAAATGCAGGTTGGGAACCGTTATTTCCGACAGGTCGAAGTAGTCGGTCTGAATATGACCGTTGTCGTAGACTATTAGCGCATTGCGTGTCAGCATCAGTATTTTTCCACCTATGTCTACAAACGATGTGGGAGGTTCTTCGATAAGCGAAGCGTCCCATTTGCCGAGCGCTGCCAACGAAGTAAACGACTGAGGGCGCTGTCCTGGTCGTTTTATGCTAAAGCCATCGATGCCACTGCTCCAGAAGGCACCGTCGGAATCTACATAGACGTGGTTGAAGAAAATGTCATTGCCGTCAATCTGAAAGTCCTTGGCAGCACTTAGAGTGTTTGACCCGCTGGCCACACGGTACAGTCCGGCACCTGATGTCGCCACCATGATACTGCCGTCAGGCATCTGGCAGATATCACTCACACGACCACGCTTCTTCGTCGGATAGTGATACGTCAGGAAACGGTCTGACTGATAGTCGTAGCGTTGCAGACCGATGTTCGTGCCTATCCAAAGGTTGCCATCTTTGTCGCAGAACACTTTGTTCACCATGTTAAACATCAGCGACGTCGTGTCCTGAGGATTGTTCTTGTATACTGTGAAGGTATAACCGTCAAAACGGTTCAATCCATACTCCGTTCCTACCCATACATACCCCACTTTGTCCTGACAGATACTCGTGACGATAGTGCTGGAGAGCTTGTCCCCTGAGAAAAACAGTCCGTTTTGCGACATCAGAGTAAGGCTAATGCCCCATAACATGAATGCTAAAGCTACGACTTTCCTCATAGTCCTATTACCGTGTTAATTGCATGTTCCGGCTGCAAAGATACAAAATAAAATGGAAGGAAACCAAATTATTACTCTCAAATTGTAGTGATTCGGTATTTACAGGGGGACACCTTTTTTATTTATTAGCAGTAGTGTACTGAATTAGCGGACAAGTCCAACAATATGGACAGGAGAGAGGGACTATGGATAGGGAGAAACTGCAAGCACCCGACTGTACGCGAGTATAGCCGGGTGCTTTTTGGGTGGATAAGTTTCTTACATGTTCATGCCGCCGTCGACCTGGATGACCTGTCCGCTGATGTAGCTCGACATGTCGGAGGCGAGGAACACGGCACAGTTGGCAATATCGTCGACGGTGCCTCCGCGGCGAAGGGGAATCTTCTGGCACCACTCCTTGCGCACTTCCTCGGAGAGTGCCTGGGTCATGGCGGTGTCGATGAAGCCCGGGGCGATAGCGTTGGCGCGGATGCCCTTCGGTCCCATTTCCTGTCCGATGGACTTGGCGAGTGCTATGAGTCCTGCCTTCGATGCAGCGTAGTTGGCCTGTCCGGCATTGCCGTGCACGCCTACCACAGAGGCCATGTTGATGATGCTGCCGCCACGCTGGCGCATCATCACGGGCACGCAGGCATGGATGAAGTTGAATGCCGACTTCAGGTTCACGGCAATCACGGCGTCCCACTGCTGCTCGGTCATGCGCAGCATCAGGCCGTCCTTGGTGATGCCGGCGTTGTTGACGAGGATGTCAATGCTTCCGAACTCTTCCTTTACCTGCTTCACCACTTCCTCCGTCTGTGCGAAGTCGGCAGCGTTCGAGGCGTAGCTCTTCGCTTTCACGCCCAGTGCGGCAATCTCCTGTTCAGTCTCTTCGTTTACGGCAAGGTCGGTGAAAGCCACGTTGGCACCTTCAGCGGCGAACTTCAATGCGATGGCTTTTCCGATTCCACGTGCGGCACCCGTGATGAGCGCCGTCTTACCTTCTAATAATCCCATAATTCTTTTGTTTGTATAAATGTTACTGTTTGATTCCATGCTTGCCCAGTGCACCATAGACGAACTTGGCCACCTGCGGCTTGGTGTCCTCCTCCTTTAGACCGCGGGCTATGCGACCGTAGATGTAGGGCACCTCGAGACCCTTGATGCAGTAGTGGGTGATATCGGCAACAAGGTTCACGTTGTCAATGTCGAACTCGCCCTCCTCCTTGCCCTCGGCAAAGACCTTGCGGAAGAGTTCCACCTCGGCCAAGTCGAAGTGCTTGCGTACCTTCTCTACCATCCAGATGTTGCGGAAGAACTCGGCACGCAGGTTGCCGTTGCGCACCACCGTCTCGCGAATCATGTTCAGGTGGGTGTAGATGAGCTCAATGACCTTCTCGTGGGGACTGATCTTGCGGGCAGCCACCTCGTCGAGCTGGTCAGAGAGACGCTCGAGCTCGGTCTCGATGACGGCGTAGTAGATGTCATCCTTCGACTTGAAATAGGTATAAAGCGTGCGCCGACCCTTGCCCGACGCCTGGGCAATGTCGTTCATGGTGGTGTTTTCCAAGCCGTTCTTGGCGAACAGCTGGCGGGCCACGTCGACCAGTAATTGTCGTGTCTTAGATATTGACATGCGTTCTATATCTCTCTCTTCTTGATAATCCTGACCTGAATATTGCACACTGCAATACACGTGTGCAAAATTAGGCTTTTTATTTGATTTGACCAAGCAAAATGCCGAAAAAGATGGAAAAAAAGAAAAAAGTGGGATAAAAACTTGCATATTTCACCAAAAAGCAGTACCTTTGCACCCGCAAATCGGTTAAAGCCGTTTTTGATAACATCGCGGAGTGGAGCAGTTGGTAGCTCGCCAGGCTCATAACCTGGAGGTCGCACGTTCGAATCCTGCCTCCGCAACATTGACTGGGTAACAATCTCGAACTGAGGACGTTGCCCAGTTCTTTTTTATGTTCAACCATCATGTTGCAGTCAAGATTCTATAATAATGAAGCAGTCGGAGCGTGGTAGTTTTGGAACCAAGTTGGGCATCATCCTGGCAACGGCAGGATCGGCAGTAGGGCTGGGCAATGTGTGGCGATTTCCGTTCATGACAGGTCAGAACGGTGGTGCTGCTTTTATCATTCTGTATTTTGCCTGTATCCTGCTGCTCGGCATTCCGGGAATGGTCAGCGAGTTTATCATAGGCCGTCACTCACAGGCCAACGCAGCCCGTGCCTATGGCCATATCTCGGGCAGGAGGCTGTGGAAGCTCGTGGGTCATCTGGGCATCCTTACCTCGACCATCATCCTCGGTTTCTATGCTGTGGTGGCCGGCTGGTGTCTGCAATACCTGTTTGCCTCGGTTGCAGGCAGCCTGAACGGTGATGCCAGCTATGTGCTCGGCTATTTCCAGTCCTTTTCCACTCATCCCTGGAAGCCCTGTCTCTGGGCGGTGGGCTTTATCCTGATTACCCATTTTGTCATTATACGCGGTGTACAGGCGGGCATTGAACGTGCCTCCAAGTTGCTGATGCCGTTGCTTTTCTTGTTGCTGCTGGCCATTGTCGTCGCCTCGTGCATGCTTCCCGGTGGCGGTGCCGGCATCAGGTTCCTGCTGATGCCCGACTTCTCGAAGGTGAGCCAGTCGGTGATGCTCGAAGCGCTGGGGCAGGCTTTCTTCTCGCTCTCGTTAGGCACCTGTTGCCTGTGTACCTACGCCAGCTATTTTGCAAAGGACACCCACTTGTTGCGGTCGGCAGGCGAGATAGCCCTGCTCGACACGCTGATAGCCATCCTTGCAGGCCTGATGATTTTCCCCGCAGCCTTCTCGGTGGGTGTGCAGCCCGACAGCGGTCCCTCGCTCATCTTCATCACCTTGCCTAACGTTTTCCAGCAGGCCTTTGCAGCAGTTCCCACCTTAGGCTATGTCATCGGCATCATGTTCTATGCGCTGCTGGTGTTCGCTGCGCTCACCTCGACCATCTCGATGCATGAGATAGGCACCGCTTTCTTTACTGAGGAGCTGAACTTAGGCAGGAAGAAAGCCGCATGGATCCTCACCGTGGTCTGTTCGCTGATTGCCGTCTTCTGCTCGCTGTCGATGGGGGCTGTCGACGGGCTGACCCTCTTTGGCATGTCGCTGCTCGACTTCTGCGACTTCATCACGGCACAGATCATGCTGCCTATGGGTGCCTTCCTCACAAGCCTGTTTATTGGCTGGTTTGTCAATCAGCAGACCGTACGCAACGAGTTCACCAACCACGGAACGGTCTATCAGAGCCTGTTCCCCGTCTATCAGTTCTCCGTACGCTATGTGGTGCCCCTGTGCATCCTGTTGATCTTCCTTCATCAGTTTGGCGTGATATGATCCTTAAGGAGTTCTTCTTCATGCAAAAGTCCGACCGCAAAGTGTTGCTGCTGTTGCTGTCGGTAGCTGCCGTAGCCTTGGTGGTAGCCTTTCTGGTCGACTCTTCCCCCATGTCTTCAGAGCAGGCCAATGCCGACACGACAGTCTTTGACCGTCGGCCTACAGCCCAAAGAGCGGTGAGGACGCAGTATTACAAGGAAGAGGAAAAGAAGGCCGAGCGTTTCGCTTTCGATCCCAACACAGCCGACAGCACCCAACTCCTTCGCTTAGGCTTGCAGCCGTGGCAGGTACGCAACATCTACAAGTACCGGGCGGCTGGAGGCATCTACCGGAAGAAGGAAGACTTTGCCCGTCTCTATGGTCTTACGGCCAAGCAGTACCGGGAGCTGGAACCCTATATCCACATCTCGTCCGACTACCGACCCGCCTCCGAGCTGTTTGAGAAGCCTGCCCGACAGACCGATGCCGAGGATTCGGCACGTACGTTGCGCTATCCGGTGAAGCTGAAGCAGGGCGAGACCATCGACCTGAGTATGGCCGACACCACCCTGCTGCGCCGTGTGCCCGGCATAGGCAGCTATTTTGCCCGTCGCATCAAGGAGTATGGTGAGTGTCTGGGCGGCTATGTCAACACCGCACAGTTGCAGGAAATCGAGGACTTTCCCGTGGATGCACTTGGTTACTTCACGCTGTCCAATGCCAGCATCCGGAGACTCAATATCAACGAACTCTCGCAGGAAGAACTGCGGCGCCACCCCTATATCAGCTACTCTCAGGCCCGTGCCATCGTCGACTACCGCAGGAAGCACGGACACATTGATAACTTGGACCAGCTACGGCTGTTGCCCGACTTTACTGCCGAGAAGATAGGACGACTGCGTCCCTACGTAACCTACTGAAAAAAGCAACGAAGATGAACAAGATCCTAAGACTGCTGCTGCCCACCTTATTATATATAGGTTTGGCCATACCTGTGGCCGCCCAGCGTCCACACTACGAAAAACTGTCGCCCATGCTGCGCCACCTGGTTGTCGACCGTCTGCATCAGCAGGCAGAAGCAGGGCGTGCCGCTGTAACTGCCACCCCGTCGGCATCTGACGGTAAGCGGAACAGCTACCCTGAGGTGTGTGCCTTCATTCGTGTCACAGCCGATGCCGATGCCGTCTTTGCCCGTCACCGTTGTCGCCCGCTTTGTCGTTACGGTTCGCTCTATGTGGCCATGATTCCGTTGGAACAGCTTGCCAGCCTGTCGCTCGAGAAGACCGTCAGCCGCATCGAGGCGCGTCCCTCGGGAAAGGCGCTGATGGACTCCGTGGTCTTTCAGATCAATGCCGCACCCGCCCATGAGGGGCTCGACCTCCCGGGATGCTTCACGGGGCGTGGCGTGGTGATGGGGGTGATGGACATTGGCTTCGACCTGACCCACCCCACGTTCTACAGTCGCGACACCACAGAGTACCGCATCAAGGCGTTCTGGGACCAGCTGTCGCAGGACACCATCGGCAGTCCCTTTCCCGTAGGGCGCGACTACACCACGAAGAGCGAACTGCTGGCCGTAGGACATGCCCGTGACGGACTGGACCAAACCCACGGCACCCACACGTTAGGCACCGCAGCGGGCAGCGGCTACGATACCGACTACCGGGGCATTGCGCCTGAGAGCGACATCTGCATCGTGGCCAATGCCGTCGGCGAAGACCTGGCGTATATCGACTCAGCCGATGTCTACAAATACACCTTCGCTACCGACGCCCTTGGCTTCAAGTACATCTTCGACTATGCCGACAGTGTGGGCAAGCCCTGCGTCATCTCGTTCAGCGAGGGCAGCGGCGAGGATTTCTGGGGCTACGACCAGCTCTACTACGAGATGCTCGACAGCCTGTTGGGGCCTGGACATATCATCGTGGCCTCGGCAGGCAATCAGGGAAGGGTGAAGTCCTGGTTCCAAAAGCCCAAGGGCATGCCCTCTATGGGCACTTTCCTCTACTCGTCATCCACGAGCATGTATTTTACGCTGAAGTCGGCCGATGACTTCGACCTGCGCTTTGTCAGCTACTCCAACCCGAACGATACGCTGATGATCTCTACACGGCAGGTGTTGCAGCAGGAAGACTCCGTGTTGACCGTCGTTACCGAATGCGACGGATACAAACTGGCTGTAGAGCTCATGGCCTATCCCTCGTGCTATGAACCATCAGAAATCTGCTACGACGTCACCCTGCTGACCACCAAGGGCGTTGGCATGAAGCCACCGCTCTCGGTAGAAATCCTGGGTGATGATGCCGATGTAGAGGCATTCCGCGTAAACGGTATCTTTACCGAGAACTCGCTGAATGCGCAGTTGAATGCGGGCGAATGCGTACGCAACATCCATTCGCCGTCCAGCTCGCCCTCGGTCATCTGTGTTGGAGCAACCATCTACCGCAGGGGCATCACCAACTATTTGGGCAAGTGGAAGGAATCGGAGCCGGGCAGCGGAGGCATGCGGGTAACGGCATCGTCGGTAGGACCTACCTACGACGGACGCATCAAGCCCGACGTGATGGCTCCCGGTGCCAACATCATCTCTGCCTACAGCAGCTATTATCTCGAGAACCATCCCAAGGCTGGCGACATCACCTGGGATGTGGCCCACTTCGACTTCAACGGACGCACCTATGTCTGGAATTCTAACAGCGGCACGTCGATGTCGACGCCTGCCGTGGGCGGTGCCATCGCCTTGTGGCTACAGGCCAATCCGAGGCTCACACCACAGGACGTGCTTGGCGTCATCAGCCGGACGAGCCGACATAACGACCCTGAGCTCAGCTATCCGAACAATGAGTGGGGGTATGGTGAAATCGATGTCTATGCCGGCTTGCTCGACGTGCTTGGGATGAGTGGCATCAAGAGCATCTCGTCGCGTCCTACGCGTGCCAGCATCAGCTTTGTCGACCGTCAGCTGCTGCGTGTGGGCTTCGGAGCGCCCTTGCAGCATAGGGCCACGCTGAAGCTTTTCAACCTGTCGGGCATACAATTGCATGCCCAGCGTCTTCCTGCCGGCATCGCCACCCACGACTTGCTCCTTCCCTTATTGCCTGAAGGTATCTACGTCGTACAAATCGATGGCGACGAGTCGGTTACCGGCTCTCAGCTCGTCAGGCGCTGATTACAGTTCGTGCAGGATGTGGTGCTTGACGTAGGCTCTGTGTCCGTACCAGGTCACTACGACGAAGCACATCAGAGGAATGATGAACGAGACGTTTGTCGACGACAAACCGAGCAGTTCCACCTTCGAGTCGATAATCATGGCCTGCAGCAACGGTATGAGCGAACCGCCCAGCACCGACATGATCAGTCCGGCACCGGCAAACTTCACGTTGTCGCCAACGCCACGAAGGGCAATGCCGTAGATGGTGGGGAACATGAGCGACATGCAGGCCGACACGCATACCAAGCAGTAGAGGCCGTTGCGGTCGGGGAACATGATGGCTCCGGCAGTGAACGAGATAGCCACGATAGCCAGGATAGAGAGCAGGCGTCCCGGCTGTACGTATTTCAGGAACCACGTACAGATGAAGCGGAAAACCGTAAACAGAGCCATCGCACCGATATTGTATTTCTGCGACAGTATCTCGGCGGCTTTCTCCTCCATGCCCTCTGCCTGGAACACATGCGTACCATATTGAATAATGAAGGTCCAGCACGTCACCTGGGCACCCACGTAGAAGAACTGGGCAATGACACCGTTGCGGTAGTTGCTGATCTTCATCAGCTGCTTCATGGCCGTCAGGATGTCCTTGTCCGAAGCGGTGTCGCTGCTTGTGGGCATCTTCGTCAGCCTGATAAGTACCAGCAGGAGTATGGTGAAGACGCCCAGCCCCAAGTAAGGCCCGATGAGCGCACTCAGGTCGTGGTCTTTCAGCAGGTTGAACTGCATGTCGTTCAGTTCGAAACGCTGCTCCGAGCTCATAGGGCTCATCTTCTTCTGCACCAGCTCCATCACCATATACATACCCAGCAGCGCACCGATGGGGTTGAAGGCCTGCGCCAGGTTCAGACGTTGTGTGGCCGTCTCTTCCGAGCCCATGCAGTAGATATAGGGATTACACGATGTCTCAAGGAACGACAGACCGCACGTCAGGATGAAGTAGGCCAGCAGGAACGGATAGTAGAAGCCCAGCATCTTGGCTGGAAGGAACATCAGCGAACCGATGGCGAAGAGCGAAAGTCCCATCATCACACCTTTCTTAAAGGAGTAGCGCTGGATAAAGATGGCAGCGGGGAAAGCCATGACGAAGTAGCCTAAATAGAAGGCCACCTGCACGAGCGAGCCTTCAGTGGCACTCATGCGGAAGATTTTCGAGAAGGCCTTCACAATGGGACCCGTCATGTCGTTGGCAAAGCCCCACAGCGCGAAACATGCCGTGATTAGTATGAATGGAACGACGAAGCTCACCCCGTCTTTCGTCAGTATTTCAGTCGCGTTAAACTTGAATTTCATGTCCTTTGTTCGTTAGGTGTCGCTTTTTACGTCGCAAATTTACAATAAAATCTTCATAAATGGCGCATTTTAATCAGATTTTATTAACTTTGCGCCATAAAAAAGTATCCAGAAGCATGAAGAAACTACTTTCGCTGCCACCGAACCTGGTGAAACAGACACCAAACGGCAACACCGTCTTCCACGAGATAACAGGTCTTCCCACCACCGACTATTACTGCACGTGCGACCCGGAAGGGCATCGTGTAGGCAGCGGAGGCGGCACGGCCTGGCTGTTGCAACAGGCGTGGGAAAATGAAGAATCTGGAGCGCAGGATGGCGAACAGTCGTTTGACGAATGGCTCGAAGGCGAGAAGCGCATCCTGGTGCATGCCGGTGGGCAGAGCCGTCGACTGCCTGCCTACGCCCCGTCGGGCAAGGCGCTGATGCCCATTCCTGTGTTCCGTTGGAGCCGGGGCCAGCGCATCGGACAATACCTGCTGTCGCTGCAGCTTCCGCTCTACGAGCAGATCATGCAGTCGGCGCCCTCGTCACTCCATACGATGGTGGTCAGTGGCGACGTGTTCATTCGCACCACTCAGACCCTGCCGCCTGTGCCTGAGGCCGACGTCGTGTGCTACGGCCTGTGGCTCGATGCCTCCGTAGCTACCCATCATGGTGTGTTCCTGATGGACCGCACCACCCCCGGCACCTTGAAGAAGATGCTCCAGAAGCCGTCTGTTGCCGAGCTGCACGACCTGCAGGGCGACCATTTCTTCCTTACCGACATCGGCGTGTGGCTGCTCAGCGACCGTGCCGTCAAGCTGTTGATGGAAAGAAGCGGCCTCCATCCCTCCTCCCTCCACCATCCACCCACTTACTACGATCTCTACAGCGACTTCGGACGTTGTCTGGGCACCGACCCGCAGTTCGACGATCCCGAACTGCGACAGCTCACGGTGGCCGTTCTGCCGCTGACGGGAGGCGAGTTCTATCATTTCGGTACGTCGCGCGACATGATTGCTTCTACCCTGCGCCTGCAGAACGTGGTGAGCGACCAGCGCGAGATCATGCACCACGACCGCAAGCCTCACCCCAGCATCTTCGTGCAGAACGCCGTCACCAAGATTCCCTTCACTGCCCAGAATACCAACATCTGGATTGAGAACAGCTACGTGGGACCTCACTGGCAGCTCACCAACGACCATATCATCACCGGCGTTCCTGAGAACGACTGGCACATCGCCCTGCAGCCCGGTGAGTGTATCGACGTGGTGCCTATCGACGATGACCTGTATGCCCTGCGCCGCTACCATATCGACGACCGCTTCGACGGCGACGAACAGCAGCGCGAACAGTTCCCCGTGGTCACCCTCGACGAGCTCCACCTTCCACCCTCCACCCTCCACCATCCACTATCCACCATCCACCCTCACAAATCCGCCGAACAACTCTCGTCGCAGGCCCGGCTCGACCGTCTTTTTGCCCAGCGCGAGGCTTTCCGTGCGCAGAACCTTCCCATGCTTGCCCGCAACTGGCAGCACTCGGTGTTCTATCAGCTTGACCTCGACGATGTGGCGCGGCTCTATGAGCACCACCATCTTGACCTGCCCGAAGCACTCCCCGACAGCGCCCCGATGCTCACCCGCATCCACAATGCCATGCTGCGGGGCGACAGCAGCAGCGCCTTCAGCCTGCTACGCGAAGGACTCCTCGGCAGTCTCATAACTCATAACTCTTCCCTCAAAACTCATAACTCCTCCCCCCTCCACTCCGACCAGATCGTCTGGGCACGCAGTCCCGTGCGTATCGATATTGCAGGCGGCTGGACCGACACGCCTCCCTACTGTCTCTACGAGGGTGGGCGAGTGGTCAACCTTGCCGTAGAGCTGGGCGGACAACCTCCGTTGCAGACCTACGTCAAGCCTTCCGAGAAAAAGTGTATCACTCTGCGCAGCATCGACCTCGGAGCCACTGAGGTGGTCACCACCTACGAACAGCTTGCCTGCTACAACCAGGTGGGCTCACCGTTCTCCATCCCCAAGGCCGCACTCGCACTTGCCGGATTCCTGCCCCAGTTTGCCGATGAGCACTACGCCACGCTCCAACAGCAGCTCGATGATTTAGGCTGCGGCATCGAGCTGACGCTCCTCTCGGCTGTGCCCGCAGGCAGCGGTATGGGTACCAGCAGCATCCTTGCCGCCACCGTGCTGGGCGCACTGAACGATTTCTGCATGCTCGGATGGGATAAGAACGAGCTGGGACGCCGCACGCTCATGCTCGAACAGCTGCTCACCACCGGAGGCGGTTGGCAAGACCAGTTCGGAGGTTTGCTCGGTGGCGTGAAGCTCCTTGAGAGTCAGCGCGGTTTTGCCCAGCAGCCCCTTGTCCGATGGTTGCCCGACACGCTCTTCACTGCTCCTGAGTACCGCCAGTGTCATCTGCTCTACTATACCGGCATCACCCGTACGGCCAAGCAGATCCTTGCCGAGATTGTGCGTCGCATGTTCCTCAACAACCACGACCAGCTGCGCCTGTTAGGCGAGATGCGCTGTCATGCGCTGACCATGTACGAGGCCATCCAGCGGCAGGACTTCGAACAGATGGGACGTCTCGTCGGCGTAACGTGGCAGCAGAACCAACAGCTCGACAGTGGCACCAACCCGCCCGAGGTAGAGCGTCTCACGCGTCTCGTCGACGATCTCTGTCTCGGCTATAAGTTGCCCGGTGCCGGTGGTGGCGGCTTCCTCTACATGGTCGCCAAGGACCCTGAGGCTGCTGCCCGCATCAAGCGGCTGCTCATGCAGGAGCACCACCTGCCCAACGCCCGCTTCGTCGACATGCAGCTGAGCACCAAAGGCCTGCAGGTCAGCCGCAGCTAAGAAAGCATCTTCGCGGCTCTGTGGATCGGTGTGTTTAGGGAGTCCGAACCGTCCGGACAAAAGTCCGAACCGTTCGGACAAAAGTTCGGACAGTTCGTACGAAGGCAAACAGCCCCTGTTAGGACTCCAAAACACACAAACCAAATGAGAATAGTTGTTGGTGTAGGATAATTGCGGATAAAATACAGATAATTTATATGTAACTAACTGGTATTCAGTACTTGGTGTAGGATAAGCGGATATATAGCAATCTTACCGTGCAACAGGGAAGGCTAGTGCCCAGATAGTTTCTGTTTCAGCCCTCGCCCAACTCCAGTTGAGTACAGGGTGGTTGAACGGAAATAACACAGCAGCAGCTACATCCATTGAAGGTGTACCTGCTGCCGCAAATAGTAGTATCTGATTGGATATTAATTGTTTGTCTTCAGCATTTTTTTGTAGTAACTTTGGCCTTCAGCCTGTACAGTCACGATATAAATGCCGGCAGGCAGTTGGCTCGTTGATATCGTTGCCGACTTACCCACATTACTTACTGAGATGACGGTCTGTCCGTTCATAGCAGTCAGTGACACGTAGCCGATGTTGCGCCCGCTGACACTTACTGTAATGTGATCATGAGCCACTGCCGGTGTCACGTTGAGTTGGCCATCAACGACTTTTTTCACTGCGGTCACCTCACTGCCAAGTGTGAGCTGTATGGGATTATGCCAATTTCCGATGTTGTCTGGTGTGAAGTTCACATGTTCCGTGATATCGAAGAATCGGTCACTTCCTGTCTGAGTCGCCACGAAGCGGATGTCCTCGCCTAGGTCACCATAGACCGTCATCAGCAGTCGGCCATCTTTCCATTGTCCCACGCTGCGACATTCCGATTCGGCAAAAGCTCCCACAACAAAGTCTTCTTCAGATACTTTTACTCCATCATTGTAGACTTCAGCCGTCAGTGGCATCACGTTCGGGTAGAGGTTCTTTGCCGGTGCCCACGGACTACCTTTCAGGGTGTTACGCTTACCCATGCGGCTGGACGCAGTCGACACAATGGCCGTATTGAACGGAATAGCCGTTGTAGTCGCCGACTTATAAACGAATCCCTGTCCAGGTATCATACCCTCCAAGGTCCCCTGCCACTTACCATCGACATACTCTGCATAGCCGTCCTGACCAACAAGATAATCACCTTCACTTGCCTCGAAATAAGCAAATGCCTCGCTGAGGGTCATCGCCTGGTTCACAGGATAGCCAATCCAGTTCCAACCCTGACGCAGGGGCACTCGGTTGTCGCGTGCATTGAACTCATAGCCTTCCAGACGATTGCTCGTCTGTGCCGAGAGCTTCAGCTTGTAGGCCTCTGTAGGCAGCATCGTCTGTAGGCCACCCACAAGACCGAACACTGGGTCTTTGATCATCTCGTTGGTCTGTCCCACAATACGCTCAGCATTGGTAGCAAAGGCCGTGGTGGACACACCCTCCTCGATATTGTGCGACACCCATGTCCAACCTTCAGATAGCTGATAGCCTAATGCAGTGGTTTTTAGTGTATAGGAGAACTCGCTGACATCACTCTCAGCCAAATCATGTCCTATGGCTATCGCCTTAATCTTCACGCTGTCACCAGCAATAATGATGGGTTCGTCAGGGTTATACTTCAGTGCCGTCTCCGTGTTGCACGGACAAGAACCGTCCAACGTGTACCAGATTTCAGCACCTTCGGTCTCAGAGGTTAGGCGAATCTCTGTGCCGCGATATACCTGAGTACCGCTGACACGCGAAGCACGCGGAGCGATAGTAACTAACTTGGTGGCATCCTTCACGTTAATGGTGGTCTGACCCTCTACGTCGGTATCTTCCACTTGGAAGTTGATAACCGTAGAGCCGGGCAGTTCACCGCTGATGATCAGCTCGGCTTGTCCGTTCTCGTCCAGTATCAGCTCCTCGCTGCTTACGGAAGCAATCATCGTTGAGAGCGACTGCACCTTCATCTTCTTGCCCTTCGAAGCGTCAGTAGGCAGAGCTGCCACGGTTATGGTGCGCTCAGCACCATAGCCGATGTTGAAGAGTTCATCGACAGCGATGCTTGCCACACGCGGTTCCACATCGAACTTCTGTGTGTAGTCATCCTGCATCTGCACGCCGGCATAGCTCTTCACAGCTTTCTTCACCGTCAGCATCACCTCGTCGGTGGAGAGCAGGAGGTTATCGTCACCCTCAGCTACGTTGAAGCGCACCTTCGAGGCAAAGGTTTCGGTCTTGCCTTCGTAGGCCACCTCCTCGTCGAGCAGCTCTATCGTGCCGTCGGTAATCTTTTCTCCGTTCTTTGTCACAATGATATTATCGGTGGTGAGCGTTTCAGGATCCATATACTTGTCGAAGGTCACCTCCACGCCCTTGCTGTCAGCAAGACCGCTCTTCACGGAGGGCTGCAGCATCTGCGTCATGCCGATGTTCACCTCAAGCTGTGGGGGAGGCACGGGCAACCACTCAGAGTAGGTGGTCTGGTAGCCTTCCTTCTCGAACTTCACCTGCCACAGGCCCTTGGGTACATCCCAGCGGTACATACCATATTCATCCGTGAACAGCGGGTTCTCCTGAGCATACTCCTCAGCATCCCACAGCACGACGTTCTCATGCAGGTCACCATACATATCCTCAACGGTCTCCTTGTAGTAGCATGATGCCTTCACGCCCTGCAGGCGGTTGCTGGCAACACCCTCATAGACATAGCCGGAGGGGTCATGTTCTACATCTGTAGTGTTGTGGGGACGAGGACATACACAAGGATTCTGCCCACAGAATGGACATTTGTCAGGACAAGTGCAAGGTCGATTCCCACATCTTGGACACTTATCCTTACATTCGCATGGATTCTTCCCACATCTGGGGCATTTGTTATCATTGCACCTTGGCTTGAGTTCCTTAATCTCCTTGTCAAGATACTTAAGTTCTGAATCAACGAAATAACTAAATGCTTTATCAATAGCTAAACTAAGAGCTATATTAGCAGCGACAGTAGCTACTGCTGTCACCACAGAAACACCACCTGTTTCAGGCGCGGCTGCTATCTGACCGACTGTTGCCAAATCAGCCAAAGCTTGGAATCCCACCTTGAATAGCATCGCAGTACCTGCGGCAACACCTGCTGCTATAACATCACCTCTAATTTTGTCAGCACCAGGTTCATCATCTTTGCATGGTCTAGGTACAGCTATATAAACCTTTTGGAATTTCCTTACAGTAGATACACCTGTGTAGATAACATCAGCATATTTTGCTAATGGTAATGCTTTTGTAAACACTCCCTTCAAAGGTTTTATAAGATTGTATGCTGTACCTGCAAGGAGTCTGCATCTTTTGGCAGCGTTTAATAATGCCTTTGCTTGTTTTACTTCAGCTTTGCACGCATCAACCTCAGCCTTTTTAAGAACATAATCAAGACTTAGAGAATTAGTGTTGGCTAGTTCAGCCTCCAATCTACTAAGCATTGCTTTCTTCATGTTGTATCTTGTCAAACAACGAGGTACTTCTTGCTTAGCCTTGTTGAATGCGTCTAATGCTTTTTGGACGAATGACCCCAACATTCTCTCTGTTTCCTCATATGCTTTTGCTATTGGTTGGTAACAGTCGTTTAACTTTTCCATTAGGTCATTGAATTTGTCAAGACCTTCTTGGAATTCTGCAGCTGTTATTCTTCTAGCTCCATAAATATTATTATATACTATGGTATAATGAATTCCTTGAGAAATATCCACGAATTCGGTGCCATTCTCGTTTGAACGTACGTAAATAAGTCCTTCTGTTGTTTTATATATTGTAAAACCTTCTCCCTCAAGATTGTCAGTATTGACACCCTCACAACTTTCAACTTTTATTAAAGAACCATCCTCCAGAGAGCATTGGAAATACTTTTCATTAGCAAATTGGGTTCTTATAATGTCCAGATACTGTTCAAACGATGCCATTTCTGAATCGTAATCTATGTCGTCAAGATCTGACAACAACGAATTCAACTCTTCATCGGTAAGATTGTCGTAATAATGAACATCCTCATAATCTGTCTCATAATCCTCATCTATAGCCTTTAGAGCCTCGTCAAACTCGTTTGGTTCTAATTCTAAATCCAATCCTTCAACTGCTATGATAATATTTTTTATTTCATCTGCTGAAGCAGCAATGTTAGATTTTAAATCTAACATCTCATCTAAATCAATTACAGGATTTGTATTGGCTTCGATTTCAACATCTACACCTACCGGTGCTTCTTCTTCCACAAATTGGCTAACGGCAACCCATCTGTTCATAGAAGTGTTGTATTGAGCTTCGAGATTACGCCAATAGCCATTGTCTGTATAAACACGAATGGTTACTCCACTAACAGCGGTAGAGTCATTGTTCGACAAATCAGCAATGAAAGTAAAATCTTTTGGTTCAGTACCAGAACCCCACCAGTTGGGATAGCTCTTGTATGGGAAGAAATAATAATGTTTAGGTGTGACAGTTCCATTAATGAGATCAAATACAATATTATATTGGCCTACAAATTCTGGGTTATAATATAGCATCGTCACCTTTTCTGGTACAATCATATTCACATCATACATCACCTGTTTTGTCTCACTAACCAATTCCAATCCTGCCTTCGTCGTTACTTTTGCATAAATATTATGCGTTGAGAGATTGTATGGATTATTTAGTTCGCAGGTAGCTTCCCATGTTCCATTTGCCAACGAAGTGGTATTACCTATCAGCATACCATCGTCGTAAATCTCCACAGACGATTTCCCAAGTGCTGTACCACTGACA
Organism: Prevotella sp.; assembly: GCA_017554385.1. Classification (GTDB taxonomy): domain Bacteria; phylum Bacteroidota; class Bacteroidia; order Bacteroidales; family Bacteroidaceae; genus Prevotella. The sequence goes on along the minus strand of JAFZIL010000065.1, from coordinate 30,232 downwards.
AGCATTGTGGTCTTGGCTACTGTAGAAGGAACACTAATACTGAGGTCTTTCACCGTGAAGTTGGCTTTTCCTATCGGCTGTGTGATGGTCTTTTCACCCAATGTGAACTGTACGGAGCCTGTGGCTGTGAACTCGCCGCCTGCGGTGGGTATGAAGCAGAAGCGGACACGCTCGCTGTAGTAGTCGAGGGGTACGATGACCTGACCGTCGGCGTAGGTGTAGGTAGCTGTCTGAGCGCCACGCATCACGGAGTTATCCACAAAGGCGCTCTCTTCTGGCAGATTGACAATGAGCTTCACGTCGCTCACCTGGTCGGCGTATGCGGACTTGAAGTCGAGGTGTCCGGTGATGGTGAGGTAGTTACCCGTAGTAACCTGCGACTTGTTCACCGTAATGGATGTTCCGTCGCCCGTGTAGTAAAGCTTCGTCTCGTCGAGGAACGGGATGAGTGAGTTGTTAATGGCGGTCATCTCGCCACTCTTCACCGTGACCGTGTTCTTCACATAGTCAACGCCCTCGCGTAGGCCGGCCTCGGCAAACTGTGCGATAGAACCCACGCTGTTGAAGAGTTGTGTGGAGGCCATGGTGACGAGCGTGTACTGTCCGTCTTGCAGTTCGCTGATGGTGAGCGTGGCCGAGGCATAGTCATACTTCTTCAGCATACGACCGTTGCCATCGTAGAGGATGCCCACGACACTCGGATTGTCAGTCTGCCGGAACGAAGCTGTGATACCACCCAATTGTACGATGGGCAGTGTGACGCTGGCGCGGTCGAGGCTATCAACGGTGGAGGTGGCACTGACGGGCACGAACTTCTGGTTCTTGCTTGTGGCGGTGATGCGAAGCACGGTGCCAGCGGGCAGCTGCTCCATGAGCACTATCTGCGGGTACTGCACGTTAAGCTCTGTTACTGTCTGCGAAGTAGTCTCGTTGTAGACTGTGTAAGCTACGTTGGCGTAGTCAGAGTAGAATTCCTGCAGTTCACCCCCCGTGGGTTGGTAGGTCAGACCGATGGAGATGGTGGTACCGCTGATGTCCTTCAGCTGGAAGTCAGGAATGACTGTCGGGGATTGCAAATCACTTCCAACAATCTCCTGTGCCTCAAACGACTGTGTCTTACTCATATAGTCATCCATCGAGGCGGTGATGTCGGTCTTGGCCTCATAGACCTGTAGGCTCCATTGACCCTTGTTGTCGGTCTTGGTGGTAAACGACTTCGAGTAAAGCCCGTTGAGCATCTGACTGACGGCTACGGTAGCCCCGCTAAGCGGCTGGCCTGTCTTGATGTCGTGTACTCGTCCGCCGATGGTCGTCTGCGGAATGTCTGTGAGCGTAAGGGTGATGTCGTTTGCTGCCTGCACCTCGTAGGTGGCATCGGCAGGTAGCTGGTATAGCATGGCCAGTGTCTGCGGAAGCTGCACGCGGTACTTCACGCTGACGCCCTCTAATTGTCCTGCCAGGGTGTTGCCCTTTGTAAGATAGGTGTCCTTATAGTCGAACCAAGTGATGGTAGCCTGGGCAGTGACATCTTCTCCTGTCGGTGTGAACACGGTGAGCTTGAGGTCGCGTGGCACCTTCACTTCGGGGAAGGTCACGCTGACCACATCTTCCTGACCGTCGTAGCCTACTGCCACATCATTAATCTGCCCCAGCACGTCGCCCTGTGCGTTACGCAGGTAAACATTATAGTTCGTGCGCTTTGGCAGACTGTTGAAGGTATATGTCACACGGTTGGTAATGACATAGCGCAACTTCTGTCCGCTCACAGTGTTTATCAGTTCGATAAACATGTCCTTATAATGAGTGGTGTTAAAGTTTTCATCGCTGCTGAGGTTCACCTCCAACGAGCTTACCTGATTGGCTAACGGCAGGATGGTGAAATCTTTCCACCCCTCAGCCTCCTGATAGAGCGAAAGCGCATCGGCCGGCACATAGACAATAAGCCCATCGGGTACACCTTGGAAGGCACGGTTGCCGATGGTGGGCGGCGTGGCGGCATAGATGCTGAGGCTGCTCAACGACGTGCAGTTGTTGAATGCGTAATAATCAATTTTCTCGATGCCAGCGGGCAGGGCAATGGTGGCGAGCACCTGATTGCCGCTGAAGTTGTACGAAGGAACGTAGGTCATGCCGTAGGTGCGGCTCATGTCAAGGAAGGTACAGTTGCCGTAGTTGTTCACCACACCCCAGTCGTATTGGCTGACGGGACCGGCTACTGTTATCATTTGAACAGCGTCATAATTCCCGTTTGTGGTATAATAGACTGCATCATACAGATTTCCGGCCGAGAAGTCATCGACAATCACCTCACCCGTCTCTTCATTCCAGTAGTTCTTGCCGGGGTTGCCGGGGTTGCTGGGGTTGTAGTCATAGACAGCCACGAGCTTGATATTCTGCGCCGGCATGACGAAATTGTACTGTCTGTCTCTGCCCACGACCTGCCCATCTTGCTGCCACTCACGGAAGGTGAAGTCGGTGTTGTTGTAAGCATAGATATAGCCAGAACTACCGGCAATACGTTGCGTGTTGTTATTCCAACTGAACGAACCTGCATTGGCTGGCTGTGTCTCCAGCGTCACAGTGTAGTACACCTGTGCCGTGTCGGGATTGGCAGGGTTGCCTGGCTGGTAGTTATACACCGCTGTCAGCTCCGCATTATGGGCTGGCATTGTATAGTTAAAACTGGCATTTCTTGCTATCTGCTCACCGTTTTCCATCCAGTGGCTGAACACGAAGTCGGTGTTGTTGTAGGCACGCAAAGACACACTTTGCCCCTCTGTGAACTGCTCTCCACTGCTGCGGTTGAACGAACCGGCATTGGCTGGCTTGGTGTTGAGTGTCAGGACGTACTTTTTTTCAACCTCGTTGGGGTTGCCAGGGTTGGTTGGGTCGTAGTGGAACACCGCCGTCAGCGTGGCATCGTGGTTGGGCATGGTGAAATAGAAGTACCTTTCTCGCGACACAATGGTGTCGCCAGACTGCCAGTAGTCGAACACATAGTCGGTTTTGACATTATAATACATATATACGCTTTGCCCAGCTGCAAAGGTTCCACCGCTGCTGCGGTTAAACGAGCACGCATTGGCAGGTATACTGTTCAGTGTCAGTGTATATTTCGTTTCCTCCTCTTGTACTTGCTGCAAAGGGATAGGGTCGTCGGCAGCCCAGCCGACTTGTGAGAAGAGTACAAGCTGGCTGATGCTGAGGACGAACAGACTCAATAATCTATTCATGGTTCTTCAGTTTATTATTGTTTTGTCAAAAAAATCCATAGCGGAAACATAAGGTAATTCCTTACCGTAGAACCTTTCGACCGTCCTTGATGTAGATGCCCTTTTGCGTGTTGTTGACGCGGCGGCCCTGTAGGTCAAACCATTTACTATTTGACGATTTACTATTTACGATTTCGTCAATGCCAGTGGTCTCGCCGTTACCGATGCGGAGCATGAAGCGGCTGTCGAAGGTGCCTGCATTGCTGCTGAAGGTATACCCCTCTTCATTGTCAGAGAATAATACCTCATTGCCAGTGAGATTATCGATAAGCCATACCTCATTGTCAACTTTGGTGTCGAGTTTCAGGGTGTAAGTTCCCTCTTTCACAATCTGCATGCCTAGCATCACTTTTCCGTCGGCAAACGGACGCTCGTTGATGGCGAACTGTACATCGTTCTCAATGGTATAGAGCTGTGGTACAGCTACGAGGCTTGCAAACTTCGAAGCATCGCGCCCCTGCTCGTAAGCTGTTGTTGCGTTTGTGTTGATGATGAAACGTGTGCGGTCGGCCTGCTCACCGTTGGAAAGAATGACATTGAAAACACTGCGTTGAACGTTCGTCGGAGCCATGGGGCGTGCACTGTTATCGTATGTTATATCGCGTACCGTGGTGTTCGTCTGGCGACCCTCCCTCAGGAAAGTGATTCTCTCTTCATCCACCGGGCACTGCACGAAGAAGGCCTGACCGGGATTCAGAATATAGGCATCGTCCTGCGGCGAGAATGCCTCGTAGTTCTGATAGTAGTTATTCCATATAGTGATGGGTGCTGAAGTTTGCATGGCACGGATATCGTAGAAGCAAGGATAGGGATTGCCGATGAGGTTCCACGAACGGTTTTGTGGGAACTCGCTCTCGTAGTAGGCAAGCGGTATCTCCAAATCGCCATTAGCAAAGAGATTATTCTTGTTAACCGTCTGCAAAGCGTTCAAAGTGAATCCGGTATAATCACGGTTATTATCGGTCGAAGCGCTACGCCAGATGTATCCCTGGCCAGCATGCAAAGTGCTATCGGCGGTTATATCAACCCACGTCTGACCTGTAAGGCCGGCGGCTCGCTTCTCGCCATCATACTTACGGATGGCCAATGGCGTTCCCTCCCAGTTCTCTTGTATGTCACTAACCTTTACATCATACGGTATGGTGAGGAAAGCCCATCTGTTGGCTTTCAATGACAAATATATGCTAACATTGTCAGCACGGGCCGTGGCGTTATTTATGAACGATGCATAGCGGTTGCGGTTATAATAGTAACGTCCTCGCTCACTATCCCATGAAGTATCGTAGTAAGCAACATTCTCATCCCAATACATAAAGAAATTGCCAGCAGATAAAGTGGAATTGCCATTAACAGACAAGCTGCCAAATTTACTATAATCCATAGTTGTAATATAAACATTGGGTTTGTAGTCTAAACTCAATGAGTCTGCCCAATTCAGATTATAATCACTTACTATAGTGATGTTATCGGGCATGATGTCCACCCCTTTAATATCAAAGACGTCCCAGTGCAGTGTTTGTTTATAAACGTTGACAGAAAGCTGTGGAACATATAGGGTCATTACACTTTTGTCGGCTACATTGTAATTAGTGGCAACAGGTGGAGCTATAGAGCGACAGGTAATTTGCCAAAGGTTGTCACAGTTGTGGAAGGCAGCACCATGCATACTTATTAGTGTACTAGGGAGTATAACGCTCTGTAACGCATCACAATTGTAAAAAGCATCGGTGCCCATGTTAGACAATCCTTCATTGAACTCTATATTATTTAGCCTGCTACAGTTATAAAACGCATTATTTCCAATAGAAGTGAGTGTCTCAGGGAACTTCAAGGTTGTAATAGCATCACAATACCTGAATGCTTCATCACTAATAGCAGTCTGTCCGTTGAAGTTAATTGCCTTTAAATTATCACAATTATAAAAACACTGGTGACTGATGGTCTTCAGCGTAGAGGGGAAAGTTACTGATGTAAGACCTGATTCTTTGAAGGCATAGTTACTCATGGATGTAAGTCCTTCTGGTAGCACCACATCACCTATATTATATGTACGATAGAACGCACCTTCACCAATACTCTTCAGCGTGGTGGGGAAGGTGACATGTTTTAGATTCTGGCAATTGTAGAATGCGTCGGTTCCTATGGATTGTACATTGGCAGGTAAGATAACGTATGTAAGATTTGTCTTGTCACGGAATTGATCATTGGGAATGGCCATCCAATCGATTCCAGTGAGATCTAGTTCTAACAAGTTCGTCAATCTGTTCTTCAACGAATAAATGTCGTCACTGTTCAATTTGCCCGTCAGCCTCAGGCTCTGCACATCGGCAAAATTCTCCACCTTGGCCAGAATGCTGTCGCCCATAGCGCCCTGTACAGGAACACTGATGTCAAGGTGCAGATAAGCCAAGCGTGTGGCATATTCTTCGAGCTTATTAATTACTGCAATTCCTTTGGCCTTGTCATACTGACCAGCACTTATCTGTGCGATATAGTTGTTGGCCTCTTCAAGTAAGACTTTGTTTATATGGCTGTTAGCTGCAGCAACTTCTTGCACGTGGGCAATCTTCTCTGCAATAACTTCGTCGATTGTGATGAATGAGATGTCCTTCACTGTTGCTTGCGGACCAGAATAGGTAGCAGTTAGAATGTGTTGTCCGCCATCAATGATCTTCTCGTATGTGCCGCTATTCTCTCCACCGGCACTCACAATCACCTCTCCATCAAGGGTGATGTGCAATACAGCCCAGCTAGACTGACTACTTACTGTCCAGTTGAATCTCAACATAGCTGTGTTGGGGTTATCCAAAATCCATATTTTCGACGACGAAGATGATTGGTCTTGATTTGTGTACGTCCAATCATCCAACTGTGATGCTACGTTAACCAACAGCCAATCAATGTAGTGCCCTTCGCCTTCAGAAAGAAATGGAGAGAGTGCTGTATTTGCTGTGTTTTCAGTCACATCAAGACCTACATAAGTATTAGGGTAGCTCGTTATGTTTAAATTTGGGTTGATAGTATTTCCAGCTGCTTGTAGGCGATAGTAATTCCCGACTTTGCGAACAGTCCATCCATAGTCATCCTGATTGTTCCAGTCAACAAACATTGATGTATCGGATCCAAAGAATGATAACATCCATTCATCTCTGAAATAGTTTTTGAGCTGGTAGACTCCATCATTTAGACCATATTGGGTAAACTTTACGTATAAAGGATCATCACCTACGCTGGCCTGAGTTCCCCAGGCATTTCCTGCGCAGTAATACTTGTCGGCACCAACATTATATAGATAATAGACTTTTTCTGGTACAAAGTCGCTCCCAACAGGTGCCTTTTTTGTTGCTGCGTTGAAGGCGGGAGTTTCTGTACTTTCTTTACTGGCAATTTCATCTTCAGATGCGCTTGTCTGCCATCTTGTGCCAGAGGTGTTGCTTACTCCTGCCACAACCATTGCCGAGGTGAATACCAGTGCGGCCAATAGCAAATACTTCTTTTTCATAATTCTTAGTTCTTTAGTTATTGATAATTAATAATTCTATTCTTCTGTCATGGATTAGTTAAGAAACATTTAAAAGGGCGTGGAACACTCTTGTTCACATCTTCAAGCTGAGGGTCCTGAGATTACCCGAAAGAAATAAGATAGTACAATAAGCAGTTCCACGCTTACGCGTGAAGCTACTATGCACTCCTCAATTTCTTTCAAAGGTGTCGTGTAACGATGTGTACACGCAGACCTCTCAAAGCTTCGTTGCAAAGATTGAAAGTTTCTCAGGTTTTCAGCTTGCAAGAAAGAGCATGTCGCTTCAATAGTTTACCCACGATGTCAACGACTCCACCGCTTCGCTCGACTCGCATGTCGACCTTATAGCAACGAAGTCGCTGACAAAGATAGACAAAAAAATCCGAACCGCCAAGCGATTCGGAAAAAAGTTGTTGTTTTAGTCTTTTCTAAGGCTTTCTACACCTTACAGAGAATGTATCTCATCGACGGTGAGCCCGGTGACTTGGGCAATGACATCTTCTGGAAGACCCATGGCCTTCATTTTTCTTGCATGATCGAGATTCGCTTCCGCACGCCCTTGTGCACGCCCTTCTTCACGCCCTTGTGCACGCCCTTCTTCACGCCCTTCTTCACGCCCTTGTGCCCGACCTTCGTCTCTTAGCGTTTCCCACGCATCGCGTGCGGCATGGACACTAATCATGTAGTCTTGGTAAGCACGGCGTTCCTTTTCTGTCATGCTCATGTAGGCCAGTTTCTTACGGGCTGCCTGAAGACCGGGTGTTGTGGTGTCGTCCCGGATAACGGCATCCTTCAGGTATTCCATCCACTCCTCAATGGGTGTCTTGGCCACTTCGTTGAAATGGTTGACAAGCAACAGGAAGTACTCTGGGAATACCTCCCCAGGATGGGTGATACGCTTTGTGCTCTCGCTGATATAGCGCTCCTCCTTGTCATTGTTGTAGCGCAGCACCGAGTCCTTCTTAGTTATGCCGTGGAAGGTGGTGACACCATGATAGGCATAGTCATCACCGTAGCCGAAGTCGAAATAGAGAATGTTAATGGAATAGATTTTCTTGATAACACCATAATCCTGGCCTATGCCAATCTGGTCAGTGATGCTCTTGGCCGTTCCGAAGAGGATGCGCTGGAAGAAGTCGCGCTCCTTGGTCAGCTGCACCTCAACGATGACATACTCGCCTTTCGAGGTTTTGGCCTTCACATCAACGCGGTTGGTCTTGTCTTCACGGGCATCTTGGTTTCCTTCGCTCTCCAGTATCTCCGTGATGGTTAGTGGCTCGTTAAGAAGCACGGTGATAAGCCCCTCAAGCACCTCCTTGTTTGCTTTGTCGCGAAGTATGCGCTTGATGGCCCAGTCGAATCTTACATATCTGCTGTTCTCTGTCATGGATGCAAAGATAGGTGTTTTTTTTGGTAATTGCAAATAAATAGGCAGAAAAATGCGATTTACTTGCAGGTCATCATCTGGAGGACCATCTCGTCAGTGATGCCCATGCCGTCGGCACCGATGGCAGTGAGGTTGTGGATGGACTTGTCGACGGAGTCGTCGACGATGCCCTCGACAGGGGTGACGCACTTGCCTTCCATCGCCAGGAGGGCAGAGAGCAGGGCGGTGGAGACGCCCGACGTGATCTTCAGCGAACAGGAGGGCTTGGCACCGTCGCAGATCATTCCCGTGAGGTTGGCAATCATGTTCTTCACGGCTGCGCAGATGCGGTCGTAGCCACCTCCCATGAGATAGACGATGCCGACGCTGGAGCCTATCGATGCCACGACGCAACCGCAGAGGGCAGAGAGCGTGCCTAACGACTGTTTGATATAGATAGCCGTGAGGTGGCTGAGCATCAGGGCGCGGATGAGCTCTTCCTCGGTATTCTCGTTCTCCTTGGCATAGACGCACACGGGGTTGGTGGCGCAGATGCCCTGGTTGCCGGAGCCGGAGTTGGACATGACGGGGATCATCGCTCCTCCCATGCGGGCATCGCAGGCCGAGGCGGTGCGCGAGATGATGTGCGAATAGATGGTGTTGCCGAAGATGCCCTTGGCCAGCGGGCGGTCGATGGTCTTGCCCAGGTTGTGGCCATAGTTGCCCTTGATAGCCTCGCGTGCCGCGTTCATATTATACTTGCGGGTCTCCTCGATGAAACGGATCTCCTCGAGTGGGGCAGTGGTGGCGAAGTCGTAGACGAGACGGAGGTTCAAGTGTAGGGGAGTGAGGCCTTCGGCCTTGGGGAGTGCACTCGACCTCTGGTCGCTTGCTACCAAAGGGACGCAAGAAGGGGAGTGAAGGGGAGTGGAAGGGAGTGCCCCTTGTTCCACGAAATGGGTGTGGCTGCCTGCAATGACGGCGGTCTCAGAGTGGTCGCCAGCCGTGCAGGTCACCTCAACATAGAGTTTTTCGGTAATGCCTTCCTTCAGGGCGATGTCGATCCTGTTTTCTTCAATGAACCGTTTACCTTCCTCAACAGCCTCGGGTGTCAGGTCTTTCAGCACCTCCAACTGGTATTCGCTCTTGCCAATCAATGCGCCAAGGGCAACGGCTATGGGCAGGCCGATCATCCCTGTGCCGGGAATGCCAACGCCCATAGCGTTCTTCAGGATGTTTGCACTCAGCCAGACCGTGATATGTTCGGGTCGGCAACCTAACAGTTCCGTAGCACGGGCAGTGCACAGGGCTACGCAGACGGGCTCCGTACAGCCGATGGCAGGCACTACCTCCTGATGTACGAGCTTGATGATCTGTTCGCGTTTCTCTTTGTTGATCATTGTTTGGAAGTTAGGGGAAGTTAGAAGAAGTTAGGGGAAGTTAGAAGAAGTTAGGGGGAGTTAGGGGAAGTCAGGGGACAAATGTTAGAATAGCAGCATTCGTACCAGCCAGTAGCAGACGATGCCGGCGAGATAGCCTACGAAGGCAATCCACGTAATCTTCTTCAGGTACCAGCCGAAGGTGATCTTCTCCAAGCCCATGACCACTACGCCGGCAGCACTACCGATGATGAGCATCGAGCCTCCCACGCCGGCACAGTAGGCGAGGAGCTGCCAGAAGATGCCGTCGACGGCCATCGGGCCTGCCTCGGCCACGGGATACATACCCATGCAGCCTGCCACCAAGGGCACGTTGTCGACAATCGACGAGAGCACGCCGATGATGCCGTTGATGACGTAGTAGTTGCCCGAGAAGGCTTCGTTAAGACCCTCACCCAGTGCGGTGAGCACCCCGATCTCTTGCAGTACGGCTACGGCCATGAGAATGCCGAGGAAGAACATGATGGTAGAGAGGTCGATCTTTGTCATGATGTCGGAGACGCGCTTGGCCATTGTGTCGTCCTCTGACGTGTTATAGTGGAAGATCTCTGTCGTTGTCCACAGCACGCCGAGCACCAGCAGGATGCCCATAAACGGCGGGAGGTGGGTCAGCGTCTTGAAGATAGGTACGAACACCAGGCCGCCCACGCCAAGCCAGAAGATAATGTCGCGCTGGGTTTTGGTGAACTGGCTCACGTCGGCCTTCGGCAGGTTCTGTTCCTTGTCGAACTTGCCTTTCAGCGAGAACTGCAGGATGGATGCCGGAACGACCATCGATACGAGCGACGGGATGAATATCTCGGTGAGCACGCCCTGCGTAGAGATGACACCCTTGATCCAGAGCATGATGGTGGTGACATCGCCAATGGGTGAGAAAGCACCGCCCGAGTTGGCCGAGATGACGATGAGGGCGGCATAGATGAGACGCTCCTCACGGCTCTGTACCAGCTTGCGCAGCACCATGATCATCACGATGGACGTGGTGAGGTTGTCGAGGATGGCCGACAGGAAGAACGTCATAAAGGCTACGCGCCACATGAGCTTGCGCTTCGAGCGCGTTTTCAGCGTGTCGCGAACGAAGTTGAAACCACCGTTGGAATCGACTATCTCGACGATGGTCATGGCACCCATCAGGAAGAACAGCGTGCCTGCCGCGTCGCCTAAGTGGTGCTCGATGACCTCGGCAATGTGGTGTACGACACCGTCGGTAGCCACCTCAGGATAATAGGCACCGGGCCCCATCATCAGGAGTGTCCAACAGAGTACGCACATGAGCAGCGCGATGGCTGCCTTGTTTACTTTCGTCACGCTCTCTAAGGCGATGCAGAGATAGCCCGCAACGAAGACGGTGACGATGAGAATCGATAATGTAGTCATTGTTTTTGTATGTGATGTTGTTATTGAATCTCGTTTGTAAGCACGCTCTCCAGTTCCTCAGCCGAGAGGTTCAGCTGGAACGTTCCAGCCTTGGCGGTGCTGATGCCGCCAGTCTCCTCGCTGACGATGATGGCGAGGGCATCGGTCTCCTGGGCGATGCCGAGGGCGGCGCGATGGCGCAGGCCCAGCTCCTTGGGGATGTCAAGATTATGGCTCACGGGCAGGATGCAGCTGGCTGCACGTATACGCCGCTGGCTGATGATCATAGCCCCGTCGTGCAGGGGCGAGTTCTTGAAGAAGATGTTCTCGATGAGCCGCTGGTTGATGCTGGCATCAATGTGCTCGCCGGTGTTTACGATGTCGTCGAGGGGCGTGTTGCGCTCAATCACGATGAGTGCTCCCACCTTGGCTTTCGACATCGACATTGCTGCCATCACGATAGGCATCACGACACGCTTGCGTTCGGAGGTGTCGCGGTCGTTCGTACGTTTCGGACTGAAGAAACGCAGGAAGGTCCTCATGCGCTGATGGGCTCCCAGATTATAGAGGAACTTACGGATGTCTTCCTGGAAGATCACGATGAGGGCAATGACACCTACCGACACCAGCTTGTCGAGGATTGTTCCTAACAGGCGCATCTCCAGAATCTGAGACACGAAAAGCCATACTACCACGAAAATCAATATGCCCACGAAGACGTTGATGCTTCGTGAGTCGCGCATCAGCCGGTAGATATAGTAGAGCATGAGAGCTACCAGCAGGATGTCGATGAGGTCTTTTATTCCGAAACTGAAAAACATGGGGTCAATGCTTAATGCTCAATTCTTAATTCTTCAATTCTTAATTCTCAATTTGTCATACAGCATTGTGCATTCAACGGCAGCCTTGACATCATGTACCCGAAGGATGGAGGCTCCTTTCATCAGGGCAATGGTGTTCAGCATCGTAGTGCCGTTGAGCGCATCATCGGGTGTGCAGCCTAAGTGCTTCCATATCATGGACTTACGCGAGATGCCTACCAGCAACGGAAGCTCCATTACCTGAAAAGCCTCCAACTCGCTCATCAGCTTGTAGTTCTCGTCGACCGTCTTGCCGAAACCGAAGCCGGGATCGAGAATGATGTCCTTCTGACCGTAGTCGCAGAGCTGTTGCACTTTCGTCGCAAACGCCAGCAGGGTGCTGCGCAGGTCGGGTTGTACCGACATCAGAATGTAGGGGACGCCGAGGCGTGCCACCATACGAAACATCTCTGTAGAGCCTTCCGACACGTCGTTCACAATGTCGGCTCCCAGCTCTTCGACTGCCATGCGGGCCACGTTAGGACGGAACGTGTCTACGGATATGATAGTGGTGGGCTGTTCACGGCGAACGGCAGGCAGTACCTTTCTGAGCCGTTCCATCTCTTCCTCTTCGGATACCTCGCTGGCACCGGGACGGGTAGAGTAGGCTCCGACATCGATCATCGTGCCACCTTCGGCCACAATCTGACGTGCCCTCGCAGCTGCCGCCTCTTCCGACGGCGTACGGCTGTTGGCATAGAACGAGTCGGGTGTCGCATTTAGGATGCCCATCACCTGTGGCTTGCTTAGGTCGACGAGCTGTCCGCGAATGTTCAGTGTGTAGTTCATAATGTCGGCAAAGTTACGAATAAACGGGCGAAACACCAAATTTCTGTCCCATAAATTTTGTTACTTTGCAAACAATGACTACCTTTGCGGCTGCAAAGCTATTGACGGGCTTGTAACAATCCGATGGCATATAAAACTCAAGTATTATTCATCGTACTATTTTTGTCTACTGCTTTTGCAAGTGCGCAGGACAGCGTGAAGACGCAGGTGACTTTCGACCTTGCTACCGAGGCAGCAGTGGGAACTGGCGACTATACCGCCTATCAGGTGGTGTCTAATCGGTATCATGTGCTGGGAACACGGTCGAATACGGCCTATCTGCGTGGTGCCGTCAACGTGGAGCACCGGCTGTCGAAGGACTTCCTCTTGTCGGGCGTTGTCGATGCCGTTGCCTCCGTTCATGCCGACCACAAGACCTATCTGCAGCAGTGTTACGTCAACTTGTCGTATCAGCCGTTCTTCGTTGAGGCCGGCCTGCGCGAAATCAAGCCTGCGTTGCGCGAAGAACAGCTTTCCAGCGGGTCGTTTGTCTTGGGTAGCAATGCCAAGCCCATTCCGCAGGTGCGTGTTGGAACGGATGGATTCTGGACTGTTCCGTTTACGGGTAAGTGGCTGGAGATCAGCTTCGATTGTGGCTACGGTAAGTTCATAGACGATGATTATCGTAAGGATTTGTTTGACCAGTCACCTCCAATGAACGTGTCGTGTGCCACAGGTGCCTATTACCATCAGAAATATCTGTATCTGCGCACCAATTCCTCCATGCCTTTCTATTTCGTTGCAGGTATGGAGCATGCGGTGCAGGTATGCGGTACGGGCTACAAGTATGCCGATGGCGTGGTGAAGGCCAAGGACAAGCCCGTAAGCCTGAAGTCGCTCTTCGACGTGTTCCTGCCTCTCGGCGACAGTCACTATTACGAGCACGATGCCATGGAAGACTGGATCTATGGCAACCATATCGGCATGATGACCGTACAGTTGGGCTGGAACATCAACAAGCATGAATTGCTGGAAGCCTATGTCGACAATCCGTTCGAAGACGGTTCGGGCATTCGCAAGGGTAACGGATGGGATGGCTTGTGGGGCCTGCAGTATAGCAATAAGGCCGAAGGCATCAAGCTTGTTCGGGGTGTCGTGGCTGAGTATTTTCAGACTACCAACCAGTCGGGGCCGCTGCATTGGGACAGCCGTGACTATCCTGAGCCGGTACGCAGTCAGGTTACCGACTACGTGACGGGCAAAGACAACTACTACAATCACTCGTTCTATAACAACTATGGGTACTACGGTATGGCGTTGGGCAACCCGCTCCTTACGTCACCTATATATAATAAGGATGGCTATACCGCTTTTCGTGACAACCGCATCAAGGCTTGGCATCTGGGCGTGAAGGGCGAGATAACCGAGCGTCTTTCCTATCTGGTTAAAGGGTCGTACAGAGAAGGGTGGGGCACTTACGATGTGCCTCTTCCTGACAAGCACTACTCTTTCGACGCAATGATTCAGGGCATGTACAAAACGGGACCGTGGCAGTTTAGTGCTGCCTATGCCTTAGACAAAGGAAACATCTATGGCAATTGTTCCACATTCGACATAAAAATAGGTTATCATGGCAAAATACTTTAATCACCTCATCAAGGTCTTTTTACCTCTTTACCTTTTTACCTTTTTACTCTTCTCCTGTCAGGAAGGAGGCGAGGCAGGAGAGTTGTTCGGGCAGTGGCGTCTGGAAGACACCGACAACCAGCGTGCTGAGCTGAGTGCTACGAGATATATCAGTTTCTCTGGCTCACTGGCCTTGTTCCGTTTCGTGCAGAGAGGGCAGGTGTATGGTTCGTTCCAGCATGTCGGTGACAGTATTTTCATACAGTGCTACTCCATAAAAGGTGAGGCAAGGGATACCGCCATGGTAGAAAACACCTTCGGAATGAAGCCTTTCAGCAACATCCGGATGAAAATCGTCACGCTTGATGACGACCGGCTCGTACTCAATAACGGTAGTGAGTACTGGCGCTTCTATAAGTATTAAGTTGTGGGACTAATGGGTCTCATTAGCCCCATTAGCCTTACTTCGGCTGTTCGGCCTCTAACCTGTCTACGCCACCGCTTACGGGATTGAGCCACAGATGGGTGGTGTAGTGCTTGTTGAAGAGCTCACCACTAAGTAGTTCGACGTTGCCGAACTGAGGAGCGGGCAGCTCTGTAGCCGAGATAATCTGTTCTTTGTTCTCGATAGAGACCATCATCCGTCCCGGAACATTGACGTAGATGCCCGTCTCTACAGGCTTTCTCTTTCCCTTCGTCTGTTGTGTGGCAGGCAGATTCGTGATGTCTTCAATACTCACATAGAACGGCTCGCCCGAAAGATCGTCGATGTCGACAAGACCCCTGACCTGTGAGAGACGGAAGAGCACGCGACGGTTGGTCGACTTCGTGGGCACAATGGTAATGATATGTTCGGTCGTATCGCGCTCAGTGACACCCTGGAAAAGCTGGGTAAGAGCCTTGTCCTGCTGGTCCATCTGGTTGAGCATCAGCTGCATCTGTGCACCGTCGGTAGGCATGAAGTCGGCCTGTCCCTTGATGAGCAGGCTGCGGTTCTCACGCAGGTCATAAATCTCGCGGGCAGTGAGTTCTGCCATCTTAGCTGTACTTCCTGCTGAGAGAATGTCCTCGTTCATAAACTGACGAGGATTGACGGCTGCAGGCTTCTTAGCGGGTTTGAAGGGAGGAATGGGAGTGAACAGCTTGGGACTGGCATTAATGGCGAGCAGCAAGCCTTCCTCGCTCAACGCCACATTGGCAGCTACGGTCTTCGCGTTGAACTTCACGCTAAAAGCTTTCGTGGTATCGACGACACCGACTCCTTGGGGCACGATGCTCACCACGCGGTAGGTGGTCTTCGGCTCCAGCTCCACATCGTTCAGTCGCAGGTGGCGCCCGGCGAAGCGGGCAAAATCGCCTGGCGTATAGGTTGTCTTCTCAACGAGGATGTTGAATTGTATGGCAGTCATAGGCAGGAAATAGACAGCCCCTTCAGCCGTAATGCCCGGCTGGTATTGGGAAATCTCTGTCTGGGCCACTGCGTGGTGAACAGAACAATGACCAATGATGAATGACAAAAAGAGTGTCATTAACCGTCCTTTACCGAATGAATACTTTTTTATGTCCATACTGTTATGTGCGTTTGTTGTTACTATTCTTTGCTCGTTATCATGTTTATAAAGACATCGAACTTCCTGCTTCCATTGCACTGAATGCCTTGGGCAGATAGTCGATGATGTCGCTGGCCATCAGGCTCTCTTGTCCCAATGACTCGGCAGCGAGGTCGCCAGCCAGCCCGTGAAGGTAGACGCCCAGCATGCAGGCGTGCTGACGGCTGTAGCCACGGGTAAGAAGGCCGGTAATGATACCGGTAAGCACGTCGCCACTACCAGCGGTTGCCATGCCGGCATTGCCGGTGGAGTTGAAAGCCACATGGCCATCGGGCATGCAGATGGCAGTATGATGGCCTTTCAATACGACGTAGCCTTGTAACCGTTCTGCCAGTTCGCGTGCCTTGACGAGTCTTTCATAGCTGTCGATGCATTGGCCTTCCATACGTTCCAGCTCCTTGACATGGGGCGTTAGGATGATGCCCTTGGGTAACTGCTGTAGCCAAGCGTGTCGGTTTGCAATGATGTTCAGGGCGTCGGCATCGGCTACAATGGGGCATTGTGTGCGCCGCAGCTGGGCAATGAGGGCGATGGCAGTATTGTCAGAACGTCCCAGACCGGGACCGATACCCATAGCCTTGAAGTCCTCTGTGGCAAGTGGCTCGGTGAAAGTGGTCTCCTCGCGGTCGATGTCGAGGATGGCCTCGGGGAGTGAACATTGAAGAATGGCTACGTTGCGCTTGGGAGTATGTATGGTGAGCTTGCCAACACCGGAGCGCATGCAAGCCCTTCCGGCAAGGATGGCTGCACCTGCCATGCCATAACATCCTGCTACAAGCAGGGCATGACCCATGGAGCCTTTATGGGCAAACTCGTTACGGTGCATCAGCAATGGTGCCACGGTGTCGCGTTCAAGCAGGGTGAACTGGGCATCGGTCTGTTGGATGCCTTCGTTGCTGATACCAATATCAAGCACGTCGACATCGCCCAGGTATTGCTGGTTCTCGGGAAAGAAGAACGACAGCTTGGGTTGCTGCAGGGTGAGGGTGACCGTGGCATGAATGATATTGGCACTGACGTTATAGGTATTGTCCTCGCACATCAGTCCTGAGGGCATGTCGATGCTCACAACCTCAGCTTTTGACGAGTTGATATATTTCACGAGCGACGCAAAGCCTCCCGACAATGGCTTGTTCAGTCCAGAGCCGAAAAGACCATCGACAACCAGCGTTCCCTGTTCCAGACGGGGCGGGTCGAACTCTTGTGTCACCTCAATGAGCACTTTCGCTTTCCTGTCGATAAGTCGTTGGCGGTTCTCGGCACAGTCGGCCGAGAGCTTGCCTGTAATATTAAAGAGGTAGACCTGCACCTTATAGCCTTCACCGATGAGCATACGTGCTACGGCGAGAGCATCGCCCCCGTTGTTGCCAGGGCCTGCGAAGACCACGACGGGCACCTCGTTGTCCCATCGCTCACAGATGTTGCGGGTCAACTCTCGTGCTGCCCGCTCCATGAGGTCAATGGACTTGATGGGCTCGTGCTCAATGGTGTACTTGTCCAGCTCTTTAATCTGTGCCGCTGTGAATATCTTCATGTGTTGTCAAGGGTTAAAGATCACTGCATGTCATAGACCACCTGCATCAGCTTCTTGCCCAGCTCGTCGGCTTCTTCCATGGTCTGTGCCTCACTGTAGACGCGGATGATAGGTTCGGTGTTCGATTTGCGCAGGTGTACCCATCGGGTGGGGAAGTCGATTTTTACACCGTCGATATCGTTGACCGTTGCATTCGGATCAGCGGCAAACATTTCCTTCACCTTGACAAGGATGGCATCGACGTCGGTCTCGGGAGTCAGGTCAATGCGGTTCTTGGCAATCTGGTAGTCGGGGAAGGTCTTGCGCAGTTCGCTGGCGGTGAAGCCTTTCTGTGCCAGAGACGAGAGGAAGAGGGCAATGCCCACGAGGGCGTCGCGTCCGTAATGGCTTTCGGGATAGATGACACCACCATTGCCTTCGCCTCCGATGACGGCACCCACCTCTTTCATCTTGGTGGTGACGTTCACCTCGCCTACGGCAGCTGCCGAGTATTTGCCACCATACTTCTCGGTGACATCGCGCAGGGCGCGGGTGGAAGAAAGGTTGCTGACGGTAGCTAACCCGTTACTTTTCACTTTTACTTCTTCACTTAATACGTAGTCGGCAACGGAAACCAGAGTGTACTCCTCGCCGAACATTCTTCCGTCTTCACAGATGAAGGCCAGTCGGTCGACGTCCGGGTCGACAACGATGCCAAGGTCAAAGCCTCCCTGACGCATCTTGTCCATAATACCTCCGAGGTTCTTCTCCAATGGCTCGGGGTTATGGGCAAACTGTCCTGTGCAATCACCGTTCAGTATCTCATAGTCTACGCCCAACGCCTTGAAGAGCTCAGGCAGGATGATGCCGCCTACGCTGTTGATGGTGTCGGCACAGACACGGAAGTGACGCTTGCGGATGGCCTCTACGTCAGCTAAGCGCAGGTTCAGCACGCTTTCCACATGGCGCTGGTTCATGGTGTCGTCCATGATGACACGTCCCAGACGCTCCACGGGAGCATAGTCGAAGTCCTCAGCCTCAGCGATGCGCAGCACCTCGGCACCGTCCTCGGCAGTAAGGAACTCGCCCTCGCTGTTCAGCAGTTTCAGCGCGTTCCACTGTGTGGGGTTGTGCGATGCTGTGATGATGATACCACCATCGGCTTCGTGCCAGCGAACGGCCAGCTCTGTGGTCGGCGTGGTAGCCAGACCGATGTCGATAACCTCATAGCCCATGCCTACGAGTGTGCCACATACCACGTCGCGTACCATCGGTCCGCTGATGCGTCCGTCGCGTCCGACGACGACTTTGGCGGTAGCCGCTTTTTCGCTTTTCACTTTTCCCTTTTGTATAAAGGTGGCATAGGCAGTGGTGAACTTTACGATGTCCAATGGATTAAGGGTGTCGCCCGTTTTTCCGCCAATGGTTCCGCGGATGCCTGAGATAGATTTTATCAGTGTCATAATGCGTTTACTTGTTTTGGTTATATAATTATTCGGACAGGTCGATTTTCCGCTCGAATGTGATTTCGTAATAGTAGGGATAGACATAGCTCGAAGCTACGGAGTGACCCTGTGTATGGGGAACAATCAGTCGTACCTTGCTGATCTCGTCGTCGGCAGAACGCGGACGGCCTACGTTGATGTAGTTGAAAGGCACAAGCCAACCCGAGGGTACGGACTCCCCGTAGGTGCTTTTCATGATTCCCGACGTGAACGAAGCCGTATAGGTGCTACCTGCACGGGAGATATTCATCACGTCAACTGTATAGGCGCGCACATCGTTGTAGATGCCTGTACTGTCGTAGATGGATATCTCGACGAAACGTACCAGAAGGTCGGTGCGCTCACCGTCCTGCAGGGGCTTTCCGCATCCTTTGCGTACAATCTGCATGTATACACCGGAGTTGTTCAGATAGACAAACTGGTTGTTACCCTTTGTCGCGTTTGTAGTGTAGTCCTGCTGGCGAAACTGTTCTTCGTCGATGACTGTGATTGCGGAATCGGCAATGAACTGACTGATGGCGTTGCGTTCTTTCTCTTTCTTGTCGCCATAGGTTTCATAGTCGTTGCAAGCCACAGTCAGTGACCCCAGGACTATGAGTGCCAGCAATGAATAAATGGTTCTTTTCATCTTGATGATTCTTTTTAATTCTGCAAAGGTACAAAAGAGTTAGGAGTTAGGAGCGAGGTGTCGGGCGTTTTTAAAATGAGTTAGTAGTTGGTCGTTGCTCATTAGTAGTTTTTAACTATCCTCCTAACAGGTCTTTGTATGCTTCGATGGCCTGTTTTACCACTGCGACGGCCTCATCCATCGAGCAGTTCAGTTTTCCACCCGATGCATTCAGGTGACCGCCACCATTGAAGAACTGGGCAGCCATCTTGTTGCAGGGGAACTGGTCGACTGAGCGCAGCGATACCCATATCAGGTTCTCCTTCTCCGTGTCCTCGCGCAATGAGATGCTCAGTCTGTGTCCTTTGATTTGCAGCGGCATGTTTACCAGGCCTTCGGCATCGCCTTTCACGAAGTGGAACTTTTTTAGTACATCGCGTGTAAGGGTGAAGTAGCTGGCATGGTGCTTCGCATCAACCACCAGGCTATGGTAGAGCATGTAGCCTGTAAGTCTCAGGCGGTTCTCAGAGAAGTTGTGGTAGACGTTGCGATAGATGCGATCTTTGTTGATGTGTTTTGTGAGTAGTTGCGAGATGATGAAATAAACGTCGCACGAGTCACTGTTATAGGTAAAGGCGCCTGTGTCGGTCATCATGCCGCAGTAGACGGGTACGGCAAAATGCTTTGTCATCTGTTCGAAACCGCCTAATTGCCATACCAGACGGAACACCAGCTCGCAGGTCGACGATGCCTCGGGTTTGGACACCGTGAGTTGAGCAGGCACGTCAGGATCCAGGTGGTGGTCTATGAGTACTTTCGGTGCCGGAGAGTTGTCGAGAGCCTCTTTCATCTCGGCTACGCGGCCTGTGGTGTTGAAGTCCAGACAGAACACCAGGTCACAGTGCTGCAATGCCCAGTCGCAGCCTTCGCGGTGCTTGTCGTAGCGGATGATCTTCTCACTGTTAGGCAGCCACTGCAGGTAATCGGGGTACTGGTCTGGAATGATGACCTGCGGCTCTTTCTTATGCGCCACGCGCAGGTATTCAGCCCAGCCCAGGCTGGCTCCCAGTGCGTCACCGTCGGGGTTCTGGTGGCAAACGCAGACGATGCTCTCGCTCTCTTGTATCAGTCGTGTGAGCAGTTCTTGCTGCTCTTTTGTAATGATGTCATTTAGCATAGCGGTTGCAAAGGTACGAAAAAAAGCCGAATAAAATAGTGATTCCTTTGGTAAATTCAGAATAAATCGATACATTTGCAGTCAAAATGAACTCTTATGCCGATGAAAAGACTATTGATAAAGAACATTGGGATGCTGGTGGTTGACAACCACAGGAAACCTTGCCTCCGAGGAGAGGAGATGAACTGGGCTGACTGTCAGCACGATGCATGGCTCATGGTAGAGGATGGCAGGTTCGCGGAGTGGGGCACTGATGTGCTACTACCCGATGCCGACGAGACGGTTGATGCCTGTGGCGGTGCAGTACTCCCTTCGTTTTGCGACAGCCATACCCATCTGGTCTATGCCGACAGTCGTGAGGGAGAGTTCGTTGACAAGATACGGGGTCTGAGCTATGCCGAGATTGCGCGCCGAGGCGGAGGCATCCTCAATTCTGCCGACCGGCTGCACGAACTGTCGGAAGACGAGCTCTACGTCCAGGCGATACACCGCATTGAAGAAATCATGCGCAAGGGAACGGGAGCTGTCGAGATCAAGAGCGGCTACGGGCTGAACACCGAAGACGAACTGAAGATGCTGCGGGTGGTGCGTCGTATCAAGCAAAACGCTCCGTTGAAGGTAGTGTCAACGTTTCTCGGTGCCCATGCTGTGGGACGGGCCTACGCTGGTCGGCAGTCCGACTATGTAGACCTTGTCATCAACGAGATGATTCCAGAGGTGGGTCGACAGGGGCTTGCCGACTTCATCGATGTGTTTTGTGACGAAGGCTTTTTTACACCTGAAGAGACGGCTCGCATGCTCGAGGCAGGCCTGAAATGGGGTATGCGTGGCAAGATCCACGGACAGGAGCTTGCCGACTCGGGCGGCGTCGAGGTGGCCGTGGCCCATGGTGCCCTTAGCGTTGACCATTTGGAGAGCATGACAGATAGCGACATTGCGCTTTTAAAGAGTAGTACCACTATCCCTACGGCCTTGCCCGGCACGTCGTTCTTCCTGAACATGCCGTTTGCTCCGGGGCGTCGGATGATAGAAGCAGGACTGCCCTTAGCCATAGCGAGCGACTACAACCCCGGCTCCACCCCGTCGGGCGACATGAAGTTCGTCGTGTCGCTGGCATGTATTAAGATGCGGCTGTTGCCTGCCGAGGCATTGAATGCCGCTACGCTGAATTCGGCTGCAGCCATGGGACTGAGTCAAGACTACGGTTCTATTGCGAAGGGCAAGGTTGCCAACTTCTTCATCACCGAGCCTATGCGCTCGTTGGACTATCTGCCTTATGCCTATACTTCGCCCATTATTAACAAGGTATTTCTGAAAGGAGAAGAACAGCTATGCAAGTAGTCTACGAGGACAATCACATCATCATCGTCAACAAGCAGAGTGGCGAGATTGTGCAGGGCGACAAGACTGGCGATGAGCCGCTGTCGGAGACGGTGAAACGCTATATCAAGGAGAAATACGGAAAGCCGGGCGAAGTGTTTCTGGGTGTTGTCCATAGGCTGGATCGTCCCGTTGCAGGGCTTGTTGTCTTTGCCCGTACGTCGAAGGCACTGACACGGCTGAACAAGATGTTTGCCGAGGGACAGGTGCACAAGACCTACTGGGCCATTGTGGAAATGAGAAATGAGGAGTTAGGAATGAGAAATGAGCTCACCCACTGGCTCGTTCGCAATGAGCAGCAGAACAAGTCGTATGCCTATGACCACGAAGTACCCCAATCGAAGAAAGCCATGCTGCGCTATCAGGTCATTGGCAGGGGCGAGCGCTACGACCTGCTCGAAGTGGAGTTGATGACAGGGCGGCACCATCAGATCCGCTGTCAGCTCTCGAAGGTGGGCTGTCCTATCCGTGGTGACCTGAAATACGGTGCACGTCGCAGCAATCCCGACGGTAGCATCTCCTTGCTCAGTCGGAGGGTAGAGTTTGTTCATCCTGTATCCAAGGCTACGATTTGTGTGGAGGCTCCATTGCCTGCCGATTCGCTTTGGAGTGCCCTGGCTCCGCAGCAGGAAGCGGGGACAGACAAGGCTTAGAACGGGTAGCCGATGGCGAGGTGTAGGGTGTGCATGTCGCTAAAGCTCGGAATGTTGAAATAGCCTGACTTCGAGGTTTTGTAAGGCAGGTGTAGGCCTAAGCCCCAGTCAACGCGCACCACGAAGAAATCCAGGTCGTAGCGCAGTCCTATGCCAGTGCCTGTAGCCAGCTCGTCGAGCATCCTCGACGGATGGAACTGTGCCTTGTCGCTGGCATCGTTCCACCAGTCGATGGCCATTTGAAGCTGCTCCTCGGTCGCATCGTAGTTTTCTGCGGTAAATTCACCATCCATCATCCTTTTCAGATCGTCGCCGGTATTCCACACATTACCCACGTCGAAGAATATGGCGCCATATAGGTTCCCGAACAGACGACTGCGATACTCCAGATTGGCCACGAACTTCATGTTTCCGTTGCGTAGCATGTAGGAGAATGCACGGTTGTCTCGGCTGTTGTCGAGCATGAGGGGGAACCCGCCTGGGCCAATGCTACGCACGGTAAAGGCACGGATGCTGTTGGCACCGCCTACGTAGAAGCTCTCACTGAATGTCTTGTCACGGCTATTGCCGTAATAAAGCATGAATCCTGCATTCGCATGACCCACTAACTGAGAGTGCTGGCTCAGTCGCCAGCTCTTTGTCAGGTCGGTTTCTATCTTCACGAACTGCGAATAGGGATTCCTGAACATTGTCTTGTTCTTCTCGTTCCATCCTTTTCCCTTTGCCAGGAAGTAAAGCGACGACGCGTTGCCCGATTCTTCGACCGTGGTCTCCCATCGAATGGGGTTCGGCAGGTTGGCCGGACTGGTATAGGTATAGGTGTAGCGCATCTTCGGGATGAAATAGTCATCCATCATTACTGCTATGTAGGGATTCAGTATGGCCAGGTCCTCAAGTGCCTGGGAGTGGCTGTTCATAAACTGGTATTTCAGTGTAATAGGCGAGAACTCATGGTGGTGGCTATAGGATGGCTGCCAACGATAGGTCCACTCGCCCGATACAATGTGCATCTTGTAGTACGAGGGACGGTGCACAATGTCGGTCGACACCTTGGCTACTGTCCATGGGGTGGCATAGAACCGCTTGGGGCGTCTTGTCGTCTTTCTGAACTTTGGGAACAGAATGCGCGGGAACTCAATCGAAGCATCGGCACCATACTGATAGGTGTTCATCGTCCTGTCGCCACCTCCGCGCTGCCACTGATAAGAGCCGTGGAGGTTGATGTCGAGCTTCTCGGCTCCACGGAATGCATTACGGCGGGTCACACCAATCTTCATCTCAGGACCGAAGCGCCCAACGGTGCGGTTGACGAAGCTTGTCTCTACATAGAAGTCGTATGGCTTGTCGAGCACACAGTCGAGCGTCAGGTCGAGCGTGTCGCAGTCTGGACGGGGCGTGAAGACGAAGTCTGTACTGCTGAACACGCTTGTGGCATTGACTTTCTGCATGGACTCGTAGTAGTTGTCGTAGTTGAAGGGACGGCGCGGCGGCAGTTTCATGTTGCTGAAGATGACGCGTCGGAGGATGGGTGGGCGCTTCCCGTTGAAGTACAATGTTGTGCGTCTGCCCACCAAACTGTCGGTAAGCTGCTCCCTTCTGGTGCGTCGCAGGTTCACGGTGGTACGTCCCATATACCATGGCTTCAGCACTGCGTCGGGAAGCGAGTCGGCAAGTTGCAGACGCAGTCGGGCTTTGTAGGGTTGACCGATGGTGTCTGCCAGATATGACGCATAGCCCGACTGGTAATAGTAATAGCCGTTGTTACGCATCAGCTTTGTGATGCGCTGTCGCTCGGCATCGAGATTGCCTACGGAGAAAGGCACGCCGCTGTCGATGACCGATTCGGCACGTGTCGAGTCGATAAGGTGCTGCATGTGCTCGGGGAAGTTGACGTATTCAAGCGAGTCTACGGTGAAGAGCGTGTCGAGCGTGACCGTATAGCCGATCTTCATCTTCTTCGGATTGCGTTGAGGCACTTCTGTATAGGTGACATTGCCGCGCATGTAGCCGTTCTTCTGAAGTACCGAGCGGGCCACAGAGGCTCGCAGCGCAGGGTTGACCTGACTCATCAGCACCGGTGCCTTGCCGAAGGAGTTGTTGAGCCACTGCTTGAACTTACCGCTGGAGCCGTAGGCATAGTTCCATATCCACAGACCGTAGGGGAAGGGGGTACGGTAGTAGCTGCTGCCGAAAAGGGCTCCGTTAGGGGCTGTGGCCAGGGCAGCCTCTATCTCCTCCTGTGTCTCATTGAAATGGGTGCTCGGTTCGTAGTTCTCGTACTTGATCTTGGTCAGACCGACAAACAGCTGGTCGTCATCGGGAACAAGCTTGGTAGTGGAGCAGGCGGTGAGGAGCCAGCAGACGTAGGTCAGCCATAGTATCGGGTGGGTGATGTTCTTTCGTGGTGAATTCATGGCGTGCCTCCTTTCTTGATGCTGTCTGTTACGATGGGCTGCGCTCTCTGGATGCTGTCATTTGTCATCATAGGTCTGGGTGCGATCATCCTTCCTTCTGGCGTTTGTTTGTTGTCCGACTTGAACTTGAAGAGATCCCAAAGCGTGTCAAGCTTTCGTCTCCAGAGGTAACCGCCTCCGTATTCGCTGGTGTAGCCGTCGAGCCAGTCGTACACATTCTGGCTATAGAACAGGTTGACGTACTGGTTGCCGGTAGGCGAGAGCCTGTATTCCATCGAAACGTTGTCGAAGAACGATTTCTGTTTTCCTTCTTCCATAGCGTCCTTTCTTGACGACACCTTTCCACCGATCTGCACCTTCAGTCGGTTGTTCCAGAAGCGCTTGGCGAACTTGAACGAATAGTCAGTCCGCATCTTTCCGCTGGCATCGGTGGTGTTGTCGAGTCCGATGCTCAGGTCCAGCGTCTTCAAGGCACTTCCGGTGATGTTGTTGATTTCGTTTTGCAGGAACGAACTCAGCGCGGCATTCATCGTGAACCCGCTGGTATTGCCGTCGACGAGGTACATGCCAGTGGTGAGCATGGTCACGGCTATCTTTCCTCTTTCCTCGGTTCCCATGGCCGAGAGCTCGTTGTCTATGCTGTTGTCCTCGGGAGCCGAGATGATGAACTCCAGTCCCATGTTGTTGAGCGTCTTGGTGATGATGACGCCGCAGTCGAAGGCCACGCTCCGGCTCTGTGTACCTTCCTGTCCCACGCTGGCATAGACACGTTCGGTGGCAGTGAGGTTCAGCCTTGGGTTCGTCGGGTCACCCGTAAACTCCACAAAGCTTCCGTCCTTGATGGTGAACGTCTTCAGTGGGATGACGGGTAGCGAATACTTCATCTCTCCGTTGCTGATGGTATAGCGTCCGTTCATGGAAATGCCCTCACCCGAGTATTTCATGCGCAGGTCGCCACCACCGAACAGGTCGACATAGTTGGTCTGGTCTACGTTCAGTGCACATCTTACGTGTGCTCCCTGATCGATGTTAATGGTGAGGTCGGCATTGAGTCCGTTGGGTGCAGGCTTGCTGACGGTAGCCACGACCGAGTCGTTGAAGTTCGTGAATTTCACCAGCTCGTCCATCTGGTTGTCGGTGGACAATGGCGAGTCAAGCAGGATGTAGTTCAGGTCGGTTGATCCGAGCACGTTGAGCCGTCCGCGCATGTTCAGTTGGTCCAGTGGACCGTTCATCCTGGCAATGACATTGACAAACGCCTTGCCCCATGCCACCGATTTCGCGGTCTGTTTCGAGTTGATAATCTGGAAGTCTTGAGCTCTCAGCCTCATATCCATGGTGATGCGCTCGGTGTCGTGGAAGTCAATGTTGCCTGTCATGGAGAGTGGCTTGTCGTTGTAGGCATACATCTTGAACTCGTTGAGCAGCAGTTTGGAATCGCTGATGCGAACCGTGTCCTCGCCGAAGCGTAGGCGTACACCGTAGGGAGCGCTGATGAGTGCCGCTGACTGGAGTTTCACAATACCGTCGACATCGAGCTTGCGAGACGTTCCCTTCACGCTCAGCTTGCCTCCGGCATATCCTTCGAAACCGATGATCTGGTCTTGGATGAAGCCGTTGGCCAGCTCTAACGGGAAGCTGGTCAGTTCCATTGTAGCGTTCAGGTTTCCCTTGTCCGTATTGTGGTACTCTCCCCTGATGTTGCCCACCTCCGTGCCATCGAGCATCAGGATACCCTCTACGGCATGGGTGTTGTCCTCGCGCAGCAGGTACACCAGCTCGGTGCTGATGTTGCCCAGTCGGCTGCCTTCATAGGTCATCTCCTTCACTTCCATGTCAGAGGCCACCGATATCTGTCCCTCGCTGTTCATGGTCAGGTGATAGTCACCGTTCATTTGTCCGGTGATGCGCGGCAGATAGGGTAGCACGTCGCAGATCTGTCCCAGGTCGAGCCGGTGCAGGCTGACGGTGAGGTCCTGTAGCTGTGTAGAGTCCTCGCTCTCGGAGGTGTAGACTTTGATACCTGTTCCGTCGTCGCTTACGAGGTCTACTTTTGCCTTGATGCGCTTGTTGCGCTGTAACAGCACGTAGTTGTCGTCGTTGAGCTTGAATTTCTTGTAGCCGATGGTGGGGTCTTTCGGAATGAGGTGTAAGTTCAGGCCTTCGTCGACCATCATGGCCTGTGCTCCTATGCGCAGTCCCATTTTCTCGTCGCTGTCGTAGAGGCGCAGTCCGATGCTGGCTCCGTGCTCTTGCAGGCGTCCGTCGAAGAGTGCCCTGAAGACGAATTGCGGGTTTTTCTTTCCGTTGACCACGTCACCGTTGAAGGTCAGTCCGTGGGCCTTCTCCACCAGGTTCAGTCGCAGGGTGTCGATGAGCGTGGAGTCGGCGTTGAGGCCGTAGATATGCGACGAGGCGTTGACGCCCTGTTCGGGCGAGGTGGTCATGTCGAGAAGCAGTTCCTTGAAGGCGATGCCTTTTGATACGCGTAGTATGTCGGCGATGGGGTTCTGGTTGCCGCTCTCAATGTAGAGGCGTCCGGTAGGCAGCAGCCGCTTGAGCGATGGCTGATCGATGGTGCGGCTGTGGTATTGTGCCATCATCGAGTCGGCCAGCACCGTGCATTTTTTGAGCACCTGCTCGTAGCCGCCCTTCGCGTCGGCCTTCACGATGAAGTTGCCGCTCTGTATGCGTGCCAGCGTGGTGTCGCGGTTCGAGCGGAACAACAGTCCGATGGCCTCGGGATGGAAGGTCTTCGTCGAGTCGCTGATGTAGAGGTTGCTGAAGTAGGCCTTCACGTAGTGCTGTTCTTTCATGTTCGTGCTCAGCTCTACCTTGCCTGTGGCACCACCGGTGAGCAGTTCCTCGCTCAGCCCGATGGCGTGCATGTCTATGCGCTTCAGGTTGGTGCCTATCTTGGCCTCAATGTTCTTTTTGCCTAAGAGTGCGTCAATGTCGATGCTTCCTTCGAACAGCGGGTTGCAGCCCGTTGCCGTAGCCGTGGCGTGACCGTTGTTCAGCCTGGCCGTGACCTGTGTCGATTCGAGGTTGTAACGGTCGTATTGCAGTTGCCCGATGCTGACGTCAGCCTCCAGCCAACTGCTCTTGTCGAGGAAGTCGGTGCCTCGGCCTTTTGCAGTGGCAGTGGCGCTGACCGTACCTATGTTCTGCTTCGGCAGGTAGCGGCTCACGTTCATGTTGCTTATGCTGACATCGGCGTCGTAGCTCATGCTTTGCTGGTTCAGGTGTCCGCGCAGCTTGGCGGTAGCCTTACCGTCGCGCAACGTCAGGTCGGCACCCATGACGGGGCCGTTGCTGTCTATGCTGCCCTGAAGGGTCAGACCCATGGGCAGCTGGTAGTCCTTGCCCAGTCCGGGCACGTAGGCTTTTAGCAGGCTCATGTCATAGCTCTCGGCCTTGATGTTGAGGTTTGCTGTCGTGGTGCCCTGCAGGCCGATGGTGCCGTTGGCTTCGGCATGGAATACCGTGGGGAGGGTCACTTCAAGCTGTCTGACGCTTGCCTGCTCCATGCTTCCTGCTGCCTGTGTCTTGACGGTGAGTGGCCATTCTGGCCAGTTCTCGCGCAGTTGTCGGGGCTGGTCGGCCAGCAGGAGCATCAAGTCTTGTCGTCCCAATGAGGCGTCGAGGTCTATGTCGAATCGGCCTGGCGCCACAGAGTCCATCACGTTCAGGTCTGTCTGCCCTTTCGCACGTACGTATGAATAAGGTGTCTTCAGGTTCAGCTGTGGCAGGTAGAGGGTGGTGGAGTCCATCCTGACGGTGGCCTGCAGTTCTGACAGTTCCAGTCCACTTTTCTCGCGCATGGCAGCGTCGCGTATCTTGAAGCTGAGATCGGGTGTCTGATAGCAGATGGAATCCACACCGATGCCGATGCCTGACAAGTCAATGTCGCCCGTTTTGAGCTTACCCTCGCGCCAGTCCAGGCTGCCCACGGTGTATCGGCTGTTCAGCAGGTCGACGATACCCTCCCTCACCTTGGCGCTGCCTAAATAGGCTTCCACCTGCATGGTGTCTCCCGGCAAGTGAACCTCTACGCGCGAACGGTCTATGGTCAGGCTATCGACGTTGATGAGCCAGGGCGTCTCCGTGGTTGTGGTGTCTACGGCAGCCGTGTCGCTGAGCAGGATGGTGAGGTCGGCATCTGCCAGCCTTGCATTGTTCAGGTCGACGGTTCCGACACCCAGGTCTATGCCTCGCGATGCCACGCTGAGCTGTCCCACACGTCCCTTTATCTGCAGGTCGCTGATGAAGTCGAGGGTGTTCATGCTGGCATCGTTGATCTCCAACTCGTCGACCACCACCTGCTTCCTCAGCAGCGGCAGCAGCTTCACGTCGACCACGGCATTACCGATATAAGCAACGGTGTCCTGCTCGCGTATTACCATTACTTCGTCGACCGACAAGTCAAGTGGGAATGCCAGTGCCACGTGCCCCACGCTGATGTCCATACCCGTCTTCTCGGAGGCAATGGATGCCACCTTGTCCACTGCCCAGTTCTGCACAGGAGGCAGATAGAGCAGCACAGTTAATAGTATGAATAGTACGACGGGCGTCAGCAGTACCAGTCCCGCCCACTTGAGGATACGCTTCATTTGCGGATGCAAAGTTACGAAAAGTCGAGAGCAAAACAAAGAAATCTGTTTCTTTTTTTCAATTCGGCCTATTTTTCAATTCTTGTTTCTTGACACCTTCACGCTCTTCTCGCCTATCCTGACGATGACGAGCGATATGTCGAGGAAATCAGTAACCATGCCATCACAGCAAGCATCGGATGTTCTTTCTAATTGCCACAAAAAGCGTGCCATTCGTCACAAAATCATGCAGAATATCCCAGATATTTGGCCGTATCCGCAACTATCTGTACCTTTGCATCGTCAAATGATGGAGCAGCGAGAGCAGAATCGAATGAATTCGAGTTATGCCGAGTCGCGACAGAGTAAGACCGAAGGTCAAATATAAAATGAAGATGGAAACAGAAACAGAAAGAATACTATTACGCCCTTGGCTGATTAGTGATGCCGAGACACTGTTTAAATACGCCAGTGACCCAGAAGTTGGGCCTCGCGCCGGATGGCCACCACATAAGTCTGTGGAAGAAAGTTTGGAGATTATCCAGACTGTCTTCAACGCAGAAGGGATGTG
>JAFZIL010000064.1 GCA_017554385.1 Prevotella sp. | reverse complement strand
GCTGAAAGAAATTGATGCCAAGTCTTTTCATAACGGGCATCGGCTGTCATTAATTCCATTTTTGCACAATTTATTAAAGTGAATGTGCAAAGGTACTGACTTTTGGGATTGCGTACAAGATGCTACAGCGGATACGCTTACGGCAGGGGGGCGTGGTGGGGGCACACAGGGGGCACGTTTTTTGGCATGGTGTGCCCCCTCTAATCACCTCTGTATAAGGGAGATAAAGGCAAAGGGGGCACAGGGGCACACCTTTTTTTATTTTTTTACATGTAGGGAAAGCGCATGATGGTCCATTCTCACAAAGAATCATAAATAATGCAGATTCTCGCTTCGTTCTTGCGATAGTCTGCAATTATTTTTATATTTTTGTGGTCAGAATTTGTCAAATCAAATTAAGGGTTATCAGAGCGTGCAACTTGAATGAACAAATATGAAGAAAGAAGAAATACTTTCTCTATTTAAGTAATCGTATAAAAATAAGTGGGTATGGTTTTAACTAAACACGAAGAAACGAAGAAAGGAAGATGATTTCACGAGAACGAAAAACTTCGTATCTTCGTATCTTCGTGTTCCATTAATCATTTGTACCAATTTATTTTTTAGTCATGAACTTATACCGTGCTGTTTTCTTTCAAAAATTATCCAAATATGTACACATTCAAAGAGCTGAAAAAGAACCTGCGTAGGGAACAGCTGCCACCAAAGGCATGTCGCGTGGCACTGGTGGGCGACACGGCCACCCAGCTGCTGGCTACTGCCCTGCGCGGAGAGGCCATCGGGCGCGGATTCGACGTAGAGCTGTTTGAGGCTGAATATAATCAGATAGAACGGCAGTTCCTGGATCCGCAGAGCGAATTACGCGCATTTATGGCCGATTTCATCGTATTATTCCAGTCGACACATAAGCTGGGCGAGCACCACAGCATGCTCAGCACCGGCAGACAACGGCTACTAGCCGAGGAAAGGCTGGCGATGGTCGATGGCATCTGTCGCGATGAGGCTTTTGCCACAACGAAGATTATCTGCATGAACTACCCTGAGATTGACGACACCGTGTTCGGGAGTTATGCCAATAAAGTGGATTCAAGCTTCACGTTTCAGGTTAGGAAGTTGAACACGGGACTCATGGAGCTGTCAGAACAGCACGCCAATCTCTTCGTGTGCGACCTTGCTGCCCTGCAGGCAAAGTTGGGGCGCGACCGGATGTTTGCGCCCAACGTCTACGTGTCGACGGAGATGGTGCTCTCCATCGAGGCCTTGCCGTGGGTGGCTTCGCGCGTGATAGACATCATCGGAGCCGTGCGCGGACAGTTCAAGAAATGCCTCATACTCGACCTCGACAACACCCTCTGGGGCGGCGTCATCGGCGACGACGGCATCGAGGGCATTCAGCTGGGTCACGGGTTAGGCATCGGCAAGGCCTTCACCGAACTGCAGATGTGGGTGAGGAAGCTGCGGCAGCGCGGCATCATCATCTGCGTGGCGTCGAAAAACAACGAGGAAACGGCGAAAGAACCCTTCCTGCACCATCCCGATATGGTACTGCGACTCGACGACATCGCCGTGTTCATGGCCAACTGGGAGACGAAGGTCGACAACATCCGGGCCATACAACAGGTGCTGAACATCGGGTTCGACTCGATGGTGTTCCTCGACGACAACCCCTTCGAACGGGCCATGGTGCGAGAGAATATCCCCGGTATTACCGTGCCCGAGCTGCCTGAGGATCCTGGCGAATACTTGGAGTTCCTCTACGGAGAGAACCTTTTCGAGACGGCAAGCTACAGCCAGACCGACAAGGATCGCACACGGCAATACCAGGTGGAGGCGCAGCGGGTGAGCCTGAAGAAGACGTTTGCCAACGAGGACGACTTCCTGCTGTCGTTAGAGATGGTGTCGCAGGTGAGCGGCTTCAACCGCTTCAATACGCCGCGTGTGGCCCAGCTGTCGCAGCGCAGCAACCAGTTCAACCTGCGCACCGTGCGCTATACCGAGGCCGACGTAGAGGCACTGGCCAACGACGGCGACACCGTGGACCTGAGCTTCACACTGCGCGACAAGTTCGGCGACAACGGACTCATAGCCGTCGTGGTGATGAAACCCACGGACAAAGAAACGCTCTTCGTAGAAACATGGTTGATGAGCTGTCGCGTGCTGAAACGGGGCATGGAGAACTTCACACTGAACATCATGGTCGACGAGGCACGCCGACGGGGCTACCACCGCATCGTGGGCGAATACCTGCCCACACCAAAGAACGCCATGGTGGAAGACCACTACACGCGACTGGGCTTCAAGCCCGTAGAGGGCGCTTCCACCGCCCAGTACCAGCTGACGGTCGACGACTACGAGCCACGCCCCTGCCACATCACCCGAGAAGAAAACCAAGGTTCATTATAAATCAAGACAGGGTATTAAGAATAACAATGAAAACACACATCGTATTGTTTGTCTTGCTGCTGATGCCAGTTCTTATCGCCGTGGCCGACGACCAGAAACTGTCGGGCACGGTGATAGGTACGACTGAGACTGTGGACTATTCCACCTCCAAGCAGTCGACAACGGTCAACACACGCGAGATGGCCTTCGATGGCAAATTAGATACCTATTTTGCTTCGTGGGAACGCAGTTACACCTGGGCAGGACTCGACCTTGGCACACCACATGTCATCACAAAGGTGGGCTGGTCGCCACGCAACAACAGTCAGGGCGAGAAGCGCGTTCTGCTCGGCGTGTTCGAGGGTGCCAATCGTGAGGACTTCATGGATGCGCTGCCACTTTACATCATCACCGAGAAAGGCACCATCGGACAACTGTCGTACGCCGATGTCGCCTGTTCTCGCGGCTTCCGCTATGTGCGCTATGTAGGTCCGTCGGATGCCCGGTGCAATATTGCCGAGCTCGAATTCTATGGCCATGAGGACGAGGGAAACGACAGCCTGCTGACCCAACTGACCAATCTGCCGGTAGTCAGCATCCACACCAAGGACAATGTGGAACCCTACGACAAGGAGCACCAGATTGAGGCGCTCATTACCATTATTTCTGACGGAGGGACGAAACTGCTCTGCGATACAGGTACCATCCGTGAGCGAGGCAATGCGTCGCGCGGATTCCCTAAAAAACCGTGGCGCATCAAGTTCGACAAGAAACAGCATGTGCTCGACGCACCTGCCAAGGCCAAGAAATGGACACTCATCAACAACTATGGCGACAAAACGCTGATGCGCAACCTACTGGCCTTTGAGCTGAGCCGTCGCATGGGACTGCCGTACACGCCCTACGCTACTGCCGTCGACGTGCTGCTCAATGGCGAGTTCAAGGGTTGCTACCAACTCTGCGACCAGATACAGATACACAAGAAGCGCGTCAACATCACAGAGATGACCTCACAAGACATCGCCGGAGACGAACTGACCGGAGGCTATCTGATTGAAATCGACGCATACGCCAACGACGAACCCTCGTGGTTCAGCTCGACAAAGGGCAACCCCGTCACCATCAAGTCGCCCGACAGCGATAGCATCATGCTCGTTCAGAAAAACTACATCAGGAGCTACTTCAACAAGATGGAGAGAAGCTGGAGTACATACCTTGACCTGAACACCTTCCTGCGCCATTTCCTCGTAGGCGAGCTGTCGGGCAACACCGATACTTACTGGAGCGTCTACATGTACAAGGACCGTAGCGACGACATGATCTATACAGGACCTGTATGGGACTTCGACCTGGCGTTCGAGAACGACAACCGCACCTATCCCATCAATAGTCTGACCGACTACATCTATCGTACCAAGGGAAGCTGTGCGGGCAACATGCGCTCTTTTGTCAACGGTATCGTCATCAACAATGCCGCGGCCAAGGCCAAGCTCCTGGACATCTGGGACGAGGTGCGTCAGGACGGGCTCAACAGCGAATACATGACTGAATATATAGACCAATGGGAAGACTCGCTGCAACAGTCGCAGCAACTCAATTTCCTGCGCTGGCCCATCATGAACCAGAAGGTACACCAGAACCCAAAGCTCTGGGGCAGCTATAAGGCAGAGGTGCAGAACGTGCGACGCTTCATGCAGGAACGCTTCGCATGGATGGACAAGCGGCTGAACTATACCTACGTTCCTTCGGCCATTCAGACATCGGCCCTTACGTCTGAAGACCAAAGCACGGTCGTCTATTCACTCTCAGGAATGCTAATGGGCAACAGCCTCCACGGTCTGACTGCCGGCACTTACATCGTACGCAAAGGCCAGCAGGTGCGCAAAGTGGTTATATCTCCAAGATAAGATTGCCAACGGTAATTCATCAGAGAAACACAACGTAAGCGAATCGCAATGAACAAAAAAGGGGCTCCGCACGGAAAGTATGCGGAGCCCTTTTATAGTTGCTGAAACAGGAGTGTTATTTGCCAGTCATACCAAGGCGCCCGTTCCAGTTAAGGAACCAGTTAGACTCCTGACGCAGTGACTTCTTCAGGTCACTACGCACCAGTTCGCGGTTTTGTTCGCCACGACGGGCAAGAATGAAGTTCTCCATGGCGAGGCCGGGGTCGGGCTGACGCCAGGCATAGCGCATGAGGTCGTAGAAGCGCGTACCCTCGAAGGCAAACTCCAATGCGCTCTCGTTGATGATCAGACTGTCGACTTCCAACTGCTGTGCCGCCTTGAAGCTGGCATAGAGATTGTCATCGAACACGTAGGTAGAGTCCTCGAGCATGCGCTGGGGAACCTGATTCAGGCCTGTGATGGTGTAGAAGTCGTTCATAGGCGTATAACCGGAACCACGTGAGTGCATACCCATCGAGTTGGCTTTGCTAAAGTCGTTTGTCACCAGGTCTTCAGCCTCTATGACCTTATACTGGTCATCAAAGAACATGTAGTTGGCAAGCCAAGTGCTGTCAGCAGCACTGACATAGGGATAAATCTCTTTCTCAAACACCTTGTCTGACAGTCCGCGCTGCAAGATCTTAAATGCCACTAACGGATAGCCAGCCCAGTTGAGTGCCTCGGCCAGCCGGAGGTAGATCATCTGGCGACGGTAGATGCGCACATTGCGTGTAACATATTTGTACAGGTATTGTGTTTCGATGCGTCCGCCGGTGATATCGTCCCTCTGGGTGTCCTCCAACCAGAACATGCTCAGGCGAAGGTCGCCAGCGCGGTGCTCGCTGAGGTCGGTGGGTGCATAGGAAGCGCTATTACCATTGCTGGCGAGACAGCAGTTGACCTGCGACTCGGAGATTTCCTGTATACGCTTTGAGGGAGAGATGCTCACCTTGTTGTCGTTCTCAGAACGGGAATAGAAGAGGTTACGCAACTCACTGTAGTTACCCTCGGCTCGGATAGAGTCGCCAGGAATCATAGTAATAAGCTCACTTTGAGGACTGAAGTGCTCCATCTTAATGCTCCCACTTTCATAGAACAGGGTTCGCAGTGCCGAATGACCAGTAACCGATCCGTTGGGGAAGTTCATAAACGACAGATTCTCGGTCCACATGGACGTGCCCGGTTTGTGCATACAGAAATCAATACCACTACCGTAGAACGAGTTGAGACCATTGCGGTTGCTGATATACTTGTAGTAACAGAGAGCTGCCTGCTCAAAGTTCTGCTGACCGCCACTGGTGCCCTTGAGGCAACCGAGATAGAGGTTCAGGTCGCCACGTATGATATTGAGCGGGAAGAAGAACACGCGAGAGTCGTTGCCACGCACGTTGTCACCATAATACGGGTACTCCGTATCGTAGCGTTCGGGCAGAGTGGCGAGGTCTTTGAGGAAGAACTCACAAATCTGCTGCAGCGAGTAGCTCGGATAGTCACGCTCGCTCTCCTCCTTGGTGAGGATGGGCTCAGTGACGAAGGGCACGTTGCCGTAGTTAAGACCGAGTTGCAGGTAAACCCAGGCACGGATGGCCTTCACGGCGGCATACTCCTTCATGAAGATGTACTCGTTACGATTGCTCTTCAGCACTGTGTCGGCATGGGCAATGTAGTAGTTACAGTTATTGATGATGGCATAGTAGTCGCGCGGCTGATTGTACTGGTTGTCATCACCAATATTAAACGCTGCCACGTCGCGCAGGTCGGAGTTGGCTTCAGACGTCAGTGAGACCAGATCGCCACGCACCTCACCAAGAAGGATGGTGCGGTCGGCAACAACCTGCAACTTGCTGAGGATGCCCATAACAGAGTAGACCGTGTCGGACCAATTGTAGAGATGGTCTTTGTCGGAATAAATGACATGTTCGGACTCCTGCTCAAAGAAATCGGTGCAAGACCCCAGTAGTAAAGGAGTAGAGGAGAAGAGGAGTAAGGAGAATACTCCTGCCACCGCTTTATTGTTTACTTTGGTAATCATAATTATCAATTTTCAATTATCAATTTTCAATTCAGATTACAGGTTGATCTTCACACCAGCTACGATGCTGGGACTCTGCCCCAGACGACCCAGATCGATGCCCTGACCAATGACACTACCCGTCATGGAGAACTCAGGATCGCTACCCAGATACTTGGTGAAGGTGAGCAGGTTGTTACCCTGGATCCATAACTGCAAGCCCTGGATGTACTCAGACTTCATGGGGAGATCATAACTCAGCGTAGCTGTCTTCAGACGCAGATAGGAACCATCCTCAATCCAGCGATCGCTGAAACGGGCGTTGCCCATGGGATCCTGGAAGGTGATGCGTGGAATATCGGTCACCTGACCTTCAACTTGCCAACGACGGTCCAAGGCAGTGGTCTGGTTCATGAAGCGCGAACCACTCTCGAGCTGCTGACGCATGTAATTGTAGACATCGTTGCCAAGAGAGTAGTTGAAGCGCACATCGAGCTTCAGACGCTTCCAGGCCACCGTGGTGAAGATATTACCGTAGATGTCGGGATTGGGATCGCCAATGATGACGCGATCGTCGGCATTAATCTCATGGTCACCGTTCATGTCGACGAAACGCATGTCGCCTGCCTGGAAATAGACATGGTCTACA
Source organism: Prevotella sp. (assembly GCA_017554385.1). GTDB lineage: Bacteria > Bacteroidota > Bacteroidia > Bacteroidales > Bacteroidaceae > Prevotella. The sequence continues at coordinate 25,302 of JAFZIL010000064.1, read as the reverse complement.
CCATTATCATCGATGACATAGAGGGCAGCATTCTCGGCATCCTGCGTGGTTGCGAAGACACCGTTGGTGCGATAGCCATAGAACAGATTGGCAGCCTGTCCCACCTGACTACGGATGGTAGCACCGTAGACCTCGTTATCCATGAAGCTGGCATTGTCGGGCAGTTCGGTAATCTGGTTCTTGTAGTGACCCATCGATGCACCTACCAACCACTGCCAGTTCTTGCGGGCAACAACTTTCACGGCTGCACTCACGTCGAAACCTTCGTTCTGGAGCTTACCACCGTTGGACCAGTTCTGGTTAAGACCGCTGAGGAAGCCTAATGACTGGCGCGTGAGCAGGTTGTCGGTCTTCGAACGGAAGTAGTTGAGCGAAAGGTTCAGGCGGTTGTCGATGAAGTTGCCTTCAAGACCGAGGTTCAGTCGGCGAGTGGTCTCCCACTGGATCTTGGTGTTACCAATACCTTCATAGGACAGGGCAGACACGGCGTGAAGGAACTGCGTGGCACGGAAATAGGAACGTGCGGCATAGAAGTCGATGTCGTCGTTACCAGATATATCGTAACCGGCAGAGAGACGCAAATAGTCGATACCGCTGACATCGGAAAGCCAAGGCTCGTTGGTCATTACCCACGATGCCTGAACACTGGGGAATATGCCCCAGGCGACACCACCGACCTTCAGGCCGTCGGCATCCTTACCAAAACGTGACGAACCGTCGATGGCAAAGCAGGCCTGCAGGAAATAGCGCGACATATAGTTATACTCGGCCTGACCATACCATGACATGGTATTCCAACTCTCATCGACACCGGCCACGTCGACATTCTGAAGCGAAGAACTCAAGAACGGAGTCTTGTCGCTACCAGTGTTATAGCCCACCTGCGAGTTAGTGGTGAAGCTCTCCCAGTTTACACGCAGACCACCAAAGAGGTGAAGGTAGTGGGCAGCAAAGCGGTTGTGCCAGTCGATACGGGTGTCGCTCTGCACAGAGTTCTGCTTTGAAGCCAGCGAGCGTACCTCGTTCTGGCGATAGGCGCCAATGCTGGAGACATAATAGTCGGGTGTACCATTGATGGGAATGTAGTACATCTCGTTCGTATTAACAAGGTTATAGCTGAAATGCTCAGATAGGAAGAGGTTGGAATTGAACTGGAACTTCGGTGTGACGGTGAGGTTCAGCATTGAGTTCTCGAAGTGGTTCTTGTTCTCGGCATCGCTGTACTCGAGGATAGCAGCGGGGTTGCCCAAACGCCAGTTGTAGCTGCTATAGTTGGCCAGTGCCTCTTTCAGATAGTCTTCCTTATCGGTGTTCCAGTGGTCGGAGGAGAACTGTCCGCGACCATAGCTATAGGGACTGAGGAAAGGACTCTTCACATAGGCTAAGAATGCGGGGCTCGTCGGTGTGCCTTCATCATAGTTCTCAGGAGCACCGTCGTTGCGCAGATTGCGCGTCTGGTTAGCAAATGAGGCATCGAAGCGTACGGCCAACTGCTTGAGCAGGGTGATGTCGGTATTGAACCGCACGTTCAGGCGATCCATGTCGTTCATCTTCAACGTACTCTTGGCGTTGGTGTAGCCTACGGACAGATTGTAGTTGGCCACGTCGTCACCACCCTCGATGTTGATACCGTAGTTCTGCGTGAAAGCAGTACGATAGACGTATTCCTTCCAGTCAGTGGACTGGTGATAGATGGGATAATAATAGTTCTGGTCGCCATTGTCGAGCACCTGACGCTCGTCGAGGAACTTGAAAGAGTTCAGTCGGGTATTGGTGGTTTTGAGCAACTCAGAGGCATAGCCACGATAACCACCGGCATCCATGACCGAGACATACTTGGGCTCAAAGGTCACGCCTGCTGAAGCGCTGGCAGTGATACGGGTAGCCATCGACTTGTTGCGACGCGTCTGAATCAAGATGACACCATTGGCACCCTTGGCACCATAAAGGGCAGTACCGTTGCGCATGACGGTGACACGCTCAATGTCGGCGGGATTCAGACTCGACAGGATGTCGTTGTAGAATCCGTCGTGGAGCAAGGTGCGACCGTACTGCTGGTCAACGATGACATCGTCGATGACAACGAGTGGCTGGGCATTCACATTGAGCGAGTTGAGTCCCTGAAGGAACATCACGCTTCCCACGCCCGGCGTGCCGTTATGGCCGATGGTGTAGGCCTGAGCCCCCAGCTGCTTCTGCACCTCTTCCTTGATATTGATAGCGTTGGAGAACTTGAAGTCAGAGGCCACATAGTCGTTACGTACGTTCGTCTGAGCCTGATACTCGGCACTGAAGGTTGTGGTATAGAGCTTGGCAGTCTTCTGTTTATCACCACTCTGAAGGCCAATACGCACGGGATTATAGTCGGGCGAGGAGATGAAGAGAGCCGTCGAGAAGAGAGGCACCTTCAGCTCATAGCTGCCGTCGTCCTCGGTGAGCACACTGTAACCATCGGTCTCTGAGGCACGGACAATGGCACCTGCAATAGGCTGCTGGGTGGCAGCATCGATAACAAGGCCCTTGACGGTGCGTGTCTCATACTGCTTCTGCTTCGGTACGAAAGTACGTACGGCAGTCTCTGTGCCTTCCTCCTCGTCGTCGCTATCGTTCTGAGCGAAAACGCCTAAAGGGAAGGCCAGCAGCATGGTCAGTCCAAATAAGATATATCGTTTCATATTCATGATGTCTTTGCGTTTTAAGATGAATATTATCGGAACATATAATAATACATGAGGTTGTTACCATGCGGGAACATGAGCACGCCAGGCATTCCCTGATACTGTGGTGAGACATACTCGCCAAGGTTGTCAACAAGTTGCAAGGTGCCGTGGGGAACGAGCAGGATGCAGTCGATACGGGTAACCTTGTTGAACTTGCCATCATTCATGTCTGAGTTCTTAGTACGATTTTCCACGTAAAGACGCACTTCAGGATCGTCCTCTTTGACACCGTAGGTACAGACGGGGAACTTGTAGTCCTCTGCAAGGAGGATATAGTCCATCTCCGTACCCTTGGTCTCGATGATGCCCGCTGAGGTGGCACGTGGCTGCGTGAGACTTGGGGTATGTTTAGAGGTTAGAAGATCAGTAATGGCCTTGCCGTCGTGGTCATAGTATTTCAGCGAGCAACGCAATTTCGTGCCAAGTGTATCCACGGCATTGCTATCGGCTGCTGCTGCAGGAGCTGACACAAGATAAATGTCGTAGCCCATGTTCGACAACAGGTTCTTGATGTTGAACGTTATTTCATACATCGATGTCGTAGTAGGCTGGAACTCCACAAAACTGTTGTTCCATACATGCTTCTTGTACTCGTTGTTGGTCACGCTGCGGTTGATGTTGTTGGCCAATGGGACAATATTACCGTTTTTGTCGACACTCGTCGAAATTTCCTTGATGCTGCCAGCGCTCTCGGCCTGAACGACAATCCAGCGGTTGAAGGTCTGCAACTCATTGAGTTTCCAGTCGTGAACCTTCATCACGCGGCCGTTGCTACACGACACGCTGTCGGCTTCGTCCAGCACACCGCCAGACACTAACGGGTTGAAATACTGGAAATAGTTGAAGTTGTTGCCCCACATCGTATTACGCTTGTTGTAGTCGAGCACGGCATTGGTAGAATAGACCGAGTCGATTCCGCTTGACTTCACACCAGCAAAGATGTTCTTATTGATGGTGCGACTGAAGGTGGTACCCTTCAGGATGGCCATACGGGTGTTGGTATAGATAAGCGAGTCGAGCGTACCTACGGTGAGCTGGTTGCCTATTCTTGTATCGTACTTGAAGTAAGGCTCATACTGTTCCAGGAGAAGTCGCCACTGGTCGTTAGTGGGAACAATCATCCAGTAGGTGCTGTCCTCGGAGTTGATCTCGCCAAGTTCCTCGAACAGGTCGTTGCGCTGAACGAAAGCTGAGTCAAGATAGATGGTGCGGCCCAGTTCGTCGATACCACCCTCAACACTGCTGGCAGGATTGAACTTCTTATAATAGAACCAAGGATTGTAAAGGAATGCACGCACACTGTCGAGCTCGGCATCCTTGCGCATGTACTCAAACACATTAGCCGAGTAATGAACGGGCTCGCTCACGGTGAAGAGCACGCCATTGCCATAAAGCTGGTTGGTAAGCTGGAACGTGCTGTTGTCTAAGGCACCGGACTTCAATACAGCGTACTTGCCATTCATCAGTACGATGGAATCGTTGCTCGACGGCGACACAGAGTAGTTGAACAGGGCAATATGGTTCTGTACAAACTCCTTGATGACAGTATTGTCGGCATCGTTCACGGTCTGCTTCTCAAGCTTGTACTGCGCGATGAGCTCGTCGGCTTCAGACTTGGAGAAGTTGGCATTGGTCGGAGCAAAAACGGTAAACACCTGGCTGCTTCCCAATGACTTGTCATAGCCTGTAGCCTCAATGACACTGGTAAAATTGCTGAGCTCGGGATTGTTGCGTATAGCCTCCCACAACGAGCCGTCATTCGCGCCAGCAACGGTTCCCTCATAGTGATCGTCCCAAGTGTCACTACACGAGGCGAGGAGTAGAGGAGTAGAGGAGTAAAGGAGTAAGTAGGCTACTCCCTTTGCTGCCTTTTTGATATATTTGGTAATCATAGTTCTCAATTTTCAATTCTCAATTATCAATAATTTACAGATCGTCTTCCATTTCGCCTTCACCATCAACGCTGTAGACACTCTTGGGCACAATCTCGAAGAAGTCGAGCATGAACTCGTTGTTGTTACCTTGCTTACCGTCTGAAGCCACGCGGAAACGTATGTAATGATCCTTCGTGGCATCGATATAGGTCTGGCAGAGGATGCGTCGATAAGTACGCTCGTTACCAACGAAATAGTTTTTCGTGTTGCCGAAATGATACTGTGACCTTCCATCACGGTAAGCACCGAGGTTGCGCAGCAGCTTCTGCTCCTCAGCCTTATCCTCGTCGCTCATCTTGTCATAGGTGGCAGCAGTCTCATCAGTGGTGAAACGGTCACCAATATAAAGCTCTGAATTCAAGAACTTGGTCATGTCGAGGGGGATGCCCTGCGGCACGCCATCAAAGTAGACCTGCATCACACCACGTGTCTCAATGGCGCAGAAGCCCAGTCGCAACTGATACTCGCCACTGGAGGGCACTGGCGGAATGCGGAAGGTGAAGTCGTAGTCTCCGAAGAGGTTCCACTCGTCGCCCTGCCACGACCAGAAGTTGATGTGGGGACGGCGCATCACGCAGTAACAGTTGGTGAACGTCACACCGTCGAGATATCCCAAGGGGAAATAATAGTTTCGTCCGTTCTTGGGCACTGATGCATCGTCGGGAGTACCTGCATTATCATCCTCTCTCGGGTTACCCTTCAATCGCATGTCGTTGGTCATCACCTCGGGGAAGATGGCCGAGAAGTCCATACGGATACGAGTGTTGTGTACCACCTCCTGCACGGTCTTCGTGAAGGCCACGATGTCATCGACATAGAAATAATGGCCATTGATGGCATCGTGGGTAGGATTGGTCTCAATTTTCGAATCAACCAGAGCACCACGAATGGTGTTGCCTTTCTCATAGCAGCGGTTGAGGAAGTGCCCGCCCACGTGGGCACCGTCAATACCGCGGCAGTCGTTGCCGTCGCGGTCCTTGTCCATGGTGAGCTGCTCAACCTTAATCATCGTATGGGGCAGCAAAGTGGTATACCAGTCCACGGGGTTGACCAGTTTGCCCTCAAAGCCGAAGGCCTCGTTGACACCAGCCACCGTCATCATCAGTGCCGTAAGACTGCTCGATCCGGGCACGTAACGGTTGAGGATGTGGTACTGAATGAAGCGGCGCAGCGGGTTGACGCTGTCGGTCAGGTTTTCATAGCTGTGGCCCGGAGCGTTTACATCATCTTGATATACCGGGTCGTAGAGCTGGCAGGCCAGTTCATAGAGGGCACGCATATTGCCTTGAGCGGTACTGATTCCCCGCTTTTGGAACTCGGCCTGATAAATGGAGTCTGGCTCAATGAACAGCGTGAAGCCATACTTCTTCGTGTCAGGCACCCACGCCACCTCGTTCCAGGTGTGGCTCTTATAGTAGTACTTGCCATATTCCTTGGGATCCCAGTCAGGATCCTCGACCAACAGAATGTCATCGTAAACACCAGTAGCCACAAGTGCATCATAGAAGATGCTGATGCGTGAGTTCTGACGCAGAATATCGGCAGCGGAGCTGTTCGATTTCTCAATAACTCTGCTCACGGGCTGCATGATACCATTTTCTACGGAGTCGTTCTGCAGCTCATAATAAATATACGCCGTCTGTTCGATTCGTATCACGGGATGGCCGTCGATGGTGTCAGCCGAAGTGGCAAGGTATCGCCCTTGCATGTTGGCTGTCGGCAGGTTGGTCTGATTCATCTCGAGCGTGGAGTAGATGTTGGGCACGAGATGGGTGCGGGCAATGGTATCGCAGTCGGCATCGGTCAGATCTGACACCGAACGCATGTTGTGCGATTTCAGATAGAGGGTAACGGCCGAGTCGTTGGGCGCAAAACAGGTGTATTTGCCATAGGTGGCCAGCAAGTCCATCAGGTTGGCCCGTTCTACGATCTCCGTGAACATACTGTATTCCGGACGATTGATGAGATAGTCGCTCATCATCTCGCCGTTGAAGGTGTAGAAGTACTCACTGTCAGGCTCGTCGGAGCATGAAGTGAGTCCTGTGACAAAGCCACAGCACACCGTGACGGCAAGGAGGAATCTTTTGATATTCTTAGTAATCATAATATTCAGTTTTCAATTATCAGTTTTCGATTATTTGGAGATATTGCCTTCACCACTGCCAAAGGCAGGATTCTGGTGGTTGGCCAACGGCGGACTCACCTTCGTCTCCTCAATATAGTAAGGCCAGAAGATGGCATACTTGCCTACACTGCCGCTGAAGAAATTCTTCACATACTGTGAGTTGATGCCGTCGCGGTTACCCATGGCGTCGAGCACAGCCTGTGTGTTGTCTTCGCGCATACACTGACGGACGAGGTCGTACCAGCGCTTGCCCTCATACATCAGCTCACGCTGGCGCTCCTGCATGACGAGCTTTTGCATGCGATCCTTCGTGTTGTAATCGATAGCACGAAGGGTGTCGGTCAGGGTCTGCTGGCACACGGAGCGTTTGTTCACAGCATTCACCAAATTGAAAGCTTCGGCCAGCAGCGGCTTGTTGTAATCGATATCTGCCTGCTCGGCACCGTCACTCAGCTTCTGGCTGATGGCCTCAGCCTTGAGCAGCATGATGTCGGTCAGACGATAGATAATCCAGTTGCTGCTGTTGTAGTAATGGTCAGCATTGTTCTTCTTCTCGTAGTTGTAAGTCGAACCATAGCTGATGGTAGTGACGGTAGTACCGGAAGTCTCGATACCCACAGTGCGATGAACATATTTGCAGAACGTGTTTTTATTGCTGTTGGTATTCCAGTAGATGCGGGCATCCACCTTCTTGTTACGTTCGGCATAGATTACACGATCCGACTCTTTGCCTACGTCGTCGGTCACACAAGTTGCTGGTGACAGGAAATCACGTCCGTAGAGGCGTCCGCAAGCACTGTTACCCACGCGGCTATTGCCTGCGTCGCTGTCAAACACCAGTTCAAAAATAGTCTCTTGACTGTTGCCTGTAGCGAAAATCTGGCCGAAGGCAGTACCGAAGGAGCCCGAAGTACCATTATTCACCAACGGGAAACCGTTCGTACGGTTGCTATTGCTCTGGCTGGCTCCGTCGCTGCGACGCTCAATGGTCAGTGCCTTCTTATCCTCAATGACCAAGTCGGCATACTTGATGCAATTGTCGTAGTCGCCCTTCCAGAGATACATCTCACAGAGCATGGCCCAGATGGCGCACTTGGTGATACGTCCGGTCTGATATTCCTTCTTATTTTCCGGATAGCGTCCGATGGCATCGTCCTGAATACTTTCAAGGTCGGCAATGAGCTTGTCGAGTACTTGGTAGAAATCCATGGGCTCAAGTGTCATGAACTGGTTGTCGTCGGTATAAGCCTCGGTGGAATAGGGCACGTCGCGGAACGTGCGTATCAGATAGAAGTAGCAGAGGTCGCGCAGTGCCGACACCTCGGCACGCGTAGCACGCAGCTCACTCTGTGTGTAGCCCGGGTCGCTTTCAGCCACACCAGGCGCATATTTCAGTACGGTGTTACAACGGTTGATGACGGTGTAGAAGCCGTCCCAGGTAGCATAGGTGTTCTTGAAGGTGATGTTCTCCTTGAGCACATTCTCCAAGTTTCCGTCGTAGTCGGCACCATCGTTGCCACTACCGTTCTTCACATTTTCGCTTCGAGCCTCGCCCCATACAATCATGCGGCACATCACGTCGTCGCTCTGTAGGCGCGAGTAGCAGCCTGCCACGATATTGTCTACGTCGGCCTTCTCGTTCCAGAAGTCCTCCAGCACGATTTCACTTGTCGACTTAATCTCGAGGAAGTCGGAGCAGGAAATGAGGAGCAGGGGAGTAGAGAAGTAGAGCAACATGTAGGTTACTCCCTTCGCTGCCTTTTTGATATATTTGGTAATCATAATTCTAAATTTTCAATTATCAATTTTCAATTCCTTAGAAGTCAACCGTCACACCCAGTGTATACGAGCGTGAACGCGGTGTCTGGGCATTATCGATGGCCGGGTCGTAGCCGCCCTGCGAGATATCGGGGTCAACACCCGAGTACTTCGTGATGACGAACGGGTTGTTGATCGACGCATAGAGCGAAATACGGTTCAGTCCGATCCAAGTCAGATACTTCTTCTTAATAGAATACGAAAGCTGTGCGTAGCTCATACGCAGGTAGGAGCCATCCTCAACATAACGGTCGCTGACGAGCGAGTTGTAGGCAGCATTCTTTCCGTGCATAGCACGTGGAATGGTGGTCACGTCGCTCTCCTTACGCCAGCGGTAGTTCACGGCCTGTGCCTGGTTGTCGTTGTAGAGCATCGACTCCAGGTTCAGACGCGACATGTTCAGGATCTTGTTGCCCACGCGGTAGGTGAACTGCGTATTCAGGCGCCAGTCGCCATAGTTGAACGCAAAACCGAAACCACCGGTCAGCTTCGGCAGCGACGAGCCGAGGTAACAGATATCCAATGCATTGATGTTACCGTCGTTGTTGGCATCCTCGTAGATGGCATCACCACCGTTGAACCGGTAGTTCTTACCATTGCGGCCTGTACCAGGGTTGGTATAATCGTACATCATGCGCAACGGATTGCCGTTGGCATCGCGAATCAGGCTACCGTCGGCATTAGTAGCCACTGGTGCACTGTAGGGCTGCTTGGCCCATCCGTGCTCGGCATACCACTCGTCGGGCAGCGTTCCTTCGACAAACTGCTTATACTGCTCGTCAGAGAGATTCAGGTTGACGAACGTGTTGTAGTTGTGTGTATAGACGCCCTTGTACTTGAAACCGTAGATGGCACCAAACGGATTGTGCAGTTGCACGCGACGCAGCCATTCGCCGTTCTCATAGCCGTAGACCGAGTTCAGTCCGTCAAGGATGTACTCGTTCATCTCTAAGATCTCATTGCGGTTGTTACCGAAGTTGGCGTTCACGTCCATATAGAACTTACCGGACTTGATGAGTTTCTCGGTGTTGATATGGAACTCCCAACCCATGTTACGCATCTTACCGTCGTTGATATAGGGCAGTGTAGCGAAACCAACATTCGAGGGAATGCGTGGATTGGCCATGAGCATGTCGGTAATCGTGGCCACATAGCCCTCGATGGTCAGCTTCAGGCGCTCGTCGAAGAAGTGAATGTCGATACCGCCGTTGAAGCTGGACTGCTTCTGCCACTTCAGGTCGGTGAGTCGGATGTTCAGCGGAGCCATGGCGCTCATGTCCATGTACATGCTCGTGGTGCCGTATTTCGACGTGTACAGGTAGTTTTGGTTGGGCTGGTTACCCACGAGACCCCACGACGGGCGGAAGGCGAGCATGGAGATAGTAGGCTTCAGCTTCTCGAACCAAGGCTCGTCGCTGACAATCCATTTCAGCGACACCGAGGGGAAGTAACCCCAGCGGTTGCCCGGACCGAACTTCGTCGTACCGTCGGCACGCACTGTGAAGTCGGCAATGTAGCGCTCCTTATAGGCGTAGTGGGTCGAGAAGGTATAGTACATAGAGCGCCACTGGTTATACCACGAGCCGGGGCTGTAGTTCAGACCACCAGCCGAGGGGCTTTCCACTCCCGTAGCCAGTCCGTTGGCGTTGGTCGACTGTCCGTTGCTCGATCCGCTGGTCAGCTCGAAGCGTCCGAGTACCATCATCGAGTGGTCCTTGTTCGTAAAGGCCGGGATGAAGGTAAGGGTCTGCTTGGTGTTGAACGACACGCTCTTCGACGAGCCGTTGTAGGCCACGTTCACACCATTATTATATATAATAGGATTCAACTCCCAAGGATAGAACTTGTCATCGTACTGGTTGAAAATGTTCATATAGACGCTACCGCGCCAGTTCAACTGGGTATGGTCGGCGTCGGTGCCCAGCAGCTGGTAGTTGATGACCAGCTCAGGACTCATGTCGTAGGTACGACGGTCGTTGCGTGCCAGATTGGCCGAAGCCACAGGATTCACGTAGTTACGCTGGTCGTCCTTGAAGACGTTCGAGCCAGCGTAGATGCCCACGCGAGGCATGGTGTAGTAAACGTCGGTGTCCTCGTTGGTGTCGGGGTCTTTCTCGTAGATGCTCATGTTCGGCATCTTCTTCTGTGCGATGCCTAACAGACCGTCGTAGTTCATCTCGTTCTTCGTGTAGGTCAGGGCGAAGTTGGTCGATACGCGGATGCGGTCAGAGACGTTGTAGTCCAGTGCCACACGCGTCGAGAAGCGGTTCAGCTTCTGCTTGATCATCGTACCCGTCTCATGGTCGAAACCTCCACCGATACGGAACGAAGCCTTCTCACCACCACCCGAGATGGTCACGTAGTGGTTCTGGCGCAGACCCCATTGAGTCACCTCGTCGCGCCAGTCGGTATTGGCACGGTACTGACGCCAGTCGGCGAAGTCGTCGGCTGCACCAAGATAGTTCAGCTCGTCGATGTTCGAGGCGTTGTCGTCCTGCGAGGGATTGAAGTAGGCCTCCTTCAGCATCATCGTGTAGTCATCACCGTTCAGCAGGTCATAGCCTTTCGGCTGATAGGTGCCGGTGAGCTTCAGCGAGTAGGTGAGCTTCGGCTTGCCGCGCACACCACGCTTCGTGGTCAGCTCGATGACACCGTTACCGCCTTGTGAACCGTAGACGGCCGTGGCGGCGGCATCCTTCAGCACCGTGATCGATGCGATGTCCTCGGGGTTGATGTTCAGCAGTTCGGCAAACTTCTCGTTGTTGGCACCAGCCAGGTCGAAGTCGCTCAGGTTCACCTCGCGGATGTTACCGTCGACGACAATGAGTGGATTCGAGTCGGTGAGACTGGATAGCGACGAGGCACCGCGCAGACGCATGGTCGAGCCGGAGCCCAGGTCACCCGAGTTTCCAATGATGTCGAGACCGGCGATACGGCCCTGCAGGGCCTCATCGACCGAGGTAATGCCCAGACCTTCGAACTCTTTCATCGAGATGGTCTGCGTGGCATACGATATCTCACGCTCGGGGATGGGTAGTGCATTACCCTGCATACGCTTCTTCGATTTCACCACCACCTCCTTGATTTGTGTGGCCGAGGCCATGTTGATGTTGAACGTGGTCTTTGTGATGGGTAGTATCTGTGCCTTCATACCCACGTAGGTGAATCGGATCTTGTCCTTCTGGTTCTTCACCTTCATGGTGAAGTTACCGTTCAGGTCGGTCACGGCCGAGTTGATGATACGCCCCGTTCCGTCGATTTCGCAGACGGTGGCTCCCATCAGCGGGCCCATGTCGTCGCTCACGGTACCATGAACCGACGTGATGGTCTGCGCACTGAGCTGTGTGGTGAGCATCAGTGCCAGCATGATGATGATGGATTTCAGTATTTTCATAGTCGCATTAATTCTTCTTGTACTTTACGAGGGCTTCTCTCACTATCTCGCGCCAGGGACGCATCTCAACGGTTTTACCCCTGAGATTCTTGTCCTTGTCGTCTTTGACACCATCATAGTTCAGGTCGCCATCCTCGTCAGGATAGGTATAACCGTAGTAGAGCGGCTGGTCGATGAGATGGGAAACGGCACTGCTGGCCATGTAGATGGTGGCATTGTTGGTTCCGTAGTTCTTGAACCAGTACTCCCGGCAGATATTATTATAAAGACCTTCGACGGGTTTCACTGAACGGGTGTTGCCCACGATGTCCTTCACCGTGAGGTTCTTCTGGTCGAACTCCACCTCAAGGCGGAAGAAGCGGCCCGTCTCAGGATTACGCTTCATCGACTCGTAGAAATTGCCCTGGCTGTTGGCCTCGGGAGCCATGCCGATGGCCACGCTGCGGTCCATGACGTGGTAGCGTACGAAGTCAGTGACAACGCTTCTCATACAGCTCACCACATCGGCCCTGATGTCCTTCTTCATTTCGTCGTCGGCATCAGCAGGATACCAGTTCTCTGCGATACAGATGCTGTCGACAGTGGGATCGATGTATTTCTTTTCATCGTACTTTCCTCTTTCCAGTTCTTGCCAGTTGGGCAGGAGCTTCTTGGCCTGCAGGTCTTCGATGGCCTGGGTCGAAGGAATGAATACGGTGTAGTTATAGTTGTCGAACAGGCGCATATTCAAATTATTCTCACCTATTTTCAATGAATTGTACTTGTTGTTCAGCGTCACCGCGAGCAGGTCGCTGAAGTCGTTGTTCAACAGTTTTTTGAAGCCCGAATACTCGTCGTGCTCCAGCAGCGTCATGTAGAGCGACTTCTTCGTGGAGAGAGGCATCTGCGAATCCAGCAAATACGAGCGTCCGTTAACCTTCGTAAACGACTCTACGACTGGTTCTTTGCGGCCATATTCCATCTGCCAGCCACCCTGTATGTTCAGTCTTCCGTCGTCACCACGTGTGATGCGCAGCATCGTGCCGCCCTTGGTCTTGAACATGGTGTAGCCGGCATCGACATAGTCGTCGAGGTTCTTCGTCTTGTCGGCCAGCACGATGATCAGCTGGTTCATCATGTCTTCGACCATGGCATTAATGACATCACTCGTCAGCTGGCCCTTCACCACGCTTCCAGTCTTGACGATATTACCGTTTTCGTCGACATTGGTATCGTAGCTGGCAGCCTGCACACGCTCTGATATTCCTTTCTTCCTGTCGTAGACAAACTCCACGACGTTGGGAGCCTCGGCACCGTTCTTCTTATCCACTTCTCCATAAGAAGCAGGATCGAGATACATGAGCATGGCATTGTTGTTGGGCAGTATCAGTGCGTACTTCGAGTCCATGGAGAGCAGATAAGGCAGGAAGTTACGCTGATCGATGACCCAGTAGATAACGTTCATCGTCGATTCGTGAGCCAGTGCGGGATAGGCCACCGACGAATACTCGGCAGGTGTGAATACCTTGTTCACCACATAGACCACACCGTTGCAGCCCATGTAGCATTGTACCACATTCTCCTTCTTGATACCCAACACTTCCTTGGCGTCGTTGAGCACGGTGCCGAACTTCGAAGGTACTGCTGCCGTGAACACGTCGAGCATGTTCACGTTGATCAGCTTACTCAGCGTGGCTTCGGGAATGGAGTCCATGGAATGATACTCGTCCTGCAAGTCCTTGCCCTGGTCGCTCCACCACTCCTCTACTGCCTCGTCTGTAGGAACGATCATGGCACCTGCGTCGTAGTGTAGGTCGTAGTCCATGGTGTTGTTGTAGGTGTACTGGTTCCATCCTGGGTCGAAACGCAGCATTGAGTGGCCATTCGTCTCGCCGGGAAGACGGTCAAAATTCGTGTTCTTGCTCAACGACGATTCTGACGAACGTGAACTGAAATAGCGCAGGATATAGACGGAATCCTCGTTATTATATATTCTATTGTACTCGCGCGTGCCCGTAGCATAGAAATAAGGAGCCGAGAAGCGGTCAAGCAGACGAGCCCATGTCGTGGTGCGCGAATCCTGATGGATAATTTCGGCCATGTTGGGGCTGCTCTCAATGACGTCAGCCACCTTCTGAATATATCCGTTCTTGCAGGTGATATCACGCTCGATAACCTTTTTGCCGTTCACCCACGCCTCGCTGGCCGAGGTGGCCTGGCCGTTCGTCAATATGGTGAGGTCCTCGTCGGTAATCTTGTTGTACGACATGAAGGCAGGAAGGAAGTGAATCATCGGTGCACTCGTGGCATCCTTGAAGATGGGGATGCTCTTGCCACGCGACTTGAAATTCTCCCATACCTTGGTATCGGGCATCTCCGAAGGTTTCATGATGTAGACCGAGTCGTAGATGCTCGATGCTGTCTCGCGGCGCATGGCCTTGCCCTCTACGGGGGGTGTACCTGACACGTTCGACATCAGCTCGATGAGGTAGGCATTGTTGATCATCGAGTTGTTCAGCAGCATGCGCTTTTGGGCGAGGGTCAGCTGTTCGTAGCTGGTCACGCCCCAGTCGTTGCTTTTGAACCATTTGGCATAGGCATCATCATCGGCCGCGAAGAGCGTCTTCGATCCGGTGTGGCCCAGCACTTCCTTGAGGTCCAAATCATCGATGAGGCGTAGCGTGGTGGTGTACTTGCCTTCATCCTGCAGCCGCTCGTAGATAGAGTTACCCAGCCACGATGGCTGGCCGGTGAGCACGTCGTCGTCCTTACACGACTGTAGCATCGCCGTCCCTATCAACAGGCCACAGACAGCGAGTGCCACCCGTCGTCCATTGATCCAGATAGTTTTTCGTTCCATAGTAATTTGGTTGTTAGTTATTGATTATAAATATTTGCTTGTATAGGGTGCCCCTAAGTAGGGATCTTTGGTTTCATAGTAATGGGGCCTATTGGGCTAATAAGGCCTATAGGGCCTATGGGACTTATAGGAGACTTGTTCCTTGCCCTCCCGGCTATTGCCGGCAATTGTTTTGTATGATAAAAAGAAAAACAAGGGGTCGGAGACGGGCTTTTCGCCCCGTCCCCGATCCCTTTTCATTAGAGTGTGATCAGGTTTTTATGATATGTCATGCCTGATGGTTTACTTCTGGATTTTCTTCACAATCACCTGGCCGTTGCTCAGGGTCTGCTTCTGGATGAAGAAGCCCTTCTGTGCGTTGCCGGCCTTGCGTCCGTCGACGGTGAAGAGTTCGGTCATCACGACGGGAGCGTCGGTCACGTTCTCGATGCCGTCACCGGTCTGCTCCTTCGAGCTGTTGGCGCCGAAGTAGGTCAGCTTCCAGCTGTCCATGACCACCCAACCATTCTCAAGTGAGTTGTCAGGCTTGGTGATACCTACGCGCAGCTTGCCGTCGGTTACCTTCACGGTGATTGTGTTCACATAGAACTCCTTGAATGCGGCGAACGAAACCATGCTGTTGGGCAGGTAGTAGGTCACACCGTCGATTTCCATTGTACCGTCCTCATCAGACAGGCTGTACTCCTGTACACCATCGGTGATGAACTTCAGAGGAGCCGAAGCCTTGGTCTCACCCTCGATACCGGGAACAGCATAGAGGAACGACTCGTTCTGGCCACCGGCCTGCTTCTGAGCAAGGTCTTGATCGTTACCGCCGAAGCGACCGAATGCTAACACCTGAACCTCGTAGGTACCGTTAGGCAGACCCTCGATGTCCTGATAGATATCGAATGGCTTGTTCCAGTACTCAAGAGCCTCAGCGCTTCTCTGAGTCTCGTCGTTACCGAAGTTGTAACCCTCGGTCTCCCACCATGCGATAGAGTTAGCACCCTCGAAGTCGACGAACTCATTGGTCAGGATAGCACCCGACATGTCAACGGGAGCAGCATCCGAAGCATTCTCAGCGTTGTCAGGTACACCCATGCGCTGCATCACAGTCTGAATCTGCTTCTTCAGACCGGGAACATCGCTGTCGTTATACTGCCAAGTGGGAATGTTCTGCGTGAGAGTCTCCCACAGAGCAGCAGCATCACCGGTAGCTTTAGTGTTCACGCCACCATTTGTAACAGCAGGATAGAGCTGATTCTCAATGAGCTTGCTCAGTTCAGCGAACAGGTCGATAGAGGTAGCCACCTTATCCTTCACAGCAAAGATAGCCTTCAGAGCGGCAAACATAGCCTCGCCATCGGTACCGCCAATCTGGGCAGCAGCAGCAGCAGCAGCCTGCTCGGCCTCGGCCTTTACGTCCTTACCCATGGGCTGGGTGAGGTCGAGCTCGTCAACAGCCTGAGCCAGGATAGGACTGATGGTAGCAGCGTCATAGCCCATATAGGTCAGCTTGAAGTTGTCCCAGCAGATCCAGTCAGAGCCACCGAGCACACCGCCGACACCCACGCGCATGGTCTCGCCATTGTTAGCCACAAGACCGTAAGCTGTGTTCGTATACATGCCAGCCTCGAAGCAGGCAGCAGCACTGTGCATGTCGTTGGGAGAGTACATGCCTGCACCGGTAAGGTAGTACATACCCGAAACGCTTGCAAGCTCAGAACCGTCATCGACCATCTGGTCGTAGACGGGCATCAGGTGGGTCTTGTTCACGCTCAGCGTGGTGCCGAGGTAGACACCAGCGTCGCACTTCTGCTCACCATTCAGGTAGCTGGTGTAGGCAGCGTCGCCAGTAGAGTCGTCACGGCCGGTACGGAAGAAGCCGTTCAGCTCGAGCTTGTAGACACCCACCTTCGGGCTCTCTACATCCTGATACAGATCGAAGGTAGTGCCATAGGCCTCGGCAATGTTCTCGCGGAAGTTGCAACCGCCAGTGCCGATGGTCCAGTGCTCACCACCCTTGTTGAAGTCTGCGTTGTTCAGATAAGCAGCGGTCACGTCGTCACCGGGCTTCACATCATTCTTGGCATCCTCGTAAGCCTTTGTAATCATGGCACGGAGTTTCTCGGTCTCAGCCTTCACCTCCTCGGTGCTCAATGCACGGGCTGCAAGAATTTCCTCAGAGTCGGAAATATAGTCAGCCAGATCCATCACGAAGTCATCCATCAGCTCAAGGATAGCCTTGTTGGCCTCGTCAAGAGCAGACATATAGTCGAGCCATGCAGCGATGTTATCCTGCACGTCGCCATAGAGCGGGCTAGCCTTCACCTCTTCAACAGCAGCCATAGCCGAAGCCTTATCGGTAGCGCTCTGAGCCTTGCTGGCCACGAAGTCCTTGTAAGCCTGGAGCACTGAAGTGGTCACCACAGCATTCTCGTTGACCGCAGGAGCGCTCAGCTCCACCCACTTCTGGAAGGAAGCAGCGGTGTTGCCGAAGTAAGTAAGACGGAACTCGTCGAAGGGGAACCAGTCGCCTGAAATATTAGCACCATCCTCTTTCACACCAATCGTAGCCTCGCCGCCCTGCACCTCGAAGAACAGGGTGTTCAGATACCAGCCCTGGTTGAAGTAGACGCGTGCGCAGCTAGGATCGTTGGGGATATAGAAGCCGCTCTCACTGCTCTCACCAGCGTTGACGCCCCACTCGGTAGCACCGCCCAGCGAAGTCTTGTTCTGAGCCTCGAACGGGTTGGCAATGTCGGTGGTCAGCTCATCGCCGTCGGCAGTAGCATAGAGCTTAGCACGATAGTTCTCGTGGTTCAAGTAGTTCTGGTAGGCAGGACCAGCGTTACCCGAACGATACATTCCATACATGGTCAGGCGATAGACACCGGCGGGCATGCCGCTCAGGTCCTGATACATGTTGACGTTGTTACCCTGATAGAACTCAGCCACGTTGGCAGGACCATGAGAACCGGAACCCACCATATTGGGGGTACTGCCACTCCAGCCAGCACTGCTGGCGTTGTCGAAGTCGGGATTGTTGATCAGCGAAGTAGCGTCAGTAGGATTCTCGGCAGTACCGTTACCGATGCCACCGGCCATAGCCTGCTGCAGGGCCTCGATGGCGGCCTGCATCTGCTCAACGGTCGAAGCCTCGTTGTTGTAGACATTAACGGCTGCAGAAACGTCGATACCAGCCTCCTCGGCCTTCTCGATCATGCTCTTCAGCTCCAACGACTTCTCATAGACATCATAAGCCTTGAAGTACTCCGTCATCTCGGGAATGGCAATGAGCTGCCAATCGATGTTGACATCAACCTTCGGCATGATGGCCGTACCGGGCTCACCAGCATCCACGCCAGGACCCTCGGGGTCGATACCGAGGAAGAGACCTTCGGGCTGGGCAGCGGTATTCAACTCAGAGATGCTGATGTTGTAAAGCTTGTCGCCAGCGGCAGAGGGCTCAATCCACATCAGAGCAGCGGTACCGTCGTTGTTGTCGGTGAACAGGGCTGCTGTGCCGTCGCCAAAGGCGCCATTCACTTTACTGTCGCCAGTAGTGATGAAGGCTGTACGCCATCTTGCGGGGTTGTCTCTGTCGAAATAGTCACGGATGTAGAGAGCCTTGTCCTCTAAGGTCTTTCCGTTAGGAAGCACGAAACGCACGGGAAGTGCTCTCTCAGCAGAACCGGTAGCCTGAGAGTCCCAGGCATTACCACGGTAGTAGTACATCATAGTGCCAACATTGTAGAGGGCATACACATTGCCCACTACAAATTCCTGCGGGGTCATGTCGAGCGAAGCAATGTCGACATCCCATGCAGGCTCCTCGGGCGCGGTACGCTCGTTGAGGTTAGCAGCATTCGCACTGAGGCCAACAAGCCAGAGTGCGCTCAAAACGAGTAGTCTTGAAATTTTCATAAGCTGTTTAAATTTGTAAAGTTAGTAAATAAGGATAATTAAAAAAATGATTAGTTACGCTATTGGCCTTGGCACGTTCGCGTCCGAACACACCAAATCGGTTGCAAATATAATCAAATTTTTAATAACTTGTATCATTTTTCCAAGTTTTTTTCGTTCGGAAGCCCAAAAAGTGTGGTTACAACACCGCAAAATGACGAATTTTACTGCATTTGTAGCCATTATTTACACTGTTTATGGAAAAAAACAGTATCTTTGCACCATCAACAAAAGCACCGTGAGCCTGCAAACAGCCCCTGTTTGACCCTCTGACAGGGGCTGTTTGCACCCCTGAGAGGGGCTGTTTGCGCAACGGGCGATAAGTACTTACGTCTCAACCAATAACAAGTAATCGATATGACTGAATGGATTACCACGATAAATGATGTGATATGGAGTTACGTGCTCATCGTAGCTCTGGTGGGTTGTGGTCTGTGGTTCACGTGGCGTACCCGCTTTGTACAGTTCCGTATGGTGGGCGAGATGATCCGACTGCTCACGGAGTCGGCTGTCAATACGGTGGAAGAGCAAGTGAAGGGTGAAGGACAGAAGATGGAAGGTGGAGGGCGGAGACGCCATATCTCCTCGTTTCAGGCGTTTGCCGTGAGTGTGGCCACCCGTGTGGGAACAGGCAATCTGGCTGGCGTGGCTACTGCTATTGCCATCGGTGGTCCTGGCGCCGTGTTCTGGATGTGGCTCATCGCCCTCGTAGGCTCTGCGACGGCTTTCGTGGAGTCGACGCTGGCACAGCTGTACAAGCAGAAGCACAAGGATTCGTTCATCGGTGGTCCTGCCTACTATATCCAGCGGGGACTGAAGAAGCGGTGGATGGCCATCCTGTTTGCCGTGCTCATCACCCTGCAGTTTGGCCTGTCGAACAACTCCATCCAGGCCAACACCATCTGCGGTGCCATGCAGGAGGCCTTCGGCTGGTCGCCCGTTTGGGTGGGCGGCTTGCTGGCGGCTATGGCCCTGTTTATTGTCTTTGGCGGCATCCAGCGCATCGCCCAGGTCAGCTCCGTACTGGTGCCTGTGATGGCGGTAGGCTATCTGGTGCTCGCCATCGTGATAGTCGTGATGAACATCGACCTGATTCCGCATGTGGTGAAGGTCATCGTGCTCGATGCCTTCGGCGTGACGCAGATAGCGGGCGGCGGCATTGGTGCAGCCATGATGAACGGCATCAAGCGCGGACTCTTCTCGAACGAGGCGGGCGAGGGCAGCGCTCCTAACGTGGCGGCTACGGCCTCGACGTCGCATCCCGTGAAACAGGGACTTATCCAGGCGCTGGGTGTCTTCACCGACACGCTGCTGGTCTGCTCGTGTACCGCTTTTATTATTCTTATCAGTGGACTGTATCAGGTGCCCGAGCTCAACGGCATCGCCCTTACTCAATCAGCGCTGCAGTCAGAGGTGGGAAGCATCGGTCCTATGTTCATCGCCGTCGCCATCTTCCTCTTTGCCTTCTCCAGCATCATCGGCAACTACTACTATGGCGAGGCGAACATCCGCTTCATCACGCCTAACACCACGGTGATGACCATTTATCGCATCTGCTCAGCAGGCCTGATGGTGGTCTTCGGTGCCCTGGCCAGTTTCGAACTGGTATGGAACATCGTCGACTTCTTCATGGCCTTCCTCACTGCCTGCAACCTCGCTGCCATCGTCCTTCTGGGCCGCTATGCCTTCCGTCTGCTCGATGACTACCGCCAGCAGAAACAACAGGGCATAAAAGAACCCGTCTTCCATCGCAGTCAGCTGCCTGAGATAGAAGACGAGTTAGGATGTTGGTAAACAGGGCTTTATTTGAAAATTAGCTGTGCAAACTGATAGAGGCTACGACGCCAGGTCTGCCACTCATGGGCCGTCTCGGGCGACACATAGCTATGGGCATTGATACCTATGGCCTTCAGGTTCTCAGCAGCCTTGCCAACGCTGTTGTCGCCTTCAGCCATGCGGGTCTCACGACCACCAGCACTCATGAAGAGCACTTTGTTGGTCTTCTTGAAGTCGGCTGCGTCTTTCAGCTCCTCCGTATTGAAGGTACCACCGCTGAACATACCCACGTAGGCAAACGTAGTGGGGTTGGACAGCGTGATGGCATGGGTCTGCATGCCACCCATCGAGAGACCTGCCATAGCACGGTGCTCAGTGTCGGCAATGACACGATATTTACTCTCGACCATCGGGATGATGTCCTTAATGAGCACTTCCTCGAAGGCATTGAATCCACCGAAGCCGCCACGACGGGGACCACCCTGACCAGGGCCGCCCTGTGGACGCGGTCCACCAAAGCCACCCTGACCGGGAGCTGGGTCGCCAGGACGACGGACATCAAGTCCATTGTCCATATAGATGATGAAAGGCACAGCCTTGCCCTCTGCAATAAGGTTGTCCATGATGATGCCCGTCTTGCCCTGGGCACTCCAGCCTGTCTCGTTCTCGCCCATACCATGCTGCAGATAGAGCACTGGGAACTTCTTCGTGGGGTTGGAATAATACTCTGCGGGCAGATAGATGTAGCCGTGGCGCATCTTCTCGGTAACCGTAGACCAGTAATAGACCTCGTTGACAGAACCCTGCGGCACGTTCTTTACCGTATAGAAGTCCTCGTCCTGGGCAGGAACGTCGATACCGCTGCCCCAGCGGCTTGCACCGTAGTAATACTTGCTGCCTGGATCGGGCACTGAGGCACCGTCGATGTTCAGCTGATAGTAGTGGAAGCCCTCGTCCTGAGGTTCAGAGGTGCCAGTCCAAACGCCGTTCTCGTCCTTGGTCATGATGTAAATCTTTCCTGCGATGTCAAGTCCTACGAATGTGGCATCGGGAGCCTTGATCTGTGCACGAACCATGCGCTGAGAGTTCACCATGGGGAACTGCTTGCCGCCCTGGTTGGTCGATGCAGGCTTGAAGTCTTCAACTACGCCTTCAACTACTGAAGGAACTTTCGGGTTCTCTCTGGGAGCCCCGAACTGTGCTGACGCTGTCAGGCATGAGAGCGCAAGCAATGAAAGAATTGTTTTTTTCATAAACAGTAAGTGGTTTGTATCGTTATTTTATTATAACTTTGCGGCCATTGCTGATATACAGTCCGTGACGAGGGCTGCTGACTGGACGACCCTGGAGGTCGAAGACGGCTTGGGTAGGAGCTGCGGTATGAACTATGTCGCTGATGTCTGTCGTAGTACCGTCGCTTACGCCGACGGCCTTCCATGCCTGCTGCACAATCTTCACCTCATCGGCATTATTGCCATAGAGATCTTTGGTTGCCTGGATCGAGGCGAGACAGATGTCGGCATACTGGGCCTCTGCGGTGGCATACTCGACGAGCGTGCGATAGGCTATCTGCTGGGACTTCTCTATGCCCATGCCGCTGACTGCGTAGTTGTAGCCATTGTCGTTGGTTCCGGTGTCGCCATCGGTAATCAGGTAGTACCATTTGTTCTGCACGCCGCTGTTTGTATGCACGCCGCCGTAGTCGGCCTGACTTTCGGTATCAATCCAGTATTGTCCTTTATAGGTATCAGGACATGGCATGAACCCGTCCATGCTCTCTTTGGGGAACGACATGGAGCGCATGTTGCTGTAATTCTCACATACACCCTCAGCAATAATCCATGGGGAATCGTTGCCCCGCACGTACTTCTTGACGCTGATGCCGAGCAGATCGGAGAAGGACTCGTTGAGGGCACCCGACTCTCCCTGATAGACGAGTTTGGCTGTTTTTCCTGTGACCATGTGTGTGAACTCGTGAGCCATCACCGACAGTTCGACAACTGGTTTCATGGCATCAACATTCAGGTGGTTGCCCATGCCATAGACCATAAAGGGCCTGTCAAATTTATACATGGCAGCGGCATTGTTCATTACTATAGTGATTACATAAATATCGTTGCCTAACGACTGTGGCAGATAGAAGAGATTATAGATAGGAGAGCCGAGACCATCGTAGCTGTCGCGTCCTAATACATTTAAGAAGTAGTCGTAGGTCTTCTCCATGCCCCAATGGATGTCGACAGCCGACCAAGGCTGATTCTTCTCATAGACGCACGAAGCGGACACTTGATCTGCATCCCAGTTCTTGATGCAGGAAGCGTCGGGCTCTAACCGTAGGCTAACGAGCGGTGTTTTGTTCGCACCTATCTGTTGTCCGTTTTCATTATATATATATTGGACACTATAGAGACCGATGGCAGCACCAGCAAGGGGAATCTCGTCTGAAAAATCAGAAAGGTCGAACGTAACAGGCATGCTGGTGATGGTTTCTATTACCTGCTCAATCATGCCTTCGGTGCCGGAATAGCTAATATTCAGCAACAACGTGATGGGGTTTTCCTCTGTGGGGGCAAGATCGGTCTGGACACCGCTTTCGGAGTCGGTAATCGTCACCCTGTCGAATGTAACTGTCTTGAACCTATAGCTGTCGAACGTCGGGGTGCTGCTGCTGGCATAGGGAGCATTCCTGGTGATATAGGTAATGAGGTCTAAATCTGTTAAGCTGATGTTATTATCTTCCATTATTTTGTTAAACTTCTCCCATGTCAGCTCAGCATCATCAACAGGCGGTTCGAAGTTCGGAAAGTTCTCTGTGAAAAGGCCGTTTTCTATGATTTTCTTTAGCGGTGGAATAGTAGCACCAATTAACGTGTGGATGTTGCGTTGCTGGTCGCAGAGCATATAGGTTCCGCTCTCGCTGTCGAGCACGCCGTTCATGGTCACCTCTCCACTGAAGATGCTCTTGCCCGAGACCTGTACGGGCTCAGCAGTGATGCCGTGGCGAGTAGGGATGCGCTTGAGCGTCTTGCCTGTTTCGACATCGGTGTAGATCCATTCGTCATAGTCGACCGAGAGCACCTTTGTGGCATAGCGGTAGCCGTCGTTGGTACTGATGAGATAGAGCTGTCGGCCAAGCATGTCGGTGGGGGTGCCATTACGATACATCATGGTGTTGCGACGCAGGCGGGCAGGCGTCTGACGGGCCTCCATCACGGTGCCATTGGCCATCTGCACGCGACCATTCTTTACATGGAGCAGCACCTGTGAATGCTCTACCTCAACACCGCCCACATACTGGCGATACTCTATGCGGGTCATGCCTAGCTTGTCAGTGCGTTCACCAACCTTTCGCCATTCGGTCTCCTGCGGTAGAGCGAACCATTGGTTAAAACACTCGACGGCTCGATCAGCCTTTAGGTTCTCATCCTGTAGCGACTTGAAGAAATGGCCACTACGCAGCTCGGCATGTGCAGTCGACGAGCTCAGCACAAGTACTGAAAACGTCACAAGCAGAGCAAACAGAAAGAAAACAGTTTTTCTCATTTTTTAGGTTTTTGATTGATTATTACTTACTCGTTAAACTTAGAAATTGTAACTTTTGGCTGCAAATATACGAAGAAGTTCCAAAACCACCAAATGATTAAGTGAAAAAGAAGATTATTATGCACAAAGGCCTACTTCCAGACGGAAGCAAGCCTTTGGCTTAAGGAAGAGAATAATCATGGAGTCCCCGATAATCCAAGAAAAAAAAGCGCCGCAAGGAAATCTGCGACGCTCTTATAGATAAGGCAGAGTCTTAGTCAGCCAGCTTGGCCTTGATGAACTCGCGGTTCAGGCGGGCAATGTTGGCGATGGTCTCGTTCTTCGGACAGACAGCCTCGCAAGCACGAGTGTTGGTGCAGTTGCCGAAGCCGGCCTCTTCCATAGCCATCACCATGGCCTTAGCACGACGGGCAGCCTCTACGCGACCCTGAGGAAGCAGGGCGAGCTGAGAGACCTTAGAAGATACGAACAGCATAGCTGAGCCGTTCTTACAAGCGGCAACGCAAGCGCCACAGCCGATGCAAGATGCGCAGTCCATAGCCTCGTCGGCATCCTCCTTGGGGATGAGAATAGCGTTGGCATCCTGAGCCTGACCAGTGCGGATGGTGGTGTAGCCACCGGCCTGGATGATCTTATCGAAGGCACCGCGGTCTACCATACAGTCCTTAATTACAGGGAAGGCAGCTGAACGCCAAGGCTCAACGGTGATGACATCGCCATCGTTGAAACGGCGCATATAGAGCTGACAGGTGGTAGCACCACGCTCAGTCTTTCCGTGAGGCGTACCGTTGATGTAGAGTGAGCACATACCGCAGATACCCTCGCGGCAGTCGTGGTCGAACACGAAGGGCTCCTTGCCTTCATTAATCAGTTCTTCGTTCAGAATGTCGAGCATCTCCAGGAAGGAGGTGTCATCGGGGATGTCGTGCATTTCGTGAGTATCGAAGTGACCCTGGTCCTTGGGGCCGTTCTGGCGCCAGAACTTTATTGTAAATGAAATATTCTTTGCCATAGTTATATACTTATTTAGGCGGTTACTGCGGCAAAACCGCAGCACACACTGTGACTTAATTCTTGTAGTTACGGGTTTGTACCTTGATTGCCTCGTACTCCAGCGGCTCCTTGATGAGCTCAGGCTCGTTGCCCTTGCCCTTATACTCCCAGCAGCCTACATAGAAGTAGTTCTCATCGTCGCGCTTAGCCTC
>JAFZIL010000063.1 GCA_017554385.1 Prevotella sp. | reverse complement strand
GATGTCGCCAGCGTCGATCGACTCCATGGGAATCTCCTTGTTCGAGTTCATCTGGAACAGACGGCTGATGCGCTCCTTCTTACCCGAACGGGGATTGAAGACGTAAGAGCCTGCCTTCACGCTACCAGAGTAGACGCGGAAGAACACCAGACGACCCATGTAGGGATCGGTGGCAATCTTGAATGCAAGGGCTGCCGTGGGCTCGTCCTCGCTGGGCTTGCGGTCTTCCTCTTCCTCAGTGTTGGGGTTCGTGCCCTTGATCACCTCCACGTCGACGGGAGCGGGCAGGAAGGCGCAGACATAGTCGAGCAGAGGCTGCACACCCTTGTTCTTATATGAAGATCCGCAGAGCATAGGTGTGCACTCCATGGCGCAGGTTCCCTTGCGGATGGCTGCGATGATCTCGGCCTCGGTGATCGAGGTGGGATCGTCGAAATATTTCTCCATCAGAGCCTCGTCGTAGTCGGCAGCAGCCTCGAGCAGCTTGTTGCGCCACTCGTCGCACTCGTCGGCCAGGTCGGCGGGGATGTCCTCGATGCTGTACTCAGCACCCATGGTCTCGTCGTGCCAGAGGATGGCCTTCATCTTGATGAGGTCGACCACACCCTTGAAGTTCTCCTCAGCGCCGATGGGCACCTGGATCACCACGGGGTTGGCTCCGAGGATATCGCGCATCTGCTGCACGGTCTCGAAGAAGTCGGCACCCGAACGGTCCATCTTGTTCACGTAGCCGATGCGGGGCACGTTGTACTTGTCGGCCTGACGCCACACCGTCTCCGACTGGGGCTGCACGCCGTCGGCAGCACTGTAGGTAGCCACAGCGCCATCCAGCACACGGAGCGAGCGCTCCACCTCAGCGGTGAAGTCGACGTGTCCCGGAGTATCAATCAGGTTGATCTTGTACTTGTTCTTGTTCCATTCCCAATAGCAGGTAGTAGCAGCAGAGGTAATGGTGATACCGCGCTCTTGCTCTTGCGCCATCCAGTCCATGGTGGCTGCACCATCGTGCACCTCACCAATCTTGTGTGTCTTGCCCGTGTAGAACAGGATACGCTCCGAGGTCGTTGTCTTACCGGCATCGATATGGGCCATGATGCCGATGTTGCGCGTCAAATGTAAATCTTGTTTTGCCATTTTCTAAATACTTTCTCCTTGAATAACTTTATTACCTATCGAAAATAATGGAAACAAATTGGCACTAATCGGGATTACGCTCCCCATCATTTGTGCCAATTTGTTTCCTCTATATCATACGTTTAGAAGCGGAAGTGTGCGAATGCACGGTTAGCCTCGGCCATGCGGTGCATGTCCTCCTTACGTTTGAAGGCACCACCCTGATTGTTGAATGCGTCCATAATCTCGGCTGCGAGCTTGTCGGCCATCGACTTGCCGCTGCGCTTACGAGCGAACTGGATCATGTTCTTCATAGACACGCTCTCCTTGCGGTCGGGACGGATTTCGGTAGGTACCTGGAACGTGGCACCGCCAATACGACGGCTCTTCACCTCGACCTGCGGGGTGATATTGTCCAAAGCCTGCTTCCAAATGTCCAGAGGAGCCTTCTCAGCATCCTTCATCTTAGCTTTTACAATCTCGAGCGAGTTGTAGAAAATCTCATACGACTTCGACTTCTTACCGTCGAACATCAGATGGTTCACGAACTTCGACACTTTCTTGTCGTTGAACACGGGATCGGGAAGGATCACGCGCTTCTTAGGTTTTGCTTTTCTCATTTTTAGTTTTGAATGATTTTCTGTCTGCTTGGGGCTGTTCTTTATTTGTGTCTTCAACGTCCACTCTCGGGCATTTACTCAACCTTTCTGTTAAGAATTCTCCAGCAAAACGTTTTTCTTTAAGTTTCTGAGTTTTAAAGTTTTTGAGTTTATGAGTTTTCTCTCTTCGAGTTTTTGGTTACGGAGTGACGCTCATCACCGAGCCAACTCATCAACTCAAAAACTCTCAAACTCATCAACTCATCTTTTACTTCTTCTGCTTAGGACGCTTAGCTCCGTACTTAGAGCGGCGCTGCAGACGATTGGCAACACCGGCG
The DNA here is from genome assembly GCA_017554385.1 of Prevotella sp. Lineage (GTDB taxonomy): Bacteria > Bacteroidota > Bacteroidia > Bacteroidales > Bacteroidaceae > Prevotella. The sequence goes on along the minus strand of JAFZIL010000063.1, from coordinate 73,559 downwards.
GTATCGAGCGTACCGCGGACGATGTGATAACGCACACCGGGAAGATCCTTCACACGACCACCGCGAACGAGCACGATGCTGTGCTCCTGCAGGTTGTGACCCTCACCGGGAATGTAACTGTTGACTTCCTTCTGGTTAGTCAGACGAACACGGGCTACCTTACGCATAGCCGAATTAGGCTTCTTGGGGGTCGTCGTATAGACACGAACGCAGACGCCACGACGCTGAGGACAGTTGTCCAGCGCAGGCGACTTCGACTTGTCGACGATTGCCTTTCTGCCTTTGCGAACCAATTGTGAAATTGTAGGCATAATAAATTTTACTTTTTGTTATTTATATATTATTTTGCTTGTATTCAATACGTTATGGTAAGGCCACAATGAGCCGATTCGGGGTGCAAAGGTACGAAGTTTTCCCGAAACTACCTAATATATAGTTTTTTAAATCTCCGAAACAAGGCTTCATTTAACGTTAAATAACACGTTTAACATTTGTTTTGTTCGATTATTCATACCAAATCATCACAAGTCATGTTATGAGAGAGAAAAAACGCTGGATAAGAACAACAAACATCCCGACATTCGCATGACAGCGGATGCCGGGATGTTATATATAAATAAGGTATAAGAAGCCGGTGGTTAGTTGATTTGTTCCTTCACCTCGACCTGACGGGTCACAGCCTTCTTTACCTTCTTGGTGCTTTGTTTCTCGACCTCAACCTCTTCATAGCTGGTCACCTTGAAGGTTCCCTCACCAGTCACGATGACGCAACGGTTCTTGTCGTTCTCAGCAAATGGCTGAACAGTGTCGCCCTTCGAATCGGTTTTTATGCGCGTGGCATCGAGTCCGTGGTCCTTCACGAGCCGGGCAGTCACATCGTCTGCACGACGCTTGGCATACATCTTGTTCAGGCGGGCATTACCTGTACCCTTGTCGGCATAGCCCACCACCGAGATTACTGCGTCGGGCGACGACTTCATAAGTTCAGCCGTCTCCTTAATGGCAGCCTCGGTGCCCTGAGCCTTGTTGGCATCGCTTTGGCAAATCTCGAAGAAGATGACCTTCTCAACCTTGGTCTTCTCCATCTTCTCAACGGGGCGTTTCTCCTTTACCATAATGGTGATGGGCTCCTCAGCATCTACGCTGTCTACGACTTCGACCATCTTGGTGATGTATCGGGGCTCGTCCTTTTTGTAGTTGAAGCGATAGACCACACCAAGCATGGCTGTGAACTGCCAGTCATCGGCATCGTTGATCTTCGAGTTGAAGCGGTCGCTCAATGAGTTGGCGTTGGCCTCAAACGAGAATCCCAAGGGCTTGCTCTGATTGGTCTCCAGACGCAGTCCTGCGCGCAGGTTGTGGCTCAGGCGATTGTCGTCCCATGCCAAAGGTGCGACACTTGCTTCCAGATTAAGGTTCTTGAGCTCGTCGCTGTCCCATGCATAGTTCAGACCTACACCACCCAAGAGAATCAGGTTAAGCGCGTGGTTGGTAGTGCCCTTGCAGATGAGGTTCGAGAGATTGAGCATCAAGTCGAGATCGGGGGTGACATACTTCCATTTATAGTATTTGTCCAGATCTGCAAACCCAGCTTTCGACTGCCACGCATTCACATGCAGGCGTGCACCCACCACAGGTGTGAAGTAGTGACCCAGCGAGAAGGCAGCAGTAGGGGTGAACAGCTTGTCCATAGGTGCATTCGTGGAAGTAAGCTGTAGACCTCCCTGTGCTTCAACGAATGAGAATGACTTGTAGTCTCTCTGTGCCGTAGCAACACCTACTATCAGCACCGACATTGCTGCTGTCATCAATGATTTTCTGCTTTTCATCTTTTGTTGTTTTAAGTTTTATCGAATATTTGGTGGCAAAGATAATCATTATTTTTGGAACAATGACAGAAATTTGCAAAAATATCATCATGGAGTCAGGAGAAGCAGGATGAGTTACCACTTATCCTTGGTCTGGATATCGTCGGCCCAGCGGTGGTCTTTGGGGAAGGGCTGGCCGCCCCAAGCCTTCACCTGTGTCCAAGGCTCGGCAGGACAAGTCCAGAACTCATGGTCGGCAGGCAGGCCAAGCGGCATGAGCGAGAGCGAGGTCATGTAGAGAGAGCCGTTGTTGGTATACCAGTCGGCAGTTCCAGGCTGAGAGCCGCAGAAGCCGATGGTCAGGAAACCGGCATCATTGTAGTTGTTCTGCTGGTCGTACATGCGGTGCATCACCTTTGTCAGGGCTGCACGTACCTGTCCGTTCGAGATGTCCTTCGGCAGTTTCTGGTACCAGGCCATCAGTGCCAATGGCTGCATAGCGGCCATACGGTAGGGAGTGCTGCGGCCGATAACGGGGAAGGTTCCCTCGGGCGAGATGAAACGCTCAAGAATGATGGAGAACTTCTGGGCACGCTTCAGCTCACGGTCATAGTATTTCTTATACTCCAGACGGGTGTTGGCCTTAGCATCGATCATGTTCTGCAGCGTCTCGAGATACATGGCATGGAACACATACGAGGTGTAGTAGTCAAAAGCAAAGACAGGACCGTCGGCATACCAGCCGTCACCTATGTACCACTCCTCTACCTTGCGGATAGTGGTCATCACACGGTAGTCATCGTATGCCTTCAGACCGAAGGCCTTGGCAAGGAAGCTCTCGATGGTCGAGGAGAAGAGGAACCAGTTGGTGTAGGGCGGCTCCACGCGGCGCAGCTGCTGAAACTCTTCGAGATAGCGCTGCTTAGTCACGTCATCGAGCGGCATCCACAGGGCATCGTATGCACGGATGAACGACTCTGCGACGTAGGCGGCGTCGACGAGTGCCTGTCCGTGACCGCGCCAGGCCAGATAATCAGGCGACTGCGGATCTACGGCATGCTTATAGGCAGCCAGCGCCCACTCGCGCAACTGCTTGCGCTGCTGACCCTCAGCAGTGTCGTCGTCGGGAAGGGTGAGCCAGGGCGAGAGTCCTGCCATCAGGCGTCCGAAGGTCTCCATATAGGCCACCTTCTTGTTGCGGCCGTCCCAGTTGGGCGATACCTCGACCAGCATGTTCTTCTGCAGTTCGCCCTTGGCCATGTTCTCAAGGACGGGACGAGCCATCTTGTAGGCCTGTTCGCACCAGTACTCACGGTCGGTCTGTTGCTTCACTTGTTTTTTCTTTGCAGCCATGGGCAGAGCTATCAGTGCCACGGCAAGGATCATTAGTAGTCTTTTCATTGTTATTGGGGTTTTAGGATAATTGGGCTAATGAGACTCATGAGACCTATGAGGCTAATGGGGCCAATTAGGCCTATGGGGCCTACAAGGGTTTTGTTTTCTCGAACTGTACCTGGTAGGGCCACTGCTCTTCGTTCTGTGACCAGTCACTGCTGGCCTTGCCGCTGGTCCAAGGGTGAGCCCAATGCTGGGTGGGAGCACCCATGACCACGAAAAACAGGTTCTTACAGGCACCATGACCCTCGGGGATGGTCAACTCGGCAATGCCTTCCTTGTCGGCCTTCACCTCGCCATAGACACGGGTATCGTCGTTCATCAGTGCCACAAAGGCATAGCGCCATCCTGCCCGGTTCTTATATACATAATGGTAGCCCTCAGCATCGGTCAGGCCTGTAAAATTGGCCTTGACGGTGGTACCCACGGCGGGAAGGGTCATGTTGGTGATGTGGTAGCCGTAGTTCTGTATGCAGGTGGCGGGGCTGGTGCCATAGATGTATTCCGAAGCTTTAACGGTGACGAGATATTTCTTGTGCTGGCCAATGCGGTGCTTGGCACGGTCGCGTATGCCGTCGATGTCCCACGTGGCCATGCGCATGTAGCCCTCCATCATCTCGTCGTTGAACTGCTCCTGCGTAAGGTTGTTCATGCGCTTATAGGTGTCGACGGGGTCTTCATAACGCACGGTCTCGCGCCACATGTGCCCGATGAAGTCGCGCCCGTACTTCATAGCCCACCAGTCGTGGATGAAGCAGCAGGCATAGCGCCAGTCGTCGTGGAGCAGGTTCAGGTAGTGCTTGTTGAGGTGCTCCTCGAAGTACTCGCCATCGGTGAACTGACGGTCGGGGAATATCTGGTAAGCCTGCCAGTCGGCACAGGCCTCCCACCACATATTATCGTTGCCACCGCCCCAGCCCCAGCGCCAGCCGCGGTCGTAGTGGCCGGCAGCATCGGTACCTAAGTCGGCAGATACGAGAAACTGGAACGTGTGAGCAACTTCATGGGCGATGGTGTGGCCTCCACGGGCTATTGCTGCCCAGGGGTTGAAGTGGCCTATGCCAGTCATTCCACCACTCACACCGTTGGTGCCAGAGGCGTCGGCCCGCCATTCCTTCTGGTATGGGATATAGAGCTGGACCTTGTACTTGTCGGTGGATGACTGTCCCGGCACAAGGAAACCCAACTCGTTCACATACGTGTCCCAGCATTTCTCGGCAATTTGGAGTACGGTGTTGGCGTTGGCTATGTTGCCGTCGCCGGGATACTGTATCTTTGCTGGATTGTCGCCATAGCGCACGTCCCAGAACACGGCAAAGTGCTCGCTCTCCAAATGATGCGCGAAGTTATAGCCAGAGGTGGCCGATGCGTTGGTGTAGTCGGTACCTTTGTAGGTGTCGGGCTTCAGCAGGTAGCGGCCAGGGTCAGTAAAGCTCATCTCAGCCTTATCAACAGGAAAATCAGAGGCATAGGTCTTCGTTGTCGGTGCTCCATTGTTGAAAAGTTGGAATTGAGCATTGTCGAAACGTACGCTGTCAATGCCTGCAAGTGAATAGGACTTGTTGGGCTTGAAGCGGTCGTCGTAACGTATCCAGAGCTTTTCCTGGGCCTGAGTGGCCATAGCAACAACGGTGAGCAGCAGCGAGGCGATATATAGTTTCTTCTTCATGTCGTTGTCTCCTCCTTCCTTTATTTAATGATGAATTTCCGGCCTTCCCTGACATAGATGCCGGGTTTCAATCCAAGCATAGCCTTGTTCTCTCCATCCTTGACCACAAGGCGACCCTGCAGGTCGTAGACAGCGGGATCCTTCCGGAGGGGCGAGATGGTAGTCTGCGTGAGCTGAGTGGCATCCGAAGCTACACCGTCGATATAGAAGTGCAACTGCTGGGGCGAGGCGCTCATGTCGGCAAACCACGATGAGAAGGCCTTGACGAGCACCGAGTCGTTATACTGGGCAAAGCGTCCCTCTTCATCAATGAGGTAGACAGGATTGGTGCCTCCGTAGAGTTTGCGGTTGAGCACAGCACTACCGTCTTTCACCACATAAGTACCTCGTAACACAAGCGATGTTGCACCGTCGTCAGAGCGAAGGCTCTTAATGTCGGGCTGCTTCTTGGCAGCGTTCATCGTGGCTTTGGGAATCAAGTAGAGAGGTCCCATGGGCCGTCCGGTAAGCATGGTTCCACGCTTGTTGCTGGCCACGTCGGGCTCCCGCGACGGCATGATAAGGTAATGCTGGTGGGCGTTGAGCACGACACCGTCGGCATCGAGCGGTATGGTCTCAATGTCAATGGCAGTATAATCGCTCTCACGAATTCCGCGTACTGTGGCCAACTGTGCTTCGTCGCCAAAGGCCTCGCGCACCTGTTCTGCGGTAAGCGGCAACGGCAGTACCAGCGAGTTCCATTGTCCCAGGACAAGCGAGCGGCGCAGCACCAACATGCCGTGGTCTATGGTGTAGTTGGCACCGAAAGCCAAACTATCCTCGTCAAGGATGAACTGCGTGATGTTTTTCACACGTATGGAATTGATATCGGCTGGATCGAACAGATCGTTACCCAGTTGCACCTGCCCGTTCTTCAGTTCGAGCAGGGTGGCCGACATGTTGCTTACAATATAATAATAGGTAGTCCCTTGAACAGTGCTCACAGTCAGCTGCTTGGCCGTAGCTAACGATGTGTAGCGATCAGCACTGGAAGGCAGCGGCAATAAGGCGAGCATGGCAAGTGCAATACCCATCAGTAGTTTGAAAGTTGATCTCATTGTAATTATAGTTTTGGTTTCTACGTGCAAAGATAGTCATTTCTTTTCAATTTAAGCATGGTTTATCATTATTTAAGATTCTATCCTTGTGCTTTTCTTTACCCTTCTACAACCAACGAATTACGGGCTTGCGGGCAAACAGGGGCTGTTAGGGCTCCAAACAGGGGCTGTCAGGACACCAAACAGGGGCTGTTGGGGGGTCAAACAGGGGGTTGTTAGCGCAACGGGCGAGAATCCATCGTTTCAAGGGCGGCTATTGCTTGTCTGACAACATGTAGTTGTTTTTCAGATACTCATACCCGATACGGCAGCGCAGGCAGTCGCGACGGTCGCAATACTCGCGTTTCAGCTGTATCAGAGCCTGAGTGTCACCTGCAGAGGCTACGTCCAGACCGCACTCCTGCCACATGCGGGTGATATGGTTCTGCTCAGCCCGCAGTTGCTCCAAGAAGTCGAAGGCGCGGTCGCACCACGTTTCTTTATGCCGATGACGTCCTACAGCGAAGAGCACGGGTATGGCGGTGTTGATCATGAGCAGCTCAAGCGATGCCTTGCTGAGCTGTTTCTTGTTCCGTGCACTCTCCTCGCCAAAGAGATAGTGGCACTCCCAGTAGGGGGTGACGTGTGTGCTGAGTAAACGACGCAACTGGTCAACAGTCTCGCATTCCAACAGATTACTCAGTCCCGCACGGCGGTCGTAGTAGAGCTGAGCTAACTGCGAGATGCGTATGTGAGGGAAGTTCTGCGGTCGCAGACGCAGGAAGCGCCATTGTGCAAAATCCATGGGTCTCATTGTAAATTTGTGAGCAAGATAGCGGTATTCGTTGCTTAGCCGTTGATAGTAGTCATCAGCCAAGGCGGCCTGGCGGTGGCGTTCCGGGATGCTTTCCGGATCCAGGAGTCCGGCTTGTCCCATGAAGATAGCCTCTATCTGAAACAGGTCGTCGCGGTGCTTGCCCACAGCCTGCAACGGCACCTGCAAGGCCCATTGTTCGAAGGCATCGCCGTTAATACCGAAGCCGTAGTTGCGGGCCAGCGTCACGAAATAGGCATCTTCCCATGAACCTCCGCAGCGCTCAGCCCGCTGACGTATGGCCTCGGTCTTCTGCTCGAGGCGCTCGGTCTGCAAGGCAGCAAGCCAGGAGTGCACCATGAGCGAGCTCAACTGAGGAATAATCTGGTAGCAGGGCGGGTAATGGTCAATGCGGAGCAGCTCTTCGTAGTTCTTCTGCACTGACTCGGGGACATGCAGCACCATCTGCGGCAGATACTCGCCACGCTGGTTACGCACCTCTGCGTCGGCCTCGCCCACAACATGCAGCACTACGTTGTTGTAGGCCTCGTCGCGATCGTGGTGGTGCAGGTACCAGTCGGTAGCATGCTCATGTAGTTCGACGTTGCCCACCCACAGTGTGCCACCTATCCTCACCTTCGCGTTGAAGAAGTCGGGACCGCTGTTGCGGCGATTATACAGACCAGGGTCAATCACTTCCACCTCACGACCGTCGGTGGTCGCAAGCTGACCTAATGGCCACATACGGTGTTTCCACGTATAGTGCAGGAGTTGTTCCATAAGCACGGATTTTCGTAATAACTGCTGCAAAAATAGTGAATAATTCTTGAAATGTATGGATTTTGCACTTTTTTTTTCAGTTATCTGCCCAAAAAACAGTATCTTTGCACCCAGTTTCTAATTCGAATTAAGATGAAAATAGCTTTAATCGGCTACGGCAAGATGGGCAAGATGATTGAGGAAATTGCCCTCAGCCGAGGCCATGAGATTGTGAGTATCATTGACATTAACAACCAGGAAGACTTCGAAAGCGAGGCATTTGCCAGTGCCGACGTGGCCATCGAGTTCACCAGTCCCACCGCTGCCTACGGCAACTACCTGAAGGCATTTGCCAAAAACGTGAAAGTGGTCAGCGGTAGCACTGGTTGGATGAAGGAACACGGGGAAGACGTGCGCCGCATGTGCTCGGCTGAGGGAGGCAAGACGCTTTTCTGGGCTTCGAACTTCAGCATAGGCGTGGCCATCTTCTCGGCTGTGAACCGCTATTTAGCCAAGATTATGAACCAGTTCCCACAGTACGATGTGGAGCTCGAGGAAACCCACCACGTGCACAAGCTCGACCATCCCAGCGGCACGGCCATCACGCTTGGCGAGGAAATTGTAGCAGAATTGAACCGAAAGAACGGCTGGGCCGAAGACACTACCGACCCCACCCTACTCCGCATTGACCATATCCGCCGTGGCGAGGTGCCTGGCATACACATCATTCGCTATGACAGCGATGCAGACTGTATCACCATCACCCACGATGCCCACTCGCGAAAGGGGTTTGCACTTGGTGCCGTACTGGCTGCCGAGTACACGAAGGAACACTGTGGGCTGCTCACCATCAGCGACATGTTTAATTTCTAATTGCTTGTCTATAGTTTCTATAGCATCTATAGCTTCTATATAATCCAAGACGAAAATGAAAAAGAAAGAAAAAACGAACATGAAGAAGCAGTGGATGAAGTTCATCGTCGTGCTGGTGCTTTGGCTGCTCTTCATCTACTGGCTGCGGTCGTGGCTCGGCCTCATCGTCGTGCCCTTCATCTACGATGCCTATATCTCTAAAAAAATCAACTGGCAGTGGTGGAAAGAAGCTGAAGGTCCCGTGCGCTTTGTTATGTCATGGGTCGATGCCATCGTCTTCGCACTTGTGGCCGTATATTTCATCAACCTCTTCTTCTTCCAGAACTATGTCATACCCAGCTCGTCGTTGGAGAAATCACTGCTCACAGGCGACTATCTCTTCGTATCGAAGGTGAGCTACGGACCACGCATCCCGCAGACGCCACTCACCATGCCACTCACACAGCACACACTGCCCGTGTTCGAGTGTAAGAGCTATATTGAGTGGCCACAGTGGGACTATCGTCGCGTAAAAGGTCTCGGTAACGTTGAGCTGAACGACATCGTAGTGTTCAACTATCCCTCGGGCGACACTATCTGCGGCAACCTGCGCTATCAGGCACAGGACTTCTACCAATTGTGCTACGGCTACGGCTACCAGCTCTATCCCAACCGTCCCGACCCGGACTCGCTGACTGCCGCGCAACGCCTACGGATCTATAACGAGATAAAACAACTGGGACGCCGCTATATAGAAGAGAACCGCAACGAGTTTGGAGGTATTGCCACGCGTCCCGCCGACCGACGCGAGAACTACGTGAAACGCTGCATAGGACTGCCAGGACAAACACTGCAGATCAAAGATCGCATCGTCTACCTCGACGGCAAGGCCAATAAAGAACCTGACAACGTGCAGTACACCTACTATGTGAAGTTGAAGCGACACCTCACCGATGAGGAGATGCTGGAATGGCAGATCACCATGGAAGACCTGATACAGCTGAACCAGTATGGCTACATGCCACTGACCAACACAGCCTACAACGCCCTGAAAGGAAATAAAGACCTGGTGGAAAGCATTCAGCTGGTGACCGATGCAAGCGAATGGGAAATCTATCCGCTGAACGGCAACTATCACTGGACACGTGACAACTACGGTCCCGTTTGGATTCCGAAGAAGGGCGAGAGCATCGACCTGACACTGGAGAACCTGCCCATCTACGAACGCCCCATCCGTGTCTACGAAGGCAATGAGTTGGAAGTTCGCGACAGAAAGATATTCATCAATGGCGAACAGGCTACGAAGTACACCTTCAAGATGGACTACTACTGGATGATGGGCGACAACCGCCACAACTCGGCCGACTCACGCTACTGGGGCTTCGTGCCCGAAGACCATATTGTCGGCAAGCCCATCTTCATCTGGTGGAGTAGCGATCCCGACCGTCACGGCATCTCAGGTATTCGCTGGCACCGTCTGTTCCGAATGGTCGACAACATTAAGTAATCGTAGGTTGCGACTCAGTCACAACAAACAGCCCCTTATACCCGTCTATGCGTAAAACCCTAAAGTTCCTGCTGACGCTGACCGTCTCGCTGATAGCGATGATGGTATTCCGGTCGTTGGTAGTAACCATCTATACCGTCGAAGGCGAGGGATTGGCTCCGACCTTCCTTGCTGGCGACCGTGTAATGGTGAACCGTTGGAGCTACGGTTTGCGCACAGGCAGCGACAACGGGTTGTTCAGCTACGGACGACTGTGCCGTCAGCCGGTCGAAGTAGGCGACTTTGTCGCGTATGAAGACCCACGCGACTCTACCTGTCAGACCATTCTCTTCGGACGCTGTCAGGCATTGCCGGGCGACACAGTCTACTATGACGGGCAGCTGAACGTGGTGCCCAGCACAAAAGACTGTGCCGATGCTGACTATTACTGGATACGCGCCTTAGGCGAAGGCAATCCTACCGACTCCCGAGTGCTGGGCTTTATCAGCGAACGCAATATTATTGGTCGCGCCTTCCTCGTTGTTTTCAACCATGATGCAGAACAACCTCTGTGGCGTGGATGGAAGGGCAATCGCCTGCTACTCCTACCATGACGGCTACGCTCAGTTCTACCTATTTCGGACCTGTACAGTGGTATCAGAAACTTCTGCGCTACGACCATGTGTTCATTGAGCACTGCGATAGCTACCAGAAGCAGACCTACCGCAACCGCTGTCTCATCGCCTCGACCAATGGTGTGCAGGCGCTTACCATTCCGGTAGAACACTCAACAATGAATATTTCCGACCATGGCAACTGGCGACACCAGCACTGGCAGGCACTACAATCGGCCTATGGCGACTCGCCGTTCTTCGAGTATTACGAAGACGACCTTCGTCCTTTCTACACTGAGCGGTGGGAGCATTTATACGACTATAACGAGGCTATCCGCCAGAAAATGTGCGAACTGCTCGACATTCATCCTGTTGTCAGTGCAACGACCGAATATCAGCATCACCCCGAAAATGACTTCCGCAACAGCATCCAACCGAAAATAGTAGCGCCGGATGCTGACTTTCAGCCCCGGCGCTACTATCAGGTTTACGAACAGAAGCATGGTTTCCTACCCAATCTGAGCATACTCGACTTACTCTTCAACATGGGACCGGAAAGTATCTTCTATCTTCTTTAACAACGCTTTATCCACTTTTTAGCACTACTTTGTCCGAGTTGCCCGAACGAAGTATAATATTAATAATATGTACGCGAGGAGAGCCAGAAGCTCTGAAAGCGGATTAGCGAGCCATGCTTCGTTGACAAGGTTCACACCACCAAAGCGTAACAGTGCACTCACCACACCCATCAGTGCACCACCTGCGATGAAACCTGAGGCAATGAGCGTGCCACGTTCACCACGGGCATCGTTGACGGCCTTATCCTTCGACCGCGTGGTGACGTACCAGTTCACGGCTCCACCTACCAGCAGCGGAAGGTTCAGCTCCAGGGGAATAAACATGCCCAATGCGAAGGGCAACGCAGGTACCTTACACAGAGTCAGGATGATGGCAATAGCGGCACCGATGGCATAGAGCAGCCAAGGCGCTCCAACACCATTCATCAGCGGGTCGATGACAGCAGCCATGGCATTGGCCTGCGGGGCGGCAAGCTGACCCGAAGCGAAACCATAGGTCTCGTTGAGCAGCATCATCACACCGCCTACGGTAGCTGCCGACACCAGTGTGCCCAGGAACTTCCATGTCTCTTGCTTTCGGGGAGTCGTGCCCAACCAGTAACCAATCTTCAGGTCAGTAATGAAAGCACCAGCCATACTGAGAGCAGTGCAAACCACACCGCCCATAATCAGTGCGGCAACCATGCCGCTGGTACCTTTCAGGCCCACGCCCACCATCACCACCGAGGCAAGAATAAGCGTCATCAGCGTCATGCCCGACACAGGGTTAGATCCAACGATGGCAATGGCATTGGCTGCAACGGTAGTAAACAGGAAGGCGATGACCGTCACTAATACGATGGCTACCAATGCAAAGAGCATGTTGCCGTCCATCACGCCGAACCAGAAGAAAACGAACGTCAGAAGAATGGTTACCACCGAGGCAATCATAATGAACTTGAAAGGCAGATCCTTCTCCGTACGCTTCGATTCTATCGAAGCACCTTCGCTTCCCTTCATCTCCTTAGCAGCCAGCGACACGGCTCCCTTGATGATACCCCACGACTTGATGATGCCGATGATACCGGCCATGGCAATAGCGCCGATACCGATACTCTTGCCATAGCTCTTGAATATCTGTTCGGGCGACATGTCGCCTACTGCTGTTGTTATCGACGGATCCCACTGGTTCAGTACGTCACTGCCCAAGGTCAAGGCCATGCCAGGCACCACCAGCCACCAGACGGCAACCGAACCGAGGCAGATAATCAGCGCATACTTCAAACCAATAATATAGCCCAAACCGAGGACGGCAGCACCTGTGTTTACCTTGAACACAAGTTTAGCCTGGTCGGCCAGCTGTTCGCCCCAGCTAACCACGCGCGAAGTGAAGTTCTCATTCCACCAACCAAACGTAGCGACAATAAAGTCGTATAGGCCACCTACCAGTCCTGCCAACAAGAGTGGCTTAGCTTGGTCGCCTCCCTTTGCGCCGCTCACCAGCACCTGTGTAGTAGCCGTTGCTTCTGGGAACGGATATTTGCCGTGCATGTCGCTGACAAAATACTTGCGGAACGGTATCAGGAATAATATGCCGATAATGCCGCCAAGTAGCGACGAGATGAAAATGTTGATGAACGATGCCGACATCTCCGGGTACTTCGCCTGAAGAATGTAGATGGCAGGCAAAGTAAAGATGGCTCCAGCCACCACGGCACCGGAGCAGGCCCCAATCGACTGGATGATGACATTCTCGCCTAAAGCCTTTGACCGCTTCGTGGCTGTACTGACTCCCACGGCTATAATAGCTATGGGAATGGCAGCCTCGAACACCTGACCTACCTTCAATCCTAAATAGGCAGCAGCGGCCGAGAACAGCATGGCCATAATCACACCCCATATCACCGACCAGGCATTCACCTCAGGGAAAACGCCCTTGGTCGACATGAGCGGTTCGTAACTCTCTCCTTCTTTCAGTTCCCGAAACGCATTTTCGGGCAACTGGCTTTTGATTTCATCCATAATACTATAATTGAAGATTTTTCATCATCTCAGAACGTGTCCCGTTGTCTTTCTTACGACCCACCTTGAAGCGGTCGAAACCTTCGCCATACACGCCAATGACAGCACTCTGAGACACAAAGGCCTGCGGATCTATCTCGTTGATGATATGGAAAATCATGCTACTCTCACGACGCTTGGCCAATACGAAGAGCAGCTTCACCTCATGACCTGTGTAGAGGCCGGTACCATTGATGACAGTACATCCACGGTGCGCCATGTTGATACGACGGCCTATCTCCTCCCATTTCTGACTGACAATGAAGAACTGAACCGAAGAACGGCTGGAGTTCACTACTTGGTCAATACAAAAAGCAGTGACATAGAGCACCACATAGCCATAAATGACCTTCTCCCAGTCTTTCAACACCAAATAACTGCTGGAGATAATAAAGACATCGCAAATAAGAATGACGCGTCCCAACGAGATGTCGCGATACTTGTTGATAATGGCAGCTATGATGTCGGTACCGCCCGTAGAACCTCCCACTGACAGACCCAGTCCCACACCGCAGCCACAGAACACCGAACCTATAATTGCTGCCATGAATGGCTGGTCGGCCAGCAGATGGGCATTATAGTTGGCGCGCACTACTGACACACCCAAGGTGAGCACGGTCACCGCGAAGATTGTCTTCACGCAGAAGCGCCAGCCTAAGACCTTTAATGCGATGAGCAGTAGCACAGCATTGATGAAGAAATAACTCAGCTGCACAGGAATACCCGTACCCCAGAACAAAATACTAGACACACCGGCAATACCGCCTGTGGTAATATTGTTGGGCAACAGGAAGATGGACCATCCGATGCAATAGCTCAACATACCAATGGCAATGGTCATATAATCGCGCACTTCCTTGAAAATGCTCTTCTTGGGCACTGTAATAATATCCATAGTTCTTTTTATTTGCTAAAAGCCGCCTGGTTGCGATGAACCGGGCGGCTTTTCCGTGGCATGCTAAATAAGTGCTTCAAACACAACTATTCTACTATTGGGCTATAGGGTGCAGATACCAGTCGGCATTCTCAGCACCTTTGGAAGTTGACCACAGAAGGAATCCGGGATAAATGTCATCAATCTTCGTGCTCTCGTTCTCCCTCTTGAGGATTGTGTTCTTGAAGTTATCGATGTCTGCACCATAGAGGAAGAAAGCAAAGGGATAGTCACTGTCGCGAACGAAGTATTTTCCTTCCTCTGGAATTGAAGCATCGTCTTTCGTTCCGAAATAGTCAAAAACCATCTTCGCTGTAGGAGCCTCGAACGGGATATGAACCTCCCAGGTCTTGTCGTTGGCTTCCTCACGATAGATGAATGGCTGTACAGAGGCCAGTGAGTTGGAGGTCTGACCCTTAGAATAGTTCACTTCGATGATATAAGTTGTACCCAGCTCTGCCTTTACATCGCTGGTAAGATAATACACACCGTCTGAAACAGCATAGTTTGCATCAACAACTTCGGTTGAGCCGGCAGCCATCTTCTTCATGACGACACTCGAAGGAGTGACGGGCGTATTCAACTTCAACGCAAGACCACTCTTAAGTTCCACATAGTTCTGATAAGTCGTCAGATAGAATGTCTCCTTAATAATCTTGTATTCTTTCTCACCGCTCTGCTTTGACATCAGCTTCTCGTGCTTGTAGTCCACAATAACGTCGTTCAAGTCATAGTCACCCCTGTTGGGCCACATGTCCTCAAAAGCATAGACACCCATCGTCGTCGATTTTTTGTCCTCTACCATAGGCAGCGGAGTGAAAGCATTGACTGGCTTCAGGGCAAAGATCACGTCATCATAGTCCTGGTCGTTGCAGGCATCTTCGAAGGAGACGATGGCATACTTGTCACCCTCAGGTGAAATATAAGAGAACTTGGCCGAACGGCTCTTGCCTTCTGGATTGGGATACTGATAGGGTGCTTTACCAGGCTGGCCGAAGGGACGGCAGTAGGATGCTCCGGGCGTCGACGTTCCCCATACATTATACTTACGCTTGCCGTCGCCAAAGCCTTTAATCACGTTATTGTCGTTCTGCATGCCCCAACCATTGGTTTTCAGGATGAAGCCAATCTTGATGCCGGCAGGGAATATTTTTGTAGCCTCCGACAGGTCACCATTGTTAGCAATGTTGGGATAGTACATCAACTGAACAGCATCACCACGGTTCAAGGCAATATTGCCGTTATAGTCCATGTTACTCTTGAAATTAGCCCACAGACCGTCCTGAGTATTGGGAAACAACATGATGATATTCAAGTCGGCAGGACCGGAAGGATGCTCACTTTCCTTGTAATAATAATAGCCCAGCGTGCAATTCCAGCAGGTGCTTCCACCCAACAGCGTAAGTGATACCTCCGACGCTTTCTCTAAAGTCAGGTCAGGATAGTCAAGATACTCAGAACTGCAGGCCTTGTTCGTGCTGAGTGCCTGTCCAACGGTCGAATACAATCCGGCAATCTCATCACTGGTAAAGAACAGATCATCGTCTGCCTCACCCGGTTGAAGAATATAGCTGGGACGTCCGCTCTCAGAGTCCCATGTGCCCAGCGGAGTAAGCCAGTCTTTGTAAATACGCTCGCCAGTGTTATTACCCTTCTCGTCGACAATAAATGACAGATAGGGCATGGTCGAGATGTCGTCAGTCTGTTCGCCGCTTCTGGTAACAACTGCGCTACGCTTCCTGGAGGCAACGGGATTGCTGGCCACAGCTGAGGCAGCACCGTCCTCCACATTGACCTCAATCACATGGTCGTTAACCAGGAAGTGTCCCGTCACCACATAGAGGTGCTTAGCAAAAGACGGCAGTTGAATGAGCATATTGTAACGCCCATCGGCATTTGTGTAATCCTCGAAAATAGGCGAAATGCTTTCATCAAGATACTCCTCGTCGCCTTCAGTAATGATGGGATTCTCTGCATAGATACTAAAGAACACAGGTCCATAAGTCTCGAAAGCCGAATAGTCGACAGTCAGCTTCACATTCTTGATTGTCGAGAAGTCAAAGGTGTTTGCCACTTTGGCAGGCTCATTGTTGGCCTCCGGATTATACAAGTCCTTTTCCTTGCACGAAGAAACAACTACGAGCAAGGCCATCAGTAAACCTACATTAATAAATCTCATAATAAAAGTACTTTTTGGTTGATTCGAATTCGGATGCAAAGATACATCTTTTTCACGAAAAATCAACATAAAAACTCTTGAAAGTTATAAAAACCGGCTTTTTTTTACTTTTGAACCTTCTTTTTGGCAAATTTTCCTTACCTTTGCAGCGCAAATCAAGCTTGAAAGATGAAAAAACTGTATATTGAGACCTATGGGTGCCAGATGAACGTGGCCGACTCGGAGGTCGTAGCCAGTATCATGCAGATGGCTGGCTACGAGACAACTGACTCTATAGATGACGCCGACGCGGTGTTCTTGAATACCTGCTCCGTGCGCGACAATGCCGAACAGAAGATCCTGCATCGGTTAGAGGCACTGAACGCGCTGCGCCGCCAACGCCAAACCTCGAACAACACTAACCAGCCTGCAGGACTGATCATTGGTGTATTAGGCTGTATGGCTGAACGAGTGAAAGAAGATTTATTAGATCATCATCATGCCGACCTGGTAGCCGGACCTGACGCTTACCTCAGCCTGCCTGACCTGACAGCACAGGCAGAAACGGGTCACAAAGCCATCAACATCGAACTGTCGCTCACAGAGACCTATCGCGACATCGTTCCCCAACGTCTGCATGGTGCACGTATCGGTGGCTTTGTAAGCATCATGCGTGGTTGCAACAATTTCTGCCACTATTGCATCGTGCCCTACACCCGTGGACGTGAGCGTAGCCGCGATGTGGAGAGTATACTAAAAGAGGTGCGCGATTTGCGCGACCGAGGATATAAAGAGGTGACACTGCTGGGCCAGAACGTGAACTCTTTCAGAAAGGAGTTAGAAAGAGTTAGAGGAAGTGAAAGGGAGTTAGAGGACATTACTTTTGCGAGGCTGTTAAGGTTGGTAGCCCGGGAAGTGCCTGAGATGCGCGTGCGTTTCACCACCAGCCATCCGAAGGACATGAGCGACGAGACGTTGCGCGTCATTGCCGAGGAACCGAATGTCTGTAAGCACATCCATCTGCCTGTACAGAGCGGAAGCGACAAGATTTTAAAGCTGATGAACCGCAAGTACACCCGCGAGTGGTATATGGAACGCGTAGCTGCCATCCGCCGAATCATCCCTGACTGCGGCCTGTCGACCGACATCTTCGTGGGCTATCACGACGAGACAGAGGAAGACCACCAGCTCTCGCTATCGTTGATGCGTGAGGTGGGATACGACTCGGCCTTTATGTTCAAGTATTCTGAACGCCCCGGCACATACGCCTCGAAACATCTTCCTGACAATGTGCCTGAAGAGGGGAAGATCAGAAGACTCAACGAACTTATTGCCTTACAGACAGAGATTTCTGCCCAACAGAACAAAAAAGATGAGGGACGCGTTTTCGACGTGCTTGTCGAGGGCTTCTCGAAACGCTCTCGCGAGCAGCTTTGCGGACGCACCGAGCAGAACAAGATGGTGGTCTTTGACAAGCAGGGCCATCATATCGGTGAGACCGTGCGGGTGAGAATAACAGGCAGTACCAGTGCCACCCTCTTTGGCGAACCACTGACGTAAGACCAGAAGGAATATTAGTGTCACTTAAGACCCAATAGTCACATTTGTCATGAAAGAATTTCTGCAAGTACTTCGGCGGTTCGTGCCGCCCTACAAGAAATACTTAGTGCTGTCGGTGGTATTCAACATTCTCTCGGCGGTGCTGAACATCTTCTCTTTCGCCGCACTCATCCCCATCCTGCAGATTCTGTTCCAGACGGGCGACGCCGAGGCCGCCACTGAGCTGATGGCCTGGGACTGGGGCAACGCGCAGGCGGTGCTGATGAACAACCTGAACTACACGGTCAATGGGCTCATCGCCGACTTCGGCCCCACGACGACACTGCTGTTAATCGGACTGTTCCTCGCCGTGACAACGTTCCTGAAGACGGGTGCCTACTTCCTCACCACGGCCTGTATCGTGCCCATCCGTACCGGTGTAGTGCGCGACATCCGCAACCAGCTTTACCGCAAGATTACGTCATTGCCCTTGGGCTTCTTCACCGAGGAACGTAAGGGTGACATCATTGCCCGCATGAGCGGCGACGTGGCCGAAGTGGAGAACAGCATCATGGCCTCGCTCGACATGCTCTTCAAGAACCCCGTGCTCATTATCGCCTACTTTGCCACGCTGGTCTTCATCTCGTGGGAGCTTACGCTCTTCACCCTCATCATCGTGCCCGTCATGGGCTGGTTCATGGGACTCGTAGGACGAAAGCTGAAGGCACAGAGCATCAAGGCGCAGGCGCTCTGGAGCGACACGATGAGCCAGGTAGAGGAGACGCTCGGCGGACTGCGCATCATCAAGGCGTTCTGTGCTGAGGAGAAGATGAACCACCGCTTCGACCGCATCAACTCTTCCTATCGCAACGACCTCATGCGCGTGAACATCCGTCAAGCGTCGGCACACCCCATGAGCGAGTTCCTCGGTACGGTGATGATTGTCATCGTGCTGTGGTTCGGAGGAATTCTCGTGCTGAACAACCAGACCATCACCGGCCCCACCTTTATATATTATATGGTGATACTCTACAGCATCATCAACCCGCTGAAGGAATTCTCCAAGGCCGGCTACAACATTCCCAAGGGACTGGCCTCGATGGAGCGCATCGACAAGATCCTGATGGCCGAGGACACCATCCGCGAGCCAGAGCACCCGAAGCACATACAGTCGTTCGAGCACCAGATAGAGTTCCGCCATGTGTCCTTCCGCTATGGGGAGCAGTGGGTGCTCCGCGACATCAACCTCGTCATTCCGAAGGGTAAGACCATCGCCATCGTGGGACAGTCGGGCAGCGGCAAGTCCACCCTTGTGGACCTCATCCCCCGCTACTACGACGTGCAGGAGGGCGAGGTGCTCATCGACGGCATCAACGTGAAGGAGTTAGGCATCCACGACCTGCGCCAGCTCATCGGCAACGTGAACCAGGAGGCCATCCTCTTCAACGACTCCTTCCGCCACAACATCGCGTTCGGAGTTCCGGAAAGTCCGGAATCTCCTGATAATCCGGACAAACCGAAGAGCCTTGATGCCCGCATCGAGGAAGCGACCAAAATTGCTAATGCCTACGACTTTATCATGCAGTCGGAACAGCACTTCGACACCAACATCGGCGACCGCGGCGGGCGTCTCTCTGGTGGTCAGCGCCAACGTGTATCCATCGCCCGTGCCATTCTGAAGAACCCGCCCATCCTCATCCTCGACGAAGCTACCAGCGCCCTCGACACCGAGAGCGAACGTTTAGTACAAGATGCCTTAGAACGACTGATGAAAACCCGCACCACCGTGGCCATAGCCCACCGTCTGTCGACCATCAAGAACGCTGACGAGATCATAGTGCTGCATGAGGGGCGCATTGTGGAGCGCGGCACCCACGACGAGTTGCTCTCATTCGACGGCTATTACAAGAAACTCAACGACATGCAATCCCTGTGAAACAACGTCTCTTTTTCCTGTTGAAGTTCTACCTGCTACTGGTACTCGTGTTCATCACGGCCAAGGTGGTGTTCATGCTCTCTTACTACGGTGAGCAGCCCTTCAGTATGGGTGATGTCTGCAATGTCGTTCGCCACGGACTGAGTCTCGACCTCAGCACCGCACTCTACTTTCTCATCGTACCCTTTCTTCTTACGATTGTCAGCTTCTGGACAAAAATACCCAAATGGGTGTTCCGTGCCTACTACGTCCTCGTGGCAGTAGCTTTTTCCTTGGCTTTTGTTTCCGACACCAGCCTCTACGGGTTCTGGCACTTCAAGCTCGACTCCTCTTGTCTGCAATATCTTGAGACACCCACAGAGGCTATGGCCAGTGTTAGCTTTGGCTATCTCCTGATACGCCTGCTTGTAGTTATCGGAGTGGCTGCTGCTATAGGCAGCTTAATGTGGAAAACAGACAGTTTAGAGCACCCAGCAATCTCCTCCATAAGCCATCGAATGTGGAACACCCTACTTTTCGTCCTTCTCGTTCCTTTTATTGTCATTGGCATACGTGGCGGACTCGACGAGTCGACTACCAACATCGGTCAGGTGTACTACAGCGACAACCAGTTCCTGAACCACTCAGCCGTGAATCCCGTATTCTCGTTTCTTGCCAGCCTCGACAAGTCAGGCGACCATATCACCACATACGACTTCTACAACGACGAGGAATCCAAGCGACTCACCAACGGTCTTTTCTCCACCCAAAGCACTGACTCCGACACACTACTCTGTACCACTCGTCCCGACATCATTATCATCCTGATGGAGAGCTGTGGTGGACAATTCACGAAGATTGGCGGTCACGATGACATCACGCCTAACCTAAACCGAATGATGGACGAGGGCGTCAACTTCACGGAGTGCTATGCCAACTCATGGCGAACGGACAAAGGTACGGTGAGCGTCCTCAGCGGCTATCCTGCCTTTCCCATCACATCAGTGATGAAGGAACCCGAGAGAAGCCGCAAGCTACCTTCTATCGCTGCTTCATTAGCACAGGAGGGCTATGAGAACAGTTTCTTTTATGGCGGCGATATCAACTTTACCAACATGCGCAGTTACGTCATGTCATCAGGCTATAAGCATCTGCGCTGGAAAGCCGACTACGGCATAAGTGAACAGCGGTCAGCACAATGGGGTGTGCGCGACGACCTGATGTTCGCTTCACTGCTTGACGACATCAGGCATGAACAGTCCGAGCACTGGATGAAGACCTTGCTGACACTTTCCAGCCATGAACCTTGGGACGTTCCGACACACAACCTTGATGATAAAGTCTACAATGCCTTTCATTATTTAGATAATTGCGTAGGCCAGTTTGTCGATAGTCTGCGCCAGATGCCCCAATGGAAAAACCTGCTCGTTGTCTTTCTGCCTGATCACGGCTACCGCTACCAGGACATCGACGAGACCACCCGTCTCTACAACCACATCCCCATGATATGGACTGGTGGAGCCATCAGAGGACACCGCATCATAGACCGGTTGTGCAACCAAAGTGACCTGGCCGCCACGCTTCTTGGTCAGATGGGCATAGACCATACGGCGTTCACCTTCAGCCGCGACATTATGAGCAACGACAGTCTCATACCGATGGCCTGGCATACATATAATAATGGCGTGACGGTCTATGACACTGCAGGCTTCGTGGCCTATGACCTCGACGTAGAGAAGGTCATAGCCCGTGAAGGCCAAAACGAACAGGAACTGTTAGAACGTGCCAAGGCATTGCTACAGCTCACGTCGCACGATCTAATTAGTAGATAGCTATAAGTTTCTCTGCCTTACCGCCTCGAACATCAGGATTGCTGCCGACACCGAGACATTCAGAGAATCGATACGTCCCAACATGGGTATGCGGATATGTGCATCGGCAGCCTCGCGCCACTGGTTGGTGAGCCCAGTCGATTCAGTGCCCATCACAATGGCTGTGGCACGACGCATATCGGTATCGTAGTACAAACTGGAATCTTGTAGCTGGGCAGTAAGAATGCTGATACCGTTCTGTTTCAGGAAGGCAATGCACTCCTCCGACGTACAAGCTACCGAGGGCACGCTGAAGAATCCGCCGACACTCGACCGTATGAGGTTGGGGTTGAACAAGTCCGTAAGCGGGTCACACACAATGACAGCATCGACCTTGGCCGCATCGGCCGAACGCAGGATAGCTCCCAGATTACCAGGTTTCTCCACACTCTCAACTACCACGAGCAGCGGATTCTGCGGCAACTGCAAGTCTGATAGTCTTAGCGTACGCGTCTTCACCTCGGCCATGATGCCCTCAGTACCGCCCCGGTAGGCCATCTTTTCATAGAGACTGGCAGAAACCTCATAAAGCTTCACGTCGGCCGACAATGGTGGCAACGTCCCGCAGATAGCGGGACAGAAGAACACACTGTCAATCTGGAATCCACCGTCGAGGCAGTGTTCCAATTCACGCCTGCCCTCGACGACGAACAGTCCTTCCTTGCGACGCTCTGATGACTTCTGCTGCAGTGCCATGAGCTGCTTCACCTTCAGATTCTGTGCACTTGTAATGATTGTTGCTGTCATGCTGCAAAGGTAATCATAAATGGGGAAACGGCAAAACAATTAACCAGAAAAAAAAATGAAAACGGCCATCCCAGCAACGCTCGCTGGCTTGATGGCCGTATTCCTTGAAATTGTTAGAAAACAGAGATACAACTTCTCAGTCTGCTCTGTTGGTGTGTTTTAATCCTTCAATGATTTATTATTATAGAGAAAGCATAGAAATTCCTTGTCAATGTCACCCGTCAGGCAGACGATGGTCATCTGCTTGCGCACGCTGTCCTCACGTAGCATGATGAGTTCAGCAGTGCGCCCTTTCTTATCCTGTCGAGTGTAGAACGTGCCTCGCACCTCATCGGTCTGAAAGTCCTGCTCAGCCTTGAAACGGCTTGCATATTTCCTAATGAGTAGCTCAGCTCGCTCGTAATACTCAGCGGGGGCTGTGACGATGCGTGCGCTCTTCAGCTTGCTGATGGCTTGTTCGAACGCTTCCGATCGTTCGTCATCCCCCTGATGGCTCTCAACAATCTGCTCCATCATCTTCGGACTCACGGTGATACATTTCACCATCGAGTCGCCCTTGCAGACGGTCATAAACTTCCCCACGAAGTCCATCGCCTGTTGAGCTTGAGCAACCATCGCTATGGTTATTGTCAGGAGCAGTGTCAGTATCCTTTTCGTTTTCATACTTCCATGAAGGCAGTAGTCAGTTTTCTTCAGTGGCCCAGCGGGCTTCTATCAGTTGATGGACATCGAATCGGGCTGCTGCGTGAGCACCGACATGAGCGAGTCGCCCTTGCTTGCTTGGATAAAGCCCTCGCTCATGAGCTGCAAGGCGTCTTCCACCTGATCGCATGCCATGCCCGGATCGTCATAGGTGTCCTTATAGTTGGCGTAGTTAATATCGTCAGACTGTTGGCTCGAACTACTCGTCGATAGGTTCATAGCCTGTCCCAGCGCAAGCACTATGGCCACCACAGCGGCAGCTCTGAGCAATGGCCGCATGCGCTCGGCAAGGCTCACAGTGCGGGCTTTCACCCTCGGTGCGCCTTCGGTCAGTGCAAGGATGCGCTCGTCAAAGTCGTCAGCAAGCAGCTCCTTTTCGGCCAAGGCGGCGAAGAGCGGCCTGTAATGGCGTAATGCCTCAGGCACTTTGTCCTCGTCTTGGGCAAAGAACGTGCGCAGGATTTGTTCTTCCTGCAGTGTGGTCTCGCACTGGAAATAGTGCTCCACAAGCTGTTCTATGTATTTATAGTCCATACTTTTCGGTTTCGATGAAACGTTGGCGAATGGTCTGGCGAGCTCTGAAGATGCTGACCTTCACTTGTTGCTCACTGATACCCATCACCTCTGCGATTTCCTTATAGGCCTTTCCCTCGATGTCGCGCAGCTGCATGCAGGTTCGCTGTTTCTCGGGCAGTTCATCCATCAGTCTTTTCACCAGACTGACTCGGTCGTTGGCCACTGCCTGTTGCTCTGGGTTGGCCCTTGTCGAGAAGTCGGGTGTGTCATGTTCCTGTGCGTTCAGCGACAATTGCAGGTTGCTCATTCGCTTTTGCCTGTCAAGTGCCAGATTGCGGCAGATGGTTGTCGTGAATGCCTCGATAGATTCTATCTCGCTCCATTGTTCACGCCGGTTCCACACCCTGATCATCGTTTCCTGCACAACATCCTCGGCCTCCGCACTATTGAGGGTGATGCGGAGTGCCAACCGGAAGAGCATGTCCTTCAGCGGTAGCACGTCGGCACGGAAACTGATATTTTTCATCCTCTGTATAATAATAGGACGACTGAGAAACCGAAAAGTTACAGTCGTCCCGTTTTTTTTTGTTTTTCCTTTTTCTTGGCCCCATCAAGCCTGCTCCTGAAAGTCGAGGTCGGCCTCAACCACGAAGCTCACCTCCTGTGGGTCGAGCTCACCTTGGCCCTGCTTCAACGACTGTTCACAGACGTAGGCTGCCACTTTCTCCATGTCGATGTCTATCTCTTCGTCATTGGTGTCGAGGACTCCACTCGACACATAGTATTCCACGATCTCATCGAGCATCCACAGCAACTGCTTGTCGCTGTATTTTTCCTTCATGTCCTGAGGCAGCTGCTTCCTGATGAAAGCCATCTCGCGTCGGGTCTCTTCCTCATCCATGAGGAGTTCATCGTCAATACTCGCCATATCAAAGCAGTGCCTCGAATTTCTCCTCAAACTTCTGCTTAGGCAGTGCGCCAACCAGTTTGTCTACCACTTCTCCATTCTTGAAGAACAGAATCGTAGGGATGTTACGGATATTGAACTCGGCAGCCAGGTCGTCGTTATCCTCCACGTCACATTTCGCCACGACAATCTTGCCGTCGTACTTCTCGGCGAGCTCACTCAGGATTGGAGCCACCATGCGGCAAGGTCCGCACCACGTTGCCCAGAAATCAACTACAAAAGGCAGGTCGCCCTTCTTCAGACTCTCAAAATTTTCGCTTGTCAATTGTACTTCCATCTCAGTTACTATTGTTTTATAGGGTTGATAATGATTCTTTCATTACCACTTGCGCCGCCATGAATGGCACTTCCCACAAGTGACGCTGCAAATATACAAAATAAAGCCGATACGGCAAAACGATTTTGGAAGATTAACGCATGAAACTGCCAAGCCACCGCATTTTTTTGTACCGATAATGTTGCAGAATTCAGAAAAAAGGCGTACCTTTGCCCCACATTAATCACCAAAATACTATTTACAATGAATGAAAACGAACAGAAGCAGCAAGGCCTGCAGATAGAACTAACGCCTGAGACAGCTCAAGGCGAGTATGCTAATTTTGCTATCATCACACACTCCAGCTCGGAGTTCATCATCGACTTCGCACGCATGCTACCCGGTGTATCCAAGGCACAGGTACGCAGCCGCGTCATTCTGGCTCCCGAACATGCCAAGCGCCTGCTGGGTGCCCTTCAGGAGAATATCATGCGCTACGAGCACCAGTTCGGCCAGATCAAGATGCCCGAGAACCAGAAAGCTCCACGCACCATTGCCCCCTT
The DNA here is from genome assembly GCA_017554385.1 of Prevotella sp. Classification (GTDB taxonomy): domain Bacteria; phylum Bacteroidota; class Bacteroidia; order Bacteroidales; family Bacteroidaceae; genus Prevotella. The sequence goes on along the minus strand of JAFZIL010000063.1, from coordinate 48,300 downwards.
CAATGTAGGTGGCAGCAAGGGCGAGGCTTAGGTCTTTCTCGCGACAACGATGCCAACGTAAAAGAATCGACATGAAAAAGACATTGACTCTTGGCTTGGGTTGCGCCATCCTGCTTGCCAGTTGTACTACATCGGCAGGCACAGGAGCCTATATGGGCGGCCAGTTTGGACATGTGATAGGCTCGGCTATCGGTGGCATCACCGGTGGCTTTCGCGGCCACGAAGTAGGTTCGCTGATTGGTACCGTAGGAGGTGCTGTGGCTGGTGCTGCCATCGGTGCCGCTGTAGACAACGCCCAACAGAAACGTTATGAGAAGGTTGCAACAGAACGACAGACAGTAAGACCACAAGGGCAAGGCTCCCAGCACCAGCAAGGCACAGCCGACGAGAGCGGCTATGATCCACAGGGACGAGGCGACGACCGTATTGTCTTCGACGAGGGCGAACCGTCGTCGCGTGGACGATACACCATATCGAACCCGCGTGACTTAGAGCCAACTGAAGAAAACATTGCTTCGGTCGACGGTGAGGACTATCGACAGTGCCCTCTACTCCTTATACGCAACGCACGCGTTGTTGATGCCAACCATGACATGGTTCTCACAAGGAACGAGGAGTGTAAGATTTCATTTGAAATCATCAACAACACCGACCATCCCGTGTTCAACGTCAGGCCTACGCTTATTGAGTTGACGGGCAATAAGCACGTCCACATCTCGCCGAACCTTGATGTCGAAAGCATTCCCGCCAAGGGAGGTATACGCTATACGGCCACCATTCTGGCCGACGGCAAGCTGAAAGACGGTGAAGTGAAGATGCGGATAGCCGTGACGCACAATAGGAGCGAGGTAGTATCGCAGATACAGGAGCTGTCGATACCTACTCGCAAAAAATAATAGACATCGACTTCGAAGTACTATTGGTTCAGATAGTCAAGAAAACGCTCATACCAGCTTTTCTTGGCTGTCTGTTCCATTTGGTGATGGACGCTGCCATGATCAATCTGCATAGAGTCCTGCCACACGGGCTTCATACGCGGTTCCATTTTCTGAGCGGCCAGCTCCAGTTCGGGAATCTTTACCTGTGTAGTATCCTTAAGTGGAATATTGGTCTCGCTGACACGTTCGACAACAACGGATGCAATACCTTGTGAGAGGATACCCAACTGCTTGGCCGCGCCCCACGAGAGGTCTATGATGCGACCACGGCCAAAGGGACCACGGTCAGTTACGCGCACGACGATCACGCGTCCGTTGGCCGGGTTGGTCACTTTAAGCAACGTCCCAAAGGGAAACGTCCTATGGGCACAAGTCAGGCTGTCGTGATGCAGGCGCTCTCCACTCGAAGTTTTCCGCCCCGTAGCTTTTTTCGAGTAATAAGACGCAATGCCCTTTTGCGTCTGGCCAGAGGCCTTGCTAAGTGAAAAGTGAAAAGTGAAAAGTGAGAAATTTGCTACCGCACCAACGAGAAAGACGCACAATACGATTACACGTCTCAACAACACTTCGGTAGCAAATTTTTCACTTTTCACTCTTCACTCTTCACTTTTCACTCTTCACTCTTCACTTTTCACTATTCACTTTTCACTATTCACTTTTCACTATTACCTACACAATGCCCTGCGCCAGCATGGCCTTAGCGACCTTCATGAAGCCGGCGACATTGGCACCTTTCACGTAGTTAATGTATCCACTGGGCTCCTTGCCATACTTCACACACTGCTGGTGGATACCAGCCATAATCTGATGCAGACGCTGGTCAACCTCTTCGGCAGTCCACGACATGCGCATGGAGTTCTGCGTCATCTCAAGACCCGAGGTGGCTACACCACCAGCGTTGACAGCCTTACCAGGTGCAAAGAGCTGGCCAGCGGCAATGAACTTGTTGACAGCCTCGGCAGTACAACCCATGTTCGACACCTCAGCCACGCACAGCGGCTTCTGGGCCAGGATCTTGTCAGCATCGTCACCGTTCAGCTCATTCTGCGTGGCACACGGCAGGTAGATATCGGCTTTCTGCTCCCAGGGTTTCTTCCCTTCGAAGAACTGTGAACCGGGGAACTCGTCGGCATAGGGTTGACAGATGTCGTTGCCCGATGCACGCAGCTCAAGCAGGTAGTCGATTTTCTCGGCATCAAGACCTGCAGGATCGTAGATATAGCCATCAGGACCGCTGATCGTGATAACCTTTGCACCCAACTCGGTAGCCTTCTTGGCAGCGCCCCAAGCCACGTTGCCGAAGCCTGAGAGAGCAACTGTCTTACCCTTGATATCGAGTCCGTGGGTCTCCATCATGTGGTGTACGAAGTATAGTGCGCCAAAACCTGTAGCCTCTGGACGCAGTATAGAGCCACCCCACTCCATGCCCTTACCTGTGAGGGTGGCACCATGGAACTGTGAGGTAAGCTTCTTGTACATGCCAAAGAGATAACCAATCTCACGGCCACCCACGCCGATGTCGCCTGCGGGCACATCCATATCGGGACCGATGACCTTATAAAGTTCCATCATGAAGGCCTGGCAGAAACGCATAATCTCAGCATCACTCTTGCCACGCGGTGCAAAGTCAGAGCCTCCCTTGCCGCCGCCCATGGGCAGTGTGGTGAGTGCATTCTTGAAGGTCTGCTCAAAGCCGAGGAACTTCAGGATGCTTAAATTGACCGAAGGGTGGAAGCGCAGACCGCCTTTGTACGGACCAATGGCGCTGTTGAACTGCACGCGATAACCTATGTTCACCTGTACCTCGCCCTTGTCATCGACCCAAGGCACGCGGAACGTGGTGATACGCTCGGGTTCAACAATACGCTCTACAATCTTGGCTTTCTCAAATTCGGGGTGCTGATTGTAGACGTCTTTGATAGATTCCAGCACTTCGCGGACTGCCTGCAGGAATTCCAACTCACCTGGATGCTTGCGCTCCAAGCCTTGCATAATTTTCTCAACTTCCATAGTGTTACGATTTAAAAGTATGTCGGTTTGTTATTAGAACGTGGCAAATTTAAGGAAAAAAACAATACCCACCAAGAAAAATTGGGATATTTTTTCCCTAACAGGTTACAATTTGTTAAAACAAACTTTTTCTGAAGATAAATTGAAGATAGTTTGGTCATTCGTTCTTTTTGATGTATCTTTGCACCGACTTTTAAAAACAAACTACAGTTTACAATCTAATTTTTTACATCTATGAAGAAGTATGTCATCGGTGACCGTCTAAAAGACGAATGGATTTCGGTCTTAGACACAGAGAAGAAAAAACTTGAGTTCACCAACCATCTGGCCAGTGCTAAGGAAATCTACGACGAGGAAGTGGCACGTAAAGACCTGAAGAAACTACAGGAGACTGGCTATTTCAGTGACCTGCAGATTTACCTAAAAGAGGACAACAAAGCCTATAAGCCCGACGAACGCGACTCGTTCCAAGTGTAACAGGAAAGTCCACAAAAAAATTAACGACCACGAATTCGTGGTCGTTTTATTTGTCATTTGCGAACCAATGCTTGGTCACAAGGAAACGAATGTCTGATCATCGGACGGCTAATGCTCAGCGTTCTATGAGTACGGTTGCGTATGCCGAGATACCTTCCTCACGACCAGTGAAGCCGAGACGCTCGGTGGTGGTAGCCTTGATGGAAATCTGATCGGGTTCACAACCGATGACTTCGGCCAGACATGCCTGCATCTGGGGGATGTGGGGATTCATCTTGGGACGCTCTGCACAGATAGTCGCATCAACATTACCTAACCGATAACCTTTCGTGGCAATAAGGTCGATGGTCTTGCGAAGGATGATTTTGCTATCCATGTTCAACGTATCTTCTGATGTATCGGGAAAGTGATAGCCAATATCACGCATATTGGCAGCTCCGAGCAATGCATCGCAGATGGCATGGATGAGCACATCGGCATCGCTGTGCCCCAATAATCCTTTCTCATAAGGAATAAGAATTCCCCCTATCCAAAGGTCTCGCCCCTCCACTAATCTATGGACATCATAGCCCATACCTACCCTGATATTCATAGCGGTAGCAAATTCTTCACTTTTCACTCTTCACTTTTCACTCTTCACTTTTCACTCTTCACTTTTCACTCTTCACTTTTCACTCTTCACTTTTCACTTTTACCTAAACAGGTCCTTAATGCCGTCCATGTCGAAGGCCAGAGTGAAGCGAAGGGTCTTGTCGAGCGGATTGCTCTGTCCGGTAGCGATGACATAGCCAACGTCGAGCGAGAAGACGTTCATGCGGAAACCACCACCCACGGTGAAATACTTACGGTTACCTTTCGACTCAGACTCATGGTGGTAACCAGCACGGATAGAGAACTGGTCGTGATAGGTATATTCGCCACCAACGCTCCACTGTACTTCCTCCAATTCCTCTTTGAAGCCACCGGGTGCATCGCTGAAGCTCTTGAACATACCGCTGATGCTTCCCACATCACTATACTCGCGACGTACGCGATCTTGATAGTCGCTGTTCGATTCATCAACACCCTGTCGTGGCACGGTGGGTACCATCAGCTTGTTGGCATCAGCTGAGAACGAGAAGCGGTTCCACTCGTCTACAGGAACCATGAGCGAAGCACCAAGACGCAGGTTAGCTGGTATGAACTGACTTTCCTCATCGCCATAGTATGAGATCTTACTACCAATATTGCTTGCCACAAGACCAAGTCCCAGCTGACATTCCCGCTGGCCTAACATGACATAGTTATTGTAGTACAGGGCCACGTCGGCAGCAAAGGCCGAAGCTGGCTTTGAATCTTCGCTATAGTCGTAGCGCAGGTCACTGTAAATCCAGCGCAGGCCAACACCGAGCGAAAACGTTTCACTGAGCATACGGGAATAGGCCACGTCGAGTGACATTTCATAAGGCTTCACCGTAACGTCACTTGTCTCGCTGGTAAACACCTCGCCAAGCGAGAAATAGCGCAGCGAGCCTGACAGAGCGGAATAATCGCCAATGCGATAGTAGCCAGCCACGTAGGCCATGTCAATGTCATTCACCAGTTGGCGTAGCCACGGTGTGTAGTTGAGTGCGATACCTGCACGACTGATACAGAAAGGATATTTCGCGAGGTTCCAGTACTGTGAATTGACATCAGGATCAGTGGCTGCACCTACGTCACCCATACCTGCCGAGCGTGCATCGGGGGCAATGGTCTGAGAAATGACGGCATGCTCCACGGGATTGAACATCGTGGATTTGTCGTCCTGTGCTGCAGCCGTAAGGGCAAAGGGCACCAAGAAGGCCGCAAGATATAATCTTAGTAAGCTATTCATCGTAGTTATAAACGCTGTGTGTTTGTGATTTATTGTTTCGGATTTGTTAATTTCTTAACTTGCCCATTGGGTGTACGGCAGATGTAAAGTCCTTTGCGAGGTGGTTTGTTGCCCAGTTTGCGACCGGTAGCATCAAAGAATTCCGATGTTCCGACAGTATCGGTACTCACGTTGCTGATACCCAACGGATCGACCACTTCGAAACGAAGTGTTACCGATGACGAGTTGTTGAGCGTGTCCCATGCACGGAAACGCAGCTGGTGAGGTCCATAGCTGAGCATGGGCAGCTGATACTCCACCACTCCCTGACGGTAGTCATCGTTGACACTCTCGAAGAAACCATTCAGATTATAGGTATAGGCAATCTTTTTGTCGATGACCAGCTCCAGGTCGTGACCAATACCGCTGCCCGACGAATTAATGCCGTCCTCGTCGTATAGGTTGGCCACGAAGATTGCCTGCTGCTCAATCTGTCCTCCATCGACAAAAGAATCGTTGTTCAGATAGCACGTAATCTGTGGACCTTCGCCCTCTTCATCGTCTTCCTGTCCTTGAACGAACTGGAAGTCACGGTTCTCACCATGAGCCATTTGCTTCAGGTCGTCGCTCACGGCATAGAGAACCATCTTGGCCGGTGCGTCGGTATAGCTGAGGTCACGCGTCACAGTAAAGGTCAGCGAGAAGTGACCGCCACTCACGCGTTGCGTGCCTGAATAGATAATGTTAGGATAATCGCGAAAAACGATAGCTGTGTCGGTTTGGCTCTTATTATTCTTCTGACCCATAATGATTTGTTCGGCATCGAAAACGGTAATGAAGAGCTTGCCCTCGAAGTCATCATGGCCCACGATGCTGCCCTTGATGGTGACTCGCTTACCTGCAGGCAGCTCGATAATTCCATTGCCTACAGGCTGCCCGTTGATGGTCTCGACGGCAGCATCGAGCGTGGGAGCTGCCAGCACAAGAGCAGGGTCGCCTAACAGTACATACTGGAACTTGTTCTCCGTTTGATCGTCACCGCTGGACATCAGTTCGTTTTTGGCCAGCTTTGCAGCTTCGCCGATGGTATTACGCCGACCGTTGGTCGAGCCAAGCAAGTGACGGGTAAAGTACCTGTTCATGTATTGGTTGAAATAGGCATAGACCGTACGTGCCGTACCGAAGAAGCCAATAGCTCCGCCCCGTGGTGCCAACACAGCTACTTCACCAAGCGTCTTTTCGTGACCGTCGAAGGCCATAATGTCGCAAGAGGCCGTCATCCAAAGCGGCAGACGCGTCGACTCTATGCTTTCGAAGTCAGCCAGTCGCAGCACGTATTCATGTGAGAGTGAGCGGGGACCGCCATGTCCGGTATAGTTCATCAGCAGTGCTCCGTTCTGCATGTTCTGCTTGACAAGCCGTTCCACATCAGGATAGCGGTCGCCTGCTGTCGATGTCTCACGCTTATAGGCATCCCAGTAGATTTTCTGAATGTTAAAGCCTGAATAGTTTTTCTCCACCTCGGAGATGACCACCTCAGCATCGTTCATGTGCATGTTCTGATTACCGTCATCACCCATGAAGCAAAGCAGGTTCTGCCAAGGACCTGCCTCGGTGTTGGAATAATAGTTCACCACCTTGTCGACCATGATTACAGCATCTTCAGAGGTTGAAACAGGAAAGCGTCCCACTGCCAGGTCTAACTGGTCACTACGCAGCATGCTGTCTTTGCTCTTGCCCTTACCGTCGGCAAGAAGACCGAAATAGTCATCGCTGGTATAGCATTTTGTCTCGCTGTAAGAGTTCTCACTCTCATAGCAGAGCAGGTAGTCGTCTTGTGTGGCTGTTCCCCAGTCACTGAGTATAAGCCGGTTGTCCCATGCTCCGTCACCGAAGAGTAACAAGAATCGCGGGCGGTCTTCGGGTGTCTCTGCCCGGTCGTAGAGCATCTTCATATAGCGGCGATAGGCATTTCCGTCGGGTGTACCACTGGAGAATTCATTGTAGAGCTCGTCGGCAGGGACAACAGTTACCCGCAAGCCGTCGGCTTGCTCGTGCAACTGTTTCAACCGTTCAGCCTGCTCCTGCATCACACGGTTAGCCGGGATAATAATGACCATGTCGGCCGCCAGGTCGGCATGACGGTCCTGAGAAGCCACCAAGCCTACAATCTCGGGTACAGGCAACAAACTGTCAGACAGTTCGCACATGGGACGAGGGCTATTGGAGTTGATAGCCACATAGTCCAATCGCAATGACGAGCCCGTCAACTGCTCTATAGTAATGGTATTCATCTCCGTAAGGTTATTCACGGGCAGTCTCCATGAATAGTAGCCAGCCTTTGCCCACGCGTCTATGAGGGCACCTGTTGTCGGACTGACAACATTGGAGCCTGGCGTTATCGTACTGACAAGTGAGTCGTTGACGTAAACATTGGCCGTGAATTTCTTCTTGAATACCATAGAAAGGGTTACCGAACCACTCTGGGAGTAAGCCGGCAACTGATAGGTTCGGGGCTCGTTCAACTTGAACAGTTCTTTGTCGAAGAGCTGACGTCCACCGGAATACCATGCATAATCGTCCTTTTCATAAATAGAATGATAGTCGGAGGACGATGGATAGAACGTCGAAACAAAAGCGATACTATCCTGTTGCTGCTCTGACTCTTCTGGAATGATGGGGTTTTCGTCTTCATCATCACTTGGAGTACCTGTCACTTCTTGTCCAGTATCTTCATTGTTATCAGGAGTTTCAGTCTCCTCCTGCTCCGTTTCTTCTCCAGGCTCCGTTTCTTCACCAGGTTCAGTTTCTTCTCCGGGCTCAGTCTCCTCCTCAGGCTCAGCCTCCTTCTCAGGAGCATCTGTCAGGAAGTAATAACCATAGCTGGAATAGAAGTTGCGAATACGGGGATCGGAACCTAATGAATTCCAATTGACAGGTCCGACACCATAAAACAAGCGTCTGCCATTGAAATAGCAGGTGGGCAATTCCTTCAAGTCATCAGTACTGATAAGATACGACTCGCTAAGCAGGTCGGGCTGTAGGGCACCACCGTAACCCCACACGCTGACATGGGCTGCATCAGTAAAGCCAGCCTGTTGTGCCACAGAGTCAGTAATCTGGTATAGTCCTGTTTCCGGGATACGTATCTTTACCCATCGACCTTGTGCCAGTACCGAATGGCTGGCATAGCGCGTGTCAGGTGTTTCCGACTGGGCAATGGCTGTAGCTACTGCTCCGAGCCAGCCTGCAAGAAGCAGGATAATAACGCGAGTGTTGAACATATTACTCGTAGTGATTATTTTGCTAAAATGATGAGTTTATGAGCCGACGAAGCCTGCGAACTACCTGCCGAGCTGACAAGCACACGATACAAATAGACACCTGTTCGCAGTTTACTGCCTGATGCAGTGGTTAGGTCCCAGTCGATAGTGGTATACTGATCGGTCGAGACTCCGGTTTGAGCGTATTGCCATAGTTTCCGGCCAGAAGTGTCAAAGATTTCAAGAACCACATCGACCTCACTCCCTGCGCGGTCGTGAGTGATGACAAACGATGTCGATGTGACAGCAGGATTACGTGTACAGACGACCTGCGAGATGCTGGGCTCTTGCTGCGGGTCGACCACGAAGGTAAGCTCTGCCACCGACGAGTTATTCAGCACGTCCCATGCACGGAACAGTAGTTTATGAGTACCTTCGGACAGTTGAGGGATGCTATAGGAGACATTGCCGCTCTGATAGTTACCGAAATCATACTGGAAATAGTCATTCAACTGATAGGTACGACCTACATCGCCATCGACAATAAGCTCCAAGTCGTGGCCAATGCCGCTGCCTGAAGCATTGATGCCGTCTTTGTCAGACACTTCAGCATAGAAGAAAGGTGTGGAATTGACTGTACCGCCATTGGTGAAAGACGCATGGTTCAAGTAGCAATAGATGTTGGGCCCCACCCCATCGTTACTCTTGTCTTCACCAACCATCATCTTGAAGTTATCATTCTCGCCATGAGCCGAGCGCGTTTTCTGGTCGTCTACAGCAAACACCAGCACCTGGCCGGTCATGTCAGAGAAGCTGATGTCGGTCGGCACGGCAAAGGTACAGTTGAAACGCCCTCTACTGACGGAGTCAGATCCTTGATAGAGTGTATTCGGTCGGTCCTGGAACACGAAGGGCTCGTCTGCTGCAACGTAGTTCTGTTTACACACGATGGTCTGCTCTACGTCTCTAACGCTAATGGTAGCCGTGCCATCGAAGTCAGCAGCGCCCTCGATATGCCCCGAGATGGTAGCATGCGCCCCGGCATGAACAGTGACCGGCTCACCGTCAACAGGCTGGCCATTAATGCTGTCGACGACAGCCTTCCATTGTGGAATGGCCAGTCTAAGGGCCGGGTCGCCAAGAAACACATAATTCAATTTGTTGACTGAGTTGTCGCGCTCGTCAGACGTTCTCGCGGTAATCAGGCTGTTCTTGGCCTGACGCACACACTCAGCAATGCTGAGTTTACTGTTGGCGGGATTGAAGAGGAAGCGCATCACCGCCCGGTTGATCTTCACGTTAAGGTTTTCATAGACGGTCCTGGTAGTACCCAAGAAGGCGATGGCGCCACCGTTCTTGTTCATCATAGCTGTCTCACCAAGGTTATCCTCGGTGGTATCAAACGGAGACGTATCGCACGATGCTGTCACCCAGAACGGCAGTCGCAGTGATGTCGATGTCTCGAAATCGGCCAACAGAAGCACCTGTTCATGCGACAACTGGGTAGGAGAGCCGTGACCGGTATAGTTCATCAGCAGCGCACCATTGCGCATCTGCTGCTTCACCAGACGCGAAGCATCCGGATAGGTATTGCCCGTAGCCGACGACTGACGGATATAGGCATCCCAGTAGATCTTCTTCAACATGAAGCCCGAAGTCTGACTGGTAATCGCGTTGGCCACTTTCTCCGTATCGTTCATGTGCTGGTTCTGGTCGTCGCCGTTGCCGTCGTCGGCCATAAAACAGAGTGTGTTCTGCCATGCGCCCGCCAGTTCGTTGTTGTGATAACTGTAAATTTTATCGACCAGTATCTTTGCCTGTGCATCGTTACGTGCCGTAAGGCGTCCCACGGCCACGTCGCCTTTGTCAGCAGACTTCAGGTTGCCACCCTCATCGTCGTCGAGCATGCAGAAGTAGTCATCGGTGACATAGCAGTCGGTCTCGCTCAACGAGTTCTCGCTCTCATAGCAGAGCAGGAAATCGTCAGGCGAGTAATTCCGCCAGTTCGACTCATGCATACGGTTGTCCCAGGCTCCGTCGCCAAAGAGCAACAGATAGCGCGGCATGTCGGCCTCGGTGGCAGCACGGTCGTAGAACATCTTCACATAGCGTCGATAGGCATTGGCATCAGGCGTTCCGCTGGAGAACTCGTTGTAGATCTCGTCGGCAGGGACAATGTTCACGCGCAGACTGTCTTTCTGTTCGTGCAGTTCCTTCAGCCGTTGGGCTTGTGCAAGCACTTTCTGCGTAGTAGGAATAACGATGACCATGTCGGCCGTCGGGTCGGCATGATGGTCTTGGTTGGTAATGTTGTGAACATATTCAGCCGTAGGGAAGGTTCCGTTCGTCAAGTCCGGTCGTGCCTTCGGCTCGACACTGTACAATGAGATATAGTCCAACCTGACCTTACTGCCGCTGGTCTGCGTAATACTGACGGTGTTGGTGCCCTGCAACGCCCCAAGCGTAAAGTTGTTCCATGTTTTCACTGACGCACGACTATAGCTCGCCGGTTTGTTGGAAGCAGAAATAGTGCCCACGGGCTCACCATTCATGCTGACGGTGGCCTCAAACGGACCGTCGTAGGTCATTGTGATAGCCATCTTGCCTTCAGTGCCATAGGCCGACAACGTGTAGTTGCGTGCCACGCCGATGGTATATGGAGTGCTCTCATACAGGTTACGTCCGCCATGAAACCAAGCGTATTCTTCCACCTCGTATAGCGAGTGATAGTCTGACGTTGACGGATAGAACCCGGCAATCAGCGAGTCGCCACTTACCAGGAGCGGATCTTCATCAGTCTCGGTAATGAAATAGTAGCCATAATCAGAATAAGGATTGCGCGTACGCGTAAGGGTTTCGTTCGAGCTCCAACTCACCGGCCCATTGCCCCAGAATATTCTGCGACCGTTCACCATAGCCGACGGAAGCTCTTTCAGGTCGTCGGTTTCCTTGATATAGTCAGCGGTAAGTTTCTCGGGTTGCATGGCACCGCCATAGCCGTAGATCCTGACCTTGCTCGCACTGCTGAAGCCTGCCTGACGCACAACATCGTCGGTCAGCTGATGGAATCCTGTTTCTGCCACACGAATCTTGGCCCACTGGCCTGTTGCCAGTACCGAATGGGCTGTGTAGCGTGTAGAGTCGACATCCCTTGCCTTGTATTTTGCACCGCGTGCAAGGCTTTTCGGTGTCACGGCAAGCTTGAAGCTGACCAGCTTCTGGAAGCGACCCTCACGGAACACGATAGGGATGAACGACAGGTAGAGCGTGGCTTTCTTGCGCGAGATGCCCACATACTGGTCAATCTCAGGCATCTCGGGCAGTGTATCGCGGCGTATCTTCTGATAGCGCATCACGTCGGTTGCCGACATATCGATGAACTCCGGGTATTCTATCGCCACGTCGTAACCCGCACTGGCATAGTCTGCCCCCAGCTCCACCGCATGGCTAAAATGAGGCAGCATCGAATCGATGCGCACCTCATCGGCAGTCAGGTTAAAAAACTGCTGTGCGCTCGCCTCAGTCAGTGTGCATAGCAGCCATAGCAGTGTCAGTATATGTCGTTTGGTCATCTCCTTATGTTTATTTGCAATGAAAATCCAATACTTTCCTATCTTCGAGCCATCCTTCCAGATGGTCGTCGATGCTGACGGGACCTACGCCGGCAGGTGTCCCGGTGAACAGCAAGTCGCCCGTCTTCAGTGTGAAGAACTGCGAGATATAGGCTATCAGCTCGTCAATGCTATAGAGCATGTCGACTGTGTTGCCCTGCTGCACCGTCTGGCCGTTCAGGTCAAGGTGGAAATGGTATCCGCTCTTCTCGTCTCTTCCCTCTTCCTTCTCACCTATCGCTTCCACTTCTACCCATTCGCCAATCACGGCACTTCCGTCGAAGCCCTTGCAGATGGTCCAGGGCAGACCTTTCTGGCGGGCCTTCTCCTGCAGGTCGCGAGCCGTGAAGTCAATGCCCACGGTCATCGCGTCATAGTAGCGATGGGCGAAACGCACGGGTATTCCCTTGCCGAGACGACAAATGCGAACCACCAACTCCGCCTCGTAGTCAACCCGCGACGACCAGTCGGGGATGAAAAACGGTTTGTGGTCCTTCAGCAAAGCCGAGTCTGCCTTCGTGAAAATCACGGGCTCCTCTGGTTTATATAACGCACCATCCAGCTCTTTATTGTGCTGGATGTAGTTCATACCTACTCCAAATATCTTCATTTGACGAATTAGAAATGAAAATGATTCCCTGTTTATGCAATCTCCCACTCCTCCGGCACCCGGGTGTCGGCGTTGAAGCGTACGCCTACCTTCACTACGCGCCGTCCGTCGGTCTGATAGGGTATGGCGTAGCCTCGGTCATCAATCTGCTGCAGGGCCTGATGAGCACTCATGTCACGTTTCATCTCAAACACATAGATGGTGTCGGGCATCCATACCACCATGTCGACACGCCCAGCAATGCACTTTACCTGCGTACGCACATAGACGTTAAGCATGGAGAAGATGAGGTAGAGGGTGTACTCATAGAACCCTTCGGCCGTAGCCGCTTCGGTGAGTTTTTTCTTGAATCCCTCGACGTAGGGCAGACCAGCCATATAGGCCTGTAGCTCGCGCATGGCCAGGTCGGCATTGCCCTGTTTCAAGGCGCGCCAGAACTTCAGTGCGAATCCTGTCTGCACGGTAGCACCGTTCATTCCTGTGAAGATGGGAAGCAGACCATCGGCATAGCCCACGCGCACCTCTTGGTTGGGAATAGAGAGGGTGTATATCATCGCTTCGTGGTCATAGCCCTTAATGGTGAGGTAGCCAGACTGATAGAGTAGTGGCAGTGCATCGGTCATGGCCTCTGTAGGGCGGTCGAAAGCCGTCGCTGGCACTTCAATGTTGTCCATCGCTGTGATGTCGGTGCGGAAGTGCTGCATCTGTCGGATAAGGAAAGACGGGGTGCCTGTGTCAAACCAGAAGTTATTTAGTTTCTCGTTAAGCAGTGCGTTCAGCAGGCTGTAGGGATTATATACTCCCTCGCTGTCCTCGGCGAAGTGGTAACCGTCGTAACGCTGCCGCAGCCTTATGTGCATCTCTTGGGGGGTAAGGCCGAACTTCCCAGCCATGGCACTAATGCCGTCGGCCATGACGGTGGTCAGTTCCTGGTCGGTGATGCCGCAAATGGTGGCAAACCGCGGCAGCATGGTGATGTTCGTCAGGTTGTTGATAGTAGAAAAGATGCTGAGCTGCGAAAACTTGGTGATGCCGGTGATGAAGCAGAACCGTATCAGTGCCTCTGATGCCTTCAGCGGCTGGTAGAACTCCTGCATCACCCGGCGGTAATCGTCCAATCGGCTGTCGTCGTGCAGCACGTCGAGCAAGGGTGCGTCGTATTCGTCAATGATGATGACCACCTGCGAGGAACACTGTTCACTGGCACGTTCGATGAGCCTTCTCAGTTTCATGCCCGGGCTCATCTCCGATGGTAAAGCACCGTAGATTCGCTCGTATGGTTCAATCAGTAAAGAAAGGGTATTCCTTAGCGTTGCCACTTCCTCCTGACTCTTTGCCATGCTCAGGTCGAGGTGTATCACGGGATACTGCTTCCACTCCCGTTCCATCTCCATAATCTTCAGTCCCTCGAACAGCTCACGCTCTCCTCGGAAATAGGATACCAGGGTGGTAGACAGTAACGACTTGCCGAACCGCCTGGGACGGCTAAGGAAGATGTACTTGGCATAGCTTTGCAGCTGCCATACCAGATCGGTCTTGTCGGCATAGTAGTATCTTCCCCGGATGATCTCCGAGAACGTTTGTATGCCTACGGGGTATCGTTTCTCTGTCATAACTCTGATTGTTTTGTTGCACTACAACATTACTAGACTTCCATAGTAGCTGCAAAATTACATATTTTTTGCGAAATACGGAAACAATAGCATAAAAAAAGCTTCGTCATCGGAAGAAGATGTAAGCATTCACGTATTAATCGCGCTCTCGTGCAAACGATTGCGTTTTGTGCGGGCGACGAAAGTGAAGGCATGTTGTTGGGATGTCAGACGTTCTTACTATCTTTGTCGCATAAAAACCAACAAAACGAACCCCGATGAGACATATCCTATTTTCTATCGCCCTGCTACTGTCGCTTTCGGCCACAGCAGCCACTGTGAAGTCGCCTAACGGCAACATCGTTCTTTCTTTCTCTATCGACCAGCAAGGCAGGCCCCTCTACTCTATGACCTACAAGGGCAAGGCCGTTGTCAATCCGTCTCACTTAGGCCTTGAGCTTGCCAAGGACAAACATGCCTCGAAAGGGCTGAAGGAGACCGATCTGATGGACGGCTTCCAGCTCAAGGAGGAGGCTACCTCCGAGTTCAACGAGACGTGGCAGCCCGTGTGGGGCGAGACCCGCGACATCGTGAACCACTACAACGAATATGCTGCAACCTTGTCGCAGCCCTCATCACAACGCGAGATCATCATCCGCTTCCGCGTCTATGACGACGGCATCGGTTTCCGCTACGAGTTCCCGCAGCAAAAGGAGCTGAACTACTTCCTCATCCAGGAGGAGCGCTCAGAGTTTGCGATGGCTGGCGACCATACCGCCTGGTGGCTGCCCGGCGACTACGACACGCAGGAGCAGGAGACACAGGAGACCAAGCTCTCCGAGATTCGTGCCCGTATGCAGGAGGCCGTGAACTGGGGCAACTCGTCGGTGGCCGTCTTCTCGCCCACTGGCGTGCAGACCTCCTTGCAGATGAAGAGTCAGGACGGTCTCTACATCAACATCCATGAGGCTGCCTGTGCCGACTATGCCACGATGCACCTCGAACTCATCGATGCACAGACGACAGCCCTCACCACGCAACTTGGCGGCGGCAGCAATGCCTACACCCCCAACCCCAAACCATCTCCTTACTATTCAAATCTCAAATCTCATTCCTCAAACCTCAAACCCTTCACCTTCGTGAGCCATCTGACGCCCGATGCCACTGGCCTGAAGGGAGCCATGCAGACCCCCTGCCAGACACCCTGGCGCACGGTAATGGTCAGCGACGATGCCCGCGACATGCTCTCGTCAAACCTTATCCTGAACCTCAACGAGCCTTGTGCTCTTGATGACGTCAGCTGGATCCATCCCACAAAGTACTGTGGGGTATGGTGGGAGATGATCGTAGGACGCGGCTCGTGGCACTACACCAACGACTTCCCCAGCATCAAGCTCGACCAGATTGACTGGAAGAAGGTGAAGCCCAACGGCACCCACAAGGCCAACAACGAGAACGTGAAGCGCTACATCGACTTCGCTGCCGAGAACGGACTTGACCAGGTGCTCGTCGAGGGCTGGAACGTAGGCTGGGAGGACTGGGCTAACATGTGGAAGCGTGACGTCTTCGACTTCGTCACTCCCTATCCCGACTTCGACATCAAGATGCTCAACGACTATGCCCACTCCAAGGGCGTGAAGCTGCTCATGCACCATGAGACATCGTCGAGCACCCAGAACTATGAGCGCCACATGGAAGACGCCTTCCGGCTGATGAACAAGTATGGCTACGACGCCGTGAAGACGGGCTACGTGGGTGATATCATTCCACGTGGCGACCACCACTACTCACAGTCCATGAACAACCACTACCTTTACGTCGTGAAGGAGGCTGCCCGTCATCACATCATGGTCAACGCCCATGAGGCCACACGCCCCACGGGCCTCTGCCGAACCTATCCCAACCTCGTGGGCAACGAGAGCGCACGCGGCACGGAGTACGAGGCCTTCGGAGGCTCGCGTCCCGACCACACCTGCATCCTGCCCTTCACCCGACTGCAGGGTGGCCCGATGGACTATACGCCCGGCATCTTCGTCACCAAGCTTTCCGAGTGGAGCAACAACACGTCGTGGGCACGCATCACCATCGCCGGCTCGCTGGCCCTCTACCTGACGATGTACTCGCCCCTGCAGATGGCTGCCGACCTGCCCGAGAACTATGCCAAGTTCATGGATGCCTTCCAGTTTATCCGCGACGTGGCCTGCGACTGGGACGAGAGCATCTACCTCGAGGCCGAGCCTGCCGACTATATCACCGTGGCCCGCAAGGCCAAGGGCACCGACAACTGGTTTATCGGAGGCAAGTGCGACGAGAACGGCCATAAGTCCGTCGTTCGTCTCGACTTCCTCGACAAGGGCCGCAAGTACGACTGCACCATCTACGCCGATGCCAAGGATGCCCACTACGAGACCAACCCGCAGGCCTACACCATCACCCGGAAGGTGGTGAAGCAGGGCGACGTGCTGCGTCTCAACGAGGCTCCCGGCGGTGGCTTCGCTGTATCGCTCATCGCAAGGTAACCCAAGCGATACTCCTTGTTGACTTTTATTTCTTGATGACTGCCCGCACTACGAACCAGCAGTGCAGGAGGAAGGTCTGTAGGTGCCCGTAGTGACGGGCCATGACGAGATAGCGTTCGCGCAGTGAGGCGCGGTGGTAGCGGGTGGTATTGCCCTCTTCGGTATAGCAGGCAATGACCATGTGGGTGTTACAGAGCTGCAGGCCCATGCGCTCACCCTCGCGCATCACCCGGATGCACCAGTCGACGTCGGCCGAATGGCGGTAGCGCGTGTCGTATTGCAGGTTCTTCGCAATGTCGGTACGCGCATAGAACGCCTGATGACACACGAGCATGCCCTGACGGAAGGAGCGCCACGTGAGCTGCTCGGGTGGCTGCAAGCGGCGCGGGTGCAGGTAGCGGCCTTCGCTGTCGACGATGTCGGTATTGCCGTAGAGCACGGCGGGCAGCTCATCGGTAGGTGTCTGGTTCAACTGGCACCGGTGGGCAATCTGTTCGAGCGTATCGTCGTTGGGGAAGAAGTCGCCCGCGTTCATATATACAATGTAGTCGCCCGAGGCCTGCGTCAGTCCTTTGTTCATGGCGTCGTAGATGCCCTGGTCGGGCTCCGACTGTATGATGACCTTGTGACTGCTGTCCGAAGCATCGCTCTCAGTCTTGTAGTTCTGTGCCATCGCCAGGGTGCCGTCGGTCGAGGCACCGTCGATGATGAGGTGCTCCACACCCTCGTAGCTCTGGCGCATCACGCTCTGCAGGGTGCGTCGAAGCACGGCTTCAGCATTGTAGGTGATGGTGACAACGGTAAAGCGTATCATAGTTTGAAATGTTTCTGTGCCAGTATTTCCTGATAGAGCTCGCTGTAGCGCAGGGCCACGCTGCTCTGTGAATAGTTCTGCGTCACCTTGCGCACGGCGGCATGCGACAATGCCCCGCGGTCGGCCTCGCACAGTACCCAGCTGATGCCTCGCGCCAGGTCGTCGCTGTCGCGGTAGGCTGCAACGTAGCCATTCTTCTGGTGGTCAATTTCCTCAGGTATTCCCCCTACCTTGAAGCCCACGCAGGGCACGCCGCAGGCCATCGCCTCCATGATGGTGTTGGGCAGGTTCTCGGATAGCGAGGGCAGCACAAACAGGTCGGCGGCACGATAGGCACTGACTATCTGGTTCTCGTCGGTGATATAGCCCAACGGATAGGACACGAACGGCAGCGACTCCGCCACCTCGTCGGCATGACCGCCCATCAGCACCAGCCCTAAGCGCTCCTTCAGCTCCGGATAGTCGACAGCAAGCTTTTGGCAGGCCTCAGCAAGAAACGTCATGCCTTTGTTGACGTTCGTCACGCGCTGGCATACGAAGAGCAGCAGCAGCTTGTCCTGAGGCAGGTGCAGCTGCTCGCGCGCTTCTGTCTGCGAACCGGGACAGAACACGCGCGTGTCGATGGGGTTGGGGATGCTCACCACGCGATGGCCCTTGAGCAGCGCACTGCCCTTAGCTTCGCCTTCAAGCCATCGGCTACAAGCTACGAACACGGCATTGGCCTCGCGCAGCAGGCGCTCCTTGCGACGCCACACCTTTGAGGAAAGGTCGTTCGCCGAGCCGTTGCCGGGCAGGTACTTGCAGTTGTGACAGCGACTGCGGAAACTACGGCACCCTAACGTCAGGTGACAGATGGCCGTAGCAGGCCAGATGTCGTGCATCGTCCACACCAAGGGCTTGCCTGAGCGCACGACGTTCCTGATATCCTTCAGCGACAGCATGCCCTGGTTCACCCAGTGCAGGTGCACCACGTCGGCCTCGCGGAACTCCGGCAGCGAGGTGATGTCCATGCCCGTGTTGGCAATATCGATATCGAAAAGATGGGTACGCTTCAGATGAAGACACAGGAAGACGACAAACCGCTCCCAGAGAAAACGCCAGCGCATCAGGCTCCGACGCCCTGTGCCCACCACTCTCGGGTCGTCGCTCTGCCGGTCGCGCACCAGCATCTTCGCCTTCACCCCGTTGTTGTTCAGCGCATACATCAGCCGGTTGGCTGCAACGGCAGCCCCACCTGTGCGCTCACTCGTATTTACAATCAGTACTCTCATTTGCCCGCAAAATTACATCTTTTTCCGGAAATCACCAAGAAAGAACCCGAAAGATTTCCAGCCAAAGTGAAGGCTGAGTCGTGCTAACATCATTAGATGTTGCGCTGCTACTATGTCGTTTGCCACTATGTCCTATCTTTTGCGCCATCATACAAAAGAAGAGATTCATCAGATATTTGAAAACTTGACAAATGCTGTAGAGATTGTTTCGGTCAGTACAAAGTCGTTCGATGACGCAATGGCTTTTGGCCCTGTTAAGGATTTTGAAGATTTGTTGCAATACCAATGCGCACTGTCCGTTGGATGCGATGTCATCTTCACTATAACAAATAAAGAGTTGCCTAAGCAACCCTTTAAAAACGGAGTAGTGTCGGTCCTGTCTTACTCCACACGGAAAATACCGGATTAGTCATTTCTGACGGTGCAAATACAGGAAGAATTTCTGAAAGTGACAAATATTTAGGCGACTTTTTATTAGTATTCTTTCGCTTTGCCTCATTTTTAGCTTTCTATCTCGTATGCTTCTCTTGTTATAGTAGTCTCTGGGTCCGCTCTGGGTCCGCTCCAGCTCTGCTGGCTTGCTACCATTGGGACGCAAGAACGATGAGGACTTCATCGTAGGTCAGCCCGTAGAGTTCTTAAGACTCGCTATGCTCATATAAGCGGCAAAGCCGAGCGGATAGACGAGGCGGTCGATTTCAGATTCTATTAGATGTCAACGACCTGTCCCTTGGCATCCTATTCTTCTGCCGCCATTCCATATTGATTCATCGAGGCTTCTTTGGCCTTTGGCTGAGAAGCCGCTCTAATCATTGGAGTATATGCTTCTATCACGTGACGCCAGTCATTAGAGCTCATTCCTGGATAACGTTCTCCATACGTTTTCTGCACTTCAATTTGTAGTTCACCATCACTAACAGCGCTATCAAAGTGCAGACGATCAAAGATAAGATTACGAACATCCCTATCGTCTTCTACATTAGCTATTTTTTTATATGACAACAATAAACCGCCATATACCGACTCAAATACCCGATTATTGATTGCTGCCATAAAGTCAGGATTATCAAGATAGTAACGACAGAATTCGGTATTCTCATTTAGCATTCCTGCCACAATCATCATCAACGAAGCTGCGCATTGCTGCATGGCCGTTTCCTTATTGCTGTTCTTGGCAGCATTGACAAAGGTCTCGTCAGCACGCAAACGCTCTGGTAGTTCTTCCAATTGTTCCTTGGCTTTCTCTATGTTGGTAAAGTGAATGTCGTTCCACTCATTCAGAATGTCGCTAAGCTTGGCTAATTCAGGTTCTTGCGGCCCCTGGGCAGTTCCTACTGGTATAGGTGCAATCTCAGAATTTTTGTTCTCCAGTTCTATCTTTTTCTCATCATTCTTAATCAGGCGGTATTTGTCAAAGTCTATAGATTCAATCAGTCCTTCTGTAAAGTCCTCACCTGTCAGTTTGGGCAGTTTATGAATGAGCAATGAGAAATAAGTATCAAGCATTTCCCACTCTGTGCTCTTGAATGGCATCACGGCTGCAATAAAGGGATAGGTACGAAGGAATCCCTTGATGCTACTCTTCGTGGTTATCTGCGTTTTTTCATCAAGTGCCTTGAATCGCTCTACGGTCTTGTTCACGATAGGGTCAAGCGTTTCTCTTGGGGCATTGCTCCAATACTTTACATTCAGTTCCTTTACTTCTTCCTCTGTATAAATATTGGCCTCTTCTATCTGCATCAACAACTCATTGAGTTTATTGGGATCTGTTTCCTTGGAGAGGATCGTGGTCTTATAGAACCTTTGGAATGATTTCTGTATATCGTCAGCATCGTTAGCGAAATCCAGCACGAAGGTATCCCGCTTCTTTGGATGGCAACGATTCAGACGTGATAATGTCTGCACAGCCTTTACATCCGTCAATACCTTATCCACATACATGGTATGCAGCAAAGGCTGGTCATAACCCGTTTGGAACTTGTCGGCAACAACCAAAATACGGTATGGGTCATGCTCCATATTCTCCTCAATGTCCTTTGAGGGGAAGCCGTTGATGTCGGCTTCCGTCACATCCTTACCACCATAGTTCTTAGAACCAGAGAATGCAACGATAGCCTTATAAGGACTCTTTCGTTCCTTCAGTAAACGTGATATCTCATAATAGAACTCTATGGCCCTGAGGATACTGCTTGTCACAACCATTGCCCTTGCTTGCCCGCCAACCTTTCCTTTGTCTATGACCTGCGTATGGAAGTGTTCCACAATGATATTTGCTTTCTGCTGAATAGTCTCAGGTCTGCTCTCCACAAAAGCACGCAGTTTCTTCATCGCCTCTTTCCTGTCGAACATCGGATCATTCTCTACAGCTTTCACTATCTTATATAAAGAGGTGTAGGTGGTATAGTGCTCCAATACGTCCATGATGAAGCCCTCTTCTATGGCTTGCTTCATGGTGTATTCGTGGAAGGGCTTGTGTCCTATCTCTCCGTCAGGCTGTTGGAAGGGCGTACCAAACATCTGCAAGGTTTTGTTCTTAGGCGTTGCCGTAAAAGCATAGTAGTTGGCGTTTTTCACCATCTTACGCCCCTCAATGATTGCCGTTAGCCGGTCTTCCAAATCCATATCATCATCACCGGCATTACCACTTAGTGCGATATTCATCTTGGCACTTAGCGAACCATTCTGACTGCTATGAGCCTCGTCGATGATGATGCCGAAACGCTTATGCTTCAACTCTCCACCAATAGCCTCCAATATATATGGGAACTTATGTACGATAGTAATGATAATCTTCTTGCCGCTCTCCAAGTGATTCCTCAGAGCCTCGGCACTATCAGCCCATGCGACCAAGTTCTGTAGACGCTTAAAGGCCACGATGTTGTTCTTAATCTGTGTGTCCAGATTCACACGGTCTGTCACCACGATGACACTATCCAGCAATGCCTGTGTGCCATCCAGTAAACCCACCAACTGATAAGCCAGCCACGTGATGGAATTCGACTTACCTGAGCCTGCTGAGTGTTGGATAAGGAATCTCTGCCCCACACCCTTAGCCTTTGTTTCTGCCAATAACTTGCGCACACAATCCAACTGGTGATAACGAGGCCAAACCACACTCTGCTTTTCCGTACCAGTCTTTTCGTCTTTCTTCTTCACTACCTGAGCATAGTTCTCTATGATGTCCGATAGAGACTCTTTTGCTAAGATTTCTTCCCACAGATAGGCGGTCTTTACGCCATTCGGATTGATGGGATTACCTGCGCCCCCATTTACACCTTTGTTGAATGGCAGAAACCATGAAGCTTTACCACAAAGCCAGGTACACATTTTGATGTCATCATCATCCACAGCCATGTGTACAGCACAACGTTTGGGGGCCAGCAAAGGATCTTTGGGGTCTCTGTCTGTTTGATAATGCTTTACTGCATTCTCTACCGTCTGCCCGGTATAGTGGTTCTTCACCTCTAATGTCATCAATGGCAGACCATTCATAGAGATCATCACGTCGATGCTATTCTGATTCTCCTTGCTGTAGAACAATTGGCGAGTCACGCAGAAAATATTCTTTTTGTATAGTTCCTGAGCTGTGGGGTTCAACTCTGATGGAAGCGGATAATACATGTCGAAGAGTTCCGAGATGAAACGGAAACCCTTACGGAGCACATCTGTCACGCCACGATTTGCCAATTGCTTTGCCAACTCAGTAAAGAACTTCCGTTCAGATATCTCACTTGCAAAACAGCCCGTATTGTCTACCTTCTTTTTCTGAGTAGAAAGCAGAAAATGCTTCACTCGCGCCGTATCCAGCGAATAGTCCTTGCTGTACTCTTCAGAAATCCCCTGTTCATATCCCTGAATGTCTCGCAGATAATTCACGAGAATGGTTTCTAACTGCTTTTCACTTACATCTGTTGGCATATTTCTATTATTTTATTATTATCTTTTATATTCCAGACAATTGTGACACATTATGATTCTAAAAGAGTAATATCTCTCTGAAAGTTTTGGAAGTGTCAGTATTTTTTTATACCTTTGTACCGCCTAATAGCAATTATATGAACGAACTTGATAACATCCAATCCAAGATTTACTTTATTCGTGGTCAGCGTGTGATGCTTGATTTCGATTTAGCAAGTATCTATGAAGTAGAGACTTCACACCTCAAACGCCAAGTTCGACGCAATATCGAACGCTTTGAAGGAGAGGACTTTATGTTTGAATTAACCAGTGATGAACTTTCAAGATGCCAAATTGGCACCTTGAACAAAGGACGAGGTAGCAATTTTAAATACATGCCTTTTGCATTCACTGAAATTGGGGTTGCGATGTTAAGCGGAGTCCTCAAATCTAAAGTTGCCGTTCAGGCAAACCGAAAGATTATGCGAGCATTCGTTGCCTATCGCCACTTGGCCGAGTTACCTCTTGCAGCCACTTATCTCGACCTCAGAAAGCAAATCGAAGATCTCAAGAATGAGGTTAACGATATTCTTGCTGACCAGAACGACATCAACGAGAGTACTCGTGCTCAACTTGATGCCATCAGCACTGCATTGGCAGAACTGCAGGCCAAGCCTGCCGTAGGAAAGCCTCGAAAGCCCATTGGCTTTATTCAACCAAAAGACGAAGAAGATTCTTGAGATGCCAATTTGGCATCTTGAAAGTTGTCGCCACATTTGGTGATAACATCTTACTTCCTAACTGTGTCACAATGTCAAAGAGCTCTGGCTTCTTCAAGGCCTACCTCAAAGAGCATTATTATATCACATCATTTTGTACGTTCACTTTTCCTGTTACGCAGTCAGCGATGAGCCGCTGCTTGTACTCCTTTAGGTAATCAATTTCTGCCTGAAGGTCAGTAATGAGAGATTCCACTTTTGCCGTCTTTTCGTTGATATAGGCTACGATGGCATGTTGCTCGTCAGCAGGTGGGTATACAACTACCTGTTTCTTTAGTTCATCGAAAGAGAGCGTAAGCCTAATACCTGTTCCCATTCCATGAAATAGCTTTTTACTATCCATTGCTTTGAATAGGAAATTGTAATAATCCGCATTCGTTCCTTTTCTTGGACGGGCTACAATATAAGCAGAAGTAATAATACCATCAGAAGGTGCTATAGCCACCCTTTGCGATACAAAGTCATAGTTCAAGTTGAGTCCGTTAAGCAGGATATCGTCTTTCTGAATAACTTGATATTTCACATAGGTTTCTCTATATTCTTCTGCATCGCCAACCTCATCTTTGGGAACAAGAGTACCGTAGTAGAATTTGAAAGCATGTTGATATGCGAAATCGGAATTGGTATTAACTTTACCTGTAAATAGGCTGGCAACACGCTTAACTTCCCAATGCTCTGGAATCATTCCAATCCAAGAGATACCACTATCCTTCATCTTCACATTCGGGTTTAGGCCCTGTGTGACAACTTTGGCGATTTCTGCTTCTTTGAGTTCATTCAGCAGTTGTACCTCTTTCTCCTTCTCCGCAACATACGCATCAATCTTCGATGTTTTGCTTTCGATATAATTCACTATTTTTTCCTGCTCAGCGAGAGGGGGTATCAATAAGATAGATTTCTTTAAATGACCTTTATTGATACTATATACCTTTACGCCATTAACCAAAGATTGAATTTGTCTTTTCCAAGATTTGGAAGAAAACAAACAAGCATAATACTTGGGACAAGATAAATCTTTAGGTTTTGCTACAACAGTGTGGTATCCAGCAAAAATAGTTTCTTTGTAATCATTAAAAGCAAAGTTGCCAGAGCCCTCAATATCTTCAGATGTATCCGCAAAGATAAAATCCCCTTTAGAAAGAATGGCATTGGGGTTTGTTTCTAAATATTTCTTGTCTACAAACCTTACTAATTCATCCGTTAATGTAAGTCCTGTATTCAGCTTTGAATGAATTTGTCCATAGCTAATAACAGCTACTCCTGCTTGTCGTAAATCTGCTTTAGTTATAGGAAGCCCCTTCCCATATGAAAAGTGCCTACCAAAAGGTTCCACTTTCCAATGACTCGGAATCTCTCCAATCCATTGGATGCCACTATCTTTATAATCCTTATACCTCTCCATCACTTTCCCAAAATTTCGTCCAACAAACCATCAGTGCGCTGCTCAATACCACGAATATCTTGGCTGATTTCCTCAATAGTCCGCAACTGCTTCGGTTTATAGAAATACTTTGTAAATGAGAGTTCGTAGCCTGTTACAATACTTTTCTCGTCTACCCATGAATCTGGAGAATAAGGCAGAATCTCATTTTTCAAGAAACCCTCAATTCCACCCTCATAGTGGAATGGAATTATCTCCGTATCTGTGAGTTTGGGGTCTGCAACAGGTTTACCTTTCTTTAATACAGGCTCAGCCTTTGGATTACGCTCTCTGAAAATAGGTAGAACAGATTCTACGTTTTGGTATTTCAACTTGATTCCCCAATTCAGAGTAACTTCGTTGAAACGTTTCTCGAATGCTTGCATATCAAGCCACGTTTCTTTTTCATCCATCATATCGCAAAGAGTCATTAATGATTGACTGATAGCAATATCTGCCATCAGCTGTCCAATGTTCTTAGGGAGTTTCACCTTGCGAAACTTTGCATATTGCCCTGCTAATATGGATGTTCCTTCTTCTATTTCTGGAATCTCATCAGAAACAGGTGGAATAATGCCATGTTCTATTAGCTTATTCTTACACTCCTCACTTAGCTCTACATCTTTACACATTAAGCTATTAACAGCCTTTTGCATAACTTGTCTGTTTAAGGTGATACTCTCTCTCAGAGGTCTTTCAACGTTCACACTCCAGTAGCCAAACTCTTCGTTGGGGAAGATTTTGCTCTGGGGTGTATCTTTGAAGTCCATCAATAGCTTCATAATCTGAGCACGGTCTTCCTCTGTGGTCTCACAGTTCTTTTCACCCAAATTCTTTCGCAATGGTGACTTGATTTCTGTGGCATCAATCAACTGTACATAACCACGGCGTCGCTCTTCCTTACGATTGGTGATGACCCAAATGAATGTACCAATACCTGTATTATAGAAGTCTTTTTCAGGCATAGCAACAATAGCCTCCAACAAATCATTTTCAATAATATACTGGCGCAGATTGCTGGCTCCACTACCAGCATTTCCTGTAAAGAGTGATGAACCATTGTGTACTTCAACAATACGAGTACCAAGAGCCGTATCCTCACGCATTCGAGATAGATTATTAGCTAAGAACATCATCTGCGCATCGCCAATATCAGGAATGAATGATAGTTCCTTGCCTTCATTATCTATTACAGAGAAACGACAATCTGTGAATTTCTTCTTCTCGTTTTCACCCAATCCGCGCTTTTTCAAGTCCTCTTTCCAAGGTGTACCGAATGGCGGATTACTGATGCAGAAGTCGTAAGTCTCGCCTGCATGACCGTCGCGCGAGATGGTGCTGTCGAAAGCAATATACTCACGAGATTCCATGCCGTGTTGATATTGGAACGACTTGATGTTTTCAGAAATCATTAGGTCAGCCTTACATGTAGCGAACGTATCAGGTTGCAATTCCTGTCCGAAGATGTTTACCTGCACCTTCTTGCCTCGTTCATTGGCTATTTCCATGATACGATCCTGCGCGATGGTCAAGATGCCACCCGTGCCACAAGCGCCGTCATAGATGTGGTAGGTATTATCTGTAATCTTGTCTGCAATAGGCAGTACAGCCAAATCTGCTAACAATTTCACGTAGTCACGAGGTGTGAAGTGTTCACCCGCCTCAGTCACGTTGTTTTCCTCATTGAACTTACGAAGCAGTTCTTCGAAGATGGTTCCCATCGTGTGGTTATCCAGCCCAGGGAGTCGTACATTTCCTTTATCATCCAGAACCGGCTTGTTTGAGAGGTTAATCTTGTCGTCCGTGAACTTCTCGATGATACTACCCAGTCGCTCTGCCTCTGTCAGGTTGTCTACCATCTGACGGAGATGGAACTTATCGATAATGTCCTGTACGTCCTTGCTGAATCCGTTCAGATAGTCTATGAAGTTCATCTTCAGGCGCAGCGGGTCTGTCTCACTCTTCAGCGTCTTCATGGTGAACTTCGATGTGTTGTAGAAGGGATAGCCAGTAACTGTATATAGAATGGGGTCTTGATTCTGGATATTGTTTGCATCCAACATCTGCTTTTGCTTCAGCAGTTGCTCCTTGGTGGGTTCCAACAACACGTCAATACGACGTAGCACCATCATGGGCATGATGATCTTCTTGTATTCGCCTTTCTCGAAGGCATATACCAATACATCTGTAGCGATATTCCAGATGAACGAGAACAGTTGGTTATATTGACTCTGATTCATAGTCTATGCGATATAGTTTTAGGCAGCACACTCGTCATCGGCATGATTATAGGCATAAAACCAAGACCTCCGGACATGGAAATAGCGTAGAACGCTACTTACCCATATCTGGAGGCCCTGAGATTGCCTATATAGTCTGATAAGTCGTGCCTACGCTATCGCATAGGCATTAACTTGTCGTTGACTATATGAATATCTATGAATTTCTCAGGTTCCCAGATATTACCAACAACATTAATGCTGTTTTGTTATTTCCCTCAAAAATCGCACCGCCACCCTGCGCTCAAGGAAAAGCGCCTCGCTGGCGAAGCGTGCACCGTTTACGGTGCTTTCGGCGATACTTGATGCAAAGATACAAAAAGTATTGAAATTAAGAAGGAAAATGAGGAAAAAATTTCATTTTCACCCCGCATTATGGCACAACGAGTGACGTACTATATAGATGGTTTCAACTGTTATTATCAAGAATTTTTTTGTCGGATTTGTTGTTTTGTTGTTATTCGTTAGTTAATTTATTGATAATCTGGTTGTTGCGAATGATAACAACAAATGAAAATATGACAACAAACTGCTTTTTTGAGGAAAAACCGCCGATTTTTGCTTAAATTTGGCTACTTTTTGCACATTTTTCTCGCAAGAAAGTGAATATTTGATAGCATTTTTTGCCTTTTTCTCGAGGTAAAGCGAACATTCGATAGCATTTTTGGCCATTATTTCGAGAAAAAGTCATAACGCTATTACAAATAGTCTGTAATGTCGTTACAAAGTATTTGTAATGTCGCTACAAATACTTTGTAATGACATCAGCAAGGAGGGCTTAGACGTGCGGTGTGGGCTATCTTGTTATGACTTTCTTATTGTCAAAGATGGAGATGCCCTTTGAATAATGAGGACGGCCCAGCAGGTCGAAGGCATAAGGTTTGTTGGTTATTGGTTCACGGCAATTGTCCCTGATGCCCGTCTTTGTGCCGAAGCCTATGAGCGTGACCTTCGAGGCACGGAACTCCTGCTGGGCAGCACCTGCGGCAAGGTCGGCCTGAAAGCCGAGCACCACTTCCTGCGGTTGGTCCAGCTCGAAGTAGATGCCACGGAACGTGGTGTTGTCCTTGCCGGCATCGGCAATAGCGTCGTAGGCGATGGACTGTTCAGGAATGTCCGAGGTTTGGGCGATGACATCGGAAGACGCGAAGATATACGCCTGCGCCAGCTGGTAGTTGGCCTCGTAGGCGGCACCGAAATAGTATGAGCCGGCATCGAGGCTCACCCTGCGATAGACACGGGCATTGGCGAGGTCACCCTCGGTGTTGTTTTGGCGGTCATCCCATACACCGAGCGTCAGACAGTCGTAGCCGGGATAGCGGTCGAGGCCGTTGCGGGTGCCGTCGCCTCCGGCAGGAATCCTGTAGTTCTCCACCGTCCAATTCTTAGGGGTGCCATAGCGGGTGGTGGTCGACTGTCCGCTGACGCGGGAGAATCGGCTGGCCTGTATAAGCTTGTCTGTGGTGATATTGGTCTGCTGCAGTGCCTCGGCTTCGGCGCTGTAGAGTAGCTTCACCTCGTCTACGCGGAACTCCTGGTTGGCATTGCCACCCTGCATATTGGCCTGGAAGACGAGTACCACGTCCTGCTCCTCTGTGAGGTCGAAGGTGATGCCGTAGAACTTGCCGTCGGCAGCACATTTGTTCATTGCTAACTTGGCGATGGCATTCTTATAGATGGCAGAGGTGTTGAGGGGCTCGGTAGCGACATAGATATAGGCAGTTCCCAGCTGATAGAGGGCATTGAACGAAGCGCCGAAGAAATAATGGCCTGCGGGCAGGTGCACGCTACGGAAGATGCGGGCATTGGTCATGTTCATGGCTGGCGTGCCGTCCTCACCGCTCCATTTGCCCATCATCAGACAGTTGCGACCGGGATAGTTGTCGATGCCGTTCTTCGTTCCACGAGAGGCGTCAAGCTGAGGGATGGAGAAGTTCTCCACCGTCCAGTTGACGGGTTTGCCGAAGCGTGAGCCCATCTCGGTGGCGGAGAAATTGTTGCGCTCTATCAGATAGTCGAGCGTGACATCGGTCTGACCCACTTCGTCGGGAGAACCGCCAGGGTTGAAGCCAGTCTGTTTCAGAACGTTGTAAGCGGTATGCAGACGGGCAATGGCCGCAGCCTGCTCCTCCTCACTGGGAGAACTGGCGAGCACACTACGGGCGGCATCGAGCTGCTGTTGGAAGGCGACCACCTTCATGGCATTGGGCTTGCCAGTGTTGTTGGAGGCCTGTGCGGACAGCTCAGCGACTTTCTGCTCGTAGATGTCGATGACCTCGCTGAGAGAGAGAGTCGTGGGAGCGTCTGGGTCGAAGGTGATGGCAAAGACTGGAGCGATTTGAGATTTTGTAGGCAGTGTGACCGTCAGCCCTTCAATGCCTTGCTCAAACTCAACATCGCCATAGCCTAACAGTCGCACGCTCTGTACCTGTCCGGAATAGGAAGGCGAAATCTTTCCGAGACTCTCGAAAGTGAAGTCAGCGCGTGAGGGCCAGCGCATGATGGTGGCATACAGAGCCCCATTACGCTCCACGTAACGTACATCCTCAGCAGAGTAGTTGATACCCTCGTTGAAACCCTGGGCATTGAGCGGGTTGGCGCTGTCGAAGAGCGGTCCCTCGCCGTAGACCTTCCACGGACGGGTGCCGAAGATGCTCTCGCCGTTAATATCCATCCACGCCTTGATGCCTGCCACGATGCGTTTTTCGTTATTGTCAATCGTGCCGTTGCCGCGTACGGGGATGCTGAGCAGCAGGTTGCCGTTCTTCGACACGATGTCCACCAACATGCGGATGACCGTCTCGGCCGACTTATACATATTGTTGTCACCCTCGTACTTGCTGTAGTGCCAGCCGCCTATGCAGGTACAGGTCTGCCAGGGCAGCTCCTGACAGCGGTCGGGGATGCCGCGCTCCACGTCCCACAGCATGGCCTGCTTGTGCATGTCCTGAAGAATCTTTCCTGTCACCACCACCTGCGGCACACCGTCGTGTTGGGCAGCGCTGTGGTTGTAGTAGTGCTGCAGGATGCGGAGGCTGTACTGGTCGTTGGTGTTCGTACTGGCACCGTAGAAAGGCAGCACGGTGTCGTCGAAGTAAATCATGTCGGGGTCGTACTTGTTGATGCACTGCAGCACGCGGTTCTGGAACTTCTGCATATAGGCCACAGATGGCGGACAGACGCCATTGCCCCAGCCCCACTGGCTATGGATACTGCCCCAGTCGCTCCAATTAGCGCTGTGGGCGTGGTTCTGGGCATAGAGCTCCTGCGGGTCGTAGCCTTCCCACCAGGTGCCTGCGCCTTCCTCCTTCGTCACACCCGTGTCGGCATTGCGCCCTACCTCGAAGAAAGTCCAGGCATGGGCACCGTGCATCGACACGCCGAGCTTCAGTCCATACTTACGGCATTGCTCGGCCCATTCACCGACGATGTCGCGCTTGGGACCGATGTTCATCGAGTTCCACTCCTGATAGGGCGAGTCCCAGCAGTCATAGTTGTCGTGGTGCTGTCCCATGGCCATGAAGTATTTAGCGCCGGCACTGGCATACAGCTTGATAAGCTCCTCGGGATTCCATTGCGCCACCGTCCAGTAGCGGCAGAAATCCTTGTAGCCCCAGTCATGGTCAGGGTAGTGGCCGAAATAATTGTAGAAAGTGTTGCGCTGGCCACCAGTGCCATACATACTGCGGGCATACCAGTCGCCATCCTCGGCCTCGCACTGCGGATCCCAGTGTGCCCAGATGCCGAACTTGGCATCGCGGAACCATTCGGGGCACTCCCATGCCGACAGGTTGTCCCAGTTGGCCGTGAAGGCACCCGTCTCTACTGCCACATTCTCTGTAGGGATGTTGATCTCGTTATGAGGACGCACGTAGCCTGCGGCATGAGGCTGCGCCACAGCTGTAGCAGCAGCTGCACATAGGATTGATAAAACGATAGCTTTCATATTTGTCATAGTTTTTAGGCCAGTATCCACGTTGATGTCTGCATCGGAATGCACGGGACAAAGATAGACAAAAAAATCCGAACCGCCAAGCGATTCGGATTTTTTTCTTTTTCCGCACCCCCTATTCCATACAGTTGGAAATAGTATGGTGCCCTGTTTCTTACTGCTGCCTGAACACCAGGCCTTCGCCAAACTCGTCGATGATGATGGGACGGGAGCGGTCGAGCTGGTCGGCGAGCAGACGACGGGAGAGGTCGTTGAGCACATGGTGCTGGATGGCGCGCTTGACGGGACGGGCACCCATGTCGGGATCGTAGCCCTCGTGGGCGAGCCACTCGACGGCGTGGTCGGTGAACTGCAGGTCGAAGCCCTGCGGCTGGAGCATCTGCTGTACGCGTGTGAGCTGGAGCCGTACCACCTGTGCAATCTGCTGCTCGGTGAGCTGCTGGAAGGTGATGATCTCGTCGATACGGTTGAGGAACTCTGGCCGCATGACCATGCGCAGCTGTTCGCGCGTGGCGTTCGAGGTCATGATGATAATGGTGTTCTTAAAGTCGGCAGTGCGACCCTTGTTGTCGGTGAGCCGTCCGTCGTCGAGCACCTGCAACAGGATGTTGAAGACGTCAGGATGGGCTTTCTCGATCTCGTCGAAGAGCACGACGCTGTAGGGCTTACGACGCACAGCCTCGGTGAGCTGTCCGCCCTCGTCGTAACCGATGTAGCCCGGAGGGGCACCGACGAGTCGGCTGACGGTGTGCTTCTCCTGATACTCGGACATGTCGATGCGGGTGATCATGCCCTCGTCGTTGAAGAGGTATTCGGCCAATGCCTTGGCGAGCTCGGTCTTACCTACACCTGTGGTTCCCATGAAGATAAACGAGGCAATGGGGCGCTTCGGGTCCTGCAAGCCTGCGCGGCTGCGGCGCACAGCGTCGCTGACGGCCTGGATGGCTTCGTCCTGTCCGACCACACGACGGTGGAGCTCATCTTCGAGATGGAGCAGCTTTTCGCGTTCGCTCTGCATCATCCGGCTGACGGGGATGCCTGTCCAACGGGACACAACCTCGGCGATGTCGTCGGCAGTGACCTCCTCGCGAACGAGGCGGGAAGCTCCGGCGGCAGAACCGCCGGGCACACAGTTGTCCAGCTGATGCTGGATGGAGGCGATGTGGTCTTCGAGTGCCTTCAGCTTAGAGTAGCGGATCTCGGCCACGCGACCATAGTCACCCTCGCGCTCGGCACGCTCGGCATCGAACTTCAGCTGTTCCATCTGCTGCTTGTCCTGCTGGATCTGGTTGACCAGCTGGCGCTCGCCTTCCCACTTGGCACGGAACTCGCGTTCCTGGTCACGAAGTTCGGCAATCTCCTTGTCAAGCTGGGTGAGCTTGGTATCAGCGGCAGAACCGCTGACCGAACTGGTTTCACGGCGGATGCTCTCCCGCTCAATCTCAAGCTGGGCAAGACGACGGCTGATCTCGTCGAGCTCTTCCGGCACCGAGTCGCGCTCCATGCGTAGTTTGGCAGCGGCTTCGTCCATGAGGTCGATGGCCTTGTCGGGCAGGAACCGCTCGGTGATGTAACGCTCGGAGAGTTTGACGGCAGCAATGCAGGCATCGTCCTGGATACGCACCTTGTGGTGGTTCTCGTAGCGTTCCTTCAGACCTCTTAAAATAGAGATGGCTGAAAGCTCGTCGGGTTCGTCGACCATGACGGTCTGGAAACGTCGCTCGAGTGCCTTGTCCTTCTCGAAGTATTTCTGATACTCATTGAGCGTGGTGGCACCAATGGCACGCAGTTCACCACGTGCCAGAGCGGGCTTCAGGATGTTGGCAGCATCCATGGCTCCCTCGCCACCTCCAGCACCGACAAGGGTGTGGATCTCGTCGATGAAGAGGATAATACGGCCCTCACTGCGCGTCACCTCGCCAATGACGCTCTTCAGGCGCTCTTCGAACTCGCCCTTATACTTGGCTCCTGCCACAAGGGCACCCATGTCGAGCGAATAGACCTGCTTGTCCTTCAGGTTCTCGGGTACGTCGCCTCGCACGATACGACCGGCCAGTCCCTCGACAATGGCGGTCTTACCTGTACCTGGCTCACCGATGAGGATAGGGTTGTTTTTTGTACGGCGCGAGAGAATCTGTAGCAGACGACGTATCTCGTCGTCACGGCCTATCACGGGGTCGAGCTTACCGGCACGGGCCAGCTCGACGAGGTTCTTGGCGTACTTCTCGAGTGACTGATAGTTGTCGTCGGCACTCTGGCTCTGCACACGCTGTCCCTGACGCAGTTCGAGGATGGCCTGACGCAGATCCTTCTCGGTCATACCTGCGTCCTTCATAATGCGGCTGGCGGTGCTGTTGACGGTAAGCAGGGCCAGCAGCAACGGCTCGATACTGACGAACTCATCACCCATCTGAGTAGACTGTTCCTGTGCCTTGACGAGCACTTTATTGGTATCGTTAGAGAAGTAGGGCTGACCGCCATCAACGCGAGGCAGATGCTTCAGCTCCTGGTCTACGGGCAACAGGACCTGCTGGATGCCGACACCGAGCTTCTGAAAGAGAAAGCCAACAACGTCGCCGGCCTTGTCGATGACTCCCTTCAGCAGGTGTATAGGTTCGATGGACTGCTGTCCGTTCTGCTGCGCAATGGCGACCGCCTGCTGTACGGTTTCCTGCGCCTTGATGGTAAACTTGTCGAATGTCATGATTTGTTTCCTCCTTAAAATTGTGTTTATTCCTGACTATTGTGCTTCAAACACCGTGCCCATCCCTCCTATGCCGACAAATAGTCAGCCGAAGCAGACAATCTGTCAGACATTGCACTCCTATAGCTCGACAACAAGAGTAAGTTGCTACGCCAACAAAAAAAATATCCCGTCAGCTCAACGTTATTATCAAAAAAACGACTAACTTTGTGGCGAAGAAAAAGAGGATAGACATGAAGAGAGCAATATCACTTGCGCTGAAAGCGCTACTTGCCGTACTGCTGCTCCCAGTTGCAGTACAGGCCACCGCACAGACGGACACGACCTACAATAATTGTGAACACGTGAACGGGAGACAGTGGATGGATGTCGACGGGCATCACATCAACGCCCACGGCGGTAACATCATACGCTACAACGACACTTTCTACTGGTATGGCGAACACCGGCCCTACAGAGGCTTCACCACTGAGAAAGGCATTGCCGTGTACTCATCGACCGACCTGAAGACATGGAAGGACGAGGGCATCGCCCTGTCGGTAAGCAATGAACAGGGTAATGACATAGAGCGGGGATGCATCATGGAACGTCCCAAGGTGGTGTATAACGAGAAGACGCGAAAGTTCGTCATGCTTTTTCATCTGGAGCTGAAAGACCGTGGCTATGATGCTGCCCGTGTGGCCTTCGCCGTGAGCGACACCCCGACGGGGCCCTTCAGCTATCTGCGCAGTCAGCGCCTGCATGCAGGACGTTGGCCTTTCAACATGGACGAGAGACAACAGGCAGAGGCCAAGAAAACGCGGGCAGAGAGCTGGAAGAAATGGTGGACACCCAAATGGCAGCGCGAGGTGGAGAAAGGCATGTATCTATGGCGCGACTTTGAGGGAGGACAGATGAGCCGCGATATGACAGTCTACATCGACGATGACGGCCACGCATACCATATCACCTCGTCGCAGGAGAACCTGACGCTACTGGTGAGCGAGCTGACAGACGACTATCAAGACTACACTGGACGCTACATCATGGTGGCACCCGGTGGACAAAACGAGGCTCCCTGTATCTTCAAACACCAAGGACGGTATTGGCTCATATGCTCCGGCTGCACGGGATGGTCTCCCAACGAGGCACGTATGTTTACCGCGACAAGCATCTGGGGACCATGGAAACAGCTACCATCGCCCTTCCGAGGTACGGCAACGGGCTATCACAACATGCCTGCCGACAAAACGTTCGGCGCACAGGGTACCTACATCATGAACATCAACGGGCAACCGGTGTTCATGGCCGATATATGGAACCCGCGACACTTGTCAGAAAGCTTGCATCTGTGGCTTCCCATCCAGTTTGAGGCAAATGAGGAATCGGGCAGCATCCCTGTAATAGAGTGGACTGACAAGGTGCCCTGCATTGTCGATAACAAGACGGCAGAATGACTTATTTAGGCGAACTGATTTCAATAGGTGTGGCGTTCTCATGGACAGCCACGGCACTGTTGAGCGAGTTTGGGTCGAAACGGTTAGGTAACCTGACGCTCAACGTGCTACGCATGGCTATGGCTCTGCTGTTCTCGATGGTATTGTTTGGCGTGGTCACAGGTTCACCGTTGCCTATAGGCGTCTCGTCAGAGGCATGCAGCTGGATGCTTTTGTCTGGTCTGGTGGGCTACGTCATTGGTGACTTCTGCTTATTCCAGTGTTATATCATCATAGGTTCGCGCTACGGTCAGCTCTTCATGACACTTGCCCCATTGTCGGCAGCATTGATGGCGTGGATAACCTTAGGACAACAGATGAGCGCCATGAACATCGTAGCCATGCTGGTGACACTCTTTGGTATAGGCATCTCCATCGTAGGGAGAGCGTCACACCATCCAGGATTCTCACTACGCCTGCCCCTGAACGGCGTACTCTACGCGGTTGGAGCTGCCGTTTGTCAGGGCGTAGGACTGGTACTAAGCAAGATAGGCATGGATCAATACGACCTCACGGCAATGGCCGAAGTGGGCATGCCTGAGTGGCTGGTGCCTTTCAGCGCCAACTTCTACCGCTGTATTGCTGGCATCGCCGGTTTCCTGTTACTGCTCTGGCTACGTGACGGAATGAAGCCGCTAAGCGACGCACTACACGACAAAAAGGGGCTGACCGTAGCCACTGCCACTACCATATTCGGCCCGTTTGTTGGCGTAGGCTTCTCACTGATGGCCGTGCAATACACAGCTGCTGGCATCGCTTCGACGCTGATGGCCATGACACCCATCATCATTCTTCTACCCTCATATTGGCTCTTTAAGGAGAGAATTACATGGCGGGCCGTCGTCGGTGCCGTCATCTCCGTCATTGGTGTCAGTCTGTTTTTCCTTGGATAGAATCATAACCGTACACACAAAAAAAGCCCTCGCCTGATGAGCGAGAGCTTTTTTATTTACAATCAGAAATCTGATAATGTAAGCCAAATTACTCAGCCTTGGGAGCCTCTTCTGCAGCAGGTGCCTCAGCAACGGGAGCTTCAGCAGCAGGAGCCTCGGCAGCAGCCTTACCACCACGACGCGAACGACGTGTCTTCTTGGCGGCACCAGCGGTCTTAGCCATAGCCTCATCAAAGTCGACGAGCTCGATGAAGCAAATCTGTGCAGCATCGCCCTGACGGAAACCGAGCTTGATAATGCGGGTGTAGCCACCGGGACGGTCACCTACCTTCTGTGCCACGGGGCCGAACAGCTCCTTGATGGCTTCCTTGTTCTGCAGGTAGCTGAACACTACACGACGAGAATTGGTGGTATCGTCCTTTGCCTTGGTAATCAGGGGCTCAACATACTTCTTGAGCTCCTTGGCCTTTGCCACGGTCGTAGTGATTCTTTTGTGCATGATCAGCGAGATGGCCATGTTGGCAAGCATAGCCTGGCGATGCGATGCAGTACGACCCAGATGATTGAATTTCTTATTGTGTCTCATTTTTACTTTTTACTTTTATTGGGCAAATTATGCATTATGAATCATGCATTATTCTTTGTCCAGTTTATACTTTGTGATATCGGTTCCAAACGACAGATTCAGACTCTCGAGCAAATCATCAAGCTCCGTGAGCGATTTCTTACCAAAGTTGCGGAACTTCAAGAGGTCGGTCTTGTTATACTGAACAAGATCGCCAAGGGTCTCGACATCGGCAGCCTTCAGACAGTTCAGGGCACGAACCGAAAGGTTCATGTCAACGAGCTTAGTCTTCAGCAGCTGGCGCATGTGCAGAACCTCCTCATCAAACTCCTGATTGTTCTCGCTCTCAGTGTTCTCGAGCGTAATCTTCTCATCAGAGAAGAGCATGAAGTGATAGATAAGGATCTTGGCTGCCTCTTTTAGGGCATCCTTCGGGTGAATGGAACCATCCGTCGTCACTTCAAGCACGAGCTTGTCGTAGTCGGTCTTCTGCTCGACACGATAGGGCTCTACAGCGAACTTGACGTTACGGATTGGGGTGTAGATAGAATCGATGGCAATGACGTTGACGTCGGTGCAGAACTCACGGTTCTCATCACTGGGCACGTAACCGCGACCCTTGTTGATGGTAAGATCAATCTGCATGGTTGCCTTCGAGTCAAGATGACAAATCACCAAATCGGGATTTAACACTTCAAATCCAGTCAGGTACTTGCCGATATCACCGGCTTTGAACTCGGTAGAATTCTCGACCGTGATACTGACTTTCTCATTCTCGAATTCTTCTACTACTTGCTTGAAGCGGACCTGCTTCAAGTTCAGGATCATATTGGTTACATCCTCCTTTACACCAGGTACAGACGAGAACTCGTGCTCAACACCAGCAATACGGATGGTGTTGATAGCATAGCCCTCAAGCGATGAAAGGAGTATGCGGCGAAGGGCGTTGCCGATGGTTACACCGAAGCCCGGCTCCAACGGACGGAATTCGAACTTGCCGAACCGATCGTTGGCTTCCAACATGACCACTTTATCGGGTTTTTGAAATGCTAATATCGCCATTAATTTAATGATTTTTAGTTCTTAGAGTACAACTCAACGATTAACTGCTCCTTGATATTCTCAGGAATATCGGCACGCTCAGGGCGGTGAAGGAACTTACCGGCCTTCTGCTGCTCGTCCCACTCAATCCAAGGATACTTGCTGTGGTTGAAGCCTGCAAGTGCATCCTCGATGACCTCGAGCGACTTCGACTTCTCGCGAACGCCCACGATCTGACCAGGCTTCACTGAATACGAAGGAATGTTGACTACCTTACCATCAACAATAATGTGACGATGGCCTACAAGCTGACGGGCAGCTGCACGGGTAGGAGCGAGTCCCAGACGGAACACCACATTGTCGAGTCGGCTCTCAAGATACTGCAGCAGTACCTCACCAGTAATGCCATCAGCCTTTGCGGCTTTCTCAAACAAAATGCGGAACTGGCGCTCAAGCACTCCGTATGTGTACTTGGCTTTCTGCTTCTCTGCCAGCATGACAGCATACTCCGACTGCTTGCGGCGACGGTTATTGCCATGCTGTCCAGGAGGGAAGTTTCTCCTGGACAAAACTTTGTCCGGTCCGTAGATGGCTTCGCCAAAACGGCGGGCAATTTTAGATTTCGGTCCAATATACTTTGCCATAAAATAAAAAAATAATTATCGTTATTACGTTATATCGTTATTACGTCAATACGCCACACATTATACGCGGCGACGCTTCGGGGGACGGCAGCCATTGTGCGGCAGCGGAGTAACATCGACGATCTCGATGACCTCAATGCCTGCACCATGACAGGCACGAATAGCAGACTCACGTCCGTTACCGGGACCCTTCACATAAGCCTTCACCTTACGAAGACCTAAATCATAGGCAACCTTGGCACAATCCTCTGCAGCCATCTGGGCAGCATACGGCGTATTCTTCTTTGAACCACGGAAACCCATCTTACCAGCCGACGACCAAGAGATCACCTGACCCTCGTCGTTAGCCAGAGAAACAATGATATTATTGAAAGAGCTGTGAACATGAAGCTGACCGAGAGCAGTAACCTTCACGTTCCTTTTCTTAGAAACGACTGTTTTCTTTGCCATAACTTTAATTCTTTAATCTTTTAATTGTTACGTTTTAGAATTACTTCGTGGCCTTCTTCTTGTTAGCAACAGTCTTCTTCTTACCCTTACGCGTACGAGCGTTGTTCTTGGTGCTCTGACCACGAACAGGGAGACCATTACGATGACGTACTCCACGATAGCAACCAATATCCATCAGTCGCTTGATATTCAACTGGATCTCGCTACGGAGATCACCTTCAACTTTGAATTCAGCACCGATGATTTCACGGATCTTGGCTGCCTGATCGTCGCTCCATTCGCTGACCTTCAGGTCGCGGCTCACGCCGGCCTTGTCCAATATCTTTGCTGAACTACTTCGACCTATACCATAGATATAGGTCAATGCGATTTCGCCACGCTTGTTCTGGGGCAAATCTACTCCAACAATTCTTATTGCCATTGATAATAAATAATAAAAAATAATAGTGTAAAATTTCGAAATTTGCTAAAAAGCATGCAAAGGTAAGGAAATAATTTCATATTTCCCACCCTTGTTATGCTTATTTAACATTTTAACCCTGACGCATCTTGTACTTAGGGTTCTTCTTGTTGATAACGAACAGGCGGCCCTTGCGACGTACGATCTTGCAATCGGGGGTGCGCTTCTTCAATGATGCTCTTGTCTTCATATCTTTGTAAACGTTTTATTTGTATCTGAATACAATTCTTCCTTTTGTGAGGTCGTATGGACTCATCTCGACCTTCACCTTGTCACCGGGAAGAATGCGGATGTAATGCATACGCATCTTACCAGATATATGCGCTATAATCTGTACTCCATTCTCAAGTTCCACACGGAACATGGCATTCGAGAGACTCTCGATGATAGTTCCGTCTTGCTCAATTGCGGATTGCTTTGCCATACTTAGTAAAGTTTACCTTCTAAAGTTTCTATTTCTTCAAACGAGGACAATATTTCTGCCTGGCCGCGCCGTACGACAATGGTGTGTTCAAAATGTGCTGACGGTTTGCCGTCCT
Organism: Prevotella sp.; assembly: GCA_017554385.1. Classification (GTDB taxonomy): domain Bacteria; phylum Bacteroidota; class Bacteroidia; order Bacteroidales; family Bacteroidaceae; genus Prevotella. The sequence goes on along the minus strand of JAFZIL010000063.1, from coordinate 8,263 downwards.
GGGTACAAACGCTCCATCTGTCTTCTTTCAAGTAGATGTCACGTTTTCCCATTGTAACCATTGGTTCAATGGCTATACACATTCCTGCTTTCAGCGTAACACCGTTTCCACGGCGTCCGTAGTTAGGTACAGGCGGATCTTCATGCATCTCGCGGCCTATACCGTGGCCTGTTAGCTCACGGACGATTCCATAGCCCTGAGCCTCACAATGTTCCTGTACTGCACTGCTGATATCACCGACATGTTTGTTGGCAACAGCATTTTCAATACCCTTATAAAGTGACTCCTTCGTAGTGCGCAACAACTTCTTCACCTCTTCGGATACCTCGCCAACACAGAATGTGTAGCAAGAATCACCGTTGAATCCGTTAAGGAGTGTTCCACAGTCAATAGAAATAATGTCACCCTCCTTGAGCACTGTTTTGCTGTCAGGAACCCCGTGTACTACAACGTCGTTTACCGATGTGCAGATGCTTGCGGGGAACGGCCCTCCATAAGGATTGGGAAAACCCTTGAAGGTTGGGACGGCACCGTGATCACGGATGAACTCGTCGGCAATCTGATCCAGTTGGAGGGTCGTTACACCAGGCTTGATATGCTTAGCCAATTCGCCGAGGGTCTTACCAACTAGTTGGTTGGCCTGGCGCATCAGCTCAATTTCATCCTCAGTCTTCAGAAATATCTTCATGCTCTTTAGTATGCAGCAACTCCACCACGACCACGGATACGACCGGAGTCGAGCAGGCCGTCGTAATGGCGCATGAGCAGGTGGCTCTCAATCTGCTGGAGCGTGTCAAGCACGACACCCACAAGAATCAGCAGCGATGTACCACCGAAGAACTGCGAGAAGGCATCCTGCACATTCAGCAGGCTTGCAAATGCCGGCATAATGGCGATGAAGGCAATGAAAAGCGATCCGGGGAGGGTGATGCGCGACATCACGTTGTCGATATAATCGGCAGTGTCCTTACCGGGTTTCACGCCAGGAATGAAGCCGTTGTTACGTTTCATATCCTCAGCCATCTGTGTCGGGTTCAGCGTAATAGCTGTGTAGAAGTACGTGAATGCAATAATCAAGGCAGCGAAGATGAGGTTGTACAACCAGCTGTGATGATCAAGCATCGTGCGCAGGAACCAGCTTGCATTCTCAGGGTTAGACCACTGGGCCAATGTCAACGGGATGAACATGATTGCCTGAGCAAAGATGATTGGCATCACGTTGGCTGCAAACAGCTTCAAGGGAATGTACTGACGTGCACCACCCACCTGCTTGTTACCGACAACACGCTTTGCATACTGTACGGGTATCTTGCGGACGCCCTGTACCAGAACGATAGATGCACAAACAACTGCATAGAGAATGACAATCTCGACAAGGAACATCACCAATCCACCACCGGTAATAGCAGTAAAGCGTGATGTCACCTCCTGGAAGAATGCCTGCGGCAGGCGGGCAATAATACCAATCATAATGATCATCGAGATACCATTTCCAATACCCTTATCTGTAATGCGCTCACCCAACCAGAGGATGAACATACTTCCTGCAGCCAGGATGATAGTGGCAGGGAACATGAACCAGAACCAGTCAATGCCGGTTGCAAGGGCAGCACCTGCCTGGGCCTTCAGATTCAGCAGGTAGCTCGGTGCCTGGAACAGCAGGATACCCACTGTCAGCCACCGAGTGTACTGGCTAATCTTCTTGCGCCCGCTCTCACCTTCACGCTGCATCTTCTGGAAATAAGGCACAGCGACAGCAAGAAGCTGCATAACGATAGAAGCAGAGATGTAAGGCATGATTCCAAGTGCGAAAATGGACGCATTGGAAAATGCACCACCAGAGAACATGTCCAGCAGCGACATAAGGCCTGTAGCAGTCTGTGACGACAACTTGTCAAGCATTGCCGGGTTGATACCGGGAAGTACGACAAACGATCCGAAACGATAGATAGCCACGAACAGGATCGTGATTCCAATACGTGTTCTCAGATCTTCGATCTTCCAAATGTTCTTCAGTGTCTCTATTAACTTCTTCATCTTCGTTTAGATTATAGTTGCGTTTCCACCTAAAGCCTTGATGGCCTCCTCAGCCTTCTTTGAGAAAGCATGGGCAACCACATCGACCTTTGTCTTCAGCTCACCGTTGGCGAGTACCTTCACCAGCTCCTTACCGTTGGTGAGGCGTGCAGCCACGAGCTCTTCAACTCCAATCTTGGTAAGACCCTTCGTCTCAGCAAGCTTCTGGAGAGTAGAAAGGTTGACGGCGAAGTACTCCTTGTGGTTGATGTTCTTGAAGCCACCTTTCGGGAGACGACGCTGCAGAGGCATCTGACCGCCCTCAAAACCAACCTTCTTCTTATAACCAGAGCGAGCCTTGGCACCCTTATGACCGCGAGTAGACGTGCCACCCAGGCCAGAGCCGGGTCCACGACCGATTCTGCGGCGTGAATGTGTTGAGCCCTCTGCAGGTTTCAAATTATTCAGTTTCATAATAGCATTCGTTTTTAATGTGTGATTACTGTTTAGTCAATAACGGTCACCAGATGATGAACCTTGCGTATCATGCCACGGACAGCAGGAGAATCCTCTTTCTCTACGACCTGGGAGATCTTATGAAGGCCCAGTGCCTCAAGTGTACGCTTCTGGTCAACGGGATAACCGATCTTACTCTTAATCTGCTTAATCTTAATTGTTGCCATAGTCTATATTCTCCTTACTTAACCTCTGAATACTTTGTCCATACTGATACCACGAGTGCCGGCCACGGTGTATGCATCACGCATCAGGCTCAGTGCCTCGATAGTAGCCTTTACCAGGTTGTGGGGGTTCGACGAACCCTTCGACTTTGCGAGCACATCCTTGATGCCAGCGCTCTCCAGAACGGCACGCATAGCACCACCAGCCACCAGACCGGTACCGGCGGCTGCCGGCTTCAGGAACACCTGAGCGCCACCGAAGCGAGCTTCCATCTCATGGGGGACGGTACCCTTGAGCACGGGCACCTTGACCAGATTCTTCTTGGCTGCCTCTACACCCTTTGCAATAGCAGCGGTGACTTCGCCGGCCTTACCCAGACCCCAGCCGATGACACCATTGCCGTCACCAACGACGACGATAGCTGCGAATGTAAAGGTGCGACCGCCCTTCGTTACCTTAGTAACACGGTTGATGGCAACCAGTCTGTCTTTCAGTTCAATGTCACTATTTACTTTAACTCTGTTCATTGCCATAATCGTTTAGAAATTAAGTCCACCTTTACGAGCTGCATCGGCCAGAGACTTCACACGGCCGTGATAGAGATAGCCATTACGGTCGAAGACCACAGTCTTCACACCAGCTTCCTGAGCCTTTGCGGCAATCAGTTCACCCACCTTCTCAGCCTGCTGAATCTTCGGCATGGCCTCAAGACCCAGTGACGATGCTGCTGCAAGAGTTTTACCTTCATTATCATTGATAACCTGAGCATAGATCTGCTTGTTGCTGCGGAACACACTCAGACGAGGACGCTCGGCAGTGCCGAACACATTCTTACGAATTCTGTATTTAATTTTGATTCGTCTTTCTACTTTCTTCGTTGTCATAATCTTTTAATCTTTTAATTTTTCAATTTTTCAATTTCTCAAAGATTACTTAGCTGAAGCTGACTTACCCGACTTGCGACGAATAACTTCACCCTTAAACAAGATACCCTTTCCTTTGTAAGGCTCAGGCTTGCGGAAAGAACGAATTTTAGCGCAGATAAGACCAAGCAGCTGCTTGTCGGCCGACTCGAGGACAATCTGGGGGTTCTGGTTACGCTCAGACTTCGTCTCCACTTTCACCTCCTTGGGAAGCTGTATGAAGATGGGGTGTGTGTAACCCAGTGCGAACTCGATGAGGTTGCCCTGATTGCTCACGCGGTAACCAACACCTACGAGTTCCATTTCCTTCTTATAACCCTCGCTCACGCCAACAACCATGTTGTTGACCAGTGCACGATACAGGCCATGGAAAGCCTGCTTTTGTTTCAGGTTGACAGGGCTGTTCTCGTCGATCTCGAACGTAACGTGTCCGTCCTCAATCTTTACAATGATTGACTTATCAACCTTCTGTGAAAGTTCTCCCTTCGGACCCTTTACGGTAACGACACCGTCCTTGTCCTGAGCAATGGTAACGCCTGCAGGGATACTAATTGGCAATTTTCCTATTCTTGACATAATGCTCGTCCTCCAATTAATATACATAGCAAAGAACCTCACCACCAATCTTCAGCTGTGCGGCCTCTTTGTCTGTCATTACACCTTTGGATGTGGATAAGATAGCGATACCCAGTCCATTAATTACTCGCGGCATGTCCTTGTAGCCAGTGTACTTACGAAGACCTGGCGTTGAGACACGTTTCAAGAACTTGATGGCGTTCTCTTTGGTTGCAGGGTCATACTTCAAGGCAACCTTGATAGTTCCCTGCGGGCCATCCTCTACGAACTTGTAGTTCAGGATGTAACCCTTCTCGAAGAGGATCTTGGTAATTTCCTTCTTCAAGTTTGAAGCTGGTACTTCAACAACACGGTGATGAGCCATGATTGCGTTTCTCAACCTCGTCAGAAAATCTGCTATTGGATCTGTCATAAAATAATTTGTTTAATTAATCGGGACTCCCCCGACAATATTAAATAAAACTAACTCTCTCTGTTAAAGCGCAGCAAATTATTCACTATTCGCTTTTCCCTTCAATTACCAGCTGGCCTTCTTCACGCCGGGAATCAGGCCGCTCGATGCCATCTCGCGGAACTGAATACGGCTGAGACCGAACTGACGCATATATCCCTTGGGACGGCCAGTGATCTTGCAACGGTTGTGCAGACGGATGGGGTTGGCATTGCGGGGAATATCCTGCAACTTGCGGGCAGCATCATAAGCTGCCATGGCACCCTCTTCGGTCGTCACATCTGCCGTGGCGATGATTTTCTTCAGGGCAGCACGCTTCTCAGCATAGCGGGCAACCATCTTGGCGCGCTTCACCTCGCGGGCCTTCATTGATTCTTTTGCCATATCTCTTAGTCGTTTTTAGCGTTCTTGAATGGGAGGCCGAAAGCCTTCAGCAGGGCATAACCCTCCTCGTCGGTCTTGGCCGAGGTAACGAATGTGATGTTCATGCCCTGGATGCGGTCGACAGAGTCGATGTTGATCTCAGGGAAGATAATCTGCTCCTGAACACCGAGGGTGTAGTTGCCGCGTCCGTCGAACTTGCTCTCGATACCCTTGAAGTCGCGGATACGGGGCAATGCGATGCGCACGAGCTTCTCCAGAAACTCATACATGCGCTCGCGACGCAGGGTAACCATCACGCCGATAGGCATCTTCTTACGAAGCTTGAAGTTGGCGATATCCTTCTTCGAGTATGTAGCCACGGCCTTCTGACCGCAGATAGTGGTAATCTCGTTGATGGCCACTTCGATGATTTTCTTGTCCTGAGTGGCATCACCCAGACCCTGGTTGACCACGATCTTCTTCAGAACGGGAATCTGCATAGCAGAACTGTAGTTGAACTGCTTCATCAAAGCCGGAGCAATCTGCTCGGCATAAGTCTTCTTAAGTTGTGCTGTATTCATTACTTGATCTCCTCTCCAGACTTTTTAGCGATACGGATCACGTTCTTACCCTCGTGCTTGATAGAAACACGGGTGGGCTTGCCGCTCTTCGGATCGATCAGACTTAAATTCGAAATGTGGATGGGAGCCTCGACCTTTTCGAAGCCACCCTGAGGATTCTTGGCACTGGGCTTTGAACTCTTGTTGACGAAGTTCACGCCCTCGACAACAGCCTTCTGCTTGTCGACCAAGACCTTCAGCACCTTACCCTTCTTGCCCTTATCCTCACCGGCCAGGACAATCACGGTGTCGTTTTTCTTGATATGTAACTTGCTCATTACTATTACTGCATTTTAAAAGTTAAAGAACCTCAGGTGCCAAAGAAACGACCTTCATATTCACTGCACGCAACTCGCGGGCAACAGGGCCGAAGATACGGCTGCCACGAAGCTCACCGGCATTGTTCAGCAGCACACAGGCATTGTCGTCGAAGCGGATGTACGAGCCATCGGCACGACGGATTTCCTTCTTGGTGCGAACAATCAGGGCCTTCGAGACCGTACCCTTCTTCACGTCACTGGTAGGGATAGCGCTCTTGATGGCAACGACAATCACGTCGCCCACGCTGGCATAACGGCGGCGGGTACCACCCAGCACACGGATGCAGAGTGCCTCGCGTGCACCGCTGTTGTCAGCAACTGTAAGTCTTGATTCTGCTTGTATCATAATTACTTAGCCTTTTCAACGATTTGAACTAATCTCCAGCGCTTTGTCTTCGACAGAGGGCGCGTCTCCATAATGAGCACCGTATCGCCTACGTTGCACTCATTCTTCTCATCATGTACATGGTACTTCTTCGTCTTCTGGACGAACTTACCATAAATAGGGTGCTTCTCCTTGAACTTGGCGGCAATAACAATGGTTTTATCCATTTTGTTGCTGATAACGACACCCTGTCTTGTCTTTCTTAAATTTCTTGTTTCCATCTGGACCATTGTTATTTGTTAAGTTCTCTCTGACGGAGTTCCGTCTTCATGCGTGCGATGTCGCGACGTGCGGCCTTAATCAGTGATGGATTCTCCAGCGGAGTGATGTTGTGGTTCAACTTCATCTGGTTGTACTTGGCAACCTCCGTCTCAATGCGCTCGGCCAGTTCCTTGGTCTCGAGCTCTTTCAGTTCCTTCGTCTTCATAACTAATTAAGCGTTTTTATCGTAGTCACGTCTTACAACAAACTTGGTCTTCACGGGCAGCTTCTGAGCACCGAGGCGCAGTGCCTCCTTGGCGATGTCAAAAGGAACGCCCTCCACTTCAAAGAGGATACGGCCGGGAGTCACGGGTGCCACCCATCCTGCGGGATCACCCTTACCTTTACCCATTCGGACATCGGCAGGCTTGCGGGTGATGGGTTTGTCGGGGAAGATGCGGATCCACACCTGACCTTCACGGTTCATGTAACGGTTGATGGCCACACGGGCAGCCTCAATCTGACGGCTGTCAATCCACTTGGCGTCAAGGGTCTTGATGCCAAACGAGCCGAAAGCCAGCGTCGTGCCTCTATGGGCGTTGCCTTTGTTGCCGCGTCCGTCTTGAGGCCTTCTATATCTTACTCTCTTAGGTTGTAACATGATAGCTTCTCTTTCTTTTAACGGTTATTTTTTCTCTTGTCGCCACGGAACTTACGGCCATCCCTGTTACCACCGTTTCCACGGGGACCCTGCTTCTCCTGAGTGAAGTTGGGAGCCAGGTCGACCTTTCCATAGACTTCTCCACGGCAGATCCATACCTTGATACCCAACAGGCCAACCTTAGTGAGAGCCTCGGCCTGGCAGAAATCGATGTCAGCACGGAAAGTGTGCAGGGGTGTGCGACCCTCCTTAAGCATCTCGCTGCGTGCAATCTCGGCGCCGTTCAGACGTCCTGAAATCTGCACCTTAATACCCTCGGCACCTGCGCGCATCGTATTGGCGATAGCCTGCTTGATAGCGCGGCGGTATGCGATCTTGCCCTCAATCTGGCGAGCGATGTTAGTGGCAACGATCGTTGCGTCGAGTTCTGGACGCTTCACTTCATAGATATTAATCTGAACTTCCTTGTCGAAGAGCTTCTTCAGCTCGTCCTTCAGGTTGTCCACATCCTGACCTCCCTTACCAATGACGATACCCGGACGAGCCGTGCAGATAGTAATGGTAACCAGCTTCAACGTGCGCTCGATGACAATCTTCGAAACGCTGGCTTTGGCCAGGCGCTCATTGAGGTACTTGCGGATCTTCTGATCCTCCACCAAGTTGTCTCCGAAGTCCTTGCCTCCGAACCAATTTGAATCCCAACCGCGTACGATACCCAGACGGTTGCTAATCGGATTAACTTTCTGTCCCATTCTCTTATTCTTTTACGTCATTAGTTTTAGCGTCCACAAACAGGGTCACGTGGTTACTGCGCTTGCGGATTCGATATCCGCGGCCCTGTGGTGCCGGTCTCATTCGCTTCATAGTAACACCTTCGTCTACGAAGATGCGGGTGATGAACAGTTCGCCGGCCTCGGCCTTGCGGTCGTTCTTCTGTTCCCAGTTGGCAATGGCCGAGCGCAGGAGTTTCTCCACGTCGGCTGCTGCAGCCTTCTTCGAGAAGTGGAGCACGCCAAGTGCTCTGTTCACCTCCATGCCGCGAATCATGTCAACGACATAACGCATC
>JAFZIL010000062.1 GCA_017554385.1 Prevotella sp. | reverse complement strand
GGGGAGGGGTGGCCGAAGGCCGGGGTGGGGTCTGTAAATATCAGACAGCGAGGAATATACAGACCCCACCCCTGCCCCTCCCCTTGAAGGGAGGGGAGTGGCTGCGCACAGAGTGGGGTTGGGGCAGCATCCTCCTATATACAGGGGTTTTACCCCTGCTTGTGGTCTTTTCAGGCCTTCGGCCTTTAGGGTGGGAAAGTTCAGTAAAATAATAGGTAATCGGTGGGCAAAGCAGATGGTGGCGGCCTACTTTTTGGATAGTTTATGATGAGTACAATACGTGTTGATACTTTAATTATTTAGCAAAAGTATTGGAGAATTGCGGAAAAAGAGTTAATTTTGCAGGCGCAAACGTCAGAAATCAGATAATCAACACAGAAAACATGAAGCATCCATTGAGAAGTAGCGTATGCACAGAAGGGCGCCGTATGGCGGGAGCCCGTGCCCTTTGGGTTGCCAACGGCATGAAGAGAGAACAGTTTGGTAAGCCCATCATCGCCATAGTCAATTCGTTTACCCAGTTTGTTCCAGGCCATACTCACTTGCATGAGGCAGGCCAGATAGTGAAGCGCGAGATAGAAAGCCTTGGCTGCTATGCAGCTGAGTTCAACACCATCGCCATCGACGATGGCATTGCTATGGGACATGACGGCATGCTCTACTCGCTGCCTTCGCGCGACATCATTGCCGACAGCGTAGAATATATGGTCAACGCCCATAAGGCCGATGCGATGATCTGCATCTCGAACTGCGACAAGATTACACCGGGCATGCTGATGGCTGCCATGCGTCTGAATATCCCCGCTGTATTCGTCAGCGGCGGTCCAATGGAGGCTGGACAGTACAAGGGCGAGAATCTCGACCTTATCACAGCGATGGTCAAGGGTGGCGATCCCACTGTCAGCGACGAGGAACTCGCTGAAGTCGAGAACCGGGCCTGTCCCGGCTGTGGTTGCTGCTCGGGTATGTTCACCGCCAACTCGATGAACAACCTCACCGAGGCCATCGGATTGAGTCTTCCCGGCAATGGTACCATTCTGGCTACCCATAAGAACCGTGTGCGCCTGATGCAACAGGCGGCTCAGCAGATAGTCAAGAACGCCTTTGCCTATTACGAGGAAGGCGATTCCTCGGTTTTGCCGAGGAGTATAGCTACCCGCACAGCTTTCCTCAACGCCATGACGCTCGACATTGCGATGGGTGCCTCAACCAACACGGTGCTCCACCTGCTGGCCGTTGCTCAGGAAGCCGGCGTGGACTTCACGATGGCTGACATCGATGCACTCTCGCGCAAGACGCCCTTCCTCTGCAAGCTTGCTCCAAATAGTCAGAAGTACAGCGTGCAGGAGTTCGGACGTGCGGGTGGTGTCATGTCTCTCATTGGCGAACTGGCCAAGGGCGGACTCATCGACACCAGTGCAAAGCGAGTCAACGGACATACATTGGCTGAGGACATAGAAGCATATAGCATCACCAAACCAGATGCTCCCCAAATTTATCTCTCTGCTCCTGCCGGCAAGTTCTGCAACGAACTCGGTGCACAGGATACCTACTACAAGAGCTTTGATACTGATCGAGCCAACGGTTGCATCCGCGATATCGAACACGCCTACACCAAGGATGGTGGCATGGCCGTGCTCTTCGGTAATATCGCTCAGGACGGCTGCGTGGTGAAGACCGCCGGTGTCGATGAGAGCCTGTGGCACTTCGAGGGTCCTGCCGTGGTCTTCGACTCGCAGGAGGACGCCTGCGAGGGCATCCTTGGCGGCAAAGTGAAGAAGGGCGACTGCGTGGTCATCACCCATGAGGGACCCAAGGGAGGCCCCGGCATGCAGGAGATGCTCTACCCCACCTCTTATATTAAGAGTATGCACATGGGCAAGGAGTGCGCACTGATTACCGATGGTCGATTCTCTGGCGGTACCTCCGGCTTGAGCATAGGACACATATCGCCCGAGGCTGCCAATGGCGGCAACATCGGCAAGATCAAGGACGGCGACATCATCGTCATTGACATACCATCACGCTGCATCAACGTCAAGTTGAGCGACGAGGAGCTGGCAGCCCGTCCGCAACAACCCCTGAAGCGCAACCGTGTGGTGAGCAAGGCGCTGAGAGCCTACGCACAGAGTGTTTCAAGTGCCGACAAGGGCGGTGTGAGGATTATTGACTAGTAAGGCTAGTATCACTAGTACAACTAGAAACAACGAAGAAATATGAAAGAAACAATCACAGGCAGAGAAGCCCTGATGCGAGCACTGCAGGCCGAGGGCGTAAAGACCATCTTCGGCTATCCGGGTGGAAGCATCATGCCCGTATACGATTCACTCTACGATTATACACGTGGCGAGAAAAAAGCCTTTAACCACGTGCTGGTGCGCCATGAGCAAGGTGCCGTACATGCCGCTCAGGGCTATGCCCGCGTCAGTGGCGAAGTAGGCGTAACCATCGTGACCAGCGGCCCCGGTGCCACAAACACGCTGACAGGTGTGGCCGATGCCATGCTCGACTCTACGCCCATCGTGGTCATTGCAGGTCAGGTAGGCATCAACGCACTTGGTACCGACGCCTTCCAGGAGGTAGACCTCGTAGGCCTGGCACAGCCCATCTCGAAGTGGAGCTACCAGATACGCCATGCCGACGATGTGGCATGGGCCGTGAGCCGTGCTTTCTATATTGCCCGCAGCGGACGTCCAGGACCCGTGGTGCTCGACTTTCCCAAGAATGCCCAGACACATACCTGTGAATGGAGTGGCCCGGCCCACGTCGACTTTGTACGAAGCTACGTGCCCTACCCAACTCCCGATGATTCGGCCATCAGCGAGGCTGCACGTCTGCTCAACGAGTCCAAACGACCATTGGCCCTCGTGGGTCAGGGTGTGGAGTTGGGCAATGCCCATAACGAGCTGCTCGAGCTCATCGAGAAAGCCGACATCCCCGTGGGCCGCACACTGTTAGGTCTCTCGGCACTCTCGTCGCGCCATCCACTGAACAAAGGCATGCTGGGCATGCACGGACAATACTCGCTGAACATGAAGACGCAGGAGGCCGATGTCATCATCGCTATCGGCATGCGCTTCAGCGACCGAGTCACGGGTCTGCCCTCCACTTATGCCCGTCAAGCCAAGATTATCCACTTAGACATCGACAAGGCCGAGATTGACAAGTGCATCAAGACCGACGTGGCCGTCATTGGCGACTGTAAGGTAACGATGCCCGCCATCACCCGTCTGCTGAAGAAGAACGACCACACGGAGTGGAAGCAATCGTTCGATGCCTACGCACAGATGGAACAGCAGCAAGTCGTCGAGCCTGCCATCCATCCCAAGGACGGTCCGCTGCTCATGGGCGAGGTGGTCAACGCCGTAGCCGAAGCAACAAAGGGCGAAGCCATCCTTGTGACCGATGTGGGACAGAACCAGATGCTCTCGGCCCGCTACTTCCACTATAACCGCAAGCGTAGCATCGTCACCAGCGGAGGTCTGGGCACGATGGGCTTCGGTATGCCGGCTGCCATCGGAGCCACCTTTGGTGCGCCCGACCGCACGGTGTGCATGTTCTGCGGCGACGGAGGTTTTCAGATGAACCTTCAGGAGCTGGGCACCATCATGGAGCAGCAGGCACCCGTGAAGATGATTTTGCTGAACAACAACTACTTAGGCAACGTACGCCAATGGCAGGACATGTTCTGGGAGCAGCGGCGCTCATTCACGCCCATGCTCAATCCGCAATACCGTCTCATAGCCGAGGCGTACGCCATCCCCTACTCGCTCGTCACCGACCGTGCCGACCTGAATGCCGCCGTCAGCAGGATGCTCTCTACCGACGGCCCCTTCATCCTCGAGTGCGCCATCAAGGAAGATGCCGACGTGATGCCCATGACCGCCCCCGGTAAGAGCGTCGACGAAATGATGCTGACTATTTAAGTGAAAAGTGAATAATTAGCTACCGATTATGAACGAAGAAAAGAAACTATATACATTACTTGTTTACTCAGAGAACATTGCCGGTATCCTGAACCAGATCACGGCAGTATTCACACGTCGTCAGGTGAACATCGAGAGCCTGAACGTATCGGCATCGAGCATACCCGGTGTACACAAATACACCATCACCGCATGGTGTTTCGATGACCAGGTGGTGAAGATCACTAAACAGATTGAAAAGAAGATTGACGTGATCAAAGCCACGTATTTTACTGACGACCAGCTATTTATACGCGAGACAGGTCTTTACAAGCTCTCTACCGACATTGTGCTGCAACAACCGGAGGTGTCGCGTACCATCCGGCGTTTCGGTGCAAGCATCACCGAGGTCAACCCCACCTACACCATCGTGATGAAGAATGGCAAGACCGACGATATCATCGACCTCTTCCGCGCCCTCGACCAGTTCGGTTGCGTGCTGCAGTACACCCGCTCCGGACGCATTGCCGTGACGAGGGGTACCCAGGAACAGGTTAGCGAGTTCCTTGAACAGCGCGAACGCAAGTAATAAACTTAACGAAGTTGAAAACCTCAAAGAGATGTCCGGTACCAAGTAGCGTCAGCCTCTTCCTGCTGATATTACTTGCTGCCTGCGTCGGCAACGGCGAGCAGATGCGTCGTGACCTTGATGCCTTGCAAGAGAAGAACCTTGCCGACTCCCTGCTTACCGACAGCACGCTTGCGATGACCCTTGCCGACTACTTCGACAGCCACGGCTCTCAGGCCGAACGTCTCGAAGCCCACTACCTCCTGGCACGCACATGGACCGACCTCGGGCAGGCTCCCCGTGCCCTCGATGCCTTCCACACCGCAGCCGAGCAGGCCGACACCACCCGCCTCGACAGCCTCTCCTGTCACTGGCTGAGCCGAATCTACGGGCAGATGGCAGAACTCCTATACAGGAACCAGTTACCGTATAATGCATTAATCGCATGTAAACATGCCTACCGATATGCAAAGCTGATCCATGAAGATCTTGTGGCAATTAACTATCGTGCGCACGAGTTTATGTGTTATTACCATCTTAATCAGCTTGACAGTGCACTGATTATTGCCAAGACCACCCGTGATGCGTATCTGGAATTAGGTGACACTTTGTCTGGAAACACCAATGCAGGTGCTCTTGCTTACTTGATTATGACACAACAGAATGACTATGTCAAGGCAAGAGAGTTACTTACACTCTATGAACACCACTCTCATTTGAGTGAAGAGGCAATAATGAACAGGGAAGATTGGAAACTCTTATATGTCTATAAAGGGCATCTCTATTTAGGACTGAACATCCCTGACTCTGCTATCCACTATTTCTCAAAAGCCGTTAAGGTATCGTCTTCTGCAAACATTCGTGGCCAAGGCTATGAAGGTCTGGCAAAAACCTATGCAAAGATTGGCATACCTGATTCGGTTCAGAAATATGCCATGCTCAATACCATCACAAACGACTCCGTATTCAGGCTATCGACCTCTTCTGCTTTGCTTAGTGTGCACCATCTCTATGACTATAACCGTATGCAATCTATTGCGAAACAAAAGACTGCTGATGCCGAGAAGGCAAAAGGTTTAGCCGTTTTGTTGTTCCTTTTCGCTGCAGGTATGCTGATTCTTGTTTCTTTATGGGGTGTAAAAGTTAGGAGGAACCGAATAAGAGCCCGACAAAAATATGAAGCTAACCTGCGTCTTCTGAAAAAGAAAGAAGCCG
>JAFZIL010000061.1 GCA_017554385.1 Prevotella sp. | reverse complement strand
GTTGCAGTTCAATCTCTACGACCTCAGTCTCTGGCTTGAAATATATCTTCTTTTTCATAATGAATCTATGTTTGGGGCAAATTATTCACTTTTCACTATTCACTGTTCCTTTCATTTCACCATGACTTTCTGTGTGCGGCCGTCCTTTGTGCGGATGATGTTCATGCCCTTCTTCAGGCGCGGCTGCTGCACACCGTTCATGTCGTAGATCAGGGCTTCGCCCTCCGTCAGAGCCTTCACGGCATTGATGCCGTCGACCACCGTGCTCTCGTCGAGCAGGAAGCCACGTACACTGCTGGCTTCTTCGGTCAAGTAAGCGCGGTTGGCAGGAACGTTAGGCTGGACCACGCTGGTATCCACCTTGAAGAAGCCCACCTTGTCGCCCTGCTTCTGCAGGATGTACGAGCCGTTGGGAGCCGGAATCTTTGAGTAGGTACCTGTGAGCAGACCCTCAGTGTAGGTCAGTGCAGTACCCTTGGCATCGCCAGTGAGTGTTTCGTTCCATACACCCTCGATGACGTAAGGCTTGTTGGCCTCGATAGCATTGCGCTCTTCCAAAGTCAGCGCGTTGCCATTGCTCTCAGAGATGGCGTAAACCTTCACACCCTCTGGCAGACTTGCCACTGCGAACGGCAGGATGGTAGTACCCCATCCGGCAGCCGTCGTGTTGATAGTGATGCTGGGCTTGGTAGTCTCACGAATAATCAAATTATTGTTGCGGCCAGTGTAGGTAAAGAAGCCAGCATCCTGTGCACCAAGGAGAGCATTTGCCTCAGTATTGCGAAGGTTATAGACTCCCTCTGTTTCTGTCGGGATGACAACTACCGTAAGGGCTTTGGAGGCATCCGTTGTTGTACGAATTCCTGACGTGTTATTATTTCCATAACCGCCACCAGTAACGGTACAGACATAACGCTGGTCTCCATCAGCATCTATCTGACTCAATTTATAACCATTTACGGTACCTTCAACAGGTGTGAATTTGAAGGCCTGCGCACAATTGACATTAGGTTCTACACTATACTTGATGTTGTACAGGCCATGGTCGGTTCTGTCTCTTGCCAGATAGGTTGCAGCCTTGCCCTCTGTGGCGAGCATCGTTGCGTTGTTATTATTCGTCCATGTGAGCGTACCCATAATGATGTTGAATACCTGATTATCTGCTGGCTTGTTGATGGTGGTCACAGCGTTGTAAGCGGCCTCCACATCCTCAACGGTAGCTGTACCCTGAACGAGGGCATTGGCTGCGTCGATGGCATCCTGAGAATACTGGAAGGCACCCGTACCAATGTTAGCGGTAGGAATAGCAGCAGTGGCGTATTCGACATTACCTTCGGTAGAAGAAGTAGCCTCAGCCAAATAGAAGTCATCGAAGCTCAGCGAATTAGCCAGCCAACGAGCACGGAACTGTACATAAGCATAGCCTTCGGTATTAGTGAATTCATACTTGATGCTGTTCCATTCTGTATTCACCGTTTCATCATCCTTAGATACCTTTTTGGTTTCAGTGCCTACAGTATTAGTCATAGATACGACAAGGAACTTAGATTTATCGCTAACTGTCGTACTGGCCTTCACCTTATAACCAAAGACGTATGTCTTACCTGCTTCAATAGGCCATCCTGTGCTAATGGAATATGCATCACCAGCACCCTTACTGTCCTTGGCCCGCAGGTACTTGTTATCTCCATCTGTAACAATATCGAAGTTAGCAGCGGCAAGGTCGCCTCCAGCACCATTCTTCCAGCCATAGTAACCATTAGGATACTCGAACGAACCGTTCTTGATGATGTTTTCTCCAAGTGAATATACATTACGCGTAGCACCATCATTAGTATAGGTAGAAGTTTCATATACTGTTTCCGGATAAGTCACGGTGACGGTACAGGTGGCCTTGACATTCTCATCGATGGTGCTGGTAACGGTGATGGTGGCCGTACCGGGAGCAACGCCCGTCACCACACCATTGTTGACAGTAGCCACATCCTCGTCGCTCGACGTCCATGTCACGGTCTGCGTAGCATCCTGAGGTGTGAAGGTAGGAATGAGCGTTGCGGTGTTGGTGGTAGCGTTCAACGTTACCGTCGTCTGATCCAGAGCAATGGCGGTGGGTTTAACAGCAGCCTCCTCGGGCGTGAGGTCGCGTACCTTGGTGTACTTCACGTTCTTGAACGAGAGCCAGCTGATGTTGTTATCCTCTGCTATATTGACGTTGAAGTTTAGCGTACCGTCCTTCACCAGACCAAGGGCCTCGTATGTGGCAATCTGGAATTGTGATTCGCCAATCTGTGTACCCTCTGTAACATCGACAGCCTCGCCATCGTTCACTGCCATCGTGATGCCTGTAGCATCTGCTGCAGCCGTTTCGTTCTTGGCACGCACACGCACCCATGTCGAAATCTTATACTGACCGTTAGGAAGGTTAGTCAGTGTTCCCGTCCAAGTCCTCTTAGCAAGGCTGTTGGCATCAGATCCCCAATACTCATAGAAGGGAACCGTGAAGTTCGAGCCGTCAGATTCTCCTTCTATTGACCATGTGTTGATATAAAGAGCAGCATCGAAGTCGTTCAGCGAGAAGCCATCGTTCAGATACTTCACAGCAGCACCATTAGGATTAGCACGTACACCAGTGGCGGCAACGCCTAATGTAGTGCCAGCTGCAGCAGCAGCTTCAGTGGTCAATGTATTCTCATTGTACGGTGTTTCAATAGCTGCAATAGCCTCTGCGAATGTAGTGATAGCTGTAGTCGAAGCGAAGTTATGGTTCGTCTTGACATCTTTTGCTTTAGCAATATAGGTAGCGGCTGCTGTGTAAGCATCCTTCGAAGCCTGGGCAGCAGTGATGGCCTCGGATGCGGCATTATAATTAGCTACAGTCTTATTATTATTATAGGTGGAAATTGCCTCTGTCTGAGCCTGAGCTACGTCAGCGTTCATCTTGCCTTCCACGGCTACCACGTCGGGCAGGCCTGCGCTGACAAGTGTCATCGTAAAGTTGTCTACGCAGAGCCAGCTTGCTCCAGCACCTGTACCAACGCCCTCAAAACCAATGGTTATATTTGCATTAGCATCGCAGGCAAATTCTACATTATAAGTATTGGCTGCGTCTATAATAGTGACTGCCGTTTCCACTCCGCCAGCATAAATCTTAGCAGAGGTGACGCCACGCGCTAAAGCAGCTGCTGAGATGCGATAGACACCAGAAGGCATGGCAGTGATGGTTTGAGAAACACTGAATGTACCGTTCGGTTGCCATTTCTCAACATATTTTGAACCATCCTTCAACGTAAATGAAGTGTTGTCTTGAGTGTCCATGCTACTATTAGTCCAACCACTGAAATCTGACTCGAAACTCGGATTGGTAATGAGCAGTGTCCAGTTACTACCTGCAGTGGTCTGTGCTTTAACGGCAGCAATGAGAGCGGCCTTGACAACGGATATCTTCGCCTCGTAGTCATCGTTTGTGATGCTTCCGTTATCGTAGGCACTCTGTACACTACTAATGTTGTAGGCAGCCTGGCCAGCATTGTCGAGCGTGGTAACGGTTTTGGCAGTTTCGTCAATGGCAGCCTTCACCTTGGCATAGTTGTCTGCCGATGTTTTAGCAGCAGCAATTGCGTCTTTCAGAGCATTGTAGTTTTCGAAAGTTTTCTGGCTCTCGAAATTCGATTTTGCAGTAGTTTGTGCGCTGGCAACTTCAGCATTCATCTTACGAGTTTCAACTGTATTCAACAATTCAGTTGCAGTTTCATCGTCAACCGTGTTGCCTTTATAATAAAGATGGAAATCATCAGCACCAGCCCATTTGCTGCTACCACATTCAGAGTAGAAGCCAAGCGTGATATCCTGATTAGTATAATTATCAAATGCTACCGTTGTCCAGCTCCAACCATTGCCTAAATCGCCGCCCGTATTTCCGACATGGTTAATGTCCGTCTGATTAAGATTGTCTCCATTCTGAGAAACATAAATATTACCAACCGTTACATTGACATCTGCACGGGTAGCACATTTTAGTTCGTACTTTCCGAGGCTAAGTGCGCCAATGTTCTTCTGAATATTTCGATTATCATTCCAATTGTCGAAATAGGTATTGTCTGGAGCGCCTGTGTACTGCTGATTATAACTCAATCTTTTGTTTGTCCAATCATTCGCATCTGTAATAGCTGCATCTGCAATCTTGAATGTAAAGTCGAATACATGGCCGGCAGTAGGCTGTGCTCCGCTCATCACGTAGGTCTTGCGAGCAGTCTCCAAAGTGTTATAAACCTCTTCAAGCGCAACAGCTGTAGTACAGTTTTCCTTATTTGTATTTGCTGTACTGATAGCTGCTTCGATGGTTGTCTTAGTGCCTGTTGAGTTTGTCTTTTCTGACGTAACAAAATCGATATGAGCGTTTACTTTTGCATAAGCAACCTTTATTGCGTTTGCATTGTTTATAGCATTTTGCAAAGTGCTAATAGCAGCATCTAATACAGACTTCGTTTCTGGTGTTTCAACCAAGTTGCTCAAAGTTTCCTGAAGAGATGTCTTAAAAGCTGTTGGAACCTCGTTACCATTAATGATAGTCTGAATTTCGTCCTTCAAATCTGAAATCTGCGCCTTTAATGTTGAAGGGTCAAATCCGAAATAGCTCAGCGTCCAGTTATCACAGGCGAACCAGTTAGCATAAGTACCAAGAGAAGATGCACCACTTTCTGAACCAATACCCTTAATACCAATAGTCAAATTACCATTCTCTACTTTAATTGTTGTTGTCTTGTATTCAGCACCATTGCCATCAAATGTGTTGTTTTTTGTATTTGCCCACGCAGCATTAGTAGTCTCTCCAGATGTTCCATAAAGCCAAACACCATGAGAATCATCAATATAATAAGGACCACCATGCTTCATATTCTGGTATTCCCAGGTTCCACTAGTTTTGTCTTCTTTATCACCCTGCATAACAGCTATAATTGCAGCTTTTATGGTATATTCACCATTAGGGAGTCCAGATAAAGCCTGAGAAATATCGAAATTCTTATGGTTGAATCCTCCGTTCCAGCCATTACGCCAAGTCTCTACAAAACCGCCTGTAAAGTTGTTCTGTGAAGATGTTTGGCGTTGCCATGTTCCGTCACTTCCACTTGTTGTCCAACCGCTTATATTGCTGTCAAAAGTAGCATTGGTAATGCGGCTTGTCATTTCCACAGTGTTCGTCTCCTTGAAAGTAGCCATAGCCTCCTCCAATGCAACAATAGCGGCATTTTTGTCAGCGATAGTTTCTTTTCCTGTAGCTGCAGTAATTGCAGCGCTTAAAGCATCTGCACCTTCTGCCCAATCGACGTTGTCATCATAAAGAGATTGTGCGGCTGCTAAGATGGTGCTATAATATGTAGAACCATCGTATGTCAGAGTGAAGTCATCAATACCGAACTTGAAATTACCTCCTGTACGCGAAGCTGTGACTTCAATAGTTGCGTAAGGATTTGTTGTTACATTAAAATTTATTGTGTATTGCGTCCAGTTTGTAGTTGCACTGGTTCCTACGGTAATAGCCTGAGATTGTCCGGCTACAGCAACGGATGCCGAACCATTTCCATCACTAAGTTTAGACGCTGTGGCATAGAAGGAAAGAGTATAAGAGCCAGGACGAAGGTTTACCATGGTCTGACGAAGGTTTAATGTTGAATTAAACCAACGCATACGAGTAAAATAAGCCTTATTGCCTCCATGGGCAGTCCAGTTTTGAGAATCTTGGTTCATAGAACCCACATAGGTCATACCATTATGGTCACTTGAAGAAGCCTGCGTCCATTCAACATTCCAACCTACAGGTTTTTGTACACCTCGACCATCAGTATTAATTTTAAGGAACAGTTGAGAATCTCCTTCAAAGTCTGCATTCGTCAGGTACGTACTGGTCACGTCCGTCTGTGCTTGCACCACACTTACACCCCCTACCATCAGGGCGCAAATGGCAAATAATAGTTTTAGTTTTTTCATTAGTGTAGTATTTTAGTTATTGTTAGTGTCGTTTCAGTTAGTCGAGCATTCTGCAATAATCGGGGCAAAGTTACGAAAAAAAAACGAACTATGCAAAAATGCGAGCATAAATTCTCAAAAAGTTTTGCTTACTAAGGATTTTTCTGTATCTTTGCGACATAATTGGTAAAAGGACTGACTATGGGTATCTATATCAACACCGGGAATGCTGGGTTTCAGAGAGTTCGCAACAGCGAGTATGTCGACAAGTCTGGACTGATAGCCGTTGTCAACAAGACTCTCTTCACTGAGCAGAGTTTTTCTTGTGTATCGCGCTGCCGCCGCTTCGGAAAGTCACTGGCGGCGAAGATGCTATGTGCGTACTACGACCAGTCGTGTGACTCACGTCAGCTGTTTGCAGACTTGCAGATTGCGCAAGACCCATCGTTTGAGCAGCACTTGAACAAATATCCTGTCATCTATCTTGATATGACCAACTTTGTCAGCGAGAAAGAAACAGGGATTGCCGACAAGATAGATGCCGCCCTGCTGGCTGACATCAGCCGGGTCTATTCAGATATACCTGTAGAACCAAAAGAGCGGTTGGCCAGTTATCTGTTGCGGGTCAGTGAAGCCAGACAGCAGCAGTTCATCTTCATCATCGACGAGTGGGATGCCATTTGTCGGGAGTATGACCCTGGCACGAACGAGATGGATATCTATATCGACTGGCTACGGAGGATGTTCAAGAGCAGCGATGCTGTCAGGACCTTTGCCGGTGTCTATATGACGGGCATCCTGCCTGTGAAGAAATATAAGACCCAATCAGCCCTGAACAACTTCATCGAATATTCTATGGTGGAGCCGGTCGATATGGCTCCGTATTTCGGTTTTACTAAAGATGAGGTAAGGGCACTTGCAGCCACACATGGCGCAGACTTCGATGAACTGGAGAAGTGGTATGACGGCTACCAGATAGGCGACGAGCAGTCGGTCTTCAACCCCAACTCGGTGATGCAGGCCTTGCGAAGCCACCGTTGCCGCAGTTTCTGGGCTTCAACGGGTGCCTTTGACACCGTAGCCGACTATATCCAGATGAATTATGAAGGACTGAAGGATGACATCATCAACATGCTGGCTGGAGGACGCTGTAAAGTGAATCCTACCAAGTTCCAAAACGACATGTCTGTCATTCGCGGTAAGGACGATGTTCTGACGGTACTCATCCATCTGGGCTACCTCAGCTATAATTGGCGTAAGGATGAGTGCTGGATTCCCAACCGCGAGGTGGCTAGTGAGATGGTGAATGCTGTGGAAACTACTAACTGGAAACCTGTGGCTGATGCCTTGCAGAAGTCAGAACGACTCTTGCAGGCCACCCTCGACGGAGATGAAGAGGCTGTGGCCCTTGGCGTGGAGGTTGCCCACGACGAAAATACCAGCATCCTTTCTTATAACGATGAGAATTCACTGGCCTGTGTCTTGTCCATCGCCTACTACAATGCCAAGAACGACTACGTCATGCATCGTGAACTGGCTTCGGGCAAAGGATTTGCCGACATCGTTCTGATACCTCGCAAAAACGTAGATTCTCCAGCCATTGTTATAGAACTAAAGGTGAACAAGGATGCTGACTCGGCTATCGACCAGATACATAGGAAGCAGTATCCAGCAAAGGTACAAGAATACACTGAACGTCTGTTGCTTGTCGGAATCAACTACGACCGCGAAACGAAGCAGCATAGTTGCCGAATAGAACGGATTCCATAGACTCCCCATTTCACTCCCCATGCCCATGCAAACAGCCCCTGTCAGATGCATCTGACAGGGGCTGTTTGGGTGGCTGAGAGGGGCTGTTTGATGGTCAAACAGCCCCTCTCAGATGGTGTGTCGATACTTCTTCCGTTGTGGATGGACGACGGAAGTCGCGTTGATGGTTTATCGATTCATGTCGAATCCGATGCGCAGTCCGTCGTAGCTCTTGCTCAGGTCGCCCACGGTCTGCAGTGTGGTGTTGCCGCTGAGTGCTGTTGCCATCTGCATGATCTGGAGCAGCTTCGAAGCCTCGAAGAGGAGTGCGATGCCGTTAGAGGTGCGCTTGGTGTAGCAGTTGAGCGAGAAGAAGGTAGCCTTCATGGCAATTTTGTCGTTGGCCTCGTCGTAGGTATAGGTACCTCCAAACTGCCTTCCCGCGAATTTTATGACGAATTTTCCGTCCTCGCTGAAGGTGGCACTGGTGTTGACGGGGGTGATGCCGAATGCTGAATACTGCGATGCGAGCTTTTCCTTGATTTGTGCTGCTACCACTTCGCCTCCGGCCTTGGTGAGCAGGTCCTTAGAGGTAAATGCGACGCCGGGCTGCTTGTAGTACCATGTGCCTACAAGGTTGTAGGCGGACACTTTGTCGATGCCGAGCACGCTGGTGAGCACGTTGCCGATGGTCGATCCGTTCACGACGCCTCCGAGTGCATTCGACGATGTCCCGAGCGAGTTGCATCCGCAGATGCCTGTCATCATGGCTGCGGCCACGATGACCGAGAATAGTGTTTTCTTCATAATCGTTTGTTTTTTAATAAGTTTAATTGTGTGCAAAATTAGGTCTTTTCCGTTGAAACACCAAATTTTTGGGCTACAAATTCGTGAAGGGAAAGAAAAATCGGTTTTTCTTTCCTTTTCTCTCACATAATATGTACCTTTGCAGCAATCTTTTCGAATGATTGAAAACAAACGAGATTGATGAGAAAGAGTTGCCTATATATGTTCTTTTCGTCGCTGCTCATCGGCGTGCTGCTGATGAGCTACATTCAGGGCGACAGCATTGCGGGTTCGCTTGATCTGCTGGGTTGGGTGTTTTTCCTGACCTCGTGTGTGGGTCATGCTGCAGTGGTGGTGCTGGCATTGTGGCTGGTGGGCTGGCTGCCGTGGGCACTGGCAGGCTGGCGACGGTTGGCCGCAGGGCTGTTTGTGAGCTTAGTGAGCCTGACGTCGGTGCTGGCGTTTGTCAACATGCAGGTATATAAGATCTACCGTTTCCACATCAACGGCTTCATCCTGAACATGCTTACGGGCCCGAATGCGGGCGACATCTTCGACTTCGACGCGAAGCTCTACCTGACCGAGGGACTGCTGTTCCTGGTGCTCGTGGGTGTCTGCGTGGGGTTGTGGTGGCTGAGCGGCCGGTTGGTCACGCGTTGGCCTGGGCACCATGTAGGTCGGCTGTTGGCGTCGTTGGCGGCAGTGCTGGTGGTGGCCAACGGCTGCTATATCTATGGGTCGTTCGTGGTGAAGCCGTCGGTGCTGAAGAGTGCGCGCTTAGTGCCCTATTATTTCCCACTGTCGACCACCGATTTTCTTGAAAGCTTGGGATTTGAGCAGCATGTGGTCAGCGTGGACTACGGCGAGGGCGGTGGTGAGCTGTGCTACCCGTTGCGTTCATTAGAGCGTGATACGGCACAGGCCTTGCGTCCGAACATCGTGATGATACTCATCGACTCGTGGAGCCGACGGGCCCTTACCGACGAGACGATGCCCCAGCTCGCGCAGTTGGCCCGTGAGGAACAGTGGTACCAGAACCACGTGAGCTGCGGCAACGGCACGTCGTTTTCGGTCTTCGGCATGTTCACCGGTCTGCAGCCCTACTACTGGACAGCTTTTGAGACGAGCGGCAACAGTCCGCTGCTGGTCGACGAGCTGCTCGGTCAGGGCTATGACTTCCGCACCTATCCCAGTGCCACACTCGAGAACCCGCCCTTCAGCAGGGTGCTGTTCCAGCATGTGCCTGACTTGCGCGTAGAAACACCCGGCAAGACGAGCTACGAGCGCGACCTGAAGATCAAGGACGACCTGATTGCCGACCTGCCGAAGCTGAAGTCGGCAGAAAAGCCCTTCTTCGTGTTTATTTTCTTCGACCTGCTCCATGCCTATAGTCTGCCGAAGGAGCTGCTGAACAGGTTCCAGCCGTCGTGGGAGTATGGCGACTTTGCCGCGCTGCACAACGAGATGGACCCGACGCCCTTCTGGAACCTCTATCGTAACTCGGCCTACCAGACCGACCGCATGGTGGGCGAGGTCATCACGGCGCTGAAGGAGCAGGGGCTCTACGACGAGTCGCTCGTGATGATCACCGGCGACCATGCGCAGGAGTACAACGAGAACCACAAGAACTACTGGGGACATAACTCGAACTTCACGCAGTACCAGATAGGCGTGCCGCTCATCATCCATCAGCCATCTGCTCTCCATCAGTCACCCACGACCTTCACCCATCGCACCACCCACTATGACTTCGTGCCGACGCTGATGCACGACTACCTCGGTGTGACGAACGATCCTGACGACTACTCGGCAGGACGGCTGCTCAGCGACACCACACCACGGCTATGGCACTTCGTGGGCAACGAGCTGCGCTACGCCTTCATCGTCGAGGGCGACACCATCCTCACGAAAGAAGGCGCCGGCTACATCGATGTAACCGACGCCCATCTGAATCCGGTGGAGAACTACCAGGTGAAGCCGCGCGAGTTCGACGCGGCCATCCGGAGACTGAATAGGTTTTTTAAGTGAAGCACCGTTTAAACTCACTCTCGAAGTTCGGAGTCAGCACATCCTGACCCATTGCCTCACGAATCTCCTGCATCGTCCAGAAACGGCCACCATCCAGTTCGTCGGTTGAGGGACGTATATCTCCATCATAGGTGGTGCGATGTACATATACCAACTCACGCTCCCGCTTGCTCTCAAACACGTACTTGTCGACAAACTCCGGTATAAAGTCGGTGATGCCCAATTCCTCACGCACTTCACGCCGTAATGCCTCTTCTGGCGACTCACCATAGTCAATATGGCCTCCAACGGCTGTGTCCCACTTTCCTGGCTGTATATCCTTCCACTCTGGCCGTTTCTGTAGATATATCTCGCCATTGGCGTTGAATACATGAAGATGTACGACGGGGTGAAGCAGCTTGGAACCGCTATGACACTCGCCTCTTGTTGCAGAGCCTATGACCTTTCCGCTTTCGTCTACTATCGGAAATATCTCCTGTTGATTATCCATGCTATTTGTTACAGAATTTTGCTACAAAAGTAATGCTTATTATGCGGAAAAAGAAATAATGACCAGCAAAAATGGCTATTTTTAACAAAGGCATGATGTCGTCGTGCTTGGGGAAGCCCCTACTGCATTTTAGGGAAATCACCCCGTCAGTTTAGGAATAATCCCGGCTCTTCCGGCCTCTCTTTTTCGTCAAAGCTAATGAAAACAAGAAACAAAATGTTTAACCCTTTAACGAATAGGAGACAAAAATTATGAAGAAAATGTTTACCCTGGTAATGATGATGGTGATAACTGTCACAACCAACGCCATGAGCTTCACCACAGCTAAGAACGAGGCCCTCTTCCTCTCGGACAAGATGGCTTGGGAACTGAACCTGACGAATGCCCAGTACGATGCTGTCTATGAGATCAATCTGGACTATCTGATGAGTGTGAACGGACGCAACGATGTCTACGGCTCCTGGTGGAAACGCCGCAACGCCGACTTGAAGTATGTGCTCACGGCATATCAGTATGAGAAGTTCGTGACCCTGAACTACTTCTATCGTCCGCTGACTTGGAAGAGCGGCAACTGGACTTTCAACGTCTACAGCCACTACTCTAACAAGAACCACTTCTACAAAGGCCATCCGAAGGGCTATGCAAACTATAAGGGAGGTAACAACAAGAAGACTGACCGCTACTATGCTGACTGGAAAGTGAACAAACCGACCTCAACACCGACTGCCAAGCATGGGAACGACAAGCCGGTCAAGGGCAACGGTTCAACTTGGAGGACGACGTCAATGAATACAAAACGTCCGACTAACCACAGATTCTGAACTGTCACACCCTGTAAATACGCTCCACATCCTGGGGCGTTTTTTTTATTCATTGAAAAAATGGAGACTTTCGATAGCTTGACGATGGGATAATTGAAAAATAATTCGTAACTTTGCCGAAAATTTAAAACTATCAATCAGAAACACCCTTTAAGCTATGAAATCAAGATTCTGGCTGTTGAGTCTTTTTGCCGCCGTGGCGATGACTGCTGTTGCCCAAGAAACGAAGAAAGTGTTTATCTATAGCCCCAACGAAAGGGCTGGCTTGCATATCGCTCAGCTTTCGGACAACGGATGGCAGGAGGTTGGTCAGCTCTGTTCGTCAGACTACGGCACATGGGGAGTCGAGAAGAAAATGATTCACCCTTCAGTGACTCGTTCCCAAGACGGAACATGGCGACTGGTGTTCCAAGTGAACGACCGCTCACCGCTCTTTGCTGCTGCATATAGCCGCGATCTCGTCACGTGGCGCCCGCAGGACTATCCCATTATGACCACCCCGCAATGTCTGAAGCCTGTGGTCTTTGCCAACGACAACGGCACCTTCGACATCTACTATCAGACCCAGGCTGGTGACAAGCGTTGGGTGTCGGCATCGAACGACTTCCGGCATTTCGGCAAAGATGAGAAAAGCCAGATAGACGAGGTTGCCTGGACACGCGATACTGCAACGATAGCCGGAAAACTGCAAGAAGGCTGCGAATTCGAGATTTCCGACCAAGAACTCAGCACCATTACCACTCACTTCGAAAAGATGAAGAGAGACGGACAGCTGAGCAGCGAACGCATGCACGACGATGGGGAAAGATTCAAGAATTTAAAAATAGAAGAATTAGAGGCCACGCTGACCGTCACGGATCAGGAGAAGGCTATCAGCGATAAGCTCATTGGCATCTTCTTTGAGGACATCAGCTATGCGGCCGACGGTGGCTTGTATGCCGAGATGGTGCAGAACCGCGACTTCGAGTACAGCACAAGGGACCGCCGCGAGTGGAATGCCACCACGGCGTGGCACTCGGCCCGCCCCATAGAGATAGGCACTGAGCATCCGCTGAGTCCCAATAATCCCCATTATGCTTTGCTGTGGCCACAGGACACGCTGTGGAACGAGGGATGGGACGGCATCAACGTTGAGGCTGGCAAGAAGTACGACTTCTCAATGTATGTGCTGGCAGGTGGACAGAAGCAGACCTTCCTGATTCAGCTCATCGGTCAGGACGGCACCGTGCTGGCCAGCAGCAAGCTGAAGACCGCTGCTTCAGACTGGACTCAGTACGCCACCGTGCTTACTGCTCAGAAGGGCGATGCAAAGGCACGGCTGGCCATCATTCCTCAGAAGGTGGCCCACGTGGGTGTCGACATGATAAGTCTCTTCCCACAGGAGACGTTTATGAATCGAAAGAACGGTCTGCGCAAGGATTTGGCAGAAACGATTGCCGCCATGAAACCTAAGTTCATGCGATTCCCTGGCGGCTGCATGAGTCATGGTCAGGGCATTGAGAATATCTACCACTGGAACCATACCGTAGGACCGTTGCAGGACCGCCAGCCCGACTTCAACATCTGGGGCTATCATCAGACACGCGGTTTGGGCTTCTTCGAGTACTTCCAGTTCTGCGAGGACATCGGTGCCGAGCCGCTGCCCGTGCTTGCCGCTGGCGTGCCTTGTCAGAACTCTGCCGCCAACGCCCAGGGCATCGGTGGTCAGCAGGGTGGCATCCCCATGGAGCAGATGCCCGCCTACATCCAGGAATTGCTCGATATGATTGAGTGGGCCAATGGCGACCCAACTACTTCGAAGTGGGCGAAGATGCGTGCCGATGCAGGCCATCCAGCTCCCTTCAACCTTAAATATATAGGTATCGGCAACGAAGATATTATCGGCACCGTATTCGAGGAACGCTATGAGATGATCTGTAAGGCCATTCGTGAAAAATATCCTGACATCAAGATATGTGGTACCGCAGGTCCTTTCCATACCCCTTCTGCCGACTACATGGAAGGCTGGGACTTCGCAAAGAAGCATCGCGACCTGCAATATATGCTTGACGAGCATTACTACGAGTCGACGGGCTGGTTCATGCACCATCGCGACTACTACGACCAGTATAACCGCACGATGCCCAAGGTCTATCTGGGCGAGTATGCTGCCTCGACGAATGCCCGACGCCCCAATATCGAGACGGCTCTGGCAGAGGCGCTCTACCTGACCGACGTGGAGCGTAACGGCGACGTGGTGGAGATGACCAGCTACGCCCCCATGCTGTGTAAGGATGGGCATTCGAACTGGAATCCCGACATGATATACTTCTCGAACACTTCCGTGCGCCCCACACCTGCCTACGAGGTGCAGCGTCTGTTCTCTGTCTATGGCGGCGATCGCTATGTCAGCACTTCACTCGATATCGCTCCAGAGTTCAAACATCGTGTGGGAGCCAGTTTCGTTCGTGATTCGAAGACTGGCCGTCGATACCTGAAACTGGTCAATGCCCTACCTTTAGCGCTCAGCGTTCATGTTCAGGGACTGACCATCCCTGCAGGCTGCAAGACAGAGGAATTCTGTGGGCAGCCAGAAGACCAGAAGATAGAAGTGAAACGTGGTGAAACGGCCAATGGCACCATCACCCTGCCACCTTACGCTTTCCGTGTGGTGGCGATGTAACTGCAACTAACAAAGCAAATCATGATGATAAAAGTAAAATGGGTAACCAGCGCTTTGATAGGACTGACCTTTTTGTCAGCAGGGGCGCAAAGGCTACAGGTTCCTGACTGGGAGAACCCCACCGTGCTGGGCATCAACAAACTGCCGTATCACGCCACGTTGCAACTGCCTTCGAAATGGAAGGAGTGTCAAGAGATTCTGTCTCTTGACGGCCAGTGGCTGTTCCACTGGTCGAAAGACCCAGAGTCGCGCCCTGCCGACTTCTATCGCGAGGACTACAATGTGAGTGGATGGGATAAGATTACCGTACCTGGCAACTGGCAGCTGCAGGGCTTCGGCAAGCCCATCTATGTGAACATGCAGTATCCGTTCCATCGGGACCGTCCCAGCGTCACGGGCGAGCCGCCAAAGGACTGGTATGCCTATGACCACCGCAACCCTGTGGGCTCGTATGTGACGTTCTTTGACGCTTCGAAGGAGATGCTTGGCAAGAATCTGATTCTGCATTTCGGTGGCGTCCACTCTGCCTTCTATGTATGGGTGAACGGTCAGAAGGTGGGCTATAGCCAGAACTCGATGTCGCCTGCTGAGTTCGATATAACAATGTACGTTCGTGAGGGTGAGAACAAGCTCGCCGTCGAGGTCTATCGCTGGAGCGACGGAAGCTATCTCGAGTGTCAGGATATGTGGCGTCTGAGCGGCATCTTCCGCGAGGTGCAGCTCTGGGTGCGCCCCTTGGTGCATATTGCTGATTATAAGGTGGAGGCCATCCCCAACAAGGATTTCTCACAGGCTGCCGTTATCGCCAATATCGCCATTTGTAATACAGGCAAAAAGAAAGCCAAGAACGTGTGCGTGGCCTTCAATATTGACGGAAAAAATCTCAAGTCTCAAATCTCAAATCTCAAATCAAACGACACGACTCATGTTAAACTCACATATCTTATAGATCAACCCCGTCTTTGGTCGGCCGAGAAGCCCAACCTCTATCCCTACAGTATAGAATTAATAGCCTCCCCTACGGGGGGAGGTTTGGAGGGGGCTGAGCACTTCGACAACCATCTGGGTGTGAAACGTGTGGAGTGTGTAGGCGAGGTCTTCAAGATCAACGGCAAGAACGTGAAGTTGCGCGGTGTGAACCGTCATGACCACCATCCCGTGACTGGCCGCTATGTTGATGATGCCACCTACGAGAAGGACATCACGCTGATGAAGCAGGCCAATATCAACTTCCTGCGCACCTCGCACTATCCCGACCGCGAGTACCTCTACGAGCTCTGTGACCGTTGGGGCATCTATGTGATGGATGAGGCCAATCAGGAATCGCACGGCTACGGCTATGCTAATCACGAGATGGGCGAAGACCCTGAATGGAAGGATGCCCACGTAGACCGTGCCGTCAGCCTTGTACAGCGCGACAAGAACCACCCCTGCGTCATCTTCTGGAGCCTCGGAAACGAGGGTGGGGTAGGACCCAACTTGAAGGCTATGCGCGAGGCCGTAGTAGCCCTCGACACCATCGCCCTGCCTTTCTGCGACACCGACTGCAGCCAAAGCGATATCTACGACGATGGCTATCTGTCGCCCGACCGTCTACGTGAGGAAGCCAAGAAGGTCACCGACCGTCCCTTTATGATGCGCGAATATGCCCATGCCATGGGCAACTCCATGGGCAATTTTCAGGAATATTGGGATGTTATCTACGCCGACTCAAGCATCGCCGGTGCAGCCATCTGGGACTGGGTTGACCAAGGTATCGCCAAGCCAATAGCCGGTTCCCCATTACACCCCTCCCCCTCCCTCACCCTGCAACGTGACGAGTTCTGGGCTTATGGCGGCGATTTCGGCGACAAGCCCAACGACCGCAATTTCAACATCAATGGCCTTATAGCCCCCGACC
>JAFZIL010000060.1 GCA_017554385.1 Prevotella sp. | reverse complement strand
CCACCCTCCACCCTCCACCTTCCACCCTCCACCATCCACCATCCACCCTCCACCTTTTACTATATTACCTTTATATATATATGGACGACGACCTCAACATCACACGCGAAGCCGAAGATGACATCCTCATCAACGACGCCTTCCAACGACTGCTCAACGACTACCTTGCATCGCGCCACCGCAAGAAGGTAGACATCATCACCAAGGCATTCAACTTTGCCCGCCAAGCCCACAAGGGTGTGCGTCGCCTGTCGGGAGAACCCTATATCATGCACCCCATCGCCGTGGCCCAGATTGCCTGCTCCGAGATTGGCCTCGGCTCCACCAGCATCTGCTCTGCCCTGCTCCATGACGTGGTCGAAGACACCGACTACACCGTTGAGGATATCGAGAACATGTTCGGTGCGAAAATCGCACAGATCGTCAACGGCCTCACCAAGATCTCCGGCGGTATCTTCGGAGAACAAGCATCTGCCCAGGCCGAGAACTTCAAGAAGCTGCTGCTCACCATGAGCGAGGACATCCGCGTCATCCTCATCAAGATAGCCGACCGCCTGCACAACATGCGCACCCTCGACTCGCAGCCTGCCAACAAACAATACAAGATTGCAGGCGAGACCCTCTACATCTATGCGCCTCTGGCCCACCGACTGGGTCTTTACAAGATTAAGAGCGAGCTTGAGAACCTGAGCTTCCGCTTCGAGCATCCCGAGGAGTACGTCGGCATCGTCAATAAGATTGCAGCCACACAGGTGAAACGCCATGAGCTCTTCGGCCTCTTCACCGCTCCCATTGAGCAGCGTCTGCAGGCCATGGGACTGAAATACGAGATCAAAGAGCGCGTAAAAACGCCCTACTCCATCTGGTCGAAGATGCAGAACAAGCACGTCAGCTTCGAGGAGATCTACGACATCCTCGCCGTCCGCATCATCTTCACGCCTACCAGCCGTGATCAGGAGATCAAGGAATGCTTCAACATCTACGTCGAGCTCAGCCAGATCTATCGCAGCCATCCAGACCGGTTGCGCGACTGGGTCAACCATCCCAAGGCCAACGGCTACCAGGCACTCCACGTCACCCTTATGTCACAGCAGGGCCACTGGATCGAAGTGCAGATACGTTCCGACCGGATGAACGAGATTGCCGAGCAGGGCTTTGCCGCCCACTGGAAATACAAGGCGGGTGCCGATGCCGACGACCTCGAGTACACCGAAGACGAGACCGAGCTCAACGAGTGGCTCCATACCATTAAGGAGATTCTCGATGACCCGCAGCCCGACGCCATGGACTTCCTCGACGCCATCAAGCTCAACCTCTTTGCTACCGAGATATTCGTCTTCACGCCCAAAGGCGAGATCAAGACCATGCCCTCAGGATCCACTGCACTCGACTTCGCCTTCTCCATCCACACCTTCCTCGGCACCCACTGCATAGGAGCCAAGGTCAACCACAAGCTCGTGCCCATGAGCCACCGGCTGCAGAGCGGAGACCAGGTAGAGATCCTCATGTCCAAGTCCATGCACGTCGACCCGGCATGGATCAACTTCGCCACCACGGCAAAGGCAAAGGCAAAGATCCAGGCCTACCTGCGGCGACACAACCGCGAAGCCCAGAAAAAGGGCGAAGAGCTGCTCAACGACTTCCTTCATGCCAACGGGTTCGAACCGTCTACCATGCTCTTCGACCGTCTGGCCGAGTTCCACGACATCCGACGCCGGGAAGACCTCATGCTGGCCGTGGCCGAGAAGAAGATTATCCTCGGAGAGAAAGACATCGACGAGCTCAAAGGCAAGAACAAGAAAAAAGACAACGCCAACACTGGAGGCGGCTGGCGCAAGTACGTACCCTTCGTTAGAACCAGAAGACAAGACGATGACGACAGTGCCAACCTCTTCATCGTGCCTGAGAAGTTCAATCGGAAGAAGCCCATCTTCATCACCGACCAGAACATCACCCAGTATCTATTCCCCGACTGCTGCCACCCCATACCTGGCGACGACGTGCTGGGCTTCATCAACAACAAGAACCAGATAGAGATACACAAACGGGCATGTCCCGTAGCCAACCGTCTCAAGGCCAGCTACGGCAACCGCATCCTTGATGCCAAGTGGGACATGCAGAAAACGCGCTTCTTCAATGCCACCATACGCATGGGAGGCATCGACCGCCGTGGTCTCGTCAACGAGGTGACCCGCGTCCTCTCCAATCAGCTCTCCGTTGACATACGCCGCATTATGTTCACTACCGAAGACGGCATCTTCGACGGTGTCATCGACCTTCGCGTCCACGACTGCGACGACCTCAGCCAGATCATGGACAGCCTCAAGGAAGTAGAAAGCCTAAAAGAGATTTCCCGCATCATGTAGCCACCTCATAACTCATAACTCCTCACTCATAACTCCTCACTCATGAAATACCTCCTCCTTGCATTGTCAGCAATACTCCTGCAGCCCGTACAGGCCCAGGAAGAACAAAGTCGTTCACTCAACGACATTACCAGAATGATGTCCAACTCATCCATCTCCGACGACGAAGTGACCGATGCCGTGAGAGATGCCGTAGAGACCATGGACAAAAAGAACAAGGTATGCGATGAGAAAAGCTCGTATACCAAGCGGTTACAACGCATTACTTCCGGCATGACCAATGCCAACGGCATTCCCCTGAACTTCAAGGTCTACGACTGCAAGGATTACAACGCCCTCTCCTTCCCCGACGGCAGCATAAGGGTATTCTCTATGCTCATGGACATCCTGACCGACGAGGAGCTTCTCGGGGTGTTAGGCCATGAGATAGGCCATGTGGCGCTACGCCATACAAAAAAGATGTGGCGCAACGAGATGCTCCACAGAATAACCACGAAGGGCAAGGGTAGCAGCCGCAACCGTTCCGGCTACTACATGGACGACATCAGCTATGCCGTCTTCTCTGCCGGATTCTCCCGCAAGAACGAAATTGAGGCCGACGACTATGGCTACGACTTCCTGAAACGCTGCGGCAAGAACCCCATGACGATGGCCATGTCGTTTATGAAACTGCAGATCCTGACAGGCGACCACTCCAAGCGCCAGTCCACGCTCCTAAAGACCTTCTCCTCCCACCCCGACTTCAACGAACGCATAGAGCGCATCTACCAGCGGGCCGTCAACGACGGTTTCGTGGAATAATTCCTAACTCATAATTCATAGCTCATAACTCAAAATTTTACTACTTGTTGAACTCCCTCTTCTGTAGGAGCATCGATGTTATTCAAGATTGCGTCCTTCACGTCATCGAGGACGATGGCAGGACGGTAGTCGGGACGTTCGTAACTGAAGGTGACGTCGTTGACATGCAGCCCCACGACATGACGGGCATATAGACCATAGGCAGGTGTCTGTCCGGCAAACTTCGGTTCGGGGTAGTTCGTTCCCTGCTCGCGATAGTCCTTGTTCACCAGCTCCTTAGCACCACCTCCATTGAACTGTAGCCGGATGTTCGAGAGCCACACATTGCGTATCGGCTCGTCCTTCATGCCTGTGACGATGATGCTGCACAGTGAGTCGCAGTCGTCAGCCACGACGTTCGATATCTGTATGTCGCGTGCCGAACTACGGTGCGTCACCTCCTTAGGCCCACGATTACGACAACCCGTAGTGATATAGATTGGATAGTGGTGTACGTGGCTCATCGTGATGTTCGACACCACGATATTTTCCATTGCCCCTTGGTCCACCTCCTCGAAAGCCAGTCCTGAGGAGTACATAAACGTGCAGTTCGTCAGTGCAATGTTCCTATAGCCCCCGTTGCTCTCCGTGCCTAATTTAAAGCGTCCGCACACCCAGTTCACCGGCTCCGGCTCATAGGTGCCGTCGAGGAGCGTACCCAGCTTGTAGCCCGTGATCACGCAGTTGCTGATGGCTATATGCTCACACACCACCGGCTTTTTCAAGGCGTAGCTCGACTTCAGCACCAGCGCATCGTCGTGAGGCGTGTTGATCTTACAGTTCGTGATAGTCATATACTTGCAGCAGTCAATATCAAAGCCATCGCGGTTCGTGTCGATGGTCACGTTGTCTACAGTGCTCAGGTCGCACCCCGTCATGATGATGGCAAAGTGTCCCCCTCGGTAGATGGTGATGTCGCGGATGGTCACCTGTCGGCACAGCTTCAGCGCGATAGCCTTGTCGCCCGTGCCTATCGAGCCACCCTGTAACTGACCCGACTTCTCCGTATCCTTCTTCGTCAGCCCCTTGCCGTCGATCATCCCGTGGCCGGTGATCGATACGTTCGTCTGTCCCTCTGCCCAGATCAACGAGTTATGGAAATAGGTATGTCCTCCATCCTGGTATTCGGGAAAGCCGCCAAACGACTCACTCTCATCGTAGAGACTGCCACGTTGTTCCTTGGGGAAATCCTTCGGGTCTGCAGCCAGGATGATACATCCAGCCGAGAGGTGCAGGTCTATGTTGCTCTTCAGTCGGATGCTGCCGCTGAGATAGGTCCCGGCAGGGAGCAGCACCTGTCCCCCACCCTCTTTTACCGCTTCTTCTATGGCAGCGTTGATGGCGGGCGAGTCGAGAGTCTTACCGTCGCCTTTGGCTCCGTAGTCACGCACGTTGAAAACTCCTGCAGCTGATGTGAAGCTACTGCAAGCAAGACATAACAAAATAAACAGTTGTTTCATTCTCGAATAGATTTGTTACAAAATTACTCTATTTCTTCCTATCATGCAAATCATTTTTCACTAATCTTCCATTTTTATCAAAAAGTGAAGCCTGTCGACTATTATCCATAGTTTTGCTACAAGCCAACAGAAAAATAGTGTGCCCCCCGCCCCCCTTTGCTTGATTCCCCTTTGTACAAAGGCAATTACGGGGGGCACACCATGCCCAAAAGTGTGCCCCCTGTGTGCCCCCCTATGTGACCCCCGTCACAGAGATGCTTCCTTGAGGTGCAAAACAGTATTCCTTGAGGTGCGAAACAGTATTCCTAAGAGAGTCAAACAGCATACTTGGCAGTGCTTAACAGTATCTTTCGTGACAGAAAGGGGGGGCACACAGGGGGCACACTTACAAAACAGGCCTGATTCTGATAAAGGTTTTTCAATCGTACAGGTCGAAAAACACCTAACCGCCATCCTCACGGACGGCGGCTTAGGCCTTACCAGAAAAAATTACTAACTAAAACTATAATCATAATACTACCACTCATCGTCGGAGTCGTCTTCCCAGAAGCCACCACGGCTAAGGGCACTGCTACCGGCTCCTCCATCGACATTGAGGCCTCCGTTGAAACCTTCAGGATCAGATCCTGCAAGAATCTTTGCTGCCTGAATTTTTACAATTGTTATTTTAGGATTCTGATATATCTTTTTCATTGCTTTATTCCTTTCTTTATTTAACACGAATTACCACGAATTGCCCACGAATTTCCATGAATATTATTTAATCACGATTTTGCAACCATTCTTGATGTACAAGCCTTTCGTGGGTTGATTCACACGGCGACCCTGCAGGTCATAATAATGAGCGGTAGCAAATTTATCACTATTCCCTATTCCCTTTTCACTTATAGAGGTTGTCTCATCGGCAAACACCACGCTGAGTGAACGAGCATTACTGTCACCACTTTGCTCTACTTGCAGGTAGGCCTTGCCTGCTGCAATCGAACCACTTGTCACCTTAGTGAACTGAGCCTCGTCGTTTCCGTTCATTGCCAGCATGTAAAGGTCATAGCCCGAGACAGCATTGAATTCAGTTGCGGTGGTTGCAGAACCCTTCAAGTCACCCTTGTCGGTCTCTGAACTGGCAATTACAGGAATGTTATAGGTGTTTTCAGCTCCTTTCAGCACCACACCCGTATTCGCTGGAATATCATTCACCTTGGTCAGGGTTACGGTAGAACCATAGCAAGTTGCTGTGTAGGCGGTCAGATCGTCAACGCCAGAGAAGTCAAGAGGATATGCTGTGTAGAGGGTTGCCCAACCAGCGGCGGTGATGGTTTGGGAAAACGATGGATTGATTGGCTCATAATATACAACCTTCTTCAATGCTCTGCTTTGTGGATTTGAATATGTTGTTGTTGCGTCTTGAACAACAGTAGTATAAGAAGAATTTTGGCAATGTGTATAAGCGGCTATAGAATTTGTCGTTGCATCGGTTATATTACACTTTACAACATCTGAAGTCCCTTTCTCATTTGTGCCAAATCCATAGCCAGCCAAATATTTCAAATTGTTGCCTCTTGTTACAGATAACCAAGTATCATACGTAAAGTTCCCATCTACAGTAGCATAGTAATAATTGTCACCAGTACCACTGGCATCACTTAAATCCGCATTTTTTCCTTCTCCTCTTGTCCAGTTCGACCATCTTGTTGTACCATCTGCAATAGTCCAAGTTCCACTAAATGTCTGTTTCAGATCTTTCAAAGCAATTGTTCCAAAATCAGGAGATTCATGAATTTTAGAAAACAGGGCATAGTCAATATCCAAACTTTTTGTACTACTAGTGTATCCACTTGCTGTAGCGGTCACAATAAGTTCTCCTATCGTATTAGGAGTGAATGTACCACTACTAATATCCACTTCTTCGCCGTTATATGTTGCGGTGAGTGTAGCTGTTGGAGCGCCCTCAAGAGCAGAGTTGTTGCAAGCAATTGTGTATTGTGGTGAATAGTAACTGCCATTAGCAACAACATTTGTGACTTTAATAGTAGGCTCTTCCAAAGTGATTGCACCTGCAGTTACTACCTGAGAAGATACTGAAGAACTCTTTGTTCCATTCTCATGCATTACATAAGCATAATATGTTCCACTTTCACTAAAAGTTACTGATTTGCTTGTAAGGCTTGTTGGTGTATAGGCGGCATTGCCTACAGCAGGAGCCTCAGCAGCAGGTGAAGTGGTATAATATAGAGTTCCTGTTCCGTAATTATTTGTTAAGGAATAAATGCGGTTGGCGCCATCTACGCGGGTAAATGCAAATGTAGGTGCTGGAATGGTGAAATCTTCAGTATCCATATAGTCATAGATATCCAGATTGTCAAAATTCAGTTTACCGTTAGCACGTCCAAGTAAAGCCCATATTCCTTTAATCGAAGGAAGAGAGGCAACGATCTTTGAACCAGTTTGGACTTCATTTGTGGTAGAGTTGTCTGTGATTGTGTAATCAACAGAGGTCGCGGTACATACAAGTTTAATATGATACCATTTGCTTTCACTTAATGAAACAGTAGAACCAGTTGAATTCAATGGGTCATTGACATACCAGTATTCTGTCTTTTCAACATTTTTGCCTCTCTTTTGTGACAAAAAGAACACATAGTCACTACCCGTATACTCATTATTGTTGGAAATGATAGCTGCGGAGGTTGGAACAAAAAACTGATCTACAGAACCGCCGGATCCACTTGCATTACCTGTTGTCAACTGACAGTCAAATTCAACAACATATCCCAATGTCGCTTTTTTGGAAGTGGTGTAACCTGTTCCAGCAGCATAACCAAAAGAAACAGTTCTATAACATGTTCTGTGTCCACTACCTCCTCCTTGATAACATTGTGAATATGTACCATAGGTAGCATCACCTGTCTTTATTGTTATTCCACCATTAGGGCATGTCCAGTCAGTACTTGTGGCGCTTTCGTAGTTCTGAGCAGTTAGTGTTCGTTTGATACCATCTCCCCACGCATTACTCGTCCCCACTCCCATTGCGGCAGCGAGTAGGATAGTTTTGAATAGTAATTTTTTCATTTGTTTTAGTAGATATGTTAATAAGTTGTTTGTTGTATCGTAGTTGATCAAGATGCCATGAGGTTGCTCCAGTCGTTGATGAAGCGGTCGTAGGGCTCGTGGTTGTCGGAGATGTCGGCCAGACACTGTACGTGGAGCATGATGCAACTGCAAGTCTTCACGTTCTTGCGGATGCTGGAATACAACTTGTCCGTCTGCCCTTGTTCCTTCAGCTTCTCCTCTTCCGAAAGACCCTTTCTCAGGTTTTCAATCAACAGAAGCACCTTACGATTGCCAATGTGGGCGTTCTCCGCATACTTAAGAAAGGTATGCGTCATTCTTGCGTTGAAATAGAACGTTTGATTCATCTTTTTGTAGTTTTAGGAGTTTCATTTTTCTGCTTGCAAATTTACGCATTAATGTTGAAAGAGGCTAAAACGAGACGTTCATTTAATCAGACAGCAGGTGCCTAATCGCAGGACATTGCGTACAAAATAGGACTTTTCGTACAAAAACTATCCAAAAAGTTTGCTATTTTCATCATTTTTTTCTATTTTTGCAGCACCAATGAAGAAATTACTAACCATCCTGTTCGTGCTTGTTGCCCTCGTCACGGAGGGGCAGACGCTGCACTTTCACCAGTTGACGGTGAAGGACGGTTTGCCACATAACAGCATCATCACGCTGGCACAGGATGCAAAGGGAGATATCTGGGTGGCGACACACGTAGGGCTAATGCGCTACGACGGACGACAGTTCACCGCTATTCCCTCCGACGGACTGCCCGACAAGCGCGTCGACCGCATCAACCTTGCCAAGGACGGTACGATGTGGGTGCAGTGCTTCGAGCGCCACCAGCAGGTGAGCTGTTACGACACACTATCGCAACATTTCGTGACCTACAACGTCAGCGACCTCAGCGACTCCCTTCGCGAACAGGCCGTACAACCCCTGAACCGAACATTTGCCGACCCTCGCTCGTCGCGGGTGTGGGAGATAAAAAAGCGCCAGCTACTGCAGACCGACATGCTGAAGCCCGAAAACCAGTTCACGTACACCGGACAGACAGCCATCGAGGCAGGCCTGAAGGACGAGACGTTCTACTCGCTGCTGCTCGACCGTCAGGGCATTCTCTGGGCAGGCTCGGCCAACAACGGACTGTTCTTTGCCGACACACGCCATAGTCATTACCGGCGAATGGTATGCCAGCCGAACCCGTTGGTGCGGGCAACCTGCATGGACAGCAAGGGCACGCTCTGGATAGCCATTGGCGACCAGCAACTGCTCGCCTTGCCAAAGGGCTCGCGCCAGACCACCCACGTGGACTATCCCATGACCGACTCCATCGAGGGTCGCCGCCTGCGTGCCATCGTCGAGGACGGAAAGGGGCGCCTGTGGCTTGGCACCCACGACGGACTCTACATGAAGGAAAACTCTGCTACTGACTTCAGTCGTATGAAGATAGCTGGAAAGAAGGCCGTCGCCGTCTATAGCCTCTGCTTGGACAAAGAGGGAAACCTGTGGATAGGCACCAACCGAGGCGTGTACCTGCTGAAGCCTGACGACCGGCAGCCCCAAGCCCAACTGGTAGACAGCACCGGCTCCACCATCAGCAAGATAGCAGTAGACAAGAACCGGCTGTGGATAGCAACGGCCAAAGGACTATACTGTCGGGCCGACGGCAAGATCACCCAATGGTATGAGGACGCTGCCCACGCCATCGTTACCGATGCGAGGGGACAGACATGGGTGGGCACTGACAACGGTCTGATACAGGTTAGCGAGCAGAGCGTGCAGCCCGTGAGCACAGCTGCCGACGGGCATATCGTGAAGGACCTGCTCTGCTGGCGTGACTTCCTGTGGTGCATCCACGAGCAGGGACTCTGCTGCGTGAACATCTATACAGGACAGTCAACCATACTGCATACCGAGCATAACGAGTACTTAGACGGCTCGGCCTGCATCGACAGCCGCACGGGCACTCTCTATTTCGGGGGCACTATGGGCATCGACTGCCTACAGGCCGACAGCCTCGATGAGCAACTGCGCAGCGGCACGTCGCAGCTGTGGCTGGAAGAAATAAGTGAAGAGTTAAGAGTGAAGAGTGAAGAATCTGGCTCAACAACGTGGTACTACTGGCTAATAGGCCTGCTGATCGTCGTAGGCTGCGGTGCCACCTATTATTATATGAGAAAGAAGAATCAAGAACCAGTTCCCTTGATGCCAGAAGAAGTCAGGGAAGTGGAGCCCATTCCCGCTGACGCGCCCGCTCGTAGCCTTATTCCCGCTGACGCGCCTACCCGTAGCCTTTCCCCCTTTGTCCTCAAGGCCACTGCCATAGCCGAGGCACATATTGCCGATGCCGACTTCACAGCCGAACAGATGGCACAGGAGCTGGCCATGAGCCGCACGAAGCTGTTCCAGCTGATGAAGAACGAGACGGGCAAGGCAGTGATGGAGTTCGTGCGCGACATCCGCCTGGACTATGCCGCCCAACAGCTCATGGCTGGAACGCCTATCGGCGAGATCTACATGGCCTGCGGCTTCAGCGACCCCAGCAGTTTCCGCCGCTCGTTCGCGAAGAAGTTCGGCATCAACCCCTCGCAATACCGCGAACAGCAGAAAAACCTCAAACCTCAAACCAGAAATCTCAAACCAGAGATATGAAACGACCTATACTACTCCTGATTCTCTGCCTGCAAACGGTATTCGTATGTGCCGCGAGTCAGCTGCAACTGAGCAGCCGCCAGATTTCTACGCGCGACGGACTGTCGGGCAACACCATCAACGAACTGCTTCAGGATCGTGAGGGCTATGTATGGATGGCCACCAACAACGGCCTGAGCCGTTACGACGGCTACTCCATCGTGAACTACACCACGATAGACAACGGACAGGGCGAAGTGGAACGCATAGGCCGCATCGTCTACGACAGTGACGAGCAACTGCTCTGGCTGAGCACCGCCATCTATACCAATGCCTGCTACGACCTACAGAAGAAACGGTTTGTCAACTGGAGCGACGAGCCTGAACGTCAGCTGAACAAGTTCTTCCTGTCATCGCAAGGCATGTTCTTCTACGGTATGTCGTTCGGCGTGAGGCAGGTGAAAAACCGGCAGGTGATCGACTACAGGAAGGAGAACAACCGGCTGCCATCTAACGAGGTGCTGATGATTCTGGAAGACAAAAGCCACCGTATATGGATGCCCACCGACAAAGGTGTCTGCGTGTTACAGCCCAACGGAGAGACCGCCATCCTCTTGCCCAACGAGAAAATCATTGCTGCCGCTACCGACGGTGAGGGTACCTTTTTTCTGACGCAAAAGGGAGAGGTAGTAGGTGGAAGGTGGATGGTGGAGGGTGGAAGGTGGAAGGTGGAAGGTGGAGGGAGGACGATAGCCCGGATTCCTGCTCCTGCGAAGGTGAACACCTGTTTCGTATGGCAAAAGCAGATGATGATCTTCACTGCCGACGGCACATACGCCGTAGACACCAGAAACGGGAAGACCACGACGCTGGCCATCACCAACGGACTGAACCAGGGCGAGTGCAACGGCTATCACTTCATTGCCAACGAGAGCGGGCACCTGTGGATCTTCCCTCCACAGGGAGCCATGCAGTCGCTGTTGCTGATACCCAACGCCCACTTCTCCAGCAACAAGGGACGTAAGTTCCATATCGCAGCCGACAATGCGGGGCGCTTCTTTATTGCCACCTACGGCAACGGACTCTTCGTATGGAAGCCGGGGAGCGAAGAGCTGGCCCATTTTACTGCCAACGACGAGAAGGCGCTGTTTAATACCAACTACCTGACCTATGCCATCTGCGACTATCAGGACAACATCTGGATAGGCTCTGAGGGTGCTGGCGCCTACTGTCTGACGAAACAAGCCGACGGTAACAGGCTGCTGCTGCCTGAACCCTCACATCAGGGCGACTGGGCAAACGCCATCAGCGCGCTGGCAAGCCATCCTGCCGACAGCACCATCGTCATCGGTACGCGCTGGGGTGGACTCTACCGCTATAGCCCCGCAAAGAGGCACCTTGAGAAACAGGCCTCGTTGACGGCCAGGATCACCGCCCTGTACTTCGACCGTCAGGGACGCCTCTGGACGGGTACTGACAAGGAGGGCATCTACGTGGAGGGCCGACACATCCAGCAGGGCAGTGGAAAAGGAGCACTGACCGTAAACCATATCACCACTATCTGTCAAGACCCGAAGGGACGCATCTGGATAGGCACACAGAACGGCGGACTGTTCGTAGCCAATGCCGGCGACATAGACCATCTGCAGTTCAGGCAATATCTCGCAGAAGAGATGAACAAGAGCCGCATCAAGTCAATTGTTGTCGACAACAACGGACGCCTGTGGGTGGGCACCAATAACGGCATCTATTGCACCGACAGCCGGAAAGCTGACATCACCGAGAAGGACTTCCGCTGCTACAACCGGGCCAACGGTCTCTTCCCCCACAACGAGATTTTTACGATATGCCTTGGTGCCGACTCCACGCTGCTGGTAGGTGCCTCGGGCAGCGGTGTGATGAAATGCCGCTTCCCTGCCAATGGCGACAAGCCTGCCATCGAGCGCATCACCATACGAGAGGGACTGCCCAACAACAATGTCTACAGCCTGCTTTGCGATCAGCGAGGCTACGTATGGGCAGGCACCGAGGGCGGCATTGCCTGTATACGTCCGCAAACCCTTTTGGTAAGGACGTTCGGACAGAACGAGGTGGCTACTGAGAGATGCGCCCTGCAGACAGCCGACGGCGCCATCCTCATCGGCACCCTCAGCGGTCTGTTTATCGCATCCTCAAACATGAAACCTGAAACCTCAAACCTCAAATCTCAAACCTCAAACCTCAAATCTCAAACCTCCGCTCGACCTCTGGTCGCTTGCAAGGCAAGAAACCTCAAATCTCAAACCTCAAACCAAACTCCCTCCATCACCGACCTGCATGTCAACGGCCTGTCGCTCCTGGAACAGGGACGGCCCGACGTGCATGAACTGAGTCACGACGAAAACTCACTGGCGTTCCATTTCTCTGACTTCAGATACGACGCCTCGTCACAAACGCTTTACCAATACTACTTAGAGGGAGCAGAGAACAGCTGGCAGGCACCAACCACCAATCATCAGGCCGACTATCGCGACCTAAAGCCTGGCAGATACGTATTCCACCTGCGCTCACAGAACAACGACGGTGAATGGCAGGAAGAGATCTCGTATGCCGTCACCATCCTGCATCCCTGGTACCTGCGGTGGTGGGCATGGATCATCTATCTGCTGTTAGCGACCCTGATAGGCTGGTATCTGTATCGCAACTGGAAGGAGAAGTTCGACCTGCACCAGCAGATGAAGCTCGAGCGACAGCTCACCGAGTTCCGCGTACAGCTGTTCACCAATATCACCCATGAGTTCCGCACGCCCTTGGCCATCATCAAGGGCGCTGTCGACAAGCTGCAAGGCGACAGAGCCACCCTGCAGACGGCACAGCGCGGCACACAGCGCATGCTACGGCTCGTCAACCAGTTCATGGAGTTCCGCAAGGTCACCACGGGCAACCTGCAACTGCACCTGGGACAGGCCGACATCGTGGGCTTCGTAAAGAACATCTACCAGGACTTCTGGTCCTTGGCACAACAGAAGAGCATTCAGCTGACGTTCACTCCCTTTGCACGTGAATACCAGACCTACTTCGATAGCGAGATTATTGAAACCGTCTTCTATAACCTCCTGTCGAACGCCATCAAGTATACGCCAGAGGGCGGCAGCGTACAGGTAAGAATAAGAAAGGGCTCCCTCAACCCTCAACCCTCCACCATCTCCATCGAGGTATCCGACTCCGGCACGGGCATTAGCCCTGAACGGCAAGAAGCTCTGTTCAAGCCCTTTATGCAGGGACTGGCCAGTCAGGGCGGTATGGGCATCGGACTCTATACTGCCAAGAAGATGGCCGAGGTGCACCACGGTTCCCTCAGCTATGCGCAGCCTACCGACACCACCCCTTCGACCTTCACCTTCAACCTTCCTGTCGATGCCGACGCCTACAGCGCCGACGAGCTGAGCGAATCCCTCACACCTCACACCTCACACCTCAAGCCTCAAACCTCAAATCTCAAATCTCAAACCTCAAATCTCCCCCCGTCCCCTCTCAACGACATCAACATTGCCATCATTGAGGATGACCCCGACATGATGGAGCAGATACGCACCGAGATGGGCGTCTATTTCCACGTCACCTGCTACAGCAACGGACGGCAGGCCTACGAAGGCATCACAGAGAGAGCCACCTTCCGCTCGACCTCTGGTCGCTTGCAAGGCAAGAACCCTCAACCCTCCACCCTCCGCTCGACCTCTGGTCGCTTGCAAGGCAAGAACCCTCAACCCTCTCTCATCATCAGTGACGTGATGCTGCCCGACATGGATGGCTACGAGATTGTGAAGCGACTGAAATCACAGCCCGCTACCGCTGCACTGCCCGTCATCATGCTCACCGCACTCGATGACGAAACCCATCAGATACGAGCCTATGAGGCCGGTGCAGATGACTATATGGTGAAACCCTGCAACTGGCGTCTGCTCGTGGCCCGCTCCATGCAGCTCATCAAATGGAAACTGTCAAGTGAACAAGAAACCTCAAACCTCAATCCTCAAACCTCAAATCTCAAACCTCAAACCTCAAACCTCAACCCTCAATCCTCAAACCTCAACCCTCAAACCTCAAACCTCATCAAGTCCCAGGCCGACAAGTTGTTCCTCGACCGGCTGGCTATGTTCGTGGCACAGCACATGCGTGACGAGGACTTCAACGTCGATCAGCTCTCGCAACTGATGACCATGGGGCGCACCAAGTTCTATGGACGTGTGAAGGAGCTCACGGGACTCTCGCCCAAC
This sequence comes from Prevotella sp., assembly GCA_017554385.1. GTDB lineage: Bacteria > Bacteroidota > Bacteroidia > Bacteroidales > Bacteroidaceae > Prevotella. The sequence continues at coordinate 25,094 of JAFZIL010000060.1, read as the reverse complement.
AAGTATCTCATGCAGGCACGCATGAAAAAAGCCGCCGACCTGCTGGCCGACGGCGAACTCACGGTTTCTGAGGTTAGTTATCAGGTAGGCATTCAGGATCCCTCCTATTTCAACAAGTGCTTCAAGGCTCAGTATGGCGTCACGCCAAGTAAATACACCAAACCTGTTACGTAAGGCCACAGTTTATCACTTTACTATGATCTTTTTGCCGTTACGGATATAGATGCCGCGATGCGGTGTGGTGACCTTCTGACCATTCAGCGTGTAGTATTGCTGTTGACTGTTGGTTGTTAGCCGTTGGCCTTCTGCTGTAACATCGCTGATGTCTGTGAGCGTCTGCCCAAGGGCGGTCAGACGGTCGGCCTCCACTTTAGCTGCGGCAGCCCATATCTCGGCATCGCTGGCATAGTCGCTTCCTAAGTAGTAGCCCACGTTCGTCGGCTGGTTGTAGCCTACGTTCTCATGGATGGCCTGCATATAATAGGTATGGTCGGTCATCAGCCAGGGAATGCGGTGCTCGGTAGGATACCAAGTAGAAAAAATCTTGATGTCGGTCAGCTTGTCGGAGCTGGGCACGATCACCTCCTCGCGCCAGTCGCCAAGCATATCACCGTACCAGCCGGGATTTGACTTCGTGGAGTTGTTGAACGACATATCATAGCGGTACATCGTGAACGTACGTCCGTGGCTGTAGCTGTTGATGATACCTCCATCGATCATTTGACGGTTCAGGTAGCCGTCGAACCAGATGCCGGCGTTGCACGAGCTCTCTTCAGCACGCCCCGTACCGGCGCTATTATAGAGGGCTTTGCCGTTCTGGTTGAACAGCTCGTTGCCGTACTTCCAGAACTCGCAACCAGGCGACTTGGGGTCTACGTCGGCCACCATGCAGCGACCCTGGTCACCGGCAGTGGCAGCGCGGATGTCCCAGATCACGGCACCCGTTTTGGCATCGTGGAGGGCCACCTCGGTGACACCACCTTCCAGGCAGTGATACACCTGCAGTCCGTCGTAGTCTTTCTGGAACACCCCCACATGGTTGGCATCGCCATGACCGAGGCCGGTAGACCAGAGGCCGGTGCCGTCGTTGTCGAAGGCGCACGAACCGTACATTACCTCGTCGAGTCCGTCGCCGTCGAGGTCGGCTACGTTGAAGGCATGGTTGCCCTGACCAGAGTAGGCCGAGTTGGCCTTGCCGTCCTTGTTCTTGGCACCGTCCTTCTTCCATTCACCATCGACGAGAGACCAGTGACCGGAAGTGATGCCCGAGTCGAACTTCCACAGACGGGTGAGCGTTCCTTCGAGTCCCCACTGACTGTCGGGGGTGCCGGGTGTATAGTCCCAGCCCTCAACCACGGTGCGTGCATAGACGCCACGTCCGAGGAACACCTGCATGCCCTTGCCAGTGAAGCAGGCCAGTCCCATGCGCAGCGAGTTGGCGCGCTTCCAGTAGCCGTCGCCCCAGGAGTTGCTGTTCGTACTCCAGTTGGCCACCCACTGTTCGGGTGTCTGCCCTTCGGGACCACGGGCAATGAAGTTGGCACGAGCCAGCTCGCGCCCCGTCTTTCCGTCGACAACGGAGAAATACTCCGGACCGCCGTATTTTCCGGCAAAGTCGCCCGTATAATGACCGCCATTCCAATTCTTGCGATAGTCGGTGATGCCATCGCCGTCGGTATCGCCCATCTCAGTGCCGTCACCGAAGACGGTACCCTCACCGGTCTTCAGCACGAACTCGGCACAGCCGTCACCATCAAGGTCGCCCAACATCACGCTCGAGCTGTTGCCAGGGATGATGTTCGGTCCCGATTTCACGCGCCACAGCATGGTGCCATCGAGCTTATAGGCATCCCATACGATGATGTGTCGGGCACGAACGTCGCTGCCGCCGGCTGCCTCGCTGCTACCCGTGACCTCACCGGCATCATTGTAGACGGTAAGCAGTCGCTTCACCACCACCTCCATCTGGCCGTCGCCATCAAGGTCGGCCACGGAGCAGTCGTTGGCCTGATACTTCAGGTACTGGGGATAGTCCGAGCAGTCGTCGGTCGACTGCAACGGAATGGAGACATACGGTACCTTACTCTTGGCCTGCTCCATCGACATGGTGTATTCGGCAATGTAGTCATCGCAGTTCATGTTGGCTCCCGTCACGTTCTCGTCGGCATAGGTCAGGCGGTAGTGCACGTCGCCTGTGATGTTCGACATCGCTGCATGCTGGTAGTTGGTAGCCTTGATGCCCTTCTTGCCGGACTTCAACGGGTCGTTCACGCAGGTCCACACCCCAGTCTCGCCCATCGAGCGCCACAGGTTGAAGGCGGTGTTCTCGTCGTCACCGGGCAGCATGCGCCACGTGAGCAACACCTTGTTATTGGCCTGCTGATAGTCGCCCAGGTTGATGTTGCCTGAACTCGGAGCTATAGCGATAGAGCCCCACAAGGCACGATTCTCCAGCTGCTGGGACGACAACTGGGCCGAGGCATGTAGAGATACAATAATCAACGAAATGAGAAGAGCGAACCTTGATTGTTTCATGTTTTTTTGCACGTTTTGGTTTTAAACTGCTGCAAAATTAGGGGAAACCCGGTGTTCGCTTATGGTAGTTTCGTACAATTATTGGTAAAATCATACTTTTAACCAATCCCCTCCCTTCTTGCGTCCCGCTGGCAGCAAGAAAGGAGGGGATTGGGAGATGGATGCTATTTCCTGATAAGGGTCGAACCCAGCGTGCCTACCTGAACGGCGTAGACGCCAGCTGTCGCTGTTGAGGGCAGACTGACAGCACCGCCACTGATGGCTGAGGAGCCGACGAGGCGTCCGTCGGTGGTGTAGATGCGGACGGGCGTACCGTCGGCAGCACCATCGATGGTCAGCAGGTTACCGTTCAGACGGAAGGTGACGCCCTTGGGCTGGTGCTGGCTGAGCGAGGGTATGGACGTGGTGATACCGAGGACGCGGAGCAGACCCTTATAGGCATCGAGCTTGCCGTGACCATAGTGGATGGGATCGTCCTCGGTCCACTCGTCGGTATTGGCAGTCTCGGCCATTGCCTCCTTGATCTCCTCGTAGGTCAGCGTGGGCTTGGCTTGCAGCCAGAGGGCTATGATGCCGGCAGCGGTGGGCGTTGCCATCGACGTGCCGCTCATGGACACCCATGTATAGCCGTTATCATCGGCAGCCACAACGTCGGTACTGTTTTCCAGACTATATGTTTCATCGTAATGATTAGATGCCGAGACGATCAGGCTGCCAGGGGTTGAGATGAAGGGATGATGATGGCCTTTTATGTCTATGCCATAGCTGCTGAATTCCGAGTACCGGCCCAGTTTCTCATCAAAAACGCCGGCCTGCTCTTCTCCATTGATGTTGGTGAACGATGTCTTGGCAGCCCATGAGCCGACGGTGATGATGTTACCGCCCGTACCCCAGTCACCCAAGGAAACGCTACTGCTGCCTTTGGTGTAATAATCGCCAAGAGCAGCAAAGTTGGTTCTGTTGTCGCCCCACAGGTCTACGACGCTACCTTCAGGACAGGCAATGTGAAGAACATACAGTTTGGTAGTTACCTGCATGCTTCCCAGCTTTGCCGTGGTACGTCCATCCTCCAGCCTTTCGACGGAGAGCGCCACATTGCTGCTCCCCAGCTCAGAGAGTTTTTCCCTGAGGTCCTCAATCACGTCGGCAGGGACGTTGCCTTTTGTGACGGTCTGGCCATTGGTGAAATCAAAGTCGATGCTCAAGTTGCCGTCAGTACTCCGCAACGGCTTCGAACGCCAGGGCTCCTCCTGAAGGGTCTGAAGGTTGAAAAGACCTATCTGCAGGCTGATCTCACCAGGCTCGCGCGTGTAGGCGTAGGCCTGGACGTTACCGTCGATAATGGTGTGCAGCGTGTCGTTGGCAGCATACTGGTGGTTGACGTAACAGGCGTCGCCACCCTCGTTGCTCGATGCCAGCACGATGTTATTGCCTTCGGTAACCATCCGATCTAACATCGACGACACAACGCTCGTGCCGTCGTGCGGTCCGTCCTGCTGGTTCATGCTCATGCTGATAACGAATGGCTTACCCTGGCGCAGGGCATAGTCGCGTACATACTGTATGCTTTGCATGATGTAGTAGGCTCTGTTGTCCACATCTTGCACCTCTTTATCCGTCTTGCTGAAGGGACAGAGCACAATGTCGGCCTCGGGAGCCATGCCGCCAAAGCCGTTCCAGTGGGTAGCGGCAGCCGTAGCAGCGCAGTGCGTGCCGTGCGATTGAGCGATATTGTCGGTCTCCATGGCGATGATATTCTCCGCATCGGTAGTGGCCACGCCAGCCAGCTCGGTCTCGTCGAGGGTCACCACGGGTGCATCACCTTCCTTGGGTGTCATGGCGGCACAATAGACGGCCTTGATGCGCAGGTTGCCATCGGCATCCTTGAAGACAGGATGGGTGAAGTCAAAGCCAGTGTCGAGGATGCCCACCACGACGCCCTTGCCTGTGAAGGCCTGCGGCAGCGGAGCCGTTCCTGCATGCACCTTGTCGACGCCAGTCACCTGGCGCGAGATGTTGGTTTTCAGACTCACCTCGGGACCCTTGCTGACATAGGTCACGCCTTCGAGGGCTGCAATCTGTTCAACCAGGACGACGGGCGTGCTGACCATCACATAGCGGCCTACCGTACCCTGCGGCTTGGCACCTAATGCCTTCACACGCTCTGCCACTGCCTTGGCGGTGGCGTCAGAGGTACAGGACACGAAGAGCCGGGCCTCCTTCCGGGCCTCTGGCATCTTGCTCGTTTCGAGCTTCTGCAGATAGAGCTGCGTCTCGGCGGGGATGCGTGCAGCCGTCTTGTTTACTTGAGCGCCCGCTCCTGCGGTCACTCCCATCAGGATGATGAGGAATAGCGTAAATCTTCTCATACTCGTTTGGTTTTAGTTATTGAATAATGTCTCTCGTCCGGTTATTATTCCTGTTTGTATTCGTTATATCGAATAGTTTGCTGCAAAGTTACAAAAAGTTTGCGAAACAACCGCCTGTCCCGTCCTTTTTTTTCACCGCCAGTTCCGTCCTTTTTCGTTCCGTCCTTTTTTTGCACCGCTCGTTCCGTCCTTTTTCGTTCCGTCCTTTTATTTGCGGATTCCATCCGCAAAACCATTTCCTTGCGTAACAAGCAACCGTCCTATCTCGTTCAGCGCCACGAAACGGTAGCGCTTAGAATCGTGGGGCACCGCAGTATAGGCGTAGTGCCTGGTTTCCGCCTTTTTGCGGAGGGCATCTTCCACCATATTGGTGATAGTGGGATGCTCGTAAGCACTCTCTTTAGGCTCCATCAACAGAAGACGACCCTTTGAACAGGCTTCGAAATATACTCCTCCCGGTTTGTAAAAACGCTCGTGGGGAGACCCCTCGGCAGGAAAACCGTCTGCCAACAGCACCACCAAAGGGAAGCCCTGCTCACGAACAGTCCGTGCAATAATCCGCTCACCATTGCTGATGGCAGCCGTATAGGTCACCGCACCATTATGGGCAGCTGCCAACACTTCTTTCAGCCGTCCCTCGATAGAAGCGCTGTCAGCACTACGTGACATCTCAACCAACTGGCGGTCAGGCCAATCCAACAGGAAATGGTTGCCCATTGAGGTAAACGGCAGCTCACAGAGCACAGTATCCCTGTGCATCCGAAAGAGGTCAGGATGCTGCTTGCGTTGCCAAGCCCGCTCGGCATTCGCATAGACATATTCTATCATGGCGTGTAGCTGACCTTTGTGCGTGAGGACACGGTAGTAGGGCGGCGCATCGTATAGATTGTCCATAAAGCCCAACTTGCGTGCCTCAGCCTTGCATCCCTGCATATACCCGCGTAACACCTCTTTAATACTACGGGGCATCGTTCGCTGCACCTGTAGCACTATGTGATGATGGTCGGGCATCACTTTGTCGGCAAGGATCTTCACTTCCGGACAGAGTTCCAGCATGCGCTGCTGCTGATGGACAAGTGCCCACCCGATGGGTGTCTTCTCTACCGTGGCCTTGTCGCCATTGTGCGCGAGATTGCCAAACAGGGTCTGCCGACCATTGGCCACCATCGTCACATGTACGATACAAGGCTTACGCCATGCACCGGGTTCCAGCCAGGTGAAGGTTTCGTGCTGTGGAAGTGGGCGGTCATTATTGGTCATGGGTCACTGCTTTGGTGGGGGGTATCTACGTATTGTCGATTTGATAGCGGAAATAGAATTTCCGTAAAAGAACGGAACTTATACTAAGTTTGCTGCAAAGGTACAAAAAGTTTGCGAAACAACCGACCGTTCCGTCCTTTTATTTGCACCGCCCGTTCCGTCCTTTTTTTGCACCGCCCGTTCCGTCCTATTATTTGCGGATTTTATCCGCAAAACACTTACCGCTCAACTATCAGATAGACCATCCCCTGACTGCGCCACTTGCTCTCGAAGTACAATTTTCGTGGCTCTTCATGAATTTTTCTCTATCTCTACATAAAAATTGTCCGTAATCCTTTATTTATCGTTATTTCACAACGTTTTATGTATAGTTGGAAACATCCAGAACACCTTTATACATTGATATTTCAGACAATTTTAGTGTATAGATGTATAGCAAAATAGAAATTGGAGAAGAATTTAGCCACGAAATGATACACGGAATTATATCTAAAGCGGTGCGAAACGGAAAGGGCGAATAATGTCCGCTCAAATGTCAAACATCTTTTTAACATGAAGACCACCGCCCTCTATGCCGCCCGTTTCAAGGAGGTATGGCTGTGGATGGTTGAAGTTTGATTAGCTACATGATATCTTCGTTCTCCTCCTCGAAGTCACGGATACGTCTGCGCATGGTCGTCGGCATCGGGCAGAAAACGCATGTCTTCGTCGCTGTACTCGTAGTGGTCGGGTACGTCCTGACGGCCAAAGCTGAGCATGAGCAGTTCGGTAAAGGGCGTGAGATACATGTTCGATGGCACTTGGAGCGTACGTACTACTGGCTCAGGGCCTCCAGTCAGCTCAATGCGGACGGTATAGCGTTTGGCTGTTTCCGATGAGTCGTAGATGGAGTCATCATCATAAGCATCAGAATAGTCATCTTCCATTGCTGCCCAGTCGGCCTCGTCCAGTTGAGAGAGTTCCTCCTTGTCGTGCAGGTATTTGTCCATACTGGGATACAGGCAGAAGAAGGGTATCTTGCTGTCGTTCATGACCCGTTTCAACTCTTTCGCACCGTCAGTGAGAATCATCGTGGGGAAGCTCAACTCGGTAAAGAGCCGCTGCAGCAAGGGCATAGTCTCCTTGATGTGGGCGGTGGCACAGGCTATGGCATAATGCTCAATGTTCATGGGCGAGGCCCCTTGCTTGCAGATGTCAAGACAGTGGCCGAGGAACTTCTCCAATACGTCTATCTTGTCCTTGTCCCAACTGTTTGGGAAGCGCCAATGCCCACTCGACGGGGTGATGTCTTTCTCTTTGGGAACTAATTCATTTCTTAATACCGTTCATAGAAAGAGTTGTTACATATTGATAGGTTCCAGAGCCTATTTCTTTCTTCTTTCCATCTGGCAGGTAGAGAGTGGCGGTAGTATTGGCAGGGATGGTCACCGTACAAATCACTTTTCCGTCCTGTCGGCTCCACGTACTCTTGATATCACCATAAATGGAGGGATAAGTGGCGGTGACACCGTTGAGCGCCTCAATACTGAAGTCGGGGCGCATGATGACGTGCTTGAAACCGGGCCGAGCAGGGTCGGGGGCGATGCCCGCCAGACACTCAAAAGCCCAGGGGATGAGGTCGCCCAGCATCATCACATGGTTGCCGGAGTTCATCGAGGGATTGGCGGTGTTGCCGTTCCACAGCTCCCAGATGGTGGTAGCTCCGTTCTCCACCATATATCCCCATCCGGGATAGGTCTTGGTGGAAGCTATCTGATAGGCTATATCACCCAGACCGGCACGCGACAGATAGCGCATGAGCCAGGAAATGCCGATGACACCGCAGTCGATATGGAAAGCCTCACCCCTTGCCTCTCTCCGACTGGAGAGGGGAGTTGTTACCTTCCTTATGAAGGTTTCCTTCACTACCTCGCGGACACTATCGGGTATGATGTCCATAGCTAAGGGCAGGAGGTTGGCGGTGACGGTGCCGTTGGCATAGCAGCCGTCGTGTAGGAACGTGCGGTTGATGGCAGCCTTCGTCCTTTCAGCTTCAGCTGCGAAGTACGCAGCATCGTTCTCCCCTCCCTTGGGGAGGGGCTGGGGGTGGGCTAACATCTTACAGATATAATAGTAATAGCACGAGGAGATGAGGGCACCGTCGGTCATGCGGGTACTATCTTTCGTGAGCACTTCATCGAGCGAGGCTGGCGGCACACACCAGTCGCCATAGCGGTCGTAGGTGATGAGTCCGTCCTTACCCGATTTCTGCTTGGCAAACTGTAGGAATCGCTTTACGTTCTCGGCATGTTCACGCATGGGTCGCTCATCGCCATATTGCAACCGTAGCATCTCTAAGCCGAAAGGCAGGGCTGCAGGCCATGTGATATTACCGTTGTAGAGCCTCCAGTAGGCAGGCGACACATCGCTGATGCTGCCATCTTTACGCTGGGCATCGCAGATGTCCTGCAACCACTTGGCGTAGAGGGTGTGGTTGTTCGTAAGGTAGCTCTCACCGAAACAGCCCATCGTGCGGTCGCCCAACCACGGCATGCGCTCGTCGCGCTGCGGACAGTCCATGGGGATGCCTTTGTAGTTGGAGAGGATGCCACGACGGGCATTAGCCAGAATCTTGTTGATCATGCCATCGTCCTCGTTCATATCGATAGATGCAGTAGAGAGTAGGTCGTCGGTCATCAGCTGGCGGGTGATACGTCTTGCATCCTTTTCACTAAGGCCTGTCACTTCCAAATAGCGGAAGCCGTGCCAAAGGAACTCAGTGGTTATGGTAACGGAAGAACCGTTACCCACGAAGAGGTCGGTGTTCTGAGCCTGACGAAGGTTGGCGGTGTAAAGCCTCACCCCCGACCCCTCCCCCATAGGGAGGGGAGTAGACACACTCTTCCCGTCAATTTGCAGCGTTTCGGCATAGCGTATGCGTATGGTGTCACCTTCGGGAATGGTCACCTTTGGCAAATAGACGCGCCCGGTATTGTTTGTGCCGAAATCGAGGATAAACTTCTCTTCATCGACTTTCACGATTCCTTTTATCTGCTCCGTAGCATATACCTTCACACCGCCGAGCGTATTGCCACGGAGTGTCTGACAGGGTGCCTCAACCACCTGTGCGGGCATCCACTGTGTTGGTTTCATATGGTAGTCGATGAGCGTACCGTCGTAGAGGTTGGCATAGCGGATAGGACCGTCGACTGCTACCTGCCACGTGCTGTCGGTAGCAATGGTCTCGGTGGTGCCGTCCTCATACTCGATGATAAGGTTCAGCAGTAGCTTCGGCATGCCGTATGCCGAACGCACGTTCGTCTGGTAGTTCTGCGTCGGAGGAAAGAAGTAACCGCCGGCGAGGGTAGCTTCGATGTATGATGTATGAGGTAAGATGTAAGAGGTTACATCGTAGGTGTCGTAGATGGCAGCCTTATCGTATTGGGTAGGGGCAGGTGCAAGGAGATAGTCGCCTATGCGCTGACCATTGATATTCAAAATATAATAACCCAGACCACAGACATGAGCCGTAGCACGCTTCAGCGGTTTGCTTATCTGGAAGTCCTTGCGAAGATGACGGGCAGCAATACGACTGTGACGCTCCAACTTCACATCATCGGTCAGCGAGTCAAGACCGATCCAGTCGCCCTTCCAGTTACCAGCATCAAGAAGCCCCATACTCCATTTCTGCACACGACTCCAGTCAGAAATCCCTTTATTGGTGGTCACACGTACTTGCCAGTAATAATCTTTATTGGGCTGTAATGCAGAACCTTTGTAGGCCACCCACTGTGAACTATCACTCTGCATCTCACCACTGTCCCAGATGATTTGGTCATTTGGGAATGAAGAGACGATGATGCGATACCCAGTCTGGCGTACATCGTTTTCGCCCGACACGAGTTGCCAGCCGAAACGGGGGTGAAGGTCATCAAGGCCTAATGGCTCTACGCGTCCCTCAACAGTTAGTCTGCCAAAGGCCACAGGATGGTCATCGACAATCATATAATCCACATCGGGCATACGCCCCTCGGCATTCCACAGGCGCACCTCGTTGCATCCTGCCAGCAGGTCTGCAAAGACGGTCTGCTCGCCATTCACGTGGAAGGACAGCGAGTCAACGGTTCTGCCGTTGACATCAATATACATAGTACGCGATTCATCCGTCAGACAATTAAGACGCAGGCAGTAGCGCCCCGCCTTGTCGACATAGACATCACGCCAACGCATGTCGTTATCTGCACGTCCACCCAACCACGATGCCTTCACGCCACCACTACAACGGACGTCTTCTTCATAGATAGCCGTCAGGTAGGCTTGGTTATTCTTGAGTTCCTGGTAGCTTGTAAGGAAAGCCGTCTCGGCCTCGTATATCCGACGTTGTAAGCGCTGCTTGCCCTTGACCACAAAGATGCGAGTAGCATGCGGAGGCATCGCTGCCGACAAGGCATCGCCTACCAAGTCAATGTCTCGCAAGTCAAGGTTTATCGTCTGCTCCTCGTCCGATAGATTGACAAAAGCGACGGCACGCTCTGTATCGTTCAGTTTCTTGACATCCTTGACTAATACGTAGCAGTCGCCCTGACGTTTGGCTACGTAGGCCTGCAGGCCAAGAGGGTCTTGGTTGATGGCTATCAGCTGCGGGTCGGTCAGCAGGTTCAAGGTCTCTGGCTTTATCTTCATCAGGTCGCAACCGATGAGCAAGGGCGATGACATCATGCACCACACAGCGAAGTGAGTATGGTCTTCCTCCTGACTCATGCCGCGTCCCACCTCCAGCATGTCCATGTCGTTGTAGTGACCGCCGCCGGCGTAGGCCGAGAGGTAGAGGTTCTGCTGGATGATGTTCTTCACCGACTCCCACTTGGGACGGATGTCCTGTGACATACGCCAGGAAGAGGCCACATCTGAGACCCATGTACCAGGATAGTCCCATCGGCAGACATTCAGTCGCACATCTTTTCGTCCCGTCTTACGAATAGCCTCGGCAATCTCCGTATAACGGGTATGTTCGTCGAGAGAGAGGGTGTCGCCCTTGGGATGGGGCCGTCCGCCGCAGTAGTCCACCTTGATGAAATCGAAGCCCAGTTCACGGAAGAACAGGTCGCAGTCCTGCTGGTCGTGCCCGTAGAGTCCAACACCCACGCCGATAGTGTCAGCATCGTATATACTGCCGCATGTATTGCGCCCTGCATCGCTATAGATGCCTGCTTTCAGACCCAAGCGGTGGATATGGTCCACCACGGGTTTCAGTCCGTTAGGGAAGCGCCTCGGATGAATGAGCAACCGTCCCGATGTCTTGTCGCGACCTCCGAAATAGCCGTCATCGATGTTCACATATTGATAGCCAGCCTTTCTCAGTCCCTTCATCACCATCGCATCAGCCTGCCGCATGATGAGCGAGTCAGAGATGTTTACACGATATGTGTTCCATGAACTCCAGCCCATCGTGGGGCGTTCTGTCTGGGCCTGTGCCGAAAGAACAACCTGTACGCAATCTCCGAATGGATCGATATCGAACAGCGTTTTTCCCTGATGATGAAAGACGGGGATGGGTGATTGTCCACCCTGCGTGACCGACAACACATCTTGACTGTCAATGACCAGTGTGAGCGGTTGCGAAAACAATTGGCGATCGAGCGTGATGATTGGGGTGATACAGATGCCAACGGGCGTCTTCTCTACTGTCAGGTGCACATTGTCACGCTCCTTCACGTATGCAGAGACTTCAGAGAACGGTGCCACCCACAACTCGTCCTGTTTCTCTACCAGATAGTCATAGAAAGTCCACAGCACTTGAGGATCGCCAAAATGGTCGTAGCCACGGGCTATACCGTGGGTCATACCGACACCCCATTGACCTTGTTCGATAAGTCCGTCAACCCATTGGCGGAGCCATGCGCTGTTACGCTTCGAACCAATGCTCACCTGATAGGTGCGACTGCCCACCCGGCCCTGCTCGCAGAAAGCGATGGTCTCTTCGCTCTTGTTGTTGCCGGGATAGAAAAAGGTTCGCGGGAACTGTCCTGTCTGTTGAAAGATGACGCTGTCGTTGTGTTGCACTTCATAGCGCAAAGCCTCACCACTGAGTCGGGTGACGTTCTGGTGCTGCCAGCCGTGGTTAGTTATCTCCATTCCCTCGGAGGACATCTCACGCAGCATTGCCCACGTCATGCAGGGTGTGCCATCGATGCCGTCGTGACGGTCCTGCTTGGAGCGCATGACACCACCTACCTTCGAGCCGATGACGGCAAAGGTCGCTTTCAGTCCCCGTGCCTTCAGCTGGGGAAAAGCCAGTGTGTACTGGTCTTCGAGACCGTCATCAAACGTCAGGCTCAACGCGGCCTGCCGTCCACCGTAATACGGCGCGACACTGACCTGCTGAGCACTTACCTGACAACATACAGCGGCAAGCAGTATGATTATTCGATTACCAATATTCTTCTTCCTCTTCATCCTCTTCATCCCATAGGTTGTAATTGCGACGTGTCAGATACTCATCGGTCTCCTCGTCACTGACCTCGGTGTCCATGTTGCCGGTACCCGTAACACCGAGGACACTCGAGCATGTCATTCGCAGTGGCTCTACATACGTTATAAGCACTGCAGGCTCAATATATCTCTTTTTCATTTTCGTTTTCGTCTTCGTTTTCGTTTTCGTTACTTCACAAATACCATCCTGCCGTTCTTGATCACGATACCCTTATGATTCGCATTGACACGTTGACCACTCAGGTTATAGTATGTCTTCAATCCTCCACCATCCACCATCAACCTTCCACTATCCACCATCAACCATCCACCATCCACCATCAACCCTCCACCATCCACCATCTCATCGATGCTGATGCGGAAGGCACGAGCCGTGGGCATGGTGCCAAGCTGTAGATAAGCCTTATACCGGGCGATGCTGGTGCCCGTGAACTTCTTGAAACCTACGGTATTAGCATCAAGCGAGGCCAGCACGTAGATGGGATCGGCAGCATTGGTATGGTCGTAACCAGTCATCGCTGCATCGGCAGTACCCACGAGCATGTTACCTGTCCATGAACCCGGTGTCATCGACTTCTCGAAACGGTAGAGGCCCTGCCCACCGTTAAACAGGAAACCCTGCTTGGCGGGGATCACGCCACCGGCATCTACCTTCGTCAGCGTCAGCGTACCGGTCTCTGTGCCGTCTTCATAGTCGGAGACATAGTAGACACAAGTGCCATCGGGCACCACTGCGGGATAAGGCAGCGACATAGAGCCCCAGCCGATAGCGGTCACGCGGTTATAGACACCAGCATTGGCAGGCACGAAGCGCAGGGCATAGACGCGACAGGTGTTGCGGCAGTCGAGAACCAAGGTACCAGCCTCAGCTACCTCGTATTTAATCTCCTTGATGTCGCCAGAACCCGTTGAGGTGGCAGAAGCAGACTTTGTGCCCTCATAGTAGAGGTCGAGGGTGCGCTCTTGGCTTGCATCCTTACTGCTGAACAGCACATAGAACGTGCCAGGCACAGCGATATTGGCAGCCAGATAATCACCACAAGTGGTGGTGTTGGCAGTAGTTGAAGCATTCAGCGTCCAACTGCTGTTGTAGTCATAATTAATATAGAGGTGACTTGTCCAATTGACAGCTGTACCGTCACTGAAGGTGGCAGAGCCATTTCCACTTGCCTTGAAGAACGAACGGTTCTTGGAATCCTTTTGTCCGCGACCATAGAGACCGTTCAACTGCTGCACTACGCCATCGCTACCGGGCGTCGTCATGTCGCCCGTGAGCCAGATAGTCTCCTGCGTCACTACCTCATCATTTCCGAAAAGAGTGTGGGCTTCGATTTTGTCGAAGCCTATACCCTCCGGTGTCAGCTTCACCGTCCCGTAGTTTGCCATCACGTTTGCTGTAGGCACACTGAGGATGGCCCCCTTCTGATAGACCTTAGTAGTGCCGTCGGCCTTGGTGAAGACATCGCCATTGAGTATATACTGGGCGTTGCCTGTCTCGGTGTTGTTAGCCAAAGGCTTGTTCCATGCCAGCACGGGCTTCAACAGGTTCTCGCCATCTACGTCCGAGGTCTGCGTGTTATCGATAGTCATGGTGTAGGTCTCGCCCGCACTACCCTTCAGCAGCACGGCCTCACCTTTACCGATGACGGTTGCCTCCACCTTCTTTGTCACGTCATCATCGATATCTCCGGGCAACAAGGCGTAGGCCTCCAAGCCATCGGGCAGCGTCAGCGGTGCCAGCGCGATATTCGTAAACGTGGCATAGCCCTCTGCGTTCATCGTGGCCTGACGCAGAGCCGTGTTGTCGGTAGTGGGGACGAAACGGAAGGCATAGACGCGGCTGCCGCTCAAGCCAGAATGATAGACGAACGTGCCAGCTTCGGTTGCCGTGTATTTCAGCTCCTCTACCGTCGTTGAAGTCGTGGTCTTGGTGGCAACTGAGGTGCCATTGAAATAGATGCTATGCGTCTTTTCTGCATCACCACCCGAGGATATGAGCGCATAGAACGTGCCGGGATAGAGGGCGTTGATGGCAAAGTAGTCGTACATTCCTGCCTTGGCAGCGGTGGCCGTACCCGATGTTGAGCTGCTACCCGCATCGTTGTTGAGCGTGTAGTAGCGTGTGGCGGTTACTTCCGTGCCGTCAGAGAAAGAGGTGCTGACGTTGGCTGTTCCTGTCTTCCAGGAACGATTGTTAGAACCGCCCTGTGCCTTGCTATACAATCCGTTATACTCCACTGCCTCCGTATCCTGATAAGTTGGCACCGTCATGCTTTCCAGCGTCCACGTCCTGGCTTCGCTAACCACAACCTCAGCTCCGAAGTCTCGTCCGCAGTCGGTCTCTGCATCTGCCTCAGGCTCATCGAAGGTCAGCGTGCTATTGTCACAATGGGCAGCACCATTGCTGATGCTGAGGTAGGCAGAGCCAGCAGCCACGCTGACGGGACTTGAGGCCTTGGTAAACTGCTTGTTGGCGAAGATGTAGTTAATGAAATCCTCGCCTGAGGTCTCTTCTATCTCACCGGTAGTCTGTTGGGCAGTCATGTCATTCTCACCCTCATACTCCTGAGCCGTCCAGGCAAAAGGCAGCACATATTGGGTGCTGGGAGCGCCCTGCAGCAGAGCTGCCGTGCCCTTGTCCACGCCCAAGAGCTGGTTCATATCCACCTTCTCGTTGCTCTCTGCAGAAGGAACCACAGCCCATGCCGTCAGCCCTGAGGGCAGTCCGAGATTGGCCCCCGTGATATTACCGAACGGTGCATAGCCATCGGCATCGGTGGTCACGGTGCGCTGGCCGGTGCGGTCAACGGTAGGCACGTAGCGAACGGCATAGAGCGAGAACTGACTTCCAGAATACATATAGATGGTACCGGCAGCCGGAGCATCGAAATAGAGTTCCTGCGGGGCATTGCTCGTAAAGGCCAACTCTTTTACTACCTTTCCGTTAAAGATAAGCTTGGCTGTTTGAGGAACTTCCGTCGTTGCACTTGGAACGCTCATCATCACACTGAAGCGCCCTGGATACAGAACGTTGGCGGCTATGGTCAATGTGAATCTTTTTGATGCATTATACGTATCAACGATGTCAGAGGGACTCCACTGGTAGGCACCACCATTGTTGGATGTCAGCACACGGCTTACGCTGACCTCAGTACCATCAGCAAAAGTCACGCTGCTCACCACAGGCGACTGCGACAGAAATCTACGCGAGTTCATGCCGTTAGAGTGGAGATAGAGATTGTCCTGAATCGTAGTGCTCGTAACAAGGTCACTGGTATAGCCATTGAAATCCCAGGTCTTTGTCTCACCCACGAACTCATCGGTACCGAAGTCGGAATAATCTACCTGTGCATATTCCACGTCGAGCTTGTCACCAGTGATGACATGCTCGTCCACCATGCGGTTATACAGGCGCTTGCCGAAGAGCTCTGCCGATGGGGCATCGAAGTGCTTGGTATCACTAAGCATCGTCAGGTCGCGCAGATCTACAGCATGGAAGTTGGCATCCTCGTCCTCTAAAGTAAAGAAGGCCTTCTCCACTGCCGAACTGTAGAGCGACGAGGCATGGGGGATGGTGCCGCAGAAGAAAGGCAGCGAGGCATACTTCGACTCGCCAGTCTTCTCTACCAGATGGTCGCGTACATATTTCACCATTGCCTTCAGGTTCTCGTAGTAGCCACCGGCATTGCGGTCGCTCTCGCCCTGATGCCAGATGATCGCCTTGATGTCGGGGGTGTCGCCCTGAGCAGTGATGGCATCGATGGCCGCATCGATATTGGCAATCCACGCCAACAGCATCGACTGACCCGTATACGTAGTCTCGTTCTTTACAAAGTTTGTGCCGGCAATAGCCGTTGCTGCCAGGAAAGTGGGGTCTGCACTCCAGTGGTAGCCACTGCCATAGCCGTCAATGAAGGGAGCACCGTTCACCGTTCCACCAGAGTTGCTCACGCCCGGATGGATGCTCGTACCACCATAGCTGGTCTTCGCTACATAGAACGTCTCCTGCAGCGCCTGTGCTATATAATAATAGGCGACGGCATCGTAGGCCCATCGCCCAGGCTGGCCGATTCCCTCACTGGTAGGATAATAGGCATAGAACTTTCCCAAACGCGACTCCGAGTAAGCCGCATGATACGACACTAAACAGTTAGTATTGGCTGACTGTAGGTAAGCGGGCAGCGTAGTGGCATAGAGTCGTCCGTCGGTGTTCGACTGTCCGCCTGTCAGGAACAGGGCTTTCGTTCCGGCCGATGCGGTAGTGACAAGCATCAGACCAATGACAATGGTTAATAGTTTTTTCATGTCTTTTCGTTATATTTGTTTGTTCTGACCACAAAAATACATCAATTGGAGTCTTTTTACCCTGTCATTTCGTTCGTTTTCTTGTAATAGAGTACAATTCTCCCTCTTTTGCGACGGTCACAAAAAAAAGGTGCGACAGAATCCATCTCGGACACTGTCGCACTACGATAAAAAAGTCACTAACAATACTATAACTAAAACTACTCATTTATGATTATTCCTCATCATCGTCCCAGAAGTCATCGCCGCCACGGGAAAGAGCAGCACTTCCATCAACGCCAGTCGTACCGAGACTTTTATTATAAGAAGCTTGTAGCAATGCCTGCTTTCCTTTAATCTCGAACAGACTCGTTGTGGGCTTGATATATGTCTTTTTCATATTCTATTTCCTCCTATGTTTATTTGATGATTACCTTTTTACCATTTACTATATACAGTCCCTTTATAGGCTGGGCCACACGGCGGCCCTGTAGGTCGTAATAATGAGTGGTAGCATTTTCAGCCTTCACCATTCCCTTTTCACTTATAGAGGTTGTCTCATTAGCAAACACAACATTCAGAGGACGAGAAAGAGCCGAAGCACCACCATTAATCTTCAAGAATGCCTTTCCTGCAGCGATCGAACCACTGGTTACAGGATTGAACTGAACACCAGCTCCATCGTTTACGGGAGTTAGTACATAGATGGTGTATTCAGGATCAGTAAATGCATTGTAAGCAGTCGCTGTCAGGAAAGCACCTGTCAGATGTCCTTTTTCCGTTGAGGAACTTCCAGTCACAGGTATGTCGTAAGAAGTATTAGGAGTTCCTTTCAACACCACACCTGTACCTGCAGGTACATTACTAACCTCCGTCAGCGTCACCGTGGCCTCTGAACAGGTTGCTGTGTATGCAGTAAGGCCTGTTCCTGAGAAGTCAAGAGCACAAGGCGTGTAGAGCGTAGCCCAGCCAGTGCTGCCTATGCTTACTGTCTGTTTGGTGTAAACGTAAAGATATTTAATCCAACCATAATCACTATGGTAATTACTATTATAGAAATAAAGTGTACGTTCATTCACTGAAGGGACAAGACTTACGGTTACATCTTTGCTGCCATTCCCTGCATTAATTTCACACAAAGTACTTGTTCCATCAGTTAAATATGACTTCCTACCATTTGAACCGCCCATATTGAATAGCAAACCTATAGCCTGATTTGCTGGAATCTTTATCTGTACGGTATAATCATTACTTGCTGATGGATTTCCAGTGCCTCCAAACCTTATAGACGAATTGCTTACTTGCTGAACACCATTACCCAAATAGATATTATCGATTATTGTACCATCATAATTTGCGGTATAATTCCTTTTGGTAAAGTCCCATGAAGTATTGCCAGTTATAGCAGTCTGCGTTTCTATTCCACTGGTTAGTGTAATAGTTTTAATATTTATGCGTCTTCCGGTATTTACAGATGGAGTATAAATATAAGCTGTAACGGCGGAACCCGTATGATTTGCATATACGAGGTCTGTATAATCGGTTGAACCATAGCCAACTTTTATTACACCACCAACCATTATATTTAAAGCATTACTTTGAGTGTTGCTATAGACCAAGCCACCATTTATCGTCAAAGTGTATTCTGCTGGCACCACAATGCTCATATAGTCTTTGTCAGGACTTCCTGATCCTGTCGACGTAGAATGGCCACCAAAATCATAATGGTCTGTAAAATAAGTGAAACCATTTGTTGCTTGCATACATATAGATGTTGAGGCATCAAATGCGGTAGCATCCGAAACACTTCCATCTGTTGCATAATATACAGAATTCTCACTGGCAGCAATAGTGCTCCACTTGGTGTTGTCAGTAAAATTCCAAGTACGGGTTGTCTGCGCCCACACAGCACTCCCAACAAAGTGCATCCCTGCTGCGAGGATTATTGTTTTGATAAAAGTAGTTTTTGACATTGCAGTTTTTTGTTATTTTGAGAATCAGTTAATTTTCGTTGGCAAAGGTAGTGCGGGAATGGGCAACGGAATGATTGACAATGATACGAATGCTGGTAGATTTGTACAATTTTTAGATTTGGGACATCAGCATAAGCCTACCGGCGATGATTCCTTTTGTATATTATCTTTTTTCGTTTGTATCACAACAAATAGAAAAGTGCAACCACCACCACCTTGCAACCTACGGAAAAACAAATGCGACATAAGAACAAAGGTGTTGAAACGATTTCAACTAATTTCGCGACAAATTTCGGACATACGAATGTAACCTTGATTAACCACCTTTAATAAAAAGATGTCAACCATAATCAACATATATTAATCAACAGCCGTGTATTAATCAACAGCCGTCGTTTCGATATAACAATTAACCTACCAAATAATAACCATTTATCTAAAAAACTAAAAGTATGAGTAAATTCAAATCGTTACGAAAGCCATTAGCACTTTTGTTCCTGCTCTGTTTGCTCCCTCTTGGAGCATTGGCTCAGAGCATCGTCAAAGGAACGGTGAAGGACCAGGCCGGTGAACCCGTTATCGGTGCATCGGTGAAAGTGGTGGGAACGAAAGGAGGAGCCGTTACTGACGTAAACGGTAAATTCAGCGTTAATGCCAACCAGAATGGTCAACTGATGATCTCGTACATCGGCTACATCACTCAGCGAGTGAACATTGGTGGCCGCGACAACCTCCTTATCGTGATGCAGGAAGATGCCAACCGTCTTGACGACGTGGTGGTCATCGGTTATGGTGTCCAGAAGAAGAGCGACCTCTCGGGCGCCGTTGCTTCTATCAATGGCGATGCCATCAAGAACCTGAGCACGACTGATGCCGGTTCGGCTCTGCAAGGTAAGGTTACGGGCGTACAGATTATTAATAGCGGTTCGCCTGGTACGGCTGCCGAGATTCGCGTGCGTGGTTATTCGTCGAACTCCGGTAACCTGAGCCCGCTGCTCATCGTCGACGGTCTGAAAGTCGACAACATCCAGTACCTCGACCCCACGATGATTGAGTCGATGGAGATTCTGAAAGACGCTGCCTCGGCTGCCATCTATGGTGCACAGGCAGGTAACGGTGTCGTGCTGATCACCACGAAGAGCGGTGCAGAGAGCGGAGGCAAGGCTCAGGTGTCATATAGCCTGAAGGCTGCCAGCCAGTCGCTTGGTAAGAAGGCCGACCTGTTCAATGCTGCCGACTACATTGAGTATCAGAAGTACATCGGCAACCTCACCGACGAGATGGTGAAGGCCAATGCCTACGGTGGCAAGACACTTGACACCGACTGGTACGACGAGGTATTCGATACCAGCTGGAGCATGCAGCACAACATCACCGTGCAGGGTGGTAACCAGAAGGGCCACTTCCTTGCGGGCCTCGGCATCGTCGACAACGACGGTATTGTCAAGGGCAACAAGGACGTCTACAAGCGCTTCACTGCACAGGTGAATGCCGACTATCAGATTTATAACTGGTTGAAAGTGACCAGCAACACCTCCGTCGAGAAATGGGAGAAAAAGGAAGTGGCTGGTGGCTATCAGTCGTTCCTCAACTCCGTCTGCTCTATCGACCCGCTCACCCCGGCCTACGTCTACAGTCTCGACGACATGGGTAAGAATATGAAGAACCGCTGGATCGATCCCGACCTGGCCAATCACGGCAATGTGATGACTGCTCCCGGCTATACCGACGCCAACCCCATCTGGTATGGCACCTCAAAGTATATTGAGGATGCAACGGGTAACCCCCTGGCCATGCGCGACCGTCAGAACGGTAAGAGCGAGGGTATCACCGTACGTGGTACGCTGTCTGCCGACTTCAGTCCCGTCAGCTGGCTGACCTACACCTCACGTCTCGGCTATCGTATCTCTCAGAGCAACAGTCATGACTATAGCCAGCCTTGGTGGCTGTCGACAATGGCTCAGAGCAGCAGCTATTCTATCTCTGCTGCTACCAATGCTGGTCTCTACTACCAGTGGGAGAACTTCGTGAACTTCAACAAAGAATTTGGTAAGCACAGCATCGGTGCTATGGCCGGTATGTCGTTTGCAAAGACTCATACGGACAACACCGCTATCACATCTTCAGATACTAAGCAGATCCTGAAGGGTGATGCAGCTCCCAACTATCGCTACATGGAATACCTGAACGACAATGGTATTGCCCACCTGAAGAAGAACGGATATCTCGCACCCACTGATAATACTGAGCTCTCCTATTTCGGACGTATCAGCTACAACTATGACGGTCGTTACTTCCTGCAGTTCAATATCCGTCGTGATGCTTTCGACTCGTCGAAACTCTCTGACTCGAACCGCTGGGGTACCTTCCCCTCAATCTCTGCAGGTTGGGTGCTTAGCAACGAGAAGTTCTTCAAGGACGCTGTTAGCGAAGACCTTGTATCCTTCCTGAAGCTCCGCGGATCATGGGGTCGCAATGGTAACGTCAATATACTCAGAGACTACCAGTATCTGCCCACCATCAGCATAGGTGGTTACTACAGTTTCGGTGATGCTACCATCACAGGTGCAGCTCCCAACAAGATTTCTAACCCCAACCTGACTTGGGAGACCTCTGAGCAGCTCGACTTCGGTCTCGACGCACGCTTCCTCAGCAACCGTCTGTCGGTAGGCTTCGACTGGTATCGCAAAACCACGAAGGACCTCCTGATTCCCATCACTCCGCTGCCTGAGCTCGGTTTCGGCTCTGCAACGGTCAACTCGGGTGAGGTGCTCAACACCGGTATTGACGTTGAAATCGGATGGCGCGACCATATCGGCGACCTGAAGTATGGCGTCAACACCAACTTCTCGACCCTGAAAAACGAGGTGCAGAAGCTGAACTCGGCCCTGCCTCGTATGAAGGGCGACGGCATCAGCGGCTTCAACAACAAGCTGGCTCCCTACTTCGAGCCGGGACATGAGATCTGGTACTTCCGTGGATGGAAATATGCAGGTGTAGACCCAGCAACTGGTAAGGCTCAGTACTATGACAAGGATGGTAACATTACTGGTGCTCCCACAGAGGACGACCAGCAGGATCTGGGATCGGCCATTCCTTCGTTCACCTATGGTATCACCCTGAACCTTGAGTACAAAGGCTTCGACTTCACCGTGTTCGGTACTGGTTCGGCTGGCAGCAAGATCTACAACCTGATGGTTTCGGCCGACCGTTCGCAAATCAACGGTATCAACACCTACTGGAAGGACTCTTGGCGCCAGGCAGGCGACAACAGCAAGTATCCTGACATGAAGACCGTGGCTACCGACTGGACGTTCTTCAGCTCTGACGCTGCCGTGTTCAGTGGCAACTACTTCAAGTTCAAGCAGATTCAGCTGGGTTATACCATTCCCGCTGAGCTGACGAAGAAGGTGTTCATCAACAACCTCCGTGTCTCTGTATCGCTCGACGATTTCTTCACCATTACCAACTATCCTGGTGCCGATCCCGAGGCCTGCTCCTCGCTCAAGGTTACTGAAACCGTTTCGGCCCGTGGCTTCGACAATGGTACCTATCCCACCTCTAAGAAGGTTGTCTTCGGTTTGAATGTTACATTCTAAATTGATTGAGGATTGAAGATAGATAATTGATAACAGAAAAACGAAAAAGAATATGAAAAAGATAATCATCCCAATGCTTGCGCTGGTTTCGGGCGTCGCATTGACATCATGTGAGGATCAACTCGACATCGAACAGAAAGGTGCTACCGATATTCCCTCATTCTACGAAAACGACGCTGACTGCGAAGCTGCACTAGCAGCCACCTACGAAAGCTTTACACTCTACACAGAGAGTCGTGGAAACGGTGATGGACCTGGCATCTATACTCCTGCAAAGGTGATGGCCAACCACGCTGGCGACGATGTGAACTACGGTGGTGGTAACTATGGTGACCATGAGTTTGGCGGATCGGTCGACGAGTTCCGTTACAAGCACACACCTGAGGCCATCGACTATCACTACAGGTTCCTCTACTTCCCCATCTACAAGGCTAACCTCCTGATTGACAACTTCAAGGATGCAAAAACCAAGTTCCAGAAGCAGGCCATTGCCGAGGCCAGGGTGCTTCGTGCCTATAACTACTTCCTGCTTGCATGCTACTGGGGCCAGCCGCCTTTCGTTGAGCATCCCATCGATGCCGACGTTCTGGTGCCCAACGGCGAGAAGACCCAACAGGAGTACTATGAGTGGGTGGCCAAGGAGTGTCAGGAGGCCGAAGCCGACTTGACAGAGCGTGCAAACACTGCCGACAAGAAGGGTGCATACCGCGTGACAAAGGGCTTTGCCAACGCTCTCGCAGGTAAGGCTTTGATGTTCGCTGGCGATTTCGCCGGTGCCAAGACCGCCCTGAAGAAAGTCATAGACTCTGGCAAGTATGCACTGGTCTCGGGCGATGATTTCGCTAACCTCTTCCATGTAGAGGGCGATGGTTGCCCTGAGAAGATTTTCGAGTGCAACCTCGAGTACAATCCTGCTGCCGACTGGTGGACGGGCGTAGGTGTCCACTCTACTTGGATGGAAGCCAACTGCTTCAACTGGCGTGCCGGTAACTTCAAGGTGAATCCTGCCAACAAGTACTGCGGTATCGACGGATGGGGTTCCATCGGTATTCCTGAGTGGTATGGCATAGCCTTCCACGAAAACGACGGTGACTCCAAGCGTTTCAAGGCAACGATGATGCACATCGACGACGCTGTCTATCAGACTTCCGGCATCGAGGGCATGAAATATGCTGATGACAATCTCAACAACATGTCGCTCGAAGAGAAGAAGGCTTCTACCGAGATTGGTATCTCCGATATCGGTCAGGGTCTCTATGGTCAGTCGTTCTATCTCGGCTTCAAGCACATTCTCCGTGCCAGCGACTGTAACGATGGTGGCATGTATGGCGACAATGGCCGTCTCAACAACATCATAGTCATGCGCTATGCCGAGGTACTGCTCAACTATGCAGAGTGCTGCCTCCGTACTGGCGACCCAGGTACTGCCCTGACCTACATCAACATGATTCAGAGCCGTGCAGGTTCGAAGACCATCAGCGCTGCTGCTACACTCGACGTGCTGAAGGAAGAGAAGAGCTATGAGCTGTGGTTCGAGGGCTGCCGCTTCCAGGATATCCTACGTTGGAGCAAGCTCGACAACAGTGCTTACGACCAGGCTTGCATCGCCCGTCTGCAGAAGCAGGGTTCGGCAGTGCCTCACCTCTTCGACAAGCTGTTCCGTCCTGTGAAGTCGACCGACGAGAACGTGGTTTGGGAGCATGGCTCAGAGGCTAACAGCCGCTTCTACATCGTACACACCCACGAGGCAAAGGATGCAGGATTCGAGGTTGGCTTCACAGAGAAGTGCCGCCTCTTCCCCTACCCCATCTCAGTGATGGACCAGAACCCCAGCATCACGCAGAATCCTGGCTGGTAAGCCTCAAACGTATTGAATCTATCAGTAGTTAGTTATAATTATAAATTGTTTTGGTATTTTGAAGATGCTGCGCCGTGGGGCGCGGCATCTTTTTTTTCAGATCTCCACAAAAAGCAAAAGACCAGCACTCGCTCCCGAGTGCTGGTCTTTTGACTTATAACTTCTTCTCGCTCGACCTTTGGTCGCTTGCAAGGCAAGAACTTCTGAAGTTACTTGTGCTTCTTGTAATACTCAAGGCCGAGACGGATGTTTTCCTTCACAGCATCCGACGACATCGTGGCACCCGTGACACCGTCGACGTTGGCCTTCAGGGCATCGTTGACCTTCATGCCGTTCCACTTGTCGAGCAGCTGCTTCTTCACACGCAGGAAATACTTCGGTGTCTCCTGATTCTTGAGTGCCTCCACCTTCTCGATCTTGTCCTTCTTGATGTAGATCTTCAGCGGGGTGGCGTCCATATAACCGATGACGTCCTTGCTGAGGGTCGTGGTGTTGACAACGGTCATACCGTCTTCCTTGGTCATCACCTCGTCGGGCTTCGCACTCTGGAACATGACGGCAGCAAAGAGCAGCACGGTCATGCCTGTAAGACTGAATAGTTTTTTCTTCATATTCTCATTCTTCATTTAAAATGCGGTAGCAAATTCTTCACTCTTCACTTTTCACTCTTCACTTTTCACTCTTCACTTTTCACTCTTCACTTTTCACTCTTCACTTTTCACTCTTCACTTTTCACTCTTCACTT